>JAVKFF010000042.1:0-20595 GCA_040226215.1 Azospirillaceae bacterium
CCGCCATCGGCAATGCCGCTGCCCGCGAGGTGAACGTGGAGCCCGCCGCCTCCGTCGTCGTGGTGGTCGAGGACTACCGGCCCGGCGTGCTCGACGGTCTGGGGCTCGGCTACCAGGCGCTCTCCGCGCGCCATGCCGGTCTGGTCTATTGCAGCCTCTCCCTGTGCGGTCAGACCGGCCCCTATCGCGACAAGCCGGGCCACGACCCGGTCGCCCTGGCGATCGCGGGCGTGCTCTCGCGCAGCGGCGAGGACCCGGCGGCGCCGGGCTTCCCGGGCATTCCCGTCGCCGACGTGGTGACCGGCAGCCATGCCGCCTTCGGCATCCTGGCGGCGCTGATCGCCCGGGCGAGGGACGGTCGGGGCCAGCAGGTCGACATCGCCATGAGCGACTGCGCCCTGTCGCTGCTGGTCAACGTGCTGTCCCGCCATCCCGACCTCGCCACCATCCCGCCGCGCGGCGAGCGGCGCGCCGACACGGGGCTGTGGCGCACGGCGGACGGCAAGTTCATCTGCACCACCGACATGGAGCCGCGCTACTGGCAGGCCTTCTGCGCCGCGGTCGGCCGGCCCGACTTCGCCGGCCTGCAGCACGACGTGGCGGCCCGGCCGATGATCCGCGCGGAACTGGCGGCGATCTTCGAGACCAGGCGCCAGGCCGACTGGCTTGCCGTTCTCGAGGCGGCGGGCACACAGTTCGCCCCGGTCAACGACGTCGCCGAGGCGCTGTCCGACCGCCATGTCGCGGCGCGCGGCATGGCGCCGGCCGTGCCTGACGGTTCGGGCGGCACGGTGCGGCAGATCGGCCCGCCGGTGCGGCTGACCCGCACGCCGGCGGCGATCCGGCGGCTCGCCGTGATCCCGGGACATGACCGCGACGAGGTTCTCGCCGCCATCGGCCACGGGGAGACCACGGTGGACGAGCTTGCCCGCCGCGGCGCCTTCGGCCCCGCCCCGGCGTCAGACGACCAGGACCAGACAAGATCGAAAGGGAGGAGAGCATGACCAAGAAGACCATCACCAGCACCCTGGCGGGGGCGGCGATCGCGCTGGCGCTCGCCGCCGGCCCGGCGTCAGCCCAGGAGTTCGAGCTGTCCTACGCGACGCCCTACAGCACCAGCCATCCCTACGGCCAGGCGGACGTCGCCTGGATCGAGCGCATCCACGAGCAGACAAACGGCCGGGTCAGCATCACGCCCTATTGGGGCGGTTCGCTGATCACCAGCCGCGAGGGGGTGGACGAACTGGCGGCCGGCGTCGCCGACATCGCCAACATCACGCCGATCTACGCCCGTTCGGGCTACGACATGACGCGCCTGACGCCGACCTTCTTCTACGGCTACGCCGATCCGGAGCAGGTGCTCGACGTCTACATGGGCCTGTGGGAGGACTATCCGCAATTCGAGGAGGAGCTGGCCGGCGTCCACGTGCTGGCCTTCAATGTCGGCACGCCGATGCACCTGCAGCTGCGCGAGCGGCCGGTGGAGACCCTGGCCGATCTGCAGGGCCTGCGCATCCGCTCCGCGGTCGACTATGTCGGGCCGCTCGCCGCCTTCGGTGCGGAGGGTGTGACCATGCCGATGACCGAGACCTATCCCGCCCTGCAGCGCGGCGTGGTCGACGGCGTGATCGCCCCCTACGAGGCCCTGCGCTCGCTCTCCTTCGCGGAGGTCATCGACTACTACTCCGAGCTGCCGCACAGCCGCGGCGCCTATCCCTCCCGGGCGATGAACCAGGCGGTCTGGGAGTCCCTCCCGCCGGATATCCAGCAGGTCTTCGACGACAATATCCGCTGGTTCAGCGAGGTGACGCTGGAGCGCGCGCTGGAGGCCGAGGAGGTCGGCCGCGCCTATGGCGAGGAGCAGGGCGTGGTGTTCAACGAGGTCGCCCCCGAGGTACAGGCCGAGTATGCCGAGGCCTTCGTGGAGAACGCGCAAACTGTGGCGACGGAGCTCGACGCCATGGGCCTGCCGGGCAGCGAGGTGCTGGAGCGCATCCGTGCGGCCCACGACCCGCAATAGGCCGGATCGCGGTCGGCGCCGGGAGGCCAGCTTCCCGGCGCCGGCCCGGCCGCGGCGACGGATGACCGGCAGATGAAGGCGATCGAGACGGTCCTGCGGTCGGTCACGCTGTTCGGCGGGCTGATCGGCGTCTTGTGCATCGTCGGCCTGATGGTCCTGACGGTGGTGACGGTCGTCTTCCGCTTCATGGGCATCGCCTTTCCGGGCACCTATGTGCTGGCCGAGCTGCTGCTGATCCCGTCGGTCAGCTTCTCGCTCGCCTACGCCGCCTGGCGCGGCGCCCACACCCGCGTCGAGCTGTTCATCGAACGTCTCGGCCCCCGCCTCGCCGGACCGATCGACGCGGCGATGATGGCGCTGGGCACCGTGTTCTGGTTCTTCGTCGCCTTCGCCGGCGCGCGCGAGGCGATCCAGCGCGGGGCGGAGGGCGAGATGACCATGCTTCTCGACATCCCGGTCTGGCCGTTCCGCTGGCTGATGGTGGCGGCGATCGCGCTGTTCTGCCTGGTGCTGCTGTTCCAGGCCGTGAGGGCGCTGCGCGGCCTGCCTGTCGCCGCCCAGGCGGAGCGGGAGGATTTCAGCGAATGACGCCGGTCCTCGTCGGGTTCGTCGGGCTCGGCGTCATGTTCGCCCTGATCGTGCTGGGCATGCCCATCGGTTTCGCCATGGGCCTGGTGGGCTTCCTCGGCTTCTGGGCGCTGGTCTCGTTCAACGCCGCCGTGGTCAAGGTCGGGGTCGTCACCTTCGACCTGTCGACCAACTATGCCATCGGCACCATCCCGCTGTTCCTGTTCATGGCGCATGTGCTGTTCGCCAGCGGCATCGGCCGCGACCTCTACGACTTCGCCGCCCGCTGGCTCGGCCGTCAGCGCGGCGGGCTCGCCATGGCGACGATCGGCGCCTCCTCGGGCTTCGCGGCGGTCAGCGCCTCCAGCCTGGCGACCACGGCGACCATGGGCCTGGTCGCCCTGCCGGAGATGCGCAAGCACAATTACGACGTCTCGCTGGCCTCGGGCAGCGTCGCGGCCGGCGGCACCATCGGCAGCCTGATCCCGCCCTCGGGCATGTTCATCATCTACGGCATCCTGACCGAGACCTCGATCGGCGCCATGTTCGCCGCCGGCATCGTCCCCGGCATCCTGCTGGCGTTGTTCTACATGGTGACCATCGCCATCGTCTGCCGGCTGAACCCGGCGGCGGGGCCGCGCGGCCCGGCCTATCCGCTGCGCGAGAAGCTGGCGAGCCTGGGCAAGACCGGCGAGGTCATCCTCCTCTTCGCGCTGGTGATGGGCGGCATCCTGCTCGGCTGGTTCACGCCGACGGAGGCGGGCGCGGTCGGCGCCTTCGGGGCGGTGGTGATCGCCACCGCGCGGCGGCGGCTGACCTGGGCGGCGGCCAGGCACGCGATCTACGCCACGCTGCGCACCACCGGCATGATCTTCGGCATCCTGTTCGGCGCCTTCATGTTCAACAGCTTCGTCACGGTGACGACGATCCCGCTCAACATCGTCGGCTTCGTCACCGAATCGGGCTTCCCGCCCTTCGCCGTGCTGCTGCTGATCCTCGCCGTCTACTTCGTGCTCGGCATGGTGCTCGACGCCTCGGCGATGATGACGCTGACCGTGCCGCTGTTCTTCCCGCTGGTCACCCAGCTCGGCTTCGACGCCGTGCTGTTCGGCGTGCTGGTGGTGCGCATGACCGAGATCGCGCTGATCACGCCGCCCGTCGGCATGAACGTCTACGTGCTGTCCGGCATCGCCCGCGACATTCCGCTCAACAAGATCTTTCGTGGCACGCTGCCCTTCGTGATCGCCGATTTCTGCCACGTGGCCCTGCTGCTCGCCTTCCCGATCCTGGTGCTGTGGCTGCCGGGACTGTGAGCGCATGAGGGTCGGTGTCGAGATGGTTGCGTCCTGTCGATTTTGCCGACATAAATGTCGACAATCTTGCCGACGGATGACCCATGCCCGATTCCAAGACGCTGCACGAATTCGACGCCGACGTGCCGGAGACATTCGATTCCGTGCACGAGCTGTTCGCCGACCTCCGGCAGCGCTGCCCGGTGGCGCACAGCACGGATTTCGAGGGCTTCTGGGTATTGACCAGATATGCCGACGTGGCCCGGGCGCTGTCCCAGGCGGACCTGTTCTCCACCGCGGTGCAGAACGTGGTGCCGCGCGTCGCCACCTCCGGCCGGCGCCCGCCGTTGCACCTCGACCCGCCGGAGCACACGCCCTACCGCCGGGCGATCACGCCGCTGTTCCGCAAGGAGCGCATGGATTACTGGGAACCGGTGGTGCGCCGGCTGGTCGTCGACCTGCTGGCGCCGGTGATCGCGCAGGGCGAGGCGGACATCTGCCTCGACTTCTCCTACAAGCTGCCGATCTTCGTGCTGGCGGAGTTCTTCCACATCCCGCCGGAGGAGGCGGCGAAGATCCGCGACATCGGCGCCGACTACAACCGCGCCCTGCAGAACAAGGACATGGCCAAGGTCCAGCAGACCAGCCTGTTCCTCTACGAGGTGGCGCGCGGCATCATCGAGATGCGCAAGCAGGCGCCGCTCGACCCCGGCGAGGACCCGACCAGCGCGCTGCTGGCCGCCCGCCACAAGGGCGAGCCCCTGCCAGACGAACTGATCCTGGGGACCATACGCCAACTCCTGGTGGTCGGCATCATCGCGCCCACCACCTTCACCGGCTCCATGGTGATCCACCTGGCCCGGCACCCAGAACACCACCGCATGCTGAAGGACGACCCGTCGCTGATCCCGGCGGCGCTGGAGGAGCTGTTGCGGCTCTACACGCCCTATCGCGGCTTCGCGCGGACGCCCAAGCGCGACATCGAGATCGGCGGCCGGCTGATCCGCCGGGACGAGCCGGTGGCGCTCGCCTTCACCTCGGCCAACCGGGATCCCGACGCCTTCGAGGAACCGGACAGTTTCCGCCTCGACCGGCCGGGCGACAAGCCGCACATGGCCTTCGGCCGCGGCCCGCACCAGTGCGCCGGGGCGCCGCTGGCGCGGCTGATGCTGCGCATCACGCTGGAGGAGCTGATCGCCCGCACCGACGGCTTCGAGATCACCGGCGAGGTCCCGATGACGACCTGGCCGGAATACGGGCCGCTGACCGTGCCGGTGCGCTTCCTCCAGGGTGGGGATACCCGGGCGGCCTCTCAGGGAAAATAGCGGTCGGGCAGGCTGGCGACATGGGCGTTGCCGGTCCTGATATGGGCGCGCATGGCGGCCTCCGCGGCGTCCGGATTGCCCGACAGAATGGCCGCGGTGATCACCCGGTGGTCCTGGTTCGAGCGGCTCATCGAGTCGGCGGAGAAGCTGCTGGGCAGCTGCAGCCGGTAGAGCGGCAGGCGCACGCGCATCAGGAATTCGGCCACGTGCCGGTTGCCGGAGATCGCGCAGATCGTCTGGTGATAGGCGAAGTTCTCGGTGTTGTAGGCGTCGATATCGGCGCGCGACGCGGCCTGGTCAAGGGTCGTCTGGTGAGCTTCCAGACGCCGGCGCTCCTCGGCCGTCTTGTCCTTCTCCGCCGCCATGCGGGCGGCCAGCCCCTCGAGTACCTCGCGCACCCGGCCCATCTCCAGGATCTCCGCCCGGCTGAAGCGGCGGACATAGACGCCGCGGTTCTCGACGAATTCGAGATAGCCCTCGCCGACCAGGGTCTTGAACACCTCGCGGATGCGGCCGCGGCCGACCGCGAACTCGTCCGCCAGGTCGACCTCGATCAGGCGCTGGCCGGGCGCGTAGGCGCCGCGCTGGATGCGCTGTCGGACACCCTCGGCGACCTCGGCGGTGCGGGCCGGCGGGGCGGTGCGGGCGTCATCCGGTCCGACCGGTTCCACCATTGTCGAATGCTCTCTCGCGGTCATGGGCGCATCGGCTGTCGCCAGGGGGTCGCGGGGCTGCCCGACGATCTAGGGCCGGGCGGCGTGCGCTGTCAATTCAAGCGGCATCCGGACAGGCATTTGTTGACATAAATGTCGACAATATCGCAGACTTCCCGCAACGAAAGCCGGGTCGCACCCGGTTGTTGAACAAGGAGGAAACCTTCATGAAGATCGTGCCAATCGGGACCGTTCGGCGCCTCGCCATGGCCGCGGCGGCGGGACTTGCCCTGTCGCTCGCCCTGCCCGCCAGCCAGGCCCAGGCGCAGGAGGGAGAACTGGTCGTCGCCTTGCCGACCTTCTCCGACGAGACCATGGTGCCCTGGGCCGGCAGCGGCCAGCGCAAGACCTATCTCGACCTGGTCTACGAATACCTCGTCTATCTCGACCCGGAGACCGGGGAGCCGTTGCCGGGCCTGGCTGAGTCCTGGGAGATGAGCGAGGACGGCACGGTCTGGACCTTCCACTTGCGCGAGGGCGTGCCCTTCACCGGCGGCCATGGCGTGATGACGTCGGCCGATGTCGCCTACTCCATCCAGCGCCTGATCGGCGAGGATTCCAGGGCCGGTCCGGCCTCGACCATGCGCCGCACCATCGCCTCGGTGGAGACGCCGGACGAGCGCACCGTGGTGGTCAACCTGAACTTCCCCGATTTCGAGTTGGCGCAGGGCTATTTCGGCGTCTCCCAGCAGCTCGGCATCGTCAGCCGCGACTATGTGGAGAGCCTGGGCGACCAGGCCGCGACCGCGCCGCCTGTCGGCACCGGCCCCTACGTGCTTGAGAGCCAGGAGGCCGGTTCGTCCATTACCATGACGCTGCGCGACGACATCGATATCGCCGACCACTGGCGCGTCACCCCGGACTTCGAGACCGTGACCTTCCGCCTGGCGCCGGAGGAGGCGACACGCGTCGCCATGCTGCAGACCGGCGAGGCCGACATCGCTCCGGTCGGCTTCGACTCGCTCCCGACGCTGGAGGATGCGGGCATCCGCATCGTCTCCGCCGAGGCGACCTGGTCGCCGGTGATCCGCCTGGGCGGCCTGGTGATGAACGACCCCGCCCGCCACAACCCGGACGCGCCCTGGGCCGACCAGCGGGTGCGCCAGGCGATGAACTACGCGGTCGACAAGCAGACCATCATCGACGAACTGTTCCATGGCGAGGCGGTGGTGGCGGCCAGCGACACGCCGGTCCGGGCCTGGGAGTCGGTCGAGCCCTATCCCTACGACCCGGATCGCGCGCGCGAACTGCTGGCGGAGGCCGGCTATCCCGACGGCTTCGACATCACGCTCAGGACCTTCACCACGACGCCGGGGGCGGAGCTGCCGCTGATGGCCGAGGCGGTGGCGCTCTACTGGCAGGATGTGGGCATCAACGCGACGATCGAGCCGGTGGACTGGCCGGCCATGCGCAGCGACTGGACCGAGGGCAGGGCGACCGAGGTGGTCTGGAGCCATCGCGGCTTCCCCTTCGCCAGTGCGGCCAACGGGCTGGAGGCCGGCTTCGTCTCCGACAGCCTGTTCGCCAGCTTCGCCAGCGACGAGCTCGACGCCATGATCGACGATTTCGTCAACGAGCAGGACCTGGCGGCGCGCGAGCAGAAGCTGACCGCCATCGGCCAGTATCTGCGCGACCAGGCGGCGGCCGTGTTCATCGCGCTGGCGAACGAGCCCTATGGCGTCGGTCCGGATGTCGGCGAGTGGCCGCTCAACATCGCCTATGTCTGGAACTTCGACCAGGTGCGTCACGCCGAGTAGTATCGGGGGCGAATGGCCGCGGAGCCGGTCGGCGACGGCCGGACCCGCGGCCCGTCGCCGCCCGCCCTCAGCGCCGCCGGCGCCGATAGAATGGATGGACGCGCGCTCGCGGTTCGGAGGTCATGGTCAGGGTCATCGGTGCACGGCTGATCGAGGCGGCGATCACGCTCATCCTGATGAGCCTGGTCATCTTCCTCTTGAGCCGCCTGACGGGAGACCCGGTGGCGCTGCTGCTGCCCGACGGGGCGACCGCGGAGGATCGCGCGGCGCTGATCCGCGAACTCGGCCTCGACCGCTCACTGCCGGTGCAGTACTGGCACTTCCTTTCCGGCGCGCTCATGGGCGATTTCGGCCGCTCCGTCGAGGCCGGCAATCAACCGGCCCTCGGCCTGGTGTTGGAGCGCCTGCCGGCCTCGCTCAGCCTGGCCGGCGTGGCGCTCGCCTTCACGCTCGTCTCCGGCATCGCGCTCGGCGTCTTCGCCGCGGTCCGGCGCGGCACGGCGCTCGACCTCGGCGCCAGGCTGGTGGCGCTGGTCGGCCAGTCGGTGCCGGCCTTCTGGCTCGGCATCGTGCTGATGTACGTCTTCGCGGTACGCCTGCAATGGCTGCCTACATCGGGCCATGGCGCCTGGTACCACTACGTGCTGCCGGCCGCCACGCTGGGCCTGTTCACGCTGGCCGCGGTCACCCGGCTGGTGCGCTCCGCCATGCTGGAGTCGCTGGGCAGCGAGTACATCAAGCTCGCCCGCATCAAGGGCCTGCCGGAGTGGCTGGTGGTCTGGAAGCACGCGCTGGCCAACAGCCTGATCCCGGTGATCACCTTCATGGGCACCTTCTTCGCCATCATGATCACCGGCGCGGTGGTGATCGAGACGGTGTTCGCCTGGCCCGGCATCGGCCGGCTCGCCTTCGAGGCCATTCTGGCGCGCAACTTCCCGGTGGTGCAGGCGGTCGTGCTGCTGATCACCGCGCTGTTCATCCTCGCCAACCTGGCGGTCGACATCCTCTACATCGTCATCGACCCGCGCATGCGCAGGCGGGGCTGAGATGGGCACGCTGCCGGTCCGCATCGCCGTCGCGCTTCTGGTGCTGTTCGCCGCCGTGGCGATCCTCGGCCCCTGGGTCGCGCCCTACGATCCGCTTGCGGGATCGCTGCGCGCCCGCCTCGACCCGCCGGTCTGGCAGGAGGGCGGCTCCTGGGCGCACATCCTGGGCACCGACCGGCTGGGCCGCGACGTGCTCAGCCGCATCATCGCCGGGGCGCGCATCTCGCTGACCGTCTGCGTGCTGGTGATCGCCATCGCCGGGGCCATCGGCACCACGATCGGCACCATCGCCGGCTATTTCGGCGGCTGGACGGACCGGGTGCTGATGCGCCTCGTCGACCTCGCGCTCTCCTTCCCGGTGATCCTGCTGGCGCTGCTGATCGGCGCCATCTCGGGCCCCAGCTTCGGCAACATCGTCCTGGTGATCTCGCTGGTCCTGTGGTCGCAATACGCCCGCATGGCGCGCGGCGAGACCATGAAGATCCGCGGCGAGGACTATGTCGACCTGGCGCGCACCAGCGGTCTGTCGGACCTCGCCATCATCATCCGCCACATCCTGCCCAACATCGCGCCATCGCTGATCGTCGTGGCCACGCTGCAGGTCGGCATCGTCATCGTGCTGGAGGCCTCGCTCAGCTTCCTGGGCGTCGGCGTCCCGCCGCCGAACCCCTCCTGGGGCTCGATGGTGTCGGAGGGCCGTTCGTACATCACCTCGGCCTGGTGGCTGTGCATGTTTCCCGGCATCGCCATCCTGTTGACCGTGCTCTCGATCAACGTGCTGGGCGACGCGCTGACCGATCGCATCAACCCGGCGCTGCGGGGGCGCAACGCGGAATGAGCGTGCCGGCGCCCTCCGCCAGCGCAACCGGGCCGCTGCTGCGGGTCGAGGACCTCACGGTCCGGCTCGGCCCACGTCCCGGCGCGCCCAGCCTGATCGACGGCGTCAGCCTCGACATCATGGCGGGCGAGACGCTGGGGCTGGTCGGCGAGTCGGGCTCGGGCAAGACGACACTGGGAATGGCCGTGATGCGCCTGCTCGCCCCCCGGCTGGCGCGCGGCACGACGGGGCGCATCCTCTATGGCGGCCGCGACCTGCTCGCGCTCTCCGCCCGAGACATCACGGCCGTGCGCGGGTCGGAGATCTCGATGATCCTGCAGGACCCGATGGCCTCCCTGAACCCGGTCTTCACGATCGGCAGCCAGCTGAAGGAGGCGCTGCGCCGGCATGCCACCGGCGAGGGCAGCCTGGAGGAGCGCGCCCGGCGTCTCATGGAGGAGGTGCGGATCCCGGCGGCGGCGAGCCGGCTCAGGCACTATCCCCACCAGATGAGCGGCGGCATGCGCCAGCGGGTTGTCGGCGCCATCGCGCTTGCCCGTGCCCCGAAGCTGCTGATCGCCGACGAACCGACCACCTCGCTCGACGTCACAATCCAGTACCAGGTGCTCGACCTGCTGCACGATCTGCAACGCCGGCTGGGCATGGCGATGCTGTTCATCACCCACGATTTCGGCGTGGTGGCGCGGATGTGCGACCGGGTGGCGGTGATGTATGCCGGCCGCATCGTCGAGCAGGGCCCGGTGCGCGAGATCTTCCACCGCCCGGCGCACTGGTACACCAGGGCGCTGCTCGACAGCGTGCCCTCGGTCGCGGGCACGCCCGACCGGCTGCCGACCATTCCGGGGGCGCCGCCCGGCATCGCCAACCGCCCCGAGGGGTGCCGCTTCCATCCGCGCTGCCCGAACGCGCAGGTGCGATGCGGCACGGAGCCCGGCATCTCCGCCGTCGCGCAGGGTCACGAGGTGCGCTGCTGGTTTCCCCGGGGGCGGGCGTGAGCGAGGCGATCCTGTCGGTGCGCGGCCTGACCCGCGTCTTCACGGTCAATCGCGGGCGCCGGCGCGAGCGGCTGGCGGCGGTCAGCGATGTCGACCTCGACCTGCATGCGGGCCGCACGCTGGGGGTGGTGGGCGAGTCGGGCTGCGGCAAGACCACGCTGGGCCGCATGCTGCTGATGCTCGACCGGCCGACGGCCGGCGAGATCCGCTTCCGCGGCCGGCCGGTCGAGGCGTTCTCCCCGGCCGACCGGGCGGATTTCCGTCGCGCCGTGCAGCCGGTCTTCCAGAACCCGTTCTCCTCGCTCGACCCGCGCATGCGTATCGGCGCCATCATCGCCGAGCCGCTGCGCGGCGTGCCGGACATGGACGCGCGCGCGGTGCGATCGCGTGTCGGTGAGGTGCTGGAGGCGGTCGGTCTGCACGCCACCGACGCAAGGCGCTTCCCCAACGAGTTCTCCGGCGGCCAGCGTCAGCGCATTGCCATCGCCCGGGCGATCGCCTCCAAGCCGGAACTGCTGATGCTGGACGAGCCCGTCTCCTCCCAGGACATCTCGATCCGGGCGCAGATCCTGAACCTGCTGAAGGATCTGCAGGACGCCTACGGGCTCGGCTGCGTGTTCATCTCGCACGACCTCGCCACGGTGCGCTTCATGTGCCACGAGGTGGTGGTGATCTATCTCGGCCGGGTGGTCGAGCGCGGGCCGGCGGCGACGGTCTGCGCGCGGCCCAGCCATCCCTACACCAAGGCGCTGCTGGCGGCCGCCCTGCCGACCGATCCGGACGCCCCGGTGCCCGAGGTGCCGCCCCGGGGCGAGATCCCGAGCCCGCTCGACCCGCCGTCCGGCTGCCCCTACCACCCGCGCTGCCCGCTCGCCATGGACATCTGCCGCGCCGCGCGGCCGGCTCTGCTGCCGGCGGGGCCCGATGGCGCCGCCGCCTGCCACCTTCTCGACCCGGAGCACGGCCATGGCCGCTAGCCTGTCCTTCGTCGCGGTCGGCGACATCGCCCCCGACCGGGACGAACCCGCGACCATCTTCGACCGGGTGCGCGAGCGGCTGCGCGCGGCCGATCTCGGCTTCTGCCAGCTCGAGGTCAACCTGACGACGGGTGGGGTGCGGCTGCCGCAGGCCAGGCATACCATGCGCGGCGACCCGGCCATCGCCGACGCGCTGGTCGAGAGCGGACTGGAGGTCGTCTCCTTCGCCGGCAACCACTGCCTGGACTGGGGGCCGGACGGTCTCGCCGACACGCTGCACCATCTCGAGCGGGCAGGCGCGCTGTCGGTGGGCGCGGGACCGGACATCGCGGCGGCCAGCCGGCCGCGCGTGGTCGAGCGCAACGGGCTCCGCGTCGCCTTCGTGGCGGCGAGTTCGATCCTGCCGATGAATTACTGGGCGGACGAGCGGCGGGCGGGCTGCATGCCGCTCAGGGCGCACACGGTCTACGAGCAGATCGAGCACGACCAGCCGGGCACGCCGGCGCGGGTGCACACCTATGCCTTCCGCGACGACCTCGCCAACCTGCTGGCGGCGATCCGGGCGGCGAAGGCGGCGGCGGATCTGGTCATTCTCTCCCATCATGCCGGCATCCACTTCGTGCGTGCCACCATCTCCGACTATCAGCGCGAGGTCGCCCATGCGGCGATCGATGCCGGAGCAGACCTGGTGCTGGGCCACCACGCGCATATCCTGAAGGGCGTGGAGGTCTACCGGGGCCGGACCATCGTCTACTCCCTGGCCAATTTCGCCATCGACCTGCGCATGGACGAGGCGCACGCCAGGAGCAAGGGATTCCGCGAGATCCAGAAGCTGAACCCCGACTGGGTGCCGGATTTCACCAGCCGCTACAACTTCCCGCCGGAATCGGCGATGAGCATGGCGCTGGAAGCCCGTCTCGGCCGCGACGGCGTCGCCGATCTTCGGCTGATCCCGGTCCTCATCGGCCGTGACGCCGACCCGGTGTTCCAGCCGCCAAGGAGCGAGGGGTTCGAGCGCGTGCGCGCCTATCTGGCGGCGATCAGCGCCGAGGCGGACCTGGCGACCGACTTCGTCGTCGACGGCGATGGCCTGATCGCCGTCCCGCGCGCATGAGCCTGTCCCGCGATCTCGCCGAGCGGGCGACGGCGCTTGGCTTCCGCGATCTGCCGCCCGCGGCGGTGACCGCGGCCAAGGTCAGCCTGGCGGACGCGCTGGCGGTCTCGCTGGCCGCCGTCGCGCTGGAGCCGGCGGCGGGAATGCTGGCCGATCACGCGGCGGCGACGGGTGGACCCCCGGAGGCGACGGTCATCGGCCGGGCGGACCGGCTGCCCGCCGCCCAGGCGGCCCTGGCCAATGGCGCGCTGGCCCACGCGCTCGACTTCGAGGATACCCACGACGCGGCCCTGGTGCATCCCAACGCCGCCGTGGTGCCGGCGGTTCTGGCGCTGGCGGAGCGAGAGGGCGCGGACGGGGAGACGGTGCTGACGGCGCTGGCGCTGGGCGCGGACCTCGCCTGCCGGCTCGGCCTGGCGCTCGGCGACCGGGCCCGCGGCCGGGGCTGGTACCAGCCGCCCATGCTGGGCGCGATGGGCGCGGCGCTGGCCTCCGCCAAGGTGCTTGGCCTCGATGCCGGGCGGACCGTCGACGCCCTCTCCCTGACCGCCTGCCTCTTCGCCCTGCCAGACGGATTCATGGCCAATCCCTCGAGCCAGCTGCGCGCGGTGCGCGACGGTTTCGCGGCGCGGGCAGCGGTGGAGGCGGTCGACCTTGCCAAGGCCGGCATGCGAGGGGCGGCGGCACCGTTGGACGGCGCGAGCGGCCTTCTGGACATGCTCGGCGGTCCGGGCACGGCCGACCGGCTGGTGTTGGATGACTATGGGGCGCGCTTCCGCGCTACCGAGGTGGTGATCAAGCGGTGGCCGTCCTGCCGCGGGACGCACGGGGCGATCGCGGCGGGATTGTCGCTTCACGCGGAAGGCCTGCCGCCGTCGGCGATCGCCGGGATCGACGCGCGTGTCGCACCGCCCGACGACATGCTGTTCCGCCCCATCGCGCAGAAGCAGCGGCCCGAAACCGCCATCGACGCCAAGTTCTCCATTCCCTTCACCCTGGCAAGCGCGATGGTGAACGGTCGTATCGACCTCGACAGCTTCCAGGCGGACCGGCTCGCCGACCGGCATGTGCGAACACTCGCCGAGCGGATCACCCTGGCCGATGTCATCGAGCCGGGCGACCCCCGGGCAGGATTCGCGGTCAGACTGGTGGACGGAAATACCCGTTTCGTGCCGCTTCCCCGTGCGTCGGGGCTGACCGCTGGGGCGGCGTCACTGACCGATCTCGCCGACAAGGTGCATGACTGCTTCGCCCATGGCGGCGTGGACGATATGACGGGCCAGTTCCTCGAAGCCATCGCGCTTCTGGAGATCGCAGGGCTCGTTCCGCTCTGTTCGATGCTGGCGCAAGCAGGCCCACGGGGCGGCGGGGCGGCAAGCGGTGCACAGGTCCTAACGCGATCACTGCCTTAACTGGGGCGACGGGGCTGCCGGCGGCGTTATGGTCAACCGGTTTTCCGGTCCTGCCGGCGGCGTCGTGGTGAAGCCCGGGACGATCGTCATGTCCGTGCGGCTGCAGTTATCGCCGCTGGAGTCCGGACAGTTCGCCGTGATCATGCTGCCGGGGCAGACCCCACCTTCGCCGGTACCCACGCATTGGTCGCAGCGAAAGGCGCTACACTGATCTTCCCAGCAACAGGCATCGATCGCCCGCGCCGGCGAAACGAAGATGAGCGTGAGCTGGCCCAGGCTTGCCAGGAAAACCAAGGGAAGGAGCATCCTTCGCCAGCCGAAGATCAATTCGAGCATAGCCGAACTCCCGTTCTCCTCACGGAGCCACGACACGAACCCATCACGATGCCGCCCATCTGCGTGGCGGAAACGGGCGTTCCCCTTACCAGAGGTAGTCCCTACCGAGTCCGGTCGTATCGGATCCCACAGCCCGCAATGGGTGGCGATCTAGTCCCGCACGCCCTTCTGCTCTTCCTGCTCCGCGGTGATCCTCATGCCCCGCTTCAGGCGCTTGCCGAGGAAGATCGGCAGGATGAAGCCGATGATGGCGATCGACCAGAGGATGACCGAGAGCCAGGAGTCGATCAGGGTCAGCCAGTCGCCGTTCGAGATCGTCATCGCCCGGCGCAGGTTCACCTCCATCTCGTTGCCCAGCAGGATGCCGAGGATGATCGGCACCAGCGGGATCTCAAGTTTTCGGAAGACCCAGCCGATGACGCCGAAGCCGACCATCATCATCAGGTCGAAGGTCGAGCCGGTGAGGCCGTAGATGCCGACGAAGGAGATCATCGCCACGATCGGCATGAGGATGCGCGGCGGGATCAGTAGTACCCGGGTGAACAGGCCGACCATCGGGATGTTGAGGGCCAGCAGCATGAAGTTGCCGATGAACAGCGCCGCGATCAGGCCCCAGACGACGTCGGGGTTCTGGGTGAAGAGCAGCGGGCCGGGCGTGATGTTGAGCGTGAGCAGCACCGCCAGCAGCACCGCCGTCGTGCCCGAGCCCGGCACGCCCAGCGCCAGCATGGGCACCAGCGCGCCGCCGGCCGCGGCGTTGTTGCCGGCTTCCGGCGCGGCGACGCCGCGCGGGTCGCCCTTGCCGAAGGTGCCCTTGCGGTCGACCAGCCGCTTTTCCATCGAATAGGCCAGGAAGGAACCGAGCGAGGCGCCCGCCCCCGGCAGCACGCCGGCGACGAAGCCGATACCGGTGGACCGCGCCATGGTGGGTGTGCAGTCCTTCAGCAGCTTCGCAGACGGCGTGATGCGGCCGATCTTCACCTTGCTGGCCGCCAGCTTGGCGGGGTCGCTCTCCCGGCGCTCGAGAAAGACGAAGACCTCCGAAAGGGCGAACAGTCCGACGATGGCGACCAGGAAGTCGACGCCGTCATAGAGGTGCAGCTCGCCATAGGTGAAGCGCAGCACGCCGGTCTGGGTGTCGAC
Organism: Azospirillaceae bacterium; assembly: GCA_040226215.1. Taxonomy (GTDB): domain Bacteria; phylum Pseudomonadota; class Alphaproteobacteria; order DSM-16000; family Inquilinaceae; genus JAVKFF01. The sequence continues at coordinate 15,536 of JAVKFF010000042.1, forward strand.
GCCGACCATGGCGATGGCCAGACCGAAGGCGGCGGCGAAGGCGGACTTCGCCTGGTTGCTCGAGGTCATGCCGCCCAGCGTGGCGAAGGCCAGGGTGAAGAGCGCGAAATATTCCGCCGGACCGAACAGCAGCGCGATGGAGACCAGCTGGGGTGCGAGGAAGACCAGGCCCCAGGTGGCGAAGAAGGCGCCGACGAAGGAGGCGACGCCGGACAGCGCCAGCGCCTCGCCGGCCCGGCCCTGCTGGGCCATGGGATGGCCGTCGAGACAGGTCATCATCGCCGGTTCGTCGCCGGGTATGTTGAGGAGGATCGAACTGATGCGCCCACCATACATTGCCCCGTAATAGACCGAGGTCAGCAGGATCAGCGCCGCCACCGCGTCGAGGCCAAGGGTGAAGGCGAGCGGGATCAGGATGGCCACGCCGTTGGCGGGACCGAGGCCCGGCAGGGCGCCCATGATGGTGCCCAGCAGGCAGCCCAGCAGGGCGAGGCCCAGATTCTGCCAGGTCAGCGCGACGGCGAAGCCGTCGGCGAGGGAGGCGAAGGTTTCCATGGGCGCGTGGCCTCCCCTAGAGTCCGAGCATCCCGCTGGCCAGCGACAGGCCGAGGATCAGACGGAAGACGACATAGATGCCGACCGAGGTGGCGATTCCGACGACCACCGACATCAGGGGCCGGGTGCCGAGCCGCCAGGTCAGGTAACCCGAGGCCAGCGCGGTGGCGATCAGGAAGCCCAGCCGGGGCAGCAGGTTGGCGTAAAGCAGGGTCACCAGGACGGCGAAGCCGATCTCCGCGAGGCGATTGAATTTCGGCCAGCGCGGCTCCGGATCGGGCTTCAGGATGAAGTACACCGAGCAGATCGCCAGGATGACGCCGACGATGATCGGGAAGGTCTTCGGCCCGATCTCGTCGGAGATGAAGCTCTCGCGGATCGTCGTCGCCGACCAGATATAGAACAGGGCGAGCGCGAGGCTGATCCCGCCGAGCACGCGATCACTCATCGACCGGCCTCCCTGCTGGCTGACATTTGGGCAAGTCCCCGGCCGCACGCGGCGGCCGGGGTGTCACCGGATCCGCCCGATCAGTCGATCAGGCCGATCTCGCGGGAGAGGTCCTGGACGTCCTGGATCGACTCCGCCACGAACGCCTCGAACTCTTCACCGTGCAGGTCGAGCGGCGCCAGGCCGTTGTTCTCCATCACCGTCTGCCAGGCATCGCTGGCATACATCGTGTCGAGCACGCCGACCCAGTACTCATAGGCCTCGTCGCTCATGTCGCCGGGGGCGTAGAAGCCGCGCCAGTTGGCGCCGACGGCGTCGATGCCCTGCTCGATGGCGGTCGGGAACTCGGCGAACTCGCCGCCCAGGCGCTCCGGCGACAGGACCGCGAGCACCCGCAGATCGCCCGATTCAACGAAGCCGATGGCCTCCGACAGATCCCCGGTATAGGCCTGCAGCGAGCCGGCCAGGAGCTGGGTAATGGCCTCGCCACCGCCGGAGAAGGCGATGTACTTGACGCCGCGCAGATCCTCGATGCCCGCCGCGTCGGCGGCGATCAGCACCTTCAGGTGATCCCAGCCGCCCACGGCCGAGCCGCCGCCGATATTGATGTTCTCGGGGTCGGCCTGGATCGCCTCCATCAGTTCGGGCAGGCTGTGGAACTCGGAATCCGCCGCCACGCCGATGACGCCGTAATCGGCGCCGATGGAGCCGAGCCAGCGCACCTGGTCCATGGTGTTGCCCGGGAAGGCGCCCTGGGCGAGCCGGGTGGCGGTCGCGGTCGAGGCGGCGACGATCAGGTCGTTATCGTCATTGCGCTCGTTGACCACCTGCGCGTAGGCGACGCCGCCGCCACCGCCCTCGAGGTTGACCACCTGCATGGTGGAGGGGATCAGGCCCTCCTCCTGCAGGACGCGGCCGACCTGGCGGCAGGTGAAATCCCAGCCGCCGCCGGCGCCGGCCGGGGCGATGCATTCGGGCCGCTCGGGCATGAAGTCCTGCGCCGATGCCGGCAGGGCGACGGCGCCCAGGGCGAGGGCAGCGATGGCGGGCAGGGTGTGAAGGAATCGCATGGTCATGAACCTCCCAGGTAGCAGTTCTTGGTTGGGTGCATCCGGCGCGTCTGCTTGCCGAGGCCGGCGCTTCACTGGATCAGCACCATAAAATCCTGCACGAGTCAACGCTCGTCCAATAAAACACGCTCAGAATCAATAATTTACTGGATTGCGGAGCCGGTGTCCCGGCGACTTGGCGATGGCGCCGGGGAACCAATCGCCGTCGGACGCGTTTTCCCCCGAACCCGCGGAGATTCTTCGCGCTACCAAGGAGGTTGCCATGAACCGCATCGCCAAGGCGATCATGGCCGCGGCGCTGACCGGCTCGCTTGCCGCTCCCGCCATGGCCCAGAACGTCACGATGGAACCAGATCGCGCCGTGGACCCGGTGTTCCCGGGCGCGCAGTTCCACGAACAGCCGAACGTGCCGCCCGCGGCGGGCGTGGCCATGGAGCAGCGCCTCTCCACCATGCTGAACACCTTCGTGCAGCAGGGCTTCGCCGACTACGGCCCGGTCCGGCGCCAGGGTAACCAGTACCTCGTCGGTGTCGTCACGGTCGAGGGCGAGCAGCAGTACTGGGTGCTGGACGGCGTTTCCGGCACCGCGACCCGGGTCGAGAATCCGACCTGACCGGGACGGGACCGGCACCGCACGCACCTGCGGCCGGCGCCGGCCGCAAGAGATGACACCCCCGGAACCCGGTTCCGGGGGTTTTTTCGCGCACTTCCCTCTTGGGCAGTCCTCCCGTCGGTCGCGTCGTGCCATACTGGGTGGCGACGAGCCTTAGTCACAAGGGAGGGGAGGGGCGATGGCGCCGCCACCAGCACAGTTCATCACCTTCATCACCGGCAGCGACCTTGAGCGCAGCACGGGATTCTACCGGGACGATCTCGGCCTGCCGGTGGTCTGGGAACGCCCGGGACTACGCATTTTCCAGGCGGGGGCGAGCGGCTTCGTCGGCGTGATCGTGGCGCCGGGGCGCGAGCCCAGCCCGGCCGGCATCACGCTGGCGCTGGTGGTCGACGACGTGGAGGGAATGCACCGCCGCCTGGTCGAGCGCGGCGTGGCGGTGCGCGGCGAGCCCGCCTATTCCGAGGCTTTCGACAACACCTTCTTCTTCACCGCCGATCCGGACGGGCACGCGGTGGAGATCGTGCGCATGCAGGACCCTGCCTGGCGGGCGATGGGCGGCGGCTGAGCCGAGGTCGGCGGCGGAGACGGCCAGACGGGGCCTGGCCGTCGACCGGGTGCGCAAGCCTATTGCCTCGGCCCGACGTATATCGCAATCTTGCGTTTGATCAGGTGATCGAATGGTCATTTCTGGTCCCGCGGTCCATGTCAGCAATCACCGGCCCAGCGTCCTGCGGTCGGCCCGTAGAGGAGGCGCTCATGGTCACTTTGCCCGGTTCCCTTGCATCCAAGCTCGGTCTCGGCGTTCTCGTCGCCGCCCTGACCACCGGCATCGCGCCGGCGGAGGAGTTCCACTACGCCAGCCAGGGCGATCCCCGGACCCTCGACCCGCACGCGATGAACGAGCAGCTGACGTTGATGATCCAGCATCAGATCTACGATCCGCTGATCGGCCGGGACCGGGATCTCAACCTGGTGCCGAGCATCGCGACGAGCTGGGAGCCGGTCTCCGATACGGTCTGGCGCCTGGCGATCCGCGAGGGCGTGACCTTCCACGAGGGCCAGCCGCTGACCGCGCATGACGTCGCCTTCTCCATCAACCGCGCCCGGCCGGGCCACCAGTTCGCCGGCTATCTGGCCAGCATCACCGATGTCGCGGTTATCGACGACTACACGGTCGAGGTGACGACCGGGGCGGCCGACCCGCTGCTGCCGGCCAAGCTCTCGGTCGTGCTGATCATGGACCAGGAATGGGCCGAGGCGAACGACGCCGTGGAGGTCTCCGACATTCAGGAGACGGAGGAGAACTACGCCGTCCGCAACGCCAACGGCACCGGACCCTACGTCCTCGTCGAGCGCGAGGTCGGCGTGCGCACGGTGCTGGAGCGCAACGAGGACTGGTGGGACGAGAACGAGGGCAACGTGACCCGCGCCGTCTACACCCAGATCCAGTCCGCGCCCACCCGCGTGGCGGCGCTGCTGTCCGGCGAGGTCGACCTGATCATCGACGCGCCGCTGCAGGACCTGCCGCGCCTCGAATCCGATCCCAACATCGCCATCGAGCAGGGGCTGGAGCTGCGCACCATGCTGCTGGGCCTCGACCAGTCGCGCGTGCCGAGCCCGCACATCTTCGACAATGAGGGCAACCCGCTCGACGTCAATCCCTTCCAGGATCTGCGCGTGCGCCAGGCCTTCGTCCACGCCATCGACGTGGAGGCCATCCTGGAGCGGGTGATGCGCGGCTACGGCGTGCCGGCCGCCACCGTCTCGATCCCCGGCATCGGCGGCTACCAGGAAGACCTCGACGTGCGGCCGGCTGCCGACATCGCGCGGGCCGAGGAACTGATGGCGGAGGCCGGCTTCGCCGACGGCTTCCAGGTCGCGCTGCTCTGCCCCAACAACCGCTACATCAACGACACCGAGGTGTGCCGGGCGATCGCCTCCTTCCTGTCCCAGATCGACGTCACGGTGACGGTCGACTCGGTGGAGCGGAACGTCTACTTCCAGCGCCTGCTGGACCTCGACACTTCGTTCTACATCATCGGCCTGACCACCGGGCAGCTCGACACCCAGGACCTGCTCTTCTCCAACCTGCTGACGCGCGAGCCGCCGGCCGGCCAGGTCAATTTCGGGCTCTACTCCAACCCGGACCTCGACGCGGCGGTCGCCGCGCTGGCGGTCGAACTCGACCCGGCGACGCGCACCGAGCTGTATCGCGAGGCGCTGACCATCGCGCGCGACGACGTGGCGGACATCCGGCTCTACCACCAGCCGCTCGTCTGGGCGATGCGCTCGAACATCGACGCGCATCTGCGCTCGGACAACTACGTGATGCTGCGCTGGGTGACCGTGAACTGAGACCGGGGGAGGGCGG
>JAVKFF010000043.1:0-19930 GCA_040226215.1 Azospirillaceae bacterium
CCAGCCCTCGCCGGCGAGGCTGTCGACCGTCTCCGCAGCCGGGTCGGAAAGGAACCCCGCCTCCCACAGCGCGGCGAAGGGTTTCTCGGCGACGCGCAGGAGCGGGGCATCGGCGGGACCGAGCAGCAGGGCGTCCTCGCCCGCACCAAAGGGAGAAACCGGCTCAGTCCGCAAGGCGCTTGCCCTCCTTGTCGAGGAAGACCGGGTCGACGACGCGGACCAGGGCGAACTCCTCCTTCACCGGATAGGAGGCGACGGCGATGCGGCCATGCGCTTCCGCACCGCCCTCGATCAGGCCCAGCGCCACGTGCCGGCCCAGCGTCGGCGAGTAGGTGACCGAGGTGACGTGGCCGCGGCCGTGGCCGGCGATCATTTCGTCCTCGAAGAACAGGATGGCGCCGCCGCGCGGCCTTTTCGCCGGGTCGATCGGGTCGAGCCCGACGAGGCGGGGACGCCTGGTGTCGGTCAGATGCGGGCGGCGGGCCATGACGTCGCCGAGATAGGGCTTCTTGGTGCTGCCCATGCGCTCCAGTCCCAGGTCGCGCAGGGTGGTGCGGCCGTCGAGCTCCGGCCCGGCGACATGGCCCTTCTCGATCCTGAGCCCGCCCATCGCCTCGATGCCGTAGGGCTTGAGATCGAACGGCGCGCCGGCGGCGATCAGCCGTTCCCAGATAGCCAGCCCGAAGCCGGCGGGCGTGTAGACCTCGTAGGCCCGCTCACCGGAGAAGCTGAGCCTGAGGATGCGCAACGGCATGCCGTCGGCCGCGCCTTCCAGAACGCCCATATGGGGCAGGGCGGCATTGGAGACATCGAGATCAGCGAAGGCGGCCCTGAGCACCGCGCGGCTCCGTGGACCCGCGACGGCCATGGCGGCCCACTGGTCACTGACGGAGGTGACGTGGACCGCGAGCTCCGGCCAGACGGCTTCCAGGTAGAACTCCAGGTGGTTCAGGACCGGGCCGGCATTCGCCGTGGTGGTGGTCATGAAATAGCGGTCCTCGGCGAGGCGCGAGGTGGTACCGTCGTCGAAGACGATGCCGTCCTCGCGCAGCATCAGGCCGTAGCGCGCGCGGCCGACCGCGAGCCCCTTCCAGCCGTTGACGTAGACCCGGTTGAGGAATTCCGCGGCGTCGGGTCCGACGACGTCGATCTTGCCCAGCGTCGAGATGTCGGCGATGCCGCAGCGCTCGCGCACCTGCATCATCTCCCCGACATAGGCCGCGCCGACCTCCGCCCCCGCCCAGCGGTAGAACCAGGGGCGCATCCACAGACCGGTCTCGATCATCCGGGCGCCTTTGGCGAGGTGCCAGTCATGCATCGGCGTCAGCCGCTCGGGCAGCTTGTTGCGGCCGACATTGCGCCCGGCCAGCGCGCCCAGGGTGAGCGGTGTGTAGGGCGGGCGGAAGGTGGTCGTTGCCATGACACCGAAGGTCTCGCCTCGCGCCTCAGCGATCACCTTCAGGGCGTTGATGTTACTTGTCTTTCCCTGGTCAGTGGCCATGCCCAGCGTGGTGTAGCGCTTGGTGTGCTCGGGCGAGCGGTAGCCTTCGGCCTGGGCCTGGATCACGTCCTTGGCGGTGACGTCGTTCTGCTGGTCGAGGAAGACCGTCGCGGCATCGGCGCCCGCCGGCAGGACCGGCAGGCCCGAGGGCGATGCGACGTCGCCGCCCGCGAGAGCCGAGACCGCCGGCAGGCGCGACCTGGCGCGGCGGGCGGCCCTGCCGGCGGCAGCGAGACCGGCGCGCTCGCCCTGCGCGATCGCCTCGGCGGTGTCGTAGACACCCATCATGGCACCGATGCAGGCGATGCCGTCCTCGGGCGGGCCGGGCACGAAGGCGTCGAGCGCGGCGTCGAAGACCGGCTTCGCGCCGCGATGCGAGGCGAGATGCACGACCGGCGTCCAGCCTCCGGCGCAGGCGACCGTGTCGCAGGCGACGTGGACGGTGCCGTCAGGCCCCCTGATCTCAATCCCGCGCACGCCCCGCCGGCCGCTGACGGCGCGCGGCGTGGCGGCGCGGCGCAGATCGATGCCGGCCGCCGCCGCCCGCTCGACGAGCGCGTCGGGCGGCCGCTCGCGCCGGTCGGCCAGGACAACCTCGACACCCGCCGCCGCCAGGTCGAAGGCGAGGGGGTAGGCCGAATCGTTGTCCGTGGCGACGAGCACGCGGCGGCCCGGCGCCACGGCGGCGTGGTTGACGAAATGGCGGACGGCGCCGGCCAGCATCACGCCCGGCCGGTCGTTGTCGGCGAACAGCATCGGCCGCTCGATGGCGCCGGTCGCCAGCACGACGCGGCCAGGGCGGACGATGCGCAGGCGCTCCCGGACCAATGCTCCGGTGCCGCCGACCCGCTCCAGCAGACCGACCACATTGCCGTCGTAGAGGCCGATCGCGGTGGTGCGGGTGAGCAGGCGCAGGTTCGGCGCCGCCGCCTGGTCCAGCGCGGCGCGGCGCCAGGTGTCCTCGGCGCTGCCCGCGCAGGAGGCCAGCAGCTGGCCACCCGGCTCCGCCATCTGCTCGACAAGTAGCGTGTCCGACCCGGCGTCGGCCGCCGCAAGGGCAGCGGCCATCCCCGCCGGGCCGGCGCCGACGACCAGGACGTCGGTGTGCTCGTGGACGATCTCGTATTCGGCCGGGTCCGGATCGCGGGACGCCTTGCCGAGGCCGGCGGCGCGGCGGATGTGCGGCTCATAGGCCATCCAGGCGCCGCGCGTCGGGCCCATGAAGGTCTTGTAGTAGAAGCCGGCCCCCAGGAAGCGGGCGAACAGGCCGGTGGCGGCCATCAGATCGAAGCCGAGGGAGGGCCAGCGGTTCTGGCTGCGCGCCACGAGACCCGGCACCAGGTCGACCATGGTCGCCTGCAGGTTGGGGACCGCCGCCGCGCCCTCGCCGATGGTGACCAGGGCGTTGGGTTCCTCCACCCCCCAGCCGACAATGCCGCGCGGCCGGTGATACTTGAAGCTGCGGCCGACGAGGCGCACGCCATTGGCCATGAGGGCGGAGGCCAGCGTGTCGCCCGCGAAGCCGGAATAGGTCCGGCCGTCGAAGCGGAAGTCGATGGGGCGGGAGCGGTCGATGCGGCCGCCCGTGGGCAGACGAAAGCCGGTCATTCCCGCCGCCCTTCGCGTGCCCGCCTGTCTCGTGCTCTGTGGGCGCCGAGAATGGCGTGGCTGGCGGTATCGCGCTCCACCACCAGCCATTCCCGGCAGCCATGGACGTGGTGCCAGAACTCGCGGTGCGGTCCGCGCGGGTTGTCGCGGATGAAGACGTAGTCGACCCAGGCGCCCAGGTCGTCGGAGTCCATCTCCGGACGCGTCACGCCGGCATCGCCGCCATAGGTGAACTCCGCATGGTCGCGCGGGCCGCAGAAGGGGCAGGGGATCTGCAACATCTCTCACCCCCTACTGCCGGAAATTGTAGGGGCCGACGCCGAACTCGTCGATCTGCCGGCCCTGGGCGAAGCGGTCGAGCGTGAAGGCGGCGTTGAGCTTGTGGGGCGCGTCGTTGGCGATGGTGTGGGCGAAGCACCAGCCGGCGGCGGGCACCGCCTTGAAGCCCCCGTAGTTCCAGCCGGCGTTCAGGTACAGGCCATCGATCGGCGTCCTGGTGATGAACGGGCTGCCGTCGGGCGTCTGGTCCATCAGCCCGCCCCACTGGCGCAGCAGGCGCAGGCGGGAGACGGCGGGCAGGGCGGCGATGGCGGCCTCCGCCACGTCGCGCATGACCGGCAGGTTGCCGCGCTGGGCGTAGGAGTTGTAGCCGTCGAGATAGCCGCCGAAGACCATGCCGCCCTTGTCGGACTGGCTCATATAGAAATGATCCATGCCGTAGATCAGCACATGGTCGAGCAGCGGTTTCACCCCTTCGGTGACGAAGGCCTGCAGCACGTGGGTTTCGATCGGCAGCCTCAACCCGGCTTTGTTGGCCAACAATGTCGTCGAGCCGGCGACCGAGAGGCCGGTGCGCCCGGCGGCGATGTCGCCATTCGTGGTCCTGACGCCGGCGACGCGCTCGCCGGCCCACAGGAAGTCGGTGACCTCGCAGTTCTGGATGATGTCGACGCCCAGCGCGTCGGCCGCTCTGGCATAGCCCCAGGCGACGGCGTCATGCCGCGCAGTGCCGGCGCGCGGCTGCATGATGGCGCCGTGCACGGGAAAGCGGGCATTCTCGGAGTGATCGACATGCGGGATGAGCTTGGCGATTTCGTCCCGGTCGAGAAGTTCGGCGTCTATCCCGTTGAGACGCATGATATTCGCCCGCCTGGCATAGATGTCGAGCTGGTCGGGCGAATGGGCCAGTGCCACGTGGCCGCGCTGGGAGAGCATGACGTTGTAGTTGAGCTGGTGCGACAGGCTCTCCCAGAGCTTGAGGGAGTGCTCGTAGAACTGGGTGTTGCCGTCCATCATGTAGTTGGAACGCACGATGGTCGTGTTGCGCCCGACATTGCCGCCGCCGAGATAGCCCTTCTCGATCACCGCGACCTTGGTGATCCCGTGGTTGAGGGCGAGATAGAAGGCGGTCGACAGGCCGTGGCCGCCGCCGCCGACGATGACCACGTCATAGGCCGGCTTCGGCTCCGGCTCGCGCCAGACGGCGGGCCAGCCGCGATTGCCGGCGAGCCCGTGGCGCAGTACGGCGAGGGCCGAATACCGTCCGCCGCGCGGCAGGATGCGCTTCACCCGGCGCATGGCGTTCTGGTCGACAATCGCATGGTCACGTGGCGGCCCTCCGCGCCGGATCGCGTCCGCCGATAACAGACGAGGGGCGATGCCCGGTCAACCCCGGGGGCGGTGGCCTGGCCGATATCGCCCATGCCGCTCGCCTGCGCCCGGCGTCGGGTCCGGGTTGCGCGTCGGCGCGGTTGACAGGTGGGGATGGCTCCATCAACCCTTGCACCCGGCGTGGCGCCCGGGAATCCTGGGCAGCAAGCCTTATCCTGGCGATGGCGGCGTCCATCCCGACCTCCTCGAGGCTGCAGAGGCCGACAATCGATGGCGCCGCCCGCGCTCGACCGCTACGAACCCGTCGTGATCCGGCCCGAGGGCCGGAGCCCGGTGGTGCTGCTCTGCGACCATGCCGTCAATTTCGTGCCGCCGCAGCTCGATCGCCTCGGCCTGCCGGCAGCCGAGCTTGACCGTCACATCGCCTGGGATCCGGGGGCGTTGCCGGTGGCGGAGATCCTGTCTGACCTGCTCGACGCGCCGCTCGTCCACCCGACTGTCTCCCGCCTGGTGATCGACTGCAACCGGGCCTTCGATGCGCCCGACCTGATCCCGACGATGAGCGAGGCGACGGCGATTCCGGGGAACCAGGGCCTGGCCGATACCGACCGGCGCGCCCGTATCGAGGCGGTGCACCGACCTTTCCACGCCGCCATCGAACGCCTGGTCACCGGGCGTCTCGCCGCCCGCCGGCCGACGGTTCTGGTCTCGATCCACTCCTTCACGCCGGTCTTCCACGGCCATCGGCGACCCTGGCAGGTCGGCATCCTGTTCGGCATGGACACCAGGCTCTCGGCGCCGTTGATCGCGGCAATCACGCAGGCGCATCCCAGCTTCGAGGTGGGGGCGAACGAACCCTACGCGCCGGCTGACGGCGTCTACCACACGCTGGAAACCCACGGGGAGCGCCACGGCATCGCCAGCGCCATGGTGGAGATCCGCAACGACGAAATCGCCACGCCGGCGCAGCAGGACTGGTGGGCCCGGCTGCTCGGTGTCTGCCTGCAATCCCTGGCGGAGGACGTGGCGGTGGCAACGCCGGAGTCGCGTTCAGCTTGACCCGGCCCCGCTTCCCCGTGCAAGTCGACGGTGGCGCCGGTCCGCGCCGTTTTCCCGCCAATCCAGGAGGTTCCGCATGAGCGCGCCGCTGTCCTTCGACGATCTCTCGACGGCTGTCGCCAATGGCGAGATCGACACGGTCGTCCTGTGCTTCGTCGACATGTTCGGGCGTCTCGTCGGCAAGCGCTTCCAGGCGGAGCATTTCGTGGCCACCGCCCATGCCGAGACCCATGGCTGCAACTACCTGCTGGCCAACGACATCGACATGGAGCCGGTGCCGGGCTACGAGATCGCCAACTGGGGCAAGGGCTATGGCGACTTCGTGATGACGCCGGACATGGCGACCTTGCGGCGCATCCCCTGGCTGCCGCGCACGGCCCTGGTACTGGCCGACGTGCAGGACCACCACCATCACGACCTGCCGCACAGTCCGCGCGGCATCCTCAAGCGGCAGGTCGCCCGCCTCGAGGCCATGGACATGATGGCCTACTGCGCCTCGGAGCTCGAATTCTACCTCTTCGACGAGACCTATCGCAGCGCCCGGGAGAAGCGCTGGGAGGGCCTCGACACGGCCAGCGAGTACATCGAGGACTACCTCGTCTTCGCCACGACGAAGGAGGAGGGGGTGATGCAGGCGGTGCGCACCGGCCTGCAGGGCGCCGGCATCCCGGTCGAAAACTCCAAGGGCGAATGGGGGCCGGGCCAGGAGGAGATCAACGTCCGCTATGCCGACGCGCTGACCATGGCCGACCGCCATGTCATCATGAAGAACGGCATCAAGGAGATCGCGCACGGCCTTGGAAAGGCTGTAACTTTCATGGCCAAGTGGCACTACGACCTTGCCGGGTCGTCCTGCCATGTCCATGCCTCGCTGTGGAGCCGGGACGGCAAGACGCCGCTGTTCCTGGACCCCGATGCCGAGCACGGCATGTCGGCGCTGATGCGCCGCTTCATGGCCGGGCAGCTGAAATATGCTGGCGAGATCAGCTACTTCCTGGCGCCGTTCGTGAACTCCTACAAGCGCTTCCAGCAGACCGGCACCTTCGCGCCCACCAACATCGTCTGGTCGAACGACAACCGCACCGCCGGCTTCCGGCTGTGCGGCGAGCACACGAAGGCGATCCGCTGCGAATGCCGCATCGGCGGGGCCGACCTCAACCCGCATCTCGCCTTCGCCGCCCTGATCGCCGCCGGGCTCGCCGGCATCGAGGAGGAGTTGGACCTGGGGCCCGCCTTCGTCGGCGACGCCTATCACGGCAAGCGGCTGAAGCAGATCCCCAAGACCCTGCGCGAGGCGACGGCACTGCTCGACAAATCGAAGATGATGCGCGCCGCCTTTGGCGACGAGGCGATCGATCACTATGTCCACACCGCGCGCTGGGAACAGTACGAATACGACCGGCGCATCACCGACTGGGAGCTGAAGCGGGGCTTCGAGCGCTACTGAGAGCCTCGAGGTTCCGCCGTCACCCGACCCCGCACAGGCCCGAAGGAAAGGCAGGCACGCGATGACCGACACGGTCAAACTCGTCTCACCCGTCGACGGCTCGATCTACGTCGAGCGTCCGGTCGCCACCGACCAGCAGCTCGAGGGCGCGATCAGCCGCGCCCGCCAGGCGCAGGCGGAGTGGGCGCGCCTGCCCATCGCCGAGCGCGGCCGCTATTGTCTCGCCTTCCTCGACGCGCTCCTCGCCATGAACGACGAGATCACCACCGAGCTCGCCTGGCAGATGGGACGGCCGGTGCGCTATGGCGGCGAGAAGGGCGGCGTGGAGGAGCGCGTGCGCCACATGGTGAAGATCGCCGAGACGGCGCTGGCGCCGGTGGAGGCGACGGATCGGCCGGGCTTCACCCGCTATGTCGAGCGCACGCCGATGGGCATCGTGCTGGTGATCGCGCCCTGGAACTATCCCTATCTCACCTCGACCAACACCATCGTGCCGGCGCTGATGGCGGGCAACGCCGTGCTCTTGAAGCACGCCAGCCAGACCCTTCTGGTCGGCGAGCGCATGCAAGAGGCCTTCGACAAGGCGGGTCTGCCCAAGGGCCTGTTCCAGAACCTGGTGCTGTCGCATGGGCAGACCGAGGCGCTGCTCGGCTCCGGCAAGATCGACCATGTCAATTTCACCGGCTCCGTCGCCGGTGGCCGGGCGATCGAGAAGGCAGCCGCCGGCACCTTCATGACCATGGGCCTGGAACTCGGCGGCAAGGACCCGGCCTATGTGCTGCCCGACTGCGACCTGAAGGGCACGATCGCAAACCTGGTGGACGGCGCCTTCTACAATTCCGGCCAGTGCTGCTGCGGCATCGAGCGCATCTATGTCGACGAGGCGGTCTATGACGATTTCGTCACCGGCTTCGTCGAGCTGACCAGCCAGTACACGCTCGGCAATCCGCTGGCGGAGGGTACGACGCTCGGCCCCATGGCCCAGGCGCGCTTTGCCGAGCAGATCCGCGAGCAGACCGTCGAGGCGCTGCGCAAGGGGGCGAAAGCCTGCATCGACCAGCGCCGCTTCAAGCTGGACCGGGAGGGCTCGCCCTATCTCAGCCCGCAGGTGATGGTGAACGTGAACCACCAGATGTCGGTGATGCGCGAGGAGAGCTTCGGGCCCATCGTCGGCATCATGAAGGTCAAGACCGACGACGAGGCGGTCACCCTGATGAACGACAGCGCCTACGGCCTGACGGCCTCGGTCTGGACCTCGGATGTCGAGCGCGCCAAGGCGATCGGGTCGAGGGTCGAGACCGGGCTCTTCTACATGAACCGTTGCGATTACGTCGATCCGGCGCTGGTCTGGACCGGCGTGAAGGAGACGGGCAAGGGCGCGGCGATGGGCGAGATCGGCTATCACCTGCTGACCCAGCCCAAGGCCTTCCATCTGCGCCACACGCTGTGAGACCGGGCCGATGACCACCCCAATCGCCAACTGGAGCTATCCGACGGCGATCCGCTTCGGTGCCGGGCGCATCTCCGAACTGGCCGAGGCCTGCCGGGCCGCCGGCATCGACCGGCCCCTGCTGGTCACCGACAGGGGCCTGGCCGCGGCACCGATCACCGAGCGCGCCCTCGACGTGCTGCGCGGTGCCGGCATGGCGCCCGGACTGTTCGCGGAAGTGAAGTCGAACCCGGTCGACGCCAATCTCGATGACGGCGTCGCCGCCTTCCGCGAGGGCGGCCATGACGGCGTCGTCGCGTTCGGTGGCGGCAGCGGTCTCGACCTCGGCAAGCTGATCGCCTTCATGGCGGGACAGACGCGGCCGGTCTGGGATTTCGAGGATATCGGCGACTGGTGGACGAGGGCCGATGCCGACGCCATCGCCCCCATCGTCGCCGTGCCGACGACGGCCGGCACCGGCTCGGAAGTCGGCCGCGCCGGCGTGCTGACCAATGCCGCCACCCACACCAAGAAGGTGATCTTCCACCCCCGGATGATGCCGGCCGTGGTGATCTGCGATCCCGAGATGACGGTGGGCATGCCGCCCTTCATCACCGCAGGTACCGGCATGGATGCGCTGGCCCATGCGCTGGAAGCCTATTGCGCGCCCGCCTACCATCCTTTTTCGGAGGGCATCGCGGTCGAGGGCATGCGCCTGGTCTTCGAGAACCTGCCGCGCGTGCTGGCCGATGGCGGCGACCTCGAGGCGCGCGGCCACATGATGAGCGCCGCCGCCATGGGCGCAATCGCCTTCCAGAAGGGCCTCGGCGCCATCCATTCGATGTCGCACCCGGTGGGCTCGCTGCACGACACCCATCACGGCATGACCAACGCCGTGTTCATGCCCTATGTGCTGGCCTTCAACCGGCCGGCGATCGAGGGCAAGCTGGGCCGGCTGGCGGCATGGCTCGGCATCGCCGGCGGTTTCGACGGGTTCATGGCGGCGGTCCTGGCTCTGCGCCAGCGGGTCGGTGTGCCGCACACGCTGGCGGGTCTCGGCGTCGGTGTGGAGAACCGCCAGCTGATCGCCGAGATGGCCGTCGTCGATCCCACCGCCGGCGGCAACCCGGTTCCACTCACCGTCGACGCCGCGCTCGGCCTCTTCGACGCGGCCATGGAGGGGCGGGTCTGACGGCGAGGACGGGCTCGGGGTTCCGCATCTCCGCTTCGCTGCGTGCGGAACGACGGGCCTTGATTTCGCACCCAACCCACCACTGTCGTTCCGGCCGAGCGTCAGCGAGAGCCGGAACCTCGCGCGGCCGGGCTGGGCCGGTAGTGATACCGCCCCTGAGCGGCGTCAGCCCCAGACACGCTCAGCTGTTTCCAGCAACACCTCCAGCTTGCGCCACTGCGCGTCGGTTCCGAGCATGTTTCCGGCGATGCCGGAGGCGAAGCCGCATTGCGGGCTCAGCGCAAGCTGATCGACGGGCACGAAACGCGCGGCATCCTCGATGTGGCGGACGAGGTCGTCGGGCTTCTCCACCGCGCCATGCTTGGTGGTGATCAGCCCGAGCACGACCGTGGGACCGGCCGCGCCCTTGGGCACGAAGCGTAGCGGCTCGAAACCGCCGGCCCGTTCGCTATCATATTCCAGCAGCAGGCGGTCGAAGCGAAGGCCGGTCAGCAGGCGCTCGGCGATGGCGTCGTAGGTGCCCTCGCGGTGCCACATGCTGGCGCGGTTGCCGCGGCAGACATGCAGGCCGAAGACGGCGCGTCCCGCCAGACCGTCGATGACCGCGTTGTCGGCGGCGATGGCGCGCTCCAGATTGGCCACCGGATCCTCGCCGGCGGCCTCCAGCCGGGCCAGCGTCTCGGGGTCGACATAGCCGGTGTAGCTGGGCTCGTCGAGCTGGACATAGGCGCAGCCGGCCTCGACCAGTTCGCCGACCATGCGCCGCTGGATGGCGACGACGTCGGCCAGGAACGCCCCGGCATCGGCGTAGTGGGGCGCGGAGCCCGGAATGTCGCACATCTGCGCCACCCGATCGGGCCCCATCAGCATCGCCTTGACGGGCCGTTCGGTCAGGTTCTGGGCGAAATCGAACTCAGCGAGCGGGAAATTGCGCCCGAGCGCCAGGCGGCCGGTCGCCGGTACCCGGAAGCTGACCACCGCGTCGTCGCCCTTGCTGAGCGGCTTCTCGTGCGCGCCGACCAGCGTCGGGTTGGCGAGGAAGGCCCGCCAGGACCCCGCCGACAGGTCCCAGCCCCCAACCTCGGCGAAGCTGACCTGCCAGTTGAGCCGCCGGTATTCACCATCGGTCAGGACCGGCAGGCCTGCCTGCTCCTGCCGGGCAATGACGTCGGCGATGGCGGCATCCTGGGCCACGGCCAGCGCGGCATCGTCGATCTCCCCCCGGCCGAAGGCCAGGAAGGCGTCGATCAGCGATTGCGGGCGCAACAGGCTGCCGACCTGGTCGACGCGCAGCCGCCTCAGCTCCGGTGTGTCGACCTGCATGGATCCTCGCGCCTGGCGTTCGCCGGCGGGGCGGGTCGGCTAAACCTCGCCCCAGACATGCTTCGCCGTGTCGACCACAAGCTTCAGCTTGGCCCACTGATCATCCTCGGTCAGCTCGTTGCCCTCCTCGGTCGAGGCGAAGCCGCATTGCGGGCTGAGGCAGAACTGATCGAGCGGGGCGAACTGCGTGGCTTCCTCGATCCGTGCCTCGATGGCGTCGGTCGGCTCCAGATCACCGAACTTCGAGGTAACGAGGCCGAGCACGACCCGCTTCTTGCCCTTGGGCAGGAAGCGCAGCGGCTCGAAACCGCCGGCCCGCTCGGTGTCGTATTCCAGGAAGTAGCCATCGTATTGGCACTGGTCGAGCAGGATCTCCGCCACCGGCTCGTAGCCGCCCTCGGAGATCCAGGTCGAGCGGAAATTGCCCCGGCAGACATGGGTGGTGATCACCATGTCGTCGGGCTTGGCGGTGAGCGCGTGGTTGATCATGTCGCGATAGATCGCCGGCAGGGCATCGGGATCCTCCCCGCGGTCGCGCACCTTCTGGCGCTCCGCCTCCGAGCAGAGATACGCCCAGACCGTGTCGTCGAACTGCAGGTAGCGGCAGCCGGCATCGTAGAAGGCCTTGACCGCCTTTGCGTAGGCCTCGGCGGTATCGGCGAAGAAGGCGTCGAGTTCGGGATAGTGCTCCCGGGAGATCTTCTCGCGCCCGCCGCGGAAATGCAGTACCGAAGGCGCGGGAATGGTCATCTTCGGCTCGACCGTGGCGACCGATTTCAGGAACCGGAAGTGGTCGAGCATCGGGTGGTCGGAAAAGCCGACCTTGCCGTCGATGACGAGGCCGACGGATTTGGTCTGCACGCCGGTGAACTGGATGCCGGGCAGGCCCTCCTGCATGGAGACGCCGTCGAGGCCGCCGAGGAAGTCGAAATGCCAGAAGGCGCGCCGGAACTCGCCGTCGGTCACCGCTTTCAGGCCGACCCGCTCCTGGTGCGCGACCGCATCGCGGATCGCCTCGTCCTCGACCTTCTTGAGGCCTTCGTCGTCGAGCTTACCGGCGGCATGGGCCGTTCGGGCATCCTTCACGGCCTTCGGACGCAGCAGGCTGCCCACCTCGTCGGCACGGTAGGGGGCGGTCGAGGTCATGGTCGGTGTTCCTCCGAGATCGTCGATTTTCTGGCTGCAGCGACACTATCCCCGCCGGCCGGCGCGATGCAACTCGCAAGGGCGGATGGCTCCCGCCGTCGGCATGCGGCATTTTTCACGCCGCGTTCACGCCGCGATCGGACCTGCGTTGACGCCGTCGGTCTATCCACCGCAACAGGCAAGGAACGCGGGGTGTCGACCCGACCTCAACGCCAATCCGAGAAGGACCGAAGACATGACCAAGGACCAATGGGGCCACCCGCTGAGCGGCGCCACCGCCGATGCGGTCGACGGCTACGACCGGGCGCTCGATCAGTTCCGCCTCTATCGCGGCGATCCGGTCGCCACCATCGACGGCGTCATCGCCGAGGCGCCGGGATTCGCCATGGCGCAGGCGCTTCGCGCCTATCTCTTCCTGCTGGGCACGGAGCCCGACGGCTTTCCGGAAGCACGTAAAAGCTACGAAGCGATGTCCGGCCGGTCCCTGACAGGCCGCGAGGCCGGCCATCGGGCGGCCGTCGCCGCGCTGCTGGAGAACCGCTGGCGCGAGGCCGGACGGGCGCTCGAGGATGTCACGGCGGAACATCCCCATGACATCGTGGCGTTGCAGGTCGGCCACCTTATCGACTTCTACACTGGCGACAGCCGCATGCTGCGCGACCGAATCGGCCGTGCCATCCGGCGCTGGGACGAGGGGATGGCGGGCTATCACGCGATGCTGGCCATGCACGCCTTCGGGCTGGAGGAGACCGCCGACTACGCCGCCGCCGAGAAGGCCGGGCGCACCGCCATCGCCGTCGAGCCGCGGGACGCCTGGGCCCAGCACGCCGTCGCCCATGTCATGGAGATGCAGGGCCGCATCGCGGACGGCATCGCCTGGATGCGGGCGGACACCGATGCCTGGTCGCGCGACAATTTCTTTGCCGTGCACAATTGGTGGCACCTGGCGCTGTTCCACCTCGATCGCGGCGACGTCGATGCCGTTCTGGCACTGTTCGACGGGCCGATCCATGGATCCCGGTCCGCCATGATCCTCGACCTCGTCGACGCCTCGGCCCTGCTCTGGCGCCTGCATCTGCGGGGCATCGACCTGGGCGAGCGCTGGCACACGGTGGCCGATCTCTGGCAGCCCTTCGCCAGGGCGGGCAACTACGCCTTCAACGACGCCCACGCGATGATGGCCTTTGTCGGCGCCGGCCGCGCCGACGATGCCCGGGCGCTTCTGGAGACCCAGGAGCGGGCGGTGGCCGGCGGCGACGACAACGCGATGTTCACCCGCGATGTCGGCCGGCCGGTGACGCAGGCCATCCAGGCATTCGGCGCCGGCGACTATGCCCGCACGGTCGACCTGCTGCGTCCGGTGCGCAACATCGCGGCGCGTTACGGCGGCAGCCACGCGCAGCGCGACCTGCTCGACCTGACACTGCTCGAGGCGGCGCTCAGGAGCGGCCGCCTCGCGCTGGCCCGGGCCCTGGCGGAGGAGAGCATCTCGGTCAAGCCGACGAGCGCGTCGGGCTGGGACTACCTGAAGCGGGCGCGTGATACCGCTGGCCGTGCCGTGGCGGCGTAGGGACGAGGCTGGGCGCCCGCGAGGACGGGCTCGAGGTTCCGCATCTTCGCTCGCGCTTCGTGCGGAAGGACGGGCCTAGTTTTCGCACCCAACCCACCACCGTCGTTCCGGCCGACCTCGGGGAGAGCCGGAACCTCGATGGGCCGGGCGGCAACATCGGGTGCGAAGCGCGAAGGCCGCTTACCCCTCCAGACCCTCCGGCACGGTGAGACCGGCGGCGCGCAGGCCCTGGGCGAGGACAGTGCGGTCCTCGGGTCGGCGGAACGGGTTGACGTGGAAGAACCAGCGGGCCGGCTCGTCAGGTTCGGCCGGCCGGCCGAAGGTGATGTTGCGCTCGAACGCGGTGCGGAAACGGGCGATCGAGCGGCGGGCTTCCCGTTCGAGGCCCTGGGCCGCCTGGGCGATGGCGATGAAGGCGCTCTGGTCGGTGGCGATCTCCGGTGCCCGGCTCGCCTGCTCGACCGCGTCGGCGTATCGCCCCTGCATCAGCGCCGGCGTCGCGGTGAAGACGAAGTACCAGTCGTCGTGGAAGGGGTTGAGGCGCACGGCGCGGCGGGCGAGGTCGGCGGCTTCCTGGTGCGCCCCCAGATAGCAGAGACCGAGCGCGATCTGGATCACCGTGTCGGCGTCGTTGGGATTCAGCATCTCCGCCCGCCGCAGGTGCTGCTCGGCGCGCGCGAAATCGCGCCGGTAGAGCAGGATGCGCCCCAGGATGAA
The DNA here is from genome assembly GCA_040226215.1 of Azospirillaceae bacterium. Classification (GTDB taxonomy): domain Bacteria; phylum Pseudomonadota; class Alphaproteobacteria; order DSM-16000; family Inquilinaceae; genus JAVKFF01. Next base: position 14,604 of record JAVKFF010000043.1, read on the forward strand.
CTGTGTGACGTGGTCGGTGTCGTCGAGGCCGACGCCGATCGAGGCGTATTCGTGGGCATAGCGTTCGTTGGCCGGCCAATCGGCCCAGGCGTGGCAGGTCCACTGGTTGAAATGGGTGAGTGAAAGGCCGGCATAGGCGCGCGCGAAGCTGGTGTCGATCTCCAGCGCCCGCTTGAACAGGAGCCGCGCCTGGGTGTGCGATTCCGGACGGCCGCTGCGCAGGAGATCGACGCCGCGCAGCCAGCAGTCATAGGCGTTGAGGTCGCCGAGCGGCTTGGGCCGGGCCTCGCGCAGCAACGCCTCGTCGATACGCACCGCAAGCGCCCCGGCGACGGCCCGGGCGAGCGCGTCCTCGAGCGCCGGCAGCTCGTCGAGCCGGTCGGCGAAGCGCTGTGTCCAGACCACGTGCCGCGTGGTCACGTCCATGATCTCCGCCGACACCCTGACACCGGCCTCCGCGCGCCGCACGCTGCCGCCGAGCAGATAGCGGGCGCCGAGCCGCCTTGCCGCGTCGACCAGATCCCAGCCGGCCGCCCTGGTCGCCTCCAGCGAGTGGGGCGCGATCACGCGCAGGCCGCGGAAGCGCGAGATCTCCTGGGTGAGGTCGGCGGCGAAGATGCGGGCGAAGACGGCGTCCGCCTCGCCGTCGCCGAGATCGGCGAAGCTGGCGACAGCAACGACCGGAAGGCCGCCGGAGTCGGCGGCATCGCCGCGTGCGGCGCCCGCATCCGGACCCGCGCGGACGCGGCTTTCCTGACGCTCGCGGATCTCCGCATGCAGCGACTCGATCTCGTCGGAGGGCGGCACGCCGAGCTCCGACATCAGCGCCTTGCGGCAGCGTTCGTATTGCTTCAGCGCCGCGCCCAGCGCGCCGCGATCGAGATGGAAGCGGATCAGCCGGGTATGGGTTTCCTCGTCACCCGGATCGGTGGCGAGCAGCACCTCCGCCAGCGCCAGTACCCGGTCGACATCGCGCACCGCGATCGCCCGGTCGAGGGCCTGACGGCCGGCGGCGGCGCGCAATTCGGTCACCCTGGCCGTCTCGCGCTGGCGCCAGTCGTCGAAGGGTTCGCCAAGATTGGGCAGGCCGGTCAGCAAGCCCTCGTCCGCCGACGCCGGCAGGTCGCCGCTGCGCAGGGCGGCAAGGTCGATGTCCGCGCTCGCGGGGTCGAAGGTGACCGCGGCCTGGTCGGCCCGCAACACGGTCGGGGCTGGGGGCAGGGCGCGGCGGATCTGGCTCAGCGCCTGGCGCAGGCTGGCGCGCGCCTGCTCCCCCTCGACCCGCGACCAGAGCAGGTCGCAGAGGGCCTCGCGGGTCACCGCATCGCCGGCATGGGCCGCCAGATAGTAGAGCAGCGCCGCCGCCTTGCGCGAGCGCAGCGCGACGGGTCGGCCGTCGAGGCTGATCCGCCCCGGGCCGACGAGCTGGATCGAAAGGCGCGCGCGGTCGCCGCTGTCGCTACTGAGGGTCACTGGGGAAATGGCATAATCCATCCCCCCTTTGGGTGGAAGTGTCCGATGCGCGGGGCGGGGCCCCGCCAGGCCGTTCCAGCTAGTCCGGCACCGGGCCCGCCCAGGGCAGCGGGCCGTCGCCGAGACCCCAATAGAGGCTCTTCTGGTTCATGTACTGGCGGATGCCGAGGCGTCCCTTCTCGCGGCCGATGCCGCTGTCCTTGATGCCGCCGAAGGGGGTGGAGATGGAGAACTGCTTGTAGGTGTTGATCCACACCATGCCGGTCTCCAGCCGCCTCGCGACGCGCCAGATGCGGCGGTAGTCCGAGGACCAGATGCCCGAGGCTAGGCCGTAGACGCTGTCATTGGCCTGGGCGATCAGGTCGTCCTCGTCGCGGAAGGGCATGACGACGAGCACGGGGCCGAAGATTTCCTCCCGCGCGGTGCGGCTGTCATTGCCGAGGCCGGCGATGATGGTGGGCCGGTAGTAGGTGCCGCGGTCATAGTCCGGCCCCTCGGGCGCGGCGCCGCCGGTCAGCACACGGCCGCCCTCCCGGCGCGCGACATCGACAAGGCCCGCGACGGAGTCGCGGTGCTCGGCGGTGATCAGCGGGGCGACCTGGGTCGCCGGGTCGTGCGGATGACCGACCCTGAGCGCCTCGGTCGCCCGGACCAGGCGGTCGACGAAGGCGTCGAAGATCGGCGCCTCGACGAAGAGGCGCGAGCCAGCGATGCAGGACTGGCCGGAAGAGGAGAAGATGCCGAAGAGGATGCCGGCGACCGCCTGCTCGGCATCGGCGTCGGCGAAGACGATGGTCGGCGACTTGCCGCCGAGCTCCAGCGAGACCGGCATCATCTTGTCGGCCGCCACATGGGCGATGCGCTTGCCGGTCGCCGTGCCGCCGGTGAAGGAGACCTTGGCGATGTCGGGATGGCGGATCAGCGTATCGCCGACCTCGCCGCCGGAACCGGGCAGCGCCGAGAACAGGCCCCGGGGCAGGCCCGCGGCCTCGATCGCGCGGGCCAGTTCCAGGCAGACCAGCGGCGACCAGCTGGATGGCTTCAGGACCACGGCATTGCCCGCCGCCAGGGCCGGCGCCACCTTCTGCGCGTCCGAGGCGATCGGCGAGTTCCACGGCGTGATCGCGGCGATGACGCCCATCGGCTCGTGGACGCTCATGGTCAGGTAGTCGCCGCGCTGCGGGGTGATCTCCTCCTCATGCGTCTCGAGGGCGGCGGCGAAATAGCGGAAGGTGCCGGCCGCGCTGGCCACCAGGGCGCGCGTCTCGGTCAGCGTCTTGCCGGTGTCGAGCGTCTGGGTCTGGGCGATGGTCTCCGCCCGCTTCTTCAGCTCCTCGGCGATGGCGTGGAGGTATCCCGCGCGTTCGTGCGGCTTGAGGTTGGCCCAGCCGGGCTCGCGCATCGCCTGCCTGCCGACGGCGACGGCTTCGTCGACATCCGCCTTGGAGGCGGCGGCGACGGTGGCGGTCAGCGTGCCGTCGGCCGGGAAGCGCGACTCGATGGGCGTGCCCTTGCCATGGCGCCATTCGCCGGCGACGTAGATCGGGCTCATGTCACCGGCGATGCCGCCGACGGAGATGCTGTGCGGTAGGGTCATCGGTTCGGGCTCGTCAGATCTGGATCGCCGCGTCGCGGTTTATCAGGGCGCGCGCCACGCTGAGCGCGGTCAGTGCCGATGTGCGGGGATTGTCCGGGCTCGGCCTGCCCTCGAGCTGGATGGTGAAGCGCCCGCTCGCCCCCTCGGCAACGATCTCGTGCACATTGCCCCGCACCTTGGGGTCGGCGATCATCTCGACCTCGGTCTGGTCGAGGCCGAGGCCGGCCAGCGCCACGGTCGCCGCGACATTGGCGTTCTTGGGATAGGCCAGGGCCGCCTCCCGGGCCGTGCCGCGGTAGAAGACGGTGGCTTCGCTCAGCGCCTTGAGGTCGACCGCGTCCTCGGCCGGGCTGCCGGCCCAGGCGGCCGGCGGCTTGCGCGAGCGGTAGGCGACGCTGCTGAGCCCGCCGAAGCGCATGGCGGCCAGCGCGTCGATGCCGCCGATGGCGCCTGATGGCAGGAGGAGCTGGCCGCCGCCCCGCTGCGCGGCATTGCTCAGCGCCGCCTCGATGCGGGCATCGGCCAGGGCGCCGATCGAGATGACAATCAGGTCGATGCCGGCCGCCAGCACGGCCGGACCGTAGGCGCGCACGGCTTCCTGGCCGGCGCATTCGGCGACCACGGAGGGGCGCTCGACGATCAGGTCAACCATGTCGGTGAAGACCGGCAGCCCGCTTTCCGCCGCCGTGGCCTCGCGGCCGGGGCGCAGCAGCAGGCCGGCGATGCGCCCGGCCTCGCAGCGCCGGACAAGGTCGATCGCCGTGCGCGCGATCCCGCCATAGCCGATGATGCCGATGGACTGCATGGCGGCGGGCCTGGCCGGCTACTTGCCGCCGACCGGCGGTCCGGCGAAGGTGACGCCGAAGGGTCCGATCGCCGTCATGTCGATCTCCAGGACGGTGGTGCCGCCCTTGGCCAGCGCCGCGCCGATCAGCCCGTCGACGCCGTCGAGCGCCGTCACGACCTGGTAGGCGCAGCCGAAGGCCCGGGCCAACACCGCGAAATCGGGCGACAGCAGGTCGGTATAGCCGCGCCTGCCGCCATAGGCGGCGTCCTGGATGTTGCGGATGACGCCGTAGCCGCGGTCGTTCATCAGCAGGATGACCAGCGTGATGCCGCTTTCGATGGCGGTGGCGAGCTCGCCCGGGTTCAGCATGAAGCCGCCGTCGCCGATAAGCGCGATCACCGGCCGGCCTGTCGCCTGGCCCGCGCCGATGGCGTGTTGCAGGCCCTGGCCGATGCCGCCGCCCACCGCGTGGACCGTGCGGCCGGGCCGGTCGACCGGCGGCAGCCGGTTGCCCCAGATCGAGTTGGAGAGCGTGATATCGCGCACCCAGATCCCGTCCGTCGGCATGGCTGCCGTCACCGCCTCGGCGAGCGCTGCATAGGGGCCGGCCTCCGCCTTCAGGCGGTTGAGGTTGGCGGCGCGGGCCGCTGCAACCTTGTCCGCCCAGCCCGCGTCGGGCCGCCAGTCGGCCGGCAGGGCGTCGGCCAGCCGGGCGAGCACGTCCGCGCAGTCGCCGAGGATCAGCGCCTCGGATGGATATCCGCGCTCCGCCGCCGCGGGGTCGATGTCGATGCGCAGCCGGCGCTCGGGCAGGGCCACGGCGTAGGTGCGGGTCTCGTTGGAGCGCAGATGCGAGCCGGCGACGATCATCAGGTCGCTCTCTCGGTAGAGCGCCTCGCTGGCCGGTGTCGCGGCGAAGCTGCCGAGCGTCATGGCGTGCCGCTCGTCGACCGTGCCGCGGCCCTGCACGCTGGTGACGATCGCCACGCCCCGGTCTGCCAGAGCAGTCGCCGCCCGCGCCGCGCCACGCGCACCGCCACCGAGCCAGAGCACGGGCCGGCGGGCGGACCGCAACGCGGCGACGAGCGGGGCGATGTCGGGCCGGTCGTCCTCGGACGGTCCGGCCAGCGGGTCGCCGCCGGACGCCTCGCCCGTCACCGCCTTCTGGACGTCGATCGGGATCTCGACCGACACCGGCCCCGTGGGGGCCGCCAGCGCGGTGGCGATGGCGCGGCGCAGTACCGGCACCGCCTCCTCCGGCCGGGCGATGCGGAAGAAGGCCTTGGAGCAGCCCTTCAGCAGGCCCGGCTGGTCCGGCGCCTCGTGGATGAAGCCCCAGCCGCGGTCGAGATAGGGGCTGTCGATCTGGCCGGTCAGGTGGATCAGCGGGGTGCCGGCGGTCATCGCCTCGACCAGCGCGCCGGCGCCGTTGCCGGCCCCGGTGCCGGTCGAGGTGACGGCGACGGCGGA
>JAVKFF010000044.1:0-34714 GCA_040226215.1 Azospirillaceae bacterium
GCGCCGGGCGCCGGCGCTGACCAGGAGGATGCGCAACACCCGGTCGACCAGCCGGTCGATCTCCACGATTTCGGAGACGGCGCGCACGGCCTCGAGGACGGACTCGACGTCCCGGTCGCCCTGCTCGGCAAGGAACGGTCCACCATGACCCGCCGCCGGCGCCTCGGCGCCGACCTCCTGCCGGTCGATCAGGCGCAGGCGGGCGAGCATGCCGCTGCGCTGCCATCCGGCACGCGCCCGGTCCCAGAGATGGCGGGCGAGGCCGGTGTGACCGGCCTCGGCATGGGCACGGGCGGAGCGCTCGGCGGCCCAGGCCTCGAGGTAAAGGAAGCCCGAATCGCGCGCCCGCTCCATCGCATCACCCCAGCGCGCCATGGCACGCGCCGTCAGCCCGCGGCCATAGGCCAGCTCCGCCGCCAGCAGGTCCTGGAAGGCCGCGTAGTCGTGGCGATTGTGCCGTGCCCAGCCGGCCAGCATCCGCCGGAGCCGGAGCAGGCGTAGCCGATCGCCGGCCGTCGCCACGCCCCGCGCCCGCTTGCGCGCCAGGACGAGCGCGTAGAGCGCCAGGCAGGGCTTCAGGAAGGCCTGGCCCATGGCGGCCTTCTGGCGCTCGTAGAGCAGCGCGAACTGACGCTCCGCCTCCGCCAGGTCGTCGAGCAGGAAGGCCAGCAGACCGGGACCGCCGCAGATCGTGGCGATCGTCGTCTGGGCCCCGGGCTGTGCCAGCAGGCCCTCCAGCTCGTGCGGCCAGTCGACATGCGCGCCCCGCGCCTGCGGCTCGACGCGGTTCTGGTCCCGCAGGTTGGCCGCCACCTGCACCCAGACCTTCAGCGCCAGGATGGTCTGCCGCTGGGCCGAACCCAGCAGTGCCTCGAGATAGCCCTGGTAGCGCGTGGCGATCCAGTCGAGCGGCCGTCCCGACAGCAGATCCGCGTAATAGGCCACAGTGCCGCAATAGACCGCGTTCTCCACGTCGCCCGCGTCCATCGCCGCGTCGTAGCATTCCAGCACGTCCGCGGCGCAGACGCGCAAGGGGTCGCTGGAGTGCCGGATGAAGCCGTGCCAGAGCAGACCGGTCTTGCCGATCAGGTGGCGGTCGCCGGTGCGTGCCAGCAGGTCCATCGACAGCCGGCCGAGCCGATAGCCGAGCGCCACCGAGGCGAAGGCGTTGGTCAGCACCATGCCGGTCAGCGCGTAACCATAGGCGCTGAGCCCGGTATTGCCGTGCCGCCGCGACAGCCGGACCATGGTGGCGGCGATCAGCGGCACCAGGGTTGGGTTACCCCAATAGGCGTTGGTCGCCGCCTTCATCAGCATCGCCATGGCGTCGAGCCGGGTGGGATCGCCCATCGCCGGCAGCGCCAGCAGCTCCGCCGTGTCGAGCCGGCCGAGCGCCTGCCTGGTCCGCGCCAGCTCGGCCAGGACGCGTGCCATGGAGGGGCGGCGGGGCAGCCGCACGCCCAGCTCGCGTGCCAGCACGCCGATGGCGTAGTCGGTGGCATCCACGAATCGCTTCTCGGCGACGCCGATGCCGATCAGCACGTTGTGGGCCGCCACCCGGTCCTCGCGCCGCGTGGCCCGCTTGAGCACAGCCCCGGCGATCTCGCGCGCGTCCCCGAAGCGCTCCGCCACGTAGCTCGCCTCCGCGGCCTGCAGGTCCATGGCGACCGCCAGCGCCGGCTCCGCCTGCCAGGCGTCCTCCGGCAGCAGGCGCCGCCCCATTGCAGCGTAGCGCACGGCCGGCCCGACCGCGGTCGATGCCAGCGCGCGTCGGGAGGCGGCGAGGCAGACCCGGGCGAAGCGCAGCCGTTCCGGACGCGCCTCGATCAGGTCGAGGCACTCCTGCAGATGATCCATGATGGCGATGGCATTCTCGTCGCCGCCATCATGTCCGGCAGGCGCGAGCAGGCTGCGCGCGATGCGCAGGTGCAGCCGGGCCCTGGCCGCGGGCTCGATGCCGTCATGGACGCCGGCCTGCACGCGGTCGTGCAGGAAGCGGTAGCGGGGATTGATCGTCGGCGCCGCGCCGCGCCGCTCGGCAAGCGCGGACTGGGTGACGGCCAGGCGATAGTCCGCCTCCAGCGGCACGATCAGCCCCTCCGCCATTGCCCGGTCCAGACGCTGCGCCACGGCCGAATAGGTCTCGCCGGACAGGCCGACCAGCGTGCGCAGGTCGAAGCCGACGCCAAGGCAGGCGGCGAATTCGAGCACGGCGCGGGCGTCGGGCGACAGGCTGCCGATGCGCCCGCTCATGAAGTCGACGACGTTGTCGGTGTAGTGCTCGGCCTCGATCGCCCCGCGATCCCAGCGCCAGGCGGCGGTCGCGTGGTCGAAGGCGAGATGGTCCTTGCGCGCCAGGTCGGCCAGGAACTGGCGCACGAAGAAGGGGTTGCCGCCGGTCTTGCGGTGCACGAGGTCGCCGAGATCGGCCGCCTCCGCGTCGTGCCGCTGCACGGTATCGGCCACCAGGCGCCGCACCTCAGCCTCGCCGAGCGGCTGCAGGACGACCTGGGTCGGCGTCTGGCCCGCATCGGTCAGCCGGGCGATGGTGGCGGCGAGTGGGTGGCCCGGTCCCACCTCGTTGTCGCGATAGGCGCCGAGGATCAGCAGATGCGCCGCCCGGCCGGACCCGGCCAGGGTCTCCAGCAGTTGCAGGGAGGCGAGATCGGCCCATTGCAGGTCGTCGATGAAGATCACCAGCGGGTGCTCCGCGCGCGCCAGGGTCTCCACGAAGCTGGAGACGGCGCGCGCGAAGCGTGCCTGGGCCTCGGCCGGCGTGGCGTCCGGCAGGCCGGGCTGCGGGCCGAGCAACTGCTCGATCTCCGGCACCAGTTCGCCGATCAGCGCGCCGTAACCGGCCAGTGCCCGGTCCAGCGCCGTGCGCAGCTCTGCCAGGCGCTCCTCCGGTTCGGCCAGCAGTTGCTTGACCAGGCTGGCGAGCACGCTGCTCCAGGCGAGATAGGGAACGTCGCGCAGGTATTGGTCGAACTTGCCCGCGCAGTACCAGCCACGGCTCTCGGCGATCGGCCGGCGCACCTCGTTGACCAGCACCGACTTGCCGACGCCGGAAAAGCCGGCGACCAGCAGCAGCCGGGGCCGTCCCTCCCGCGCCGCCGCCAGCGCATCGAAGAGCTGACGGGTCTCCTCCGCCCGCCCGTAGAGCCGGTCGGGCAGCACGAAGCGTGAGTGCGCGTCGGCCTGTCCGAGGGCGAAGGCCGAACCGTCGCCGGCCTGCCAGGCCGCGAGGCAGCGTTCGAGATCGTGGGCCAGACCCATGGCGCTGCCATAGCGGTCGTCCGGATTCTTCGCCAGCAGCCGCTCGACGATCGCGGCGAGTATCGGCGGCGTCTCCGGCACGACCGTGTCGAGCCGCGGCGGCGGCCGCGCCAGATGGGCGTGGCGCAGTTCGCGGGCATCGCCGAGGGCGAAAGGCGGCCGGCCGGCCAGCACCTCGAACAGCAGCACGCCGGCGGCGTAGAGATCGCTGCGCGCGTCGATCGCCCGGTTCAGCCGGCCGCTGCGTTCCGGCGCGGCGTAGACCAGCATCGCCGGCGTCAGATCGTCGGCATCGCTCTCGGCCTCCTCGCGTTCCAGCAGCGAGCATTCCTTGAGGTCCAGCAGGCGCAACGTGCGCGTGCGCGCGTTCCAGGCCACGTTGCCGGCGCCGATATCGCGGTGGACGATGCCGGCGGCGTGCAGCCGGCCGAGCGCCCGGGCGAGCGCGATACCGATCGCCAGGGTCTCCGCCACCCCTTCGGCACCGCGCTCCTGAAGGCCGAGGTCGAGGCTTTCGCCGCCGAAATCCTCGGTCACCAGGGCCAAGCCGTGGCCATGCGGCAGCAGCGCGAGATGTGCCGGCAGGCAGTCGCCCGCCACCGTGCGGGCGATCTCGAAGGCCCTGGTCTCGGCCGCGAGCGCGCGCTCGCTGGGATAGATCTCGCGCTGGAACTTGACGATGACTCGCCGGCCATCGGCGTGCGCGTGGCCGCGATAGGCGACCGAACGCGGACCCGCCCGCACCAGGGCGTCGATTGCGTACCCCGCCAGCTCCGGGCGGAGGGGATCCCGTACGAGTCGTTGCGCCTGGGCCGCCACGCGCCGCCTCAGGTGGCGATCGATCGCGCCACGAAGGGCGGATCGAGATAGCGGTAGGGCACGGTCAGTTCGGCATTGCGTCGGGCGATCTCCCGGCCGATCTCCGCGAGGTCGGCGCGGAAGCGGTCTACCGCCAGGCGCACCTCCGCAACACCGACGAAGAAGTTGGGCGGGTAGCTGCCAAGCGGGGTCAGTGTCTCGTCGCTCAGCAGATGAACCATGGTCAGCTGCGCCTCGACCTGCTTGGCTGCCGGCAGGGCATAGACCAGGTTCGCCTCGGAACGGGCGTCGCGGTCCGTGGGCGGCGGCAGGTAAAGAGCACCCGGCGAGTTGGGCACGTAGCCGAACTGGTCGTACTGGCCGTTGTTCACCGCCGAATGCTCGATGGCGGTGAGGAAGATCATCTGGGCGACGATGCGGTGCAGGTCCTCGACCCGGTGCAGCCGGCCGTCCTCGAGCGGCAGGCCCGCCACCCGGCCGCCATCGGGCGAGACCAGCTCGCGCATCCAGGCCTGAAGCTCCTCGTCCTGGCGGATGTCGTCGTCGGAGCGGTAGTAGTGGCCGATCACGTCGCCGGTGAAGCGCTTGATCGCCTTGTAGAAGGTCAGCGCGTCGTCGCGGTAGAAATAGTCGGGCAGCACGGCCTGCGAGAGCACGCCGCGCGCCTCGAGGTCGCGATAGGGCTCGAACCGGTCGAAGGACCAGGTCTCGTACTCCTTGCCGACCAGGGTGAGCGAGCCCTCGGCGCCGATGGCGATGGTCTCGTCGATCGGACCGCCGGGCGCGATCAGCGTGCCCCTGGCCTCGTGATTGATCTCGATCGTGCCGGTGAAGTGCGGCCGCAGCAGCACGTAAAGCGGGTGCTGCGGCGGCAGCGTGCGCGCCGCGGCCACCCAGAAGGTCTCCATCACCAGATGCGTGCGGGTGAGGTGCGCGACCACCTCGTGATAGGTGCCGTCGGCGCACTGGAAATGGGTGCGCGCGGTCAGCCACAGCCAGTGTTCGTCCTTCGGCGTGAAGATCACCGGGGCCACCGCCGGCGACTGGCCGAGCTGCAGGGCGAGCGGCATCAGGTGGCCCTCGTCATTGCGCCAGAACAGACCGATCGGCGCCTCCTGGAAGCGGCCGAGCACCTTCTTCAGGCCCTCCAGCGGCGCGTAGTCGACGATGAACAGGCGCCGCTCGCCCAGCAGCCGGTCGAGGCTCTGACCGTCGGGCAGCAGGCCGCGCACGGTCTGGTCGGTGACCGGGAACTTCTCCGGGATGTGGTCGGCGAGCTTGATGAGGGTGGGGTTGATGCCGTTGATGCGCTGGCGGGCGAACTCCCGGTCGGTGGTCCAGCGCGCCGCCACCTCGGGCAGTGGCTGCAATGAGTAGAAGCGGTTGAAACTCTTCAGCGTGTCGGACTTGCGCCCGAACCGGAGCACCGCGGACAGCGCGAAATCCGCCATCGTGCCGGCCACGTCCCATACCATCGAGCGGCGCTTGGCGCGGGTGAACGCCTCGCCGGCCGGCACGCCCTTGCAGAAGGGTGGCTGGCCGGGCATGTGCACCCAGACATAGTCCTCGCGCTGCTTGGCCAGCGCCCGCGCGCGCTCGGCGCGGTCCTGCCAGTCCGCATGCTGCGGCAGGGTCGGAATCCCCACACTCTCCTCCCCTCGGTTGACGCTGTGCCCATCACGGCCCTGCGTCTGGCGGCGTCCGCCGGTCCCGCCCCGCCACGGCGGGCTGGGTGTCCCGCCCGGGCGAAAGCCTTGCCCAGGACCATAGGTCTCGCCCGATGGTAAGGTGGCGGCGTCGGGAACACAAAGCGCATTTGTGGTTGTTTTCCGCGCGGCCGGCCATCGCGCCGGCTGTCCGCATCCCGCAAAGCCGCACCGCATGCCGCAATGCGCCGCCGCGCCGCGCCGTCTTTGCGGGAACACCGCCGCCGGAGCGCCGTTGAGCCCCGCTGGAGGCCGGATCGGCGAGAGACAGGACCTGCCGGCTCAGGCAGGTGGAGGATGACGGGGCCTATCGGCTCAGGACCGGCGACCGGACCGTCGAAGCAGGCCGTCGGCGCATCGCCGGCTGCTGGCGGAGCAACCCAAGGCGGCTCGCCGACGCTGGGCGGTTAGCGGGAGCGCCGGTCGATGGAACCTCGCTCCGGTGCCGCCTCTGCCGCCGCCCGAGAGACGTCCAGCGGAGCGCCCGGCAGGACCTTGTACATGTAGGTGGTGGCGTCGTAGCGCTCGGTCTCGGTGGCCCGGCAGTAAAAGGGCAGCGTGCCGGCGGTCCGGTAGCCGAGCGAGCGGTAGAGCGGCGCGGCACTGTCGCCGGTTCTGGTGTCGAGCGTGACCAGCCAGCGCCCCAGCGAGACCGCCTCCGCCTCCAGCGCCAGCATCAGGCGCCGGGCATGACCGCGCCGCCGGTCATCGGGATGCACCAGCAGCTTCGTGACCTCGCCCCGGTGCGCCTGGTTGGGCGGCATGTCGGTATCCAGCATGACGGTGCCGGCGATCCGCCCGGCCGACCGCGCCACCAGCAGGACCCGGCTGCCCGACCGCAAGGCCGGCAGCACCCGGGCCAGCCAGAAGATGCGCGCCTCGTTCAGCGAGAAGGGCAGGATGAAGTTGACGCTCGCCCCGGCCTCCACGGCGGCGTGCAGCACCCCGGCCAGCGCGTCCAGCTCAGCCAGCATGCCGGACGCATCCAGCCGCTCGATCGCCACCCCCGCCTCCGGCACATCGTCCCCCACCAGCTCCACGCTCCCTGTTGCCGTTGCCGATATCGTCGCGGACGTCGTCGCCGACCCCGACGCTCCGCACCGGAGGCTGGTAGCGCACTCCGGCACCGCCGTCGAGCACCGGCGACCGCCGCGAGCCGCGCGACTTTTTCCGTCGCCACGCCACGGCAGGGGTAACGCCTCCCTCATTCGATGTCACCTGGGCGAAGGGCAAGATCCCCGACAATCGCCATCGCCGGCCGCGGCCGGGCCGGCCCCGGCGTCCGTCATGGACCGCCGACCGCGGGCGGGCGCATCAGGCGGCCTGACCGCCGAGGCCCGAAATGGCCTGGATCAGGTTGTCCTCGGTGACCTCCTCAGCGGTGAAGGTGCGCATGATGCGGCCCTGATACATGGCGACGATGCGGTCGGCGACGTGCAGCACCTCGGGCATTTCCGAACTGATGACGACGACCGCGTAGCCCTGGGCGGCAAGCTCGCGCAGCAGCTTGTGGATCTCGGACTTGGAGCCGACGTCGATGCCGCGCGTCGGTTCGTCGACGATCAGCACGCTGGGGTGCATCGACAACCATTTGCCGATGACGATCTTCTGCTGGTTGCCGCCCGACAGATTGCCCACCAGCTGGCGCCAGCCCGGCGTGCGGATGTCCAGCCGGTCGCGGTACTGGTCGAAGATGGCGACTTCCGCGCCCTCGGCCACGAAGGGACCGGCCTTGAGGTCGTCGACCTGCGGCAGGGTCATGTTGTCCCGGCAGTTCATGCCCAGGACCAGACCCTGGCCCTTGCGGTCCTCGGGCACCAGGCTGATGCCCCGCGCGATGGCGTCGGCCGGCGAATGGATGCGCACCTCCTGGCCGTCGAGCAGGATGGTTCCGGCCGTGGGATCGCGCAGGCCGAACAACGTCTCGGCGATCTCGGTCCGGCCGGCCCCGACCAGGCCGTAGAAGCCCACCACCTCGCCGCGCCGCACCTCGAAGCTGACATCTTCGAACAGCCTGCCGCAACCAAGACCCCGGACCTCCAGCGCGACGTCGCCGATCTCGTGATGGGAGACATTGCGGCTGAGATCGAGCGCCCGGCCGATCATCATGTGGGTGACCGCCTCCTCGTCGGTCGAGGCGGTCTCGATGGTGCCGCGGTACTGGCCGTCGCGCAGCACGGTGATGCGGTCGGTGATCTTGAAGATCTCCTCCATGCGGTGGGAGATGTAGACGATGCCGACACCGGCGGCCTTGAGATCGGCGATGACGTCGAACAGCACCACCTTCTCGGCATCGGTGAGAGAGGCTGTCGGCTCGTCGAAGATCACCGCCTTGGCCTCATGCGTCAGGGCGCGGGCGATCTCCACCATCTGCTGGTTGGCGATGCTCAGATCGCCGGCCCGGGTGCGGGCGTTGAAGCCGACCCGGAGACGCTTCAGGATGTCGTCGGTCACCGCATGGAGCCTGTCCCAGTCGACGCGGCCGAAACGCTTGCGCGGCAGCTCGCCCAGAAAGACGTTCTCGGCCACCGACAGTTCGGTCGCCAGGCTGAGCTCCTGGTGAATGAAGATGATCCCGTTGGCCTTGGCCTCCAGCGGCGAGGTCATCGCCACCGGTTCCTCGCCGACCAGAATGCGCCCCGCATCGGGCTGGTAGACGCCGCCCAGCACCTTCATCAGCGTCGACTTCCCCGCCCCGTTCTCGCCCATCAGGGCATGCACCTCGCCCGGCTGGACGTCGAAACTGACATTGTCGAGCGCGCGCACGCCGGGGAAGGTCTTGACGATACGCTCGAGGCGGAGCGCCGGTGTCTTCGCGGTCATACCTTCAGCTCCTCTGCGCCCTTGCGGTTCAGCTGGCGATCCAGCAGCAGCACGACGATCAGGATCGAGCCGATCACCAGGTTCACCGTCTCGGTATCCGCGCCGATATGGCCGAGGCCCTTGCGCAGCAGCTGGATCGCCAGGACCCCGCCGAAGGTGCCGATGATCGAGCCCTTGCCGCCGGCCAGCTTGGTGCCGCCCAGCACCACGGCGGTGATCGCCCACAGTTCGAACAGCATGCCGTCATTGGGGTTGACCGAGCCGCTGCCCGAATAGAAGGCGACCGCCGACAGGGCGGCCAGAAAGCCGATCAGCACGAAGTTGATCACGAAATGCGGGCCGACGCGGATGCCGGCATTCACCGCCGCCTCGCGGTTGTCGCCGATGGCGTAGGCGTTGCGGCCGTGCACCGTGCGCGTGGTCACCAGCCAGACGATCACGGCCACGGCGATGAAGACCAGTGCCGGCGTCTGCAGCCCCAGGATCTCCGCCTCGGCGATGTCCACCATGGTCCAGTTCAGGTGATAGGTGGGCTGCTCGCCATTGTACATGAACACCAGACCGCGATAGCCGAGCATGGCGCCGAGCGTGACGATGAAGGCGTCGACTCCGGTCTTCCAGACGATCACCCCGTTGATCAGCCCCAGAGCGCAGCCCGTCAGCAGCGCGAAGATCCAGGCCAGCGGGATCGACCAGTCACCGAGCGCCTGCATGAAGGGCCAGCTCATCGAGTCGAGCATGACAATGGCCGCCAACGCGAAGATCGCGCCCACCGACAGGTCGATATTGCCGTTCACCATGATGACGGTCATGCCGACCGCGATGATACCGATAGGCGCGGCCTGCTTGAGCAGCAGCAGCATGTTGTCGAGGTTCATGAAGGCGCTGTCGGAGAGCGACAGGAACTGGCCCGCGAGTTCGAAGAAAACGAGCTCAAGCACGATGAAGCCCCAGATGGCGCCACCCTTGAGCAGGTTCCTGAGCGTCTCGTTCGTCATTGTCCTTGCTCCTCAGGCGATCGGCGACCAGAGCCTGCCGCGCTTGGTGGCGATGTCGAGCCAGACGGCGAGGATGATGATGATCCAGGTGACGACGAACTGGACGTAGAACGCCAGCCCCGCCAGCAGCAGGCCGTTCTGGATGAAGCCGAGGATCAGCACGCCGATCACGGTCTTGAATACCGTGCCCGCCCCGCCGAGCAGCGAGGCGCCGCCGAGGATCACCGCCGCCAGGACCTCCAGTTCCATGCCCTGGCCGACGGTGTTCTGCGCCCCCATGGTGCGGCTCGCCTGGATCAGGCCGGCCGTTGCCACGCAGAAGGCGGAGATCAGGTAGGTGGCGAAGACCACGCGGGCCCGCGGGATGCCCGAGAATGTGGATGCGGTGGGGTTGCCGCCGACGGCGTAGACCTTGCGCCCGAACGGCGTTTTCGCGAGCACGATGCCCAGAACCGCGGCAAGCAGCGCGAACATCAGCACCGGGACCGGCACGCCCAGCATGTCGCCGCGGCCGAAAACGTCGAACCAGGTCTCGCTCTGGTTGGCGATGTCCATGTTCTGGCCGCCCGAATAGGTCAGCGTCAGCCCGTGGATGGCCGACAGCATGCCGAGCGTCACGATCAGCGAGTTGAGCCTGAGATAGCCGATCAGGAACCCGTTGATGGCGCCGAGACACAGCGTCATCGCGAACATCGCCGGGATCGCCAGTGTCGGTCCGAAATCGGGGTTCTCGTGCAGGTCGAGGACGACGATGGCCGAGAAGGACAGCATCGAGCCGACCGACAGGTCGAGATTACCGCCGATCACCACGAAGGTGACGCCCAGCGCCATGACGCCGAGGATGGCCGACGAGCGCACGACGCCGAAGACGTTCTCGACCTCGATGAAACGGGGGTTCCAGATCGTGAAGCCGATCATGAACACGATGAACGCCACCAGAATGCCCTGGCGGGCGAGCAGGGTGCCGATGGCCTTGATCGTGTCGGACGAGGCGCCGCTGCGACCGGACCGGACTTCCACCATTGTCTCCCTCCCTCTCGCCTGCCGGTCAGACCAGCGTCATGCCGCCGTCGATCATCACGATCTGCCCGGTCATGTAGTCGCTGGCGCGTGACGCCAGGAAGTTGGTCGTCCCCGTGATGTCCTCCGGCTGCGCGACGCGGCCTCTCAGGATATCGGCGGAGAATGCCGCCATCGCCTGGCCCGGGCGTTCGGCCGCGCCGATCTCCATCAGGTCCTGGTCGACCTGTTCCCACATCTCGGTATCCACCACGCCCGGCGCGAAGCCGGTCACCGTGATGTCGTGGCTGGCCAGTTCGCGCGCGGCGGACTGCGTCAGGCTGACGACCGCCCATTTCGAGGCGCAGTAGGGTGCCACGTTCTCGAAGCCCTGGCGCGCGGCGATGGAGGCCGTGTTGACGATCTTGCCGCCGCCGCCCTGGGCGATCATCTGGCGCGCCGCCTCCTGGGTCCCGATCAGGCAACCGAGCGCGTTGACGTCCATGATGTGACGCCAGTTCTCCTCGGTCACCTCAAGAAGGCGCATCGGCTTGTTGACGCCGGCATTGTTGAACATCACGTCGAGCCGGCCGAAACGGGCAGCGGTCGCCACCACCATCTCGCGCACCTGGGGGCGGTCGCGCACGTCCACCCCGGCCGACATCACCGCGTCCTCGCGCCCGTTCAAGCGGCGCCGGTTCCGCTCGGCCACGTCGGCCGCCAGCGCGGCATTCAGATCGGCGAAGCAGACCCGCGCGCCGGCATCCAGCAGCGCCTCGCCGATGGCGCGTCCGATCCCCCGGGCGGCCCCGGTCACGATGCAGACGCGATCTTCGACTCCCTGAGGCTCGGCCACGGCGTGTCCCCCCGTCCCCTTCGTGGTTCTTTCGGGCAGCCGGAGCACCGGGCCGGCCTTCACCGGCCGACCCGCGCCCCGTCCACGGCCTCAGAACACGGGACGGTCGAACTCGTCCATGTTCCCCTGCGTGATCTTCGGGGTGTCGAAGTAGTTGAAGAACGGCACATCCTCGCCGTTCAGCACGTCGAGCGCGGTCTGCAGCGCCGCCTCGGCGTCGTCGACGGGCGACTGGTAGATCGAGCCCCAGTATTCGCCGCGGCCCATCGCGTCGTAGCCGACGGCGAAATTGGTCGCGCCGACGAAGACGATCTCCTCGGCCCGGCCGGCGGCCAGCGCGGCGTTCAGCGCGCCCACGCCCATGTTGTCGTCTCCGGAATAGACGCCGTCGATGTCGTCGTACTGGACGAGGAAGGCCTCCATCACGCGTTGCGCGTCCTCGCGGTTCCAGTTGCCGGGCTGGCTTTCCATCAGCGTGACGTTCGGGCAGACCTCGGGCAGGCGCTCCTCGAAGCCCTGGGCACGCTCGATCGCGGTGGTATAGCCGGGCTGACCGGTGATCTGCACGATCTGCGCCTCGTCCTCGATGCCCATCTCGGTGAAGCGGTCGCACATGATCTCCGCGGCGCGGGATCCCTGGGTGATGTTGTCGGGGCCCGAGAAGGCGGCGACGAAGTCGAAGCCGGCCTCGGCGATGTTGGAGTTGGTGATGACCACCGGAATGCCTGCCTGGGACGCCTCGCGCACGGCCGGGATCACCGCCTGGCCGTTGGTCGGCCAGATGATCATGGCATCCACGCTCTGCTGGATCAGGTCCTGGATCTGGGCGATCTGGCGCGCCACGTCGCCGCCGGCGTCCAGCACCACGACCTCGACGTCCGGGTTCGCCTCCGCCGCGGCGATGAAGGCCTGCTCATAGGTGGTCTGGTAGCTGTCCACACCGACATTGTTCTGCGTGATGCCGATGGTCACCGACTGGGCGGCCGCCCCTGAGGCGATGATCGGGGTGGCGGACAGTGCGGTGGCGAACATCGCGGTACTGCAGGCGAGCGCGATCTTGGTCGAATAGGTCATCTCGGATCCTCCCACGGATGATGTCTGGGTCGCGCTTGTTGTCTCGGGCCCGGGCATTCTCTCGGTGCCGGGACCCTTCTGCGCAACCCTTCGATATCCAGTGTCATTTTGCCCAATTCGGAACCGCTCCATTTATCCATTATGGATATCTTCGGTTTCGTTTTGGACTCTTTTCGCATATCGGTCGCCTATCAAACTGAACAATCACAGGGACACAGCCGATGAAGAGCAAGACACGCGTCGAGGACGCGCCCCTGCGCCACGGAACCATGCAGCAGCACACCACGCAATATATCCAGACTGAACTTGATGCGGCGCGGCGTCACGACCGCATGTCGGCGGTGTCCTCCGGCGGGCCGGCGCAGGCCGAGCTCGAGCGCGTGGTGGCTTTCCTGTCGGAAATCTGCGGCGAGATCGACGCCGCCATGGAGCCGAACACGCCCAACCCCCACCTCAACATGATCCTGCACCTGCTGCGCGGCCATATCGAGGGACGGCTGATCTCGGCCTCATCGATGGTCGCGGCCGCGGGGGTGCCTTACGCGACCGCGACGCGCAAGCTGGCTGACATCCAGGCGGCGGGGTTGGTCGAACGGCGACCGCGTACCCGGACGGGGAAGAGCTTCTCTTTGCACCCCAGCGCCCTACTGCTGGAGCGCTTCAGTCAGGTCGCCAACCGGATCGACCGCATCGCGACCGCCGCCTTCGGCGACGCGGACCGGGCCGGCGAGACGCAGGATTACTTTTTCGGCGGCTCCTACGTGCCCGGCCAGGCATCGATCGCGCCCCCCAGCGTGCTGCACCGTCCCCTGAAGCTGTCGGGAGGGCTGCGCATCCTCGTGCATGGCGACCCGACCTTCATGGTGATGGTGAACCTCAAGCGTCAGTTCGAGCAGATAATAGGCACGCATATTAACCAGCGGGCCTTCTCGATCGACCGGCTGCGGGACGAGGCCCTGCGCAATGCCGGCCGCAAGCGCAGCAGCTACGACCTGATCGCGGTCGACCTGCCCTGGCTCGGAGAGTTCGTGTCGCGCGGCGTGATCCGCCCGCTTGACGAAGTGATGGATGTCTCCCGGCTCGATCCGGGCGATTTCCACACCGCGGGCTGGCGCGCCACGCACTGGAACGGCACCCCCTACGGCGTGCCCAGCCAGACGACGCCGGAGTTGATGTTCTACCGTACCGACTGGTTCGCGCGGGAGGGGCTGACGGCGCCCACGACCACTGACGAGGTGATCCGGGCGGCGCGCCATTTCCACGACCCGCGCAACGGCCGCTACGGGGTTGCCTGGAACGCCGCCAGGGGCACGGCACTCGGCCACACCTTCATGCTGACCTGCGCGGCCTTCGGCCAGCCGGTGATCGAGATGCCGCCCATCGCCGGCGGCTTCGACGCCGACCGGCTCGGCGACGGTCGGTACCGGCCGACGCTGAACGGCCCGCGGGCGCTGGCGGCGGCGGAATACCTGATGCAGCTCATGCAGTACTCGCCCCCCGACATCCTGTCGATGTCGTGGTACGAGCGCGTGCGCCCCTACGCCGCCGGCAGGGTGGCGATGGCCTATGGCTACACCCTGCTCGCCCCCTATTTCGAGCTCGACGAGACCTGCGAGGCGCACGGAAACACCGGCTACTTGCCGCATCCGCACGGCCCCGAGGGCGCGCCGATCGCGCCTGTCGGCGGCTACATGCTGTGCGTTCCCTCCAATCTCGCCGAGGAGCGGGTGGCGGACGCGGTCGAGGCGCTGATCACCTTCACCTCGCCGGCCGCGCAGAAGCTCTACGCACAGAACGGCAGCCGCACCGCGCCGCGCTATTCGGTCGGCGCCGATCCGGAGGTCCGCCGGTTGTCGCCGATCTTCGAGGCGCTGGACCAGATGTCATGGCGCGACGAGTTGCAGTTCTGGCCGCGTCCGCCGATCCCGCAGATCTCCGAGATCATCCATCTCTGCGGCCACGAACTGCACGACATGCTGCGCGGCATCGTGACTCCGGAGGAAGCGCTTGGCCGCATGCAGGCGCGCGCTGAAGAAATCCTGCAGCCGCCAGACCAATAGGGAGGAAGACATGGACCCCAATCGCTTGCGGGGAAAGAACATCCTGATCACCGGCGCGGGGCGCGGCATGGGTGCCGCCAATGCAGAGGCCTTCGCGGCGCAGGGTGCCAATGTCTGCCTCGGCGATCTCGACCGCGACGCGGCGCAGGCGGTCGCCGACCGGATCAACGGCCACGGCAACGGCCGGGCGATCGCGGTTCGCATGGACGTCACCAGCCGCGCGGACAACGCCGCCGCCGTCGCCGCCACCGTCGATGCCTTCGGAACGATCAATGTCGGTCTCTTCAACGCCGGTCTGAACAAGCCCCGGTTCTTCATGGATATCGATGAAGACAACTGGGACATGATCATGAACGTGAACACCAAGGCGATGTGGCTGGGCATGCAGGAAACCGCCCGTCAGATGATCGCCCAGGGTCCCCAGGACCACCCCTACAAGCTGATCAATGTCGGCAGTATCGCCTCGCGCAAGCCGCTGGTCGACGTCACCGTCTACTGCACCTCGAAATATGGCTGCCTGGCGCTCACCCATTGCGGCGCCATCGCCCTGGCCGAGCACAACATCACCGTCAACGGCTACGCGCCGGGCGTGGTGGTGACCCCGTTGTGGGAGCAGCTCGACAAGGACCTCGTCGACATCGGCTTCAAGGAGCGCGAGGGGCAGGCTTACGAGGACATCGTGCGCGATGCGCTGCAGATCAAGCGCGTCTCCTATCCCGAGGACATCACCGGCACGGCCTCTTTCCTGGCCAGCCGGGACAGCGACTACATGACCGGCCAGATGATCCACATCGATGGCGGCTGGTGCATCCAGTAGTGCCCGACCGTTCGCAGGATCACTCCCGACGCAACGGAACCCCGAGGAGACGCCAATGTCACGCGCGCTGATGCCCAACCTGCTGACCCCACAGGATCTCGAGCCGCACTGGAAGTGGGAAGGCCGCCTGCCGGCCTGGGGTCATACCTCGGTCGATTTCGAGCGCCGCATCGATCACGACCGGCTGCGCCGCTACCGCCTGGCGCGCACCCGGCAGGCGCTGCAGGCTTCCCCGGCCGGCACGCTGCTTCTCTTCGACGTCAACAACATCCGCTATGTCAGCGCCACGAAGATCGGTGAGTGGGAGCGGGACAAGATGTGCCGCTTCTGCCTGCTGACCGGTGACGACGCGCCTTACGTGTGGGACTTCGGCTCCGCCGCCATGCACCACAAGAAATTCTCCGACTGGCTGGTGCCCGACCATTGCCGCGCCGGCGTGGTCGGCATGCGCGGCACCATCCCGCCGGAATTCGGCCTGATGCGGAAATACGCGCGCGAGATCGCCGGGCTGATCCGGGAGGCCGGCATGGCCGACATGCCGGTCGGCCTGGACTATGCGGAAACCGCCATGTTCCACGCGCTCCAGGAAGAGGGGCTGGAGGTCATCGACGGCCAGCAGATCATGCTCGCCGCGCGGGAGATCAAGAACTGGGACGAGATCCAGCTGCTTACCCAGGCCGCCAGCATGGTCGATGGCGTCTACCACATGATCTACGAGGAGCTGAAGCCGGGGGTGCGCGAGAACGACATCGTCGCCCTGTCCAACAAGCTGCTCTACGAGATGGGCTCGGACGACGTCGAGGCGATCAACGCCATCTCCGGCGAACGCTGCAATCCCCATCCGCACAACTTCACCGACCGCTATTTCCGCCCCGGCGACCAGGCCTTCTTCGACATCCTGCAGAGCTACCAGGGCTATCGCACCTGCTACTACCGCACCTTCAACATCGGCCGCGCGACGCCGGTGCAGGTCGACGCCTATGTCAAGGCTCGGGAATGGATCGACGCCTCGATCGAACTGATCAAGCCTGGCGTCTCCACCGATACGGTCGCCGCGGTCTGGCCCAGGGCGGAAGAATTCGGCTTCCCCAGCGAGGAGGCGGCCTTCGGCCTGCAGTTCGGCCACGGCCTCGGGCTGGCGCTTCACGAGCGGCCGATCATCAGCCGGGCGGTTTCGCTCGATCACCCGATGGAGATCAAGACCGGCATGGTCTTCGCGCTGGAGACCTACTGCCCCGCCGCCGACGGCTACTCCGCCGCCAGGATCGAGGAGGAGGTCGTGGTCACCGACACCGGGGCGGAAGTCATCTCGCTCTTCCCGGCCGAGGAACTGCCGATCGCCAACCGCTACTGACCGACCCGGCCGCCCGTCCCTGCCGGGCCGGCCGTCATTCCGTCGAGGGACACTCGCCATGAGCGCCGCCAAGAGCAAAACCAAGTCCAAAGTCACGTCCGGGCCGAAGGCCAATGCCGAGGACTATCTTCGGATGTATCGCCAGATGGTGCGCATCCGCACCTTCGAGGACAACGCCAACCAGCTCTACCTCTCGGCCAAGATGCCGGGATTGACGCACATGTATTCCGGCGAGGAGGCCGTGGCGGTCGGCATCTGCGAGGCGCTGACCGACGAGGACCGCATCACCTCCACCCATCGCGGCCATGGGCATTGCGTGGCCAAGGGGGCTGCGTTCCGCGAGATGTTCTGCGAGCTCCTGGGCAAGGCCGAGGGCTATTGCCGCGGCAAGGGCGGCTCGATGCACATCGCCGACCAGGCCCACGGCAATCTCGGCGCCAACGCCATCGTCGGCGGCTCGATGGGGATCGCCACCGGCTCCGCCCTGCGCGCCCGGCTGCTGGGGCACGACGACGTGACGGTGTGCTTCTTCGGCGACGGCGCCACGGCGCAGGGCCTGATGTACGAGGTGATGAACATGGCGGCGCTGTGGAAGCTGCCGGTCATCTACGCCTGCGAGAACAACGGCTATTCCGAGTACACGCCGACCGCCGAGATCGCCGCGGGCTCGATCACCGCGCGCGCCGAGGCTTTCGGCATCGAGGCCTTCACCGTCGACGGCCAGGACGTGCTCGCGGTCAATGGGCTGGCACAGAAGCTGGTGGCGCGCTGCCGCAAAGGCGAAGGCCCGTTCTTCGTCGAGCTTCGGACCTATCGCTATCACGGCCACCACGTCGGCGATATCAACCGCGAATACTACCGGTCGAAGGACGAGGAGAAGGACTGGAAGGAGAACCGCGACCCG
The DNA here is from genome assembly GCA_040226215.1 of Azospirillaceae bacterium. GTDB lineage: Bacteria > Pseudomonadota > Alphaproteobacteria > DSM-16000 > Inquilinaceae > JAVKFF01. The sequence continues at coordinate 17,687 of JAVKFF010000044.1, forward strand.
ATCATCCGCTTCCGCGCCTGGCTGGTCGGCGAGGGCATCGCCAGCGAGCAGGAGATCGAGGCGATGAACGCCGAGATCGAGGGCGACGCCGCCGAGGCGGTCGCCTATGCCGAGGCCGCCGCCTATCCGCCGGCGTCCGAGGTCGACATGCACGTCTTCGCGGACTGAGGAGAGCGAGATGCGCGAGATCAGTCTGTCCCAGGCCGTCAACGAGGCGCTGGCCGAGGAGATGCGCCGCGATCCGACGGTCTTCATCCTCGGCGAGGACGTGGCGGAGGCCGGCACGCCGTTCAAGGTGCTCTCCGGCCTGGTGGAGGAGTTCGGCACCGGCCGGGTGATCGACACGCCGATCTCCGAGCCGGGCTTCGTCGGCATCGCCGTCGGTGCGGCGATGACCGGAGCCCGTCCTGTCGTCGACCTGATGTTCGGCGACTTCCTCTACCTGGTTATGGACCAGCTCTGCAACCAGGCCGCCAAGCAGCACTACATGTCGGGCGGCAAGCTGACGGTGCCGATGGTCCTGCGCACCAATCTCGGCGCCACCCGGCGTTCGGCCGCGCAGCACTCCCAGTCGTTGCAGGCCCTGGTGGCGCACATTCCGGGACTGAAGGTGGCCCTGCCCTCCTCCGCCTACGAGGCCAAGGGCCTTATGAAGACCGCGATCCGCGACAACAACCCGGTCGTCATCTTCGAGGACAAGTTGATGTACCAGGACAAGGCGCCGGTGCCGGAGGAGGAATATCTCATCCCCTTCGGCGAGGCCAAGGTGAAGCGCGAAGGCGCCGACATCACGCTCATCGCCACCTCCTCCATGGTTCAGGTCGCCGGGAAGGCGGCGGAGATCCTGGCCGCCGAGGGCATCTCGGCGGAGGTCATCGACCCGCGCACCATCGTGCCCCTCGACGAGACGACCCTGCTCGAGAGCGTGAAGAAGACCTCGCGCGCCATCGTCATCGACGAAGGCCACCAGAGCTACGGCGTGACGGCCGAGATCGCCAGCCGCCTGAACGAGAAGGCCTTCTATCATCTCGACGCGCCGGTGCTGCGCATGGGCGCGATGGACGTGCCCGTACCCTTCTCGCCGGCACTGGAGGATCTCACGGTACCGACGCCCGAAGGCGTGGCGGCGAACGCCCGCAGGCTCTGTGCGGGGGAGCTCATTCATGCCGCATGACGTCACCATGCCCCAGCTCGGCATGGCGCAGGACACGGGACGCATCGTCGCCTGGCTGAAGGCGCCTGGCGACGCGGTGGCGCGCGGCGACGTGCTGTTCGAGGTCGAGACCGACAAGGCCACCATGGAGGTGGAAGCCCAGGCCGATGGCTACCTGACCGGTGTCGGCGCCGCCGAAGGCGACGACGTGCCGGTGGGCCAGGTCATCGCCCGGATCACTGACAGCCCCGACGAGAGCTCCGACAAGAGCCCCGGCGAGAGTTCCAGTAGGAGCCCCGGCGAGAGCCCGGATAAGGAACCCGGCGAAAGCCGGCACGACAGTGCGGGCGCGACCGCCCCCGACCATGCCCCCGACCATGCCCCCGACCATGCCGCCGACGATGATGGTGACGCGGACGGTGAGGCAGGTGCGCGCGACATCCGCCCTGCAGGCATGCTCCAGGCCGTCGCCGCGCCGGCGCCCGGGACACGCATCCTCGCCTCGCCCAAGGCGCGCCGGCTGGCGCTGGCGGAAGGGCTGGACCTGTCGCGGCTGGCACGGGCGGGTCATGCGCAGCCCTATCACGCCAAGGATCTCGACATCCTCAGGGCGATGCCCGCCGATGCCGCTCCGTCAGCGGCAGCGGCGGCGCCGTCCCGCCACCTGACGGCCGACCTGCCGCGCGAGGGGTTTTCCGCCTTCGCGGCCTGGGCGGCGGACCATGCCGGCCTCGTCGACGACGCCGCGCTCCTGGCCGGCCTCGCCGGCGGCTGCGTGGCTGCGGATACCATTATCGTCGCCCACGAAGCGTTCGGCCGACGCCGGCTGTTCCATGTACCGCCGGGTCCGCTTGGCGGCGTGACGGAGGTCGACGACGGCACGCCCGACCTGACCGTGCGCGACCTGCGCCTGACCAGGGTGTCCGGTCTCCGCCTCGGCGCGGAGGAGGCCCCGACACTGACCGTGATGACCGCCGGTGAGGGGCTGTCCCTCACGCTCGAGTGCGCGGCCGAGCACCTGACCGCGGCCGGCGCGGTGTCGCTTGTCGCCGGCTTCGCCGCGCGGCTGCAGCAGCCGCTCCGCCACCTGCTTTGATACCGGGGGAACTTCGAGCATGCCCGTAGCGACCATCGATTTCGACGCGCTGCCCAGCGATCTTCATATCGGCGGCGCCTGGCGGGCCGGCGCCGCCGGGGAGCGGTTCGACGTCGTCAACCCGGCCGACGAGCGTGTCATCGCCTCGGTCGCTTCCGCCGATATCGCCGATGCGGACGCCGCGCTGAACGCGGCGGAGGCGGCGATGGCGGAGTGGTCCGCCCGCACCCCGCGCGCCCGGTCGGAGGTGCTGCGCCGGGCCTGGGAGCTGATGACGGCACGGCTGGAGGAGTTCGCCCGCCTGATCACGCTGGAGAACGGCAAGGCGCGGAACGACGCGATGGGCGAGGCCGCCTATGCCGCCGAGTTCTTCCGCTGGTTCGCCGAGGAGGCGGTGCGCGCCGACGGCTTGGTGGCCCGGGCCCCCGCCTCCGGCGCCCGGATCGTGGTGCAGCACAAGCCGGCGGGACTGGCCGTGCTCGTCACGCCCTGGAACTACCCCGCCGCCATGGGCACCCGCAAGATCGCCCCGGCACTGGCCGCGGGCTGCGCGGTGATCGTCAAGCCGGCGTCGGAAACGCCGCTGACCATGCTCGCCCTGATGCCGCTGCTGGCGGAGGCCGGGGTGCCGCCGGGACTTGTCAACGTGCTGCCCTCGACACGCACCGGTGCCCTGGTCGACCACATGCTGCACGACAAGCGGGTGCGCGTCGTCTCCTTCACCGGCTCCACCGCCGTCGGCCGCAAGCTGCTGCGTGCCGCCGCCGACCAGGTGCTCAAGCCGGCGATGGAGCTGGGCGGCAACGCGCCGCTGATCGTCTTCGAGGACGCTGACCTGGACGTCGCCGTCGAGGGCGCGATGCTGGCCAAGATGCGCAATCTGGGCGAGGCCTGCACGGCCGCCAACCGCTTCTACGTTCACGAAACGATCGCCGAAGCGTTCACGGCGAAGCTGACCAGGGCGATGTCGGCGCTCACGGTCGGCGACGGCGCCGATGCCAGCGTCGATGTCGGTCCGCTGGTCAACGCCGACACGCGCGACAAGGTGGCCGCCTTCGTCGCCGATGCCGTGGCCAAGGGAGCGCGGATCGAGTGCGGCGGCGAAGTGCCGGGCGGCAAGGGCTTCTTCTATCCACCAACGGTCCTCTCCAACGTGCCGGAGACGGCGGATTGCGTGCATGACGAGATTTTCGGCCCGGTCGCGGCGATCCAGACCTTCAGCGACCAGGAGGAGGTCATCCGGCGCGCCAACGACACCGAGTACGGCCTGGTCGCCTACGTCTTCTCCGGGGACCTCAAGCGCGCGATGCAGGTCTGCGAGCGGCTCGACTACGGCATGGTCGGCCTCAACCGGGGCCTGGTCAGCGACCCGGCCGCCCCCTTCGGCGGGGTCAAGCAGTCCGGTCTCGGCCGCGAAGGCGGGCATGAAGGCATGCTCGAATTCATGGAAACCCAGTACATCTCGGCCAGTTGGTGAGGAATGGGAATGCCCGAAATCATCGCCGCCCCGTCCGTCCGCGCGCTCGCCCGTGAGCGCGGTATCGACCTCGAGGCCCTGGCCCGCGATCTCGGCCGCACGACCATCGCGCGGGAGGATCTCGGCGGCACTCCGTCGGCCGGTACCGGCGACGGCGCTGTCGCCGGCGGCCAGGCATCGTACTGGGACGTGGACCATGCCCGGTACGGTCCGGTCACCGAGGAGAAGCTGAGCCGCTTCGCGCAGGTCGCGGCGGCCAATCTCGGCGCCGCCAATGCCCTGATCCCCCAGGTCACCCACCACGACCGCGCCGATGTCACCGCCATCGAGGCGCTGCGCGCGGAATTGAGGGAAGAAGCCCGGCAGCGCGGCGTCCGGCTGACGGCACTGGCCTTCCACGTCAAGGCGCTGGCGCGCGCCCTCAGGGACTTCCCCCGCTTCAACGCCTCGCTCGGCGCGGACGGCAGGACCCTGGTGCTGAAGGACTATGTCCATATCGGCATCGCGGTCGACACCCCGCACGGCCTGATGGTGCCGGTGATCCGCGATGCCGACCGGAAGGGATTGTGGCAAATCGCCGGGGAGATCGCCGATCTCGCGCGCCGCGCCCAGGCCCGCAAGATCGGTCCCGAGGAGATGGGCGGCGCGTCGATCACCATCTCCAATCTCGGCGGCATCGGCGGCACCGGCTTCACGCCGATCGTCAACCCGCCGGAGGTCGCCATCCTCGGGATCACCCGGACCGAGACGGTGACCGTCTGGCAGGACGGCGCGCCGCGCCCCCTGGCCATGGTGCCGCTGGACCTGAGCTATGACCACCGGGTTGTCAACGGCGCGGATGCCGCGCGCTTCCTGGCCCACCTGGCGGGCCTGCTCGCCGAGCCCCGCCGCCTGCTGGTGTGAGGGCGGATATGGCGGCGAAGCATGCCGATCTCATCGTCCTGGGCGCAGGGCCCGGCGGATATGCCTGCGCCTTCCGTGCCGCCGATCTGGGGCGCCGGGTCGTGCTGGTCGACCCGCGCGCGACCCTGGGTGGGGTCTGCCTGAACGAGGGCTGCATCCCCTCCAAGGCGCTGCTGCACGCCGCGGAGATCCTGCGCGAGGCCCGTCATGGCGAGGCCTGGGGCCTGCGTTTCGGCGAGGCCACGGTCGATCTCGACCGGCTGCGCGCCCGCAAGGACGGCATCGTCGGCCAGCTGGTCGGTGGCCTGGGCGCGCTGGCACGGCGCCGCAAGGTGGAGGTGGTGCGCGGCACCGCCACCTTCACCGGTCCCGACACGCTCGACATCGATAGTGCCGCCTGGCGCTTCGATCAGGCCGTGATCGCCGTCGGATCGTCGCCCGTGCGGCTGCCCGGCTGGCCCGAGGACGACCGCATCTGGGATTCGGCGGCAGCCCTCGAACTACGCTCGCTGCCGGAACGCCTCGCCATTGTCGGCGGCGGCATCATCGGGCTGGAGATGGCGACGGTCTATGCCGCGCTCGGCAGCGCCGTCACGGTGATCGAGCTCGCCGGGCAGATCGCCCCAGGCGCCGACGCCGAGGCCGTGGGCATCCTGCATGTCGCGCTGGAGGCCGAGGGCGTGACGATCCACACCGACACCAGGGTGTCCACCGTCAAGGCGACCAAGGCCGCCCTGACGCTCGCCTGCGAGGGGGCGTTTTCGGGCCGCATCGAGGCCGACGCCATCATCCAGGCGGTGGGCCGCGCCGCCAATGGCGGCCTTGTCGCGGCGGACAGGGCGGGAGTCGAGGTGACCGACCGCGGCACCGTCCCGATCGACCGCGCCTGCCGGACCGCCAACCCGGCCGTCTTCGCCATCGGCGACGTCACCGGTGGGCCGATGCTGGCACACCGCGCCACCCATCAGGGCCACGTCGCCGCCGAGGCCGCCTGCGGCCATGCAGCCGCGCTCGACACCGGCCTCATCCCATCGGTCGCCTATACCAGCCCCGAGCTGGCCTGGGTCGGCCTGACCGCCGCGGAGGCGGCGCTGAAAGGCGTCGCTCACGAGGTCGCCAGCTTTCCCTGGGCCGCCAGCGGGCGCAACCTGTCCTCGGGCGGCGGCGAGGGGCTTTCCCGGCTGGTCTACTGCCCGGACACAAACCGCCTGCTCGGCGCCACCCTGGTCGGCCGCAATGCCGGCGAGCTCATCGCCGAATGCGCGCTGGCCATGGAGATGGGGGCAACGCTGGAGGACATCGCCCTGACCGTCCACGCCCACCCGACGCTCTCCGAAACCATCGCCTTCGCAGCCGAACGCGCCTTGGGAACGCTGACGGACCTGTAAGCGCCGGCAAGCGCCCGGAGCGCCGGCACCCGAGCCCGCTCGACGTGAGGTACCGAACGCTGGTCTCGACCTCGCCGGCTGCCGGAGCCTGCAGCCGCTTTCGTCAAACGGAGGTCGAACGCTGGCCGGAGACACTGATGATGACAGATTTCGGGAGATCGCCTCGGCCGGCCTCGGGTTGGCGATCGCGCCCCGCCAGCGCTGAGCTGCCTGCCGTCTGTCCTTCGGGATTATCGTGAGCGGGCCGCCGGGCGCCGTCTCGGACGCGCGAGCGAACTGTCTTCCTGTGGCGCGGCGGCGTTCAGCAGCCCGCGCCACATCCCCGCGCAAACCTCACGACTGCCTGCCGACGCCTCGCGACCGCAACACGCGGTTCACCGGTCCGCGCAGAAGGAGATAGGGGAGGACGGCGAGGATCGTGCCGGCGAGCAGCGCGCCGATCAGGCGCAGGTCCTGGAAGACGATGTACTGGAAGACGAGGTCGAGGATCACGGCGATGATGAAGACCTTGCCGATGGACAGCCAGCCGCTGCGCAGCATCTCGCGCCGATGCGCCGGCTCGGTGAACAGGGCCCAGAAATAGGGTGGCTGCGCGCCCCGCGCATCCCTGACGCCGTCGCGGACGGCGAAGAAGACCGCGATCAACGGCTGCAACAGGAAGCGGAAACTCAACGGACCCTCGACACGGGCCAACAGTCCGTCGATGAAGCTCCATTCCTCATTCATGACCGGTGCTCCCGTTATGCGTTCGGCGGTGATGCGCCGGCGCCCCCCGGCGGCGGGGTGATGCGTTGCCAGGGCCAGCGGCCCTCGATATCAATGGTCAGCGTCCAGCCCAGGAAGGTCCTGATGAGGACGAGGGCGGCCAGAATGCCGACATTCGTCAGCGACGCATCGAGCGCCACGGTGCGGATGATGTCGGCGGCGACCAGCAGCTCCAGCCCGACGAGCAGGGACCGGCCGACATCGGCCCGGTAGCGCTCGAAGGCCTTCGGGGACCTCCGGCCCATCTGGACGAGCCAGCGCAGTGTCACGGCAAGGATGAACCCGACGATGACGGCCACGGCCAGCAGCTCGATGCCGGAGGCGGCAATCTCGATCCAGGCCTGGGGAGTGTCCATAGCTCAGACCGCGCCGGATGGCGCGGCGGCCATCGCATCCATCTGCATGATTTCGTCGGCGTAGCGGCCTTCGCGGATCAGCCCGGCCATGGTGCGCATTGCCGGGTCGATGTGTCCGAAGAAGCGCTTGTAGCCGGCGCAGAGGTAGTTCAGGCCGGGCTCGCCGTCCGGCGTCTCGATGAACCGGTTGCGCGGGCACTCGCCGTGGCAGGCGAACAGCACCTCGCAGTCTCGGCAGTATTGCGGCAGGCTGTCGGACTTGTGCTGGCCGAATTTCCGCTGCTTGTCGGAGGCCACCATCTCGAGCAGATGCTGGTCCTTGATGTTGCCCAGCAGATAGTCCGGCTCGACATAGTGGTCGCACGAATAGAGATCGCCGTTGTGCTCCAGGACCAGCGCGTCGCCACAGGTGGGCGAGAAGATGCACAGATTGTGCTGCCCCACCCAACTGCCCAGCGACACGTCGAAGGTCTGCACGAAAACCCGGCCGACATCGCGGCTGACCCATTCGTCGAAGATCGCGCACAGGAAGCGGCCGAACTGATCGGCGCCGACGGAGCGGTCGGTCACCTGATTGCCCTGCTGGCGATAGAGCGGCCGCTCGCCGCCGGGGCGCTCGCCCCAGCCACGGTTGGCGGCCGGCAGGAGTTCGGGCGTCGCCCGCTCCACGATCGGAATGAACTGCAGGTACTCCGCCCCGAGGTCGTCGCGGAAGAAGCGATAGATCTCCAGCGGATGATCGGCGTTGCCGGCGTGGACCGTGCACAGGATGTTGCAGGCGACGCCATGGCGCTGCAGCCGCTGCCAGGCCCGCAGCACGAGATCGAAGCTGCCGCCGCCCCGCTTGTCGACGCGGTAGACGTCATGCAGCGCCTTGGGGCCATCCATGCTGAGGCCCACGAGAAACTCGTGCTCCTTCAGGAACGCGCACCAGTCGTCGTCGATCAGCAGGCCGTTCGTCTGGATGGTGTGCGTCACCTTCTGCCCGGGCTTGCGGTATTTCTCGACCAACGCCATGGCCCGCTTGAAGAAGTCGAGGCCCATGATCGTCGGCTCGCCGCCCTGCCAGGCGATGCTGACCTCCGGTTCGTCGCTCTGCGCCAGCCTCTGTCGAACATAGAGGTCGAGAACCTCGTCGGACATGCGCGTGCGCCCGTCCGGATAGAGATTGTCCTTCGACAGGAAGAAGCAGTACTTGCAGTCGAGATTGCACGCGGCCCCGGTCGGCTTGGCGAGCAGGTGAAAGGCGATCGGTTCCGGGCTCATGCTGACCTCCGATGCTGACGCTTCGCGCGGATGCGGGTTCGCGTCTGCACGTTACCTCCTTGTGTGATGCCGGTCCGGCAGGTCCGCCTGAAGCGGACCTGCCGGCAGCTGCGCTTGAGGCTACTGGCGCATCATCGCAAGCCGGACGGCCTCCTCGGGATCCACCTTGTGATGCTCAGCGTCTTCCTCGTCGATCGAGAGCTGGACTCCGCGAACAGTCCCGTTGAACGCATTGCCCTTTGCCCCATAGTCCGGCGAGACAGGCGCGCCGCCGTCCTCGCCGATGTCGAGCCCGTCATCGGCGGAAAAGACGGTCATGTGGGTTCTCGGGACAACCACTTCGCCCACCTTGTCGCCCTCGATGAAGAGCGTGGCCGTGCCACCCTTGCCGCGACCGCCACCGTCATAGGCGAACTCCATGCGGACCTGGCATCTACCGGACGGGATCGGCCGGTTACTTTCGGCGTAGGAGTGATCGACACCCGACAGGTTGTAGCAGTATTTCAGCTTGCCGTTCTTGGCGTAGAGGCTCCAGCCGCCGATATTGGCGCCCTGGGCGATGATCACGCCCTCGGCGCCACCGTCCGGCACGTCGAGTTCCGCCGTGACCGAGTGCGACTTGTTCTTGAGGGCCAGCACGCAGTTCTCGCCCAGCGCCTTCATGCCGCTGAACAGAACCTGACTCGTGCCACGGATCAGCACGGGGCGCCCCGCCAGATCCGGATCGAAGCGCTCGGCGGTGCGGTCGTCGAGCGGCAGCACGTTGTAGCGCGTCGCCTCGATGATGAAGAGGCGCTCGAGCTCCGCCAGCTTCTCGGGCATCTCCTTGGCGAGGTTCTTCGACTGGCTCCAGTCCTTGGTGGTGTCGTAGAGTTCCCAGACATCCTCGTCGAAGGGGATGGTCTTCTGCCCCACCAGGATCCACGGCGTTCGGTGCTTGGTCACCGCCGTCCAGCCCTTGTGGTAGATGCCGCGGTTGCCGAACATCTCGAAGTACTGGGTCTCGTGCCGCTCGGCGGCCTTCGCGTCGTTGAAGGCGTAGAGCATGCTCACACCCTCGATCGGCTTCTGCGTGATGCCGTCCACGGAGACCGGCTCGGGAACGCCGGCCGCCTCCAGGATGGTCGGCGCCACATCGATGACATGGGCGAACTGGCTGCGGACCTCGCCCTTGCCCTCGATCCCCTCGGGCCAGTGCACGATGGTGCCGTTGCGTGTGCCGCCCCAGTGCGAGGCGACCTGCTTGGTCCACTGGTACGGGCAGTTCATCGCGTGCGCCCAGCCCACGGCGTAGTGGTTGTAGGATTCCGGGCCGCCGAACTTGTCCAGCAGCTTCACCAGCCGCTCCGGCGTCTCGAGTTCCTCGAGCCCGTTGAACGGTGCCATCTCGTTGAACACGCCGTTGATGGTGCCCTCAGCAGAGGCGCCGTTGTCACCGATGATGTAGAAGATCAGCGTGTTGTCGATGATGTCGAGCTTCTCCAGCGACTCGATCACACGCCCGACATTATGGTCGGTGTGCTCCATGAAGGCGGCATAGACCTCCATCTGGCGACGCAGCACGGGCTTCAGTTCCTCGGGCATGTCGTCCCAGGCGGGGATCTCGTCGTGCCGTGCGCTGAGTTGGCAATCCTCGGGGATTACGCCCAGCTTCTTCTGCCGGGCGATCGTCTCCTCGCGCAGCTTGTCCCAGCCCGAGTCGAAATGGCCTTTGTATTTCTCGATCCAGTCCTTGGGCACGTGATGAGGCGCATGGGTGGCGCCCGGCGCGAAGTAGATGAAGAAGGGCTTGTCGGGCGTCAGCGACTTCTGCTGTCCGATCCAGGCGATCGCCTTGTCCGTCATGTCCTCGGTGAAGTGGTAGCCTTCCTCGGGCGTTTTCGGCGGCTCGACGAGGTTGGTGCCCTCATGGATGGTTGGGTACCACTGGTTCGCCTCACCGCCGATGAAGCCGTAGAAATACTCGAAGCCGCTACCCCCCGTCGGCCACTGGTCGTAGGGACCCGCCGGGCTCGTCTGCCACACCGGCACCTCGTGGCACTTGCCGAACTGGGCCGTCGCATAGCCGTTGAGCTTCAGCGTCTTCGCCAGGGGCGAGATGTTGTTCGGCAGGACCGAGCAGTAGCCCGGCGCGCCCGAGGCGATCTCGGTGATGCCGCCCATGCCCGCGGAATGATGGTTGCGGCCGGTCAGCAGCGCCTGGCGGGTTGGGGAACACAGCGCCGTGGTGTGGAAGCGATTGAACTTCAGGCCACCGGCCGCCAGCTTCTCGGCGGTCGGCGTATGGCAGGGGCCGCCGAAGGCGCTGGATGAACCGAACCCGGCATCGTCGATCAGCACGATCAGGACGTTCGGCGCACCCTTGGGCGGCCGCAGCTGGTCGATCGGCGGGAACTTGCTGTCGGGGTCCTTCGCGTCGTAAGCGAGGTATTGCGTGCGCGTCGTGTTCGGCATCGGCAAATGCGAACGGTGTTTCTGGTCCTCGTTACTCATATCACACTCCTTGGTCGCAAGCTTGTTGGGCAATTGGAGATGATTATCCAATTCGAACTTAGATTTTGGCGACATTCTGCAATATAACTCAAATCATCGCCCAGTTATTTACACGGATAACGTCTTGAGCATTCGGTTTTCCGTCTGCATCTTTTTCGGGGGACGGCAGCGGTCACTCGATGCGGTCAGCCGATGCTCACGGGCAGCCCGCCGCTGCGCGCCCGTTTCCAGACGATTCGAGACGGTGAAGGTGATCGGGAGCGTGATGGGCGCCGACCACCGGTCGGCCCACCGGTCACAGGTGCTCCCGGCGTTGAGGCCAAGGCTCCAGGCATTGGCTGTGGCGTCGGCGACGAAGGGCTGCAAATCTTCCGCGCCCCTCGTATTGCCCTGGGCGCTGTCGTGGTTGAACTGGTGGGGCACGCCTATCAGCGCCGCGGCATCGGTATCGTCGCTCTGCGCCAGCGCGTTCGGGACCGGCCAGGCCGACGCCACGGCCGCCACGGGGATCCATCGCGCCAAGTCGCCTGACCCAACCATCGGTGTCCTTTCCACGGATCATCGGAGGTCCTCGCTCCGTGAAGCGATCTCCCGAAGGCTGCGGTGCCGGCGGCGCGGCGGACAGATCGTTACGGTAGTTTACGTGTTGGCGCCGCGGCGATCTCGCTCCGCAGGCTGGCGATCAGCTGGCGCCACGCGGACCGGCGGGCGGCGCTCTGGTGCCGTCCTGCATGACCATCCTCCAAGGACGGCCGACGGAATTCAGATGACGCCGAGCAGGAAGGAAAGCAGGTCGTCGATCGGGACCAGCATCAGGGCCCATGGCAGGAAAGGCGCGAAGGTGGCGAAGAGCAGCGGCAGGACGTTCGTGGTGATGTCCGCCGGCACCGTGCTCATGCCCCTGATGATGTCGACGCTCGCGTTGAGGTCGGCCAGGGACTGGATGTCGGCGCTGCCGACGATCGTGTCCTCGCGCGGCAGGTCGCGCGCGATCCACTTGCGATGGAACTGCCAGACATACTCCTGTCCGAGCTTGCCATAGGCGAGCATCCCCTCGCGGCGGAGCCGCACCAGCGTGCCCGTGAAGACGAACAGCGGCGCGAGGAAAACAACAAGGACGAGAACCGCGTAGGCAAGGACGAGGAACTGGTAGTCGGCGAAGGTCGCGTAGCCAAAGTAGATCTCCTGGCCCGCAGCGGCGGAGAGAGTGATCGAGAGTGCCAGGACGATGCTGGCGAGCGACTGCTGCACGACGCCCAGGAACCCCAGACCGCCGGCGCGATCGGGATGGGTGGGAAACAGCCTGAGGTCGAGCTGGGACATGCGAAAGAGGAACCAGCTCCATAACAGGTAGCGCCAGATCCAGCGCAGGATCAGGAACTGGAGTACGGGAAGGCTGACGACGACCCACCACCAGCCGGCTAGCGAAAGCCCGTCCGAGCCCTGCTGCCAGGCCGAGATCGGCGATCCGGCATCGGCCCGGAACAGCGTGCCGAACAGCACGACCAGGCCGATGATGACGAGATCGGGCAGATGGGAGTTCCGGATGCCGGAAATGCGCGTGAGAATCGCCTCGAAGACGCCGTGGTCCCGCTTTCGTATGAGACTGCTGTCGACGAAGGCGCGGATGGCCTGAACGGCATTGCGCTCGATCAGGCCCTCGGCGAGCAGGAGCAGCGGCACCGCCACCAGCAGCCGCGCGTGGGCGGCGATATCGAAGATGAAGGGCCCGGGCGCCGGCGAACCGAAGGCTCGCCCCTCGATCAGCGAGAACAGGAGCAGGGGAGTCCAGGTCAGCGCCGCGAAGGCGATCGCCCGGCGGCGCGCCGGCTCGAACTCGGCGTTCATCAGCCGCGCCCGGACAAGGGCTCGATAATACGGTCCGCCGGTCAGCAGCGAGACGAGGTCGGGACGATCCTGAAGTCGGGTCGACATTGCAATCCCCAGACGGAACGAGACCAGGCGGCGGGGTGTTACCCGCCGCCTGGCCGGAGACCTACTGCCGCGCGAGATGCATTCGCAAGGTCGCCTCGTCGTCCTTGATCAGCTCGCCGCTGACGTCGACCGTCACCTTGTGGATGGTGCCGGTGAAGCGGAACGGCGCCTGGTATTCGGGCGTCACCGTCGGGGCAGTGTCGGCGCCGCAGAAAACCGCGCTGAGGAGGCCAATGTTCAGCGGGTTGGTGAAGGCGATCTCGCCGTCGCCGACCAGCCGGTCGTCGATATAGAGCTGCCCCCGGCCCGGCGCGCCGAGCCCGTTGGCAATGTCGGGCTTGCCGGTCGTCTCGAACTCGTAGCGCAGCTTGTGCCGGCCGGCGGGGACCGGCTCGGTCGCCTTCACATGCACCGTGGTGCGGCCGACATAGTTGTAGGCGAAGCTGAAAAGGCCGTCCTTGACATAGACCGACAGGCCGCCGTCCCGCGCGCCTTGGGCGTAGATCACGCCCTCCGCTCCGCCCTCGGGAATCTCGACATCGGCTGTGACGCTGTACGGCCGGTTCAGCAGGCCGGGGATGGCGTTGCTCGGTACACCCTGGGTGTTGGGGTACAGCGTGAAGCTGCTGCGCTCGCCGGCAATCTGCGGCCGTTCGTCGGCAAAGCGCGCGGTGCCGCGGGAGTCGACCGGAAGGACATTGTACTTGCCGGCCTCGACATACCAGGTGCCGATCAGTTCGATCAGCTTGGCGCGGTTGGTCGCGGCGAGGTCGTGGTTCTCCGCCGGATCGACCGCGACGTGGTAGAGTTCCCACTTGGTTGCGTCGATCTCGGTCAGCTTTTCCGCGTTCATCGGTGCGCCGAAGAAGGCCCCGGCCTCGGTGAAGGACGGCCCCGGCCACGGACACACCGCACGCCAGCCGTCGTGATAGATCGAGCGGTGGCCCATCATCTCGAAATACTGGGTGAGGTGCCGGGTCGGCGCCGTGGCGTCATCGAAGGTGTGGGCGAGGCTGTAGCCCTCGATCGGCGACTGCGTGACGCCCTTGATCACGGTCGGCGCCTCGAAGCCGGCCGCCTCCAGCACCGTCGGAACCATGTCGATGGCGTGGGCGTATTGGTGCCTGATCTCCCCCTTCGCCTTGATGCCGTCCGGCCAGGAGACGATGAAGGGGTCGCTGACGCCGCCGCGATAGGTCTCCCGCTTCCAGCGCCGGAACGGCGTGTTGCCGGCCCAGGTCCAGCCCCAGGCGTAGTGGTTGTTCAGCTCCGGTCCGCCGAGCTTGTCGATCATCGCCAGCGCTTCCTCGGGGGAGGCCTTGACGTTGTTGAAGAACATCGCCTCGTTGACCATGCCGGACGGGCCGCCCTCGGAACTGGCGCCGTTGTCGGAGATCAGCATGATGAGGGTGTTGTCCAGCTCGCCGAGCTTGGTGAGGAACTCGAGCAGACGCCCGATATGGTGATCGGTGTGGGTCATGAACCCGGCGAAGACTTCCATCATCCGCGCGTAAAGCCGCTTCTCGTCGGCTGACAGCCCATCCCAGAGCGGCACGTCGGGGTCGTGGCGCGACAGTTCCGCGTCGTCGGGCAGGATGCCGAGTTCCTTCTGACGGGCGAAGGTGCGCTCGCGCAGCTTTTCCCAGCCATCGTCGAAGCGGCCCTTGTAGAGATCGGCCCAATCCCTGGGCACCTGGTGCGGAGCGTGGCAGGCGCCCGGGCAGAAATACATGAAGAAGGGCTTCTCGGGCGCCACCTGCTTGGAGTCAGCGATGAAGCTGATCGCCTTGTCCACCAGGTCCTCCGTGACGTGGTAGCCCTCCTCCGGACCGCGCTCGACCTCCACCGAATGGTTGTCGTAGACCAGTTCGGGGTAGTACTGATGCGTCTCGCCGCCCAGGAAACCGTAGAACCGCTCGAAGCCGCGCCCCAGCGGCCAGCGGTCATAGGGACCGGCGGCGGAAATCTGGTCGGCCGGCGTCAGGTGCCACTTGCCGATGGCGTAGGTATTGTAGCCCTGCTGCTGCAGCATCTCCGAGATGAATCCGTTCTCGAAGGGGATGTAACCATTGCCGCCGGGGTATCCGGTCGATCCCTCGGTGATGCAGGCCATGCCGTTGGAATGATGGTTGCGGCCGGTCAGAATGCAGGACCGGCTGGGCGAGCACAGCGCCGTGGTGTGCATGTTGGTGTAGGTCAGGCCGCGGGCGGCGAGGCCGTCGATCACCGGCGTCTCGCAAGGACCGCCGAAGCAGCCCAACTGGCCGAAACCGACATCGTCGAGGACGATGAACAGGACGTTCGGCGCTCCCATCGGCGCTCGCAGCGGCTGGGGCCAGGCGGGAGACGAGACGTCGAAGGTTCGGCCGATGACGCCGGTGAAAGCGGTTCCCGACTTGTATTCCTTGAGCGACATGAAAGTGCTCCCTTGCGTTGGTCTGTCGTCAGCCGATGCGGAAGAGGATGCTGAGGAACGCCAGCAGTCCGATCACGAGGAGGACGACGCTCACCGCGACGAGCGGTGTCCACAGGGCGTGTCCCTCCCTGATGCCGGCGATGACCCGGAAGTGCTCCTGCCAGAGGTATTTCATCGATTGGTGGTACTGGAAGATCGAGATCAGCAGGGCGACGACCCCGACCAGGATCATGGCCAAACCCAGCAGGCGCGGCGCGTTCACGTAGCGTGCCGGTTCGACGTCCTGGGCCTGGTTGAACTGCTCGAAGAACTTCACGATGGTGAAGCCGAAGCCGATCAGCGCCACTGCGGTCCGCGCCCAGGACATCAGCGTTCGCTCCAGGCTGAGCCGCGTGCGGATCCAGGAGAAGTGGGAGTCGGAGGTGGTCCGGACCTCGAACCGCCCAGGATCGGAATGGGTGTCTTGCGACGTCATGCTGGTTGCGTCCTCGCTGCCGGGCGTGTCACGTGGTCGAGGGGGGTGGCGCCGCGTGCCGGTGCGCCGCGGCCAGTTCGGCGGCCGTCGCCTCCTCGCGGCCATCGCCGCGATTGATGCTGATCGACGGCGAGGCGAGCCGGATGCCGTTCGCCTTGAAGGCCTCGACCACCCGGCGATAGGTCTCGCGGCGGATCGCGAATTGCTGACCGGGCTTGGCCATGAACTTCACCGAGATGATCAGCGCGTAGTCGGTGATCCGGCCGATGCCCTTGAACTTGGGGGCGTCGAGCAGGCCCTCGGAGGAATCGGGATCGGCGGCGAGCGTCCGCCCGACCTGCTTTACCACCTTGGCGAGCTGCTCCACATCGCTGTCCAGCGCGACGCCGAATTCGAGCTTCTCGACCACCCAGTCGCGGCTGTAATTGGTCAGCGAGTCGATGGTGCCGAAGGCCACGGTGTGTACCGCGCCGCGATGGTGCCGCAGCTTGATGGAGCGCAGCGAGATGCTCTCGACGGTGCCCTTCAGCTTGCCGGTATCGACGTACTCCCCGACTCTGAAGGCGTCGTCGAGGAGGAAGAAGAAGCCGGAGACGATGTCCCGCACCAGGCTCTGCGCCCCGAAGCCGATGGCCAGGCCGATGACGCCCGCGCCGGCGAGCAGCGGCCCGATGGCGATGCCGAAGGAAGACAGCGCCGAGAGCAGCACGATCACCGCGATCGCGATCAGCAGGAAGGCGCGCACCAGGGGCAGCATCGTCGCGATTCTGGCCATCGACGACGACGGCGGCGCGGTCCGGGCCGCCACGATCTGCCGGTCGATCCACCCCCTGACCCCGGTCCAGAGCACGAAGCCGACGATCGCGACCACGCCGCCCTGAAGGATGATCCGCAGAACCGCGGCCGTGGGGCCGTCGCCCGCCGTGGGATCGACCTGCCAGATCCGCAGCAGCAGCCACAGCGCGGCGATCACCATCGCCGCCTGGATGATGCGGCGAAGGGAACGTTGCGTGGTGGCGGCGCCGAGAGCCCGGACCGCCGTCGTCGGCAGCATCGAGACCGCCGTCGCTCCGGTCTGGCCGATGGCCGGGCCGCCTTCGATGATCCGGTCGACGATGCGTGTGCCGACGGGCACCAGCAGCACGACAAGCAGGCTGAAGATCGCGCGCCAGGCGACGCCGCTCTCACCGGTCAGCTGCCCGAAGCCCCAGAGCCCCCAGACCACCGTGAGGCCCAGCGACAGGAACGCCGCGATCATCCTGGTGCGCATGGCGCTGCTCCCGGCGCCGGCGCCGGTGGCCTCGG
>JAVKFF010000045.1:0-23932 GCA_040226215.1 Azospirillaceae bacterium
AATTTTATAATTTTCGGCTTCCGGTGCGCTGCCCCGCACGATGTTTTGCGCTGCAGACCCGGCACCGGCCCCCCGTCTTCTCCGACACCCGCCGCCCCTAGCGCGGGGCCAGGCGGCTGCGGGGATCGACAGGCTCGCTGCCCTGGCGGATCTCGAAATGCAGCTGGGGCGAGGTGACGCTGCCGCTGTCGCCGACGGTGCCGATGGTCTGGCCCGCCTGGACCTGCTGGCCGCGCTGGACGGAGATCTCCTCGGCATGGGCGTAGGCGGTGACCCAGCCGCCCTCGTGGCGGATCAGGATCAGGTTGCCGAAGCCGCGCAGCTCGTTGCCGGCATAGGCCACGGTGCCGGCCTGGGCGGCGCGGATCGGCGTGCCGCGGGCGGCGGCGATGTTGATGCCGTCATTGGTCAGGCCGTCCGAGAGCGGCCCGTACTCCGACAGGATCGTTCCCTCCACCGGCCACAGGAACTGGCCCTGCCCGGCCGTCGCGGGCGCATTGTCGGTCGTGGCAGACGGCGTCTGGGAGGTGCCCTGCTGGGAGGGCGTGCCGGTGACCGGGGGCGAGCCGACCGGAGGCGCCGTGGTGACGGTCGCCCCGCTGCTTGCCGTCGACGGGGCGGACTGGCCGTTGTCCGTCCCCTGGCCGGTCGTCAGCGGCGTACTGGTGATCGGGGTCGGGGTGCCAGCATCGGCAACGGTTGTCGCGCCGGGACCGGATGTCGCGGCGACGGCGGTGCCGTTGCTTGCCGCCGGCGTGCCAGGCCGGCGTGCCGGGAGCGGCGGGGTGATCGGCGCGGGACCGGCTACCACCGTCCCGCCCGGCGCCGAGGCCGTCTGTTGTGGCGGCGAGGCGGTCTGACCCTGCGTCGGCGTCAGGGGCCTGGGCTCGGACAGCGTGGCGCTGGCCACCGACGGGTTCGGCGTCTCGGGCCGCGTGTAGCTGCTGGCCGATCCCGGTGCTGGAATGCGCAGCGTCTGCCCTGGAGAGACCGAATAGGGCGGCGCCAGATTGTTGGCGGCGGCCAGAGCCTCGATCTGCACGCCGTAGAGCGAGGCGATCGAGGGAAGCGATTCGCCCGGCTGCACGCCATGCAGGCGGGGGCCTCCGAGGCCTGCGGGTGCGCCTGGCTGGCCGGTCAGGGGCTGCGGCCCGCTGCTGACCGACGGGCCGAGGCTGGAGGACGAGACGACGGGGGCTGGCGCGGCGCTGGGCACCGGACCCGACGGCGCGGGCCCGGTCGACACGCTGGTCGTGCTGGACCCGCTGACGGTTGGACCCGAATAGCCGTCCGGCACTTCCCAGATGGCGTTGCAGGCGGAGAGGGACAGGGCGGCGAGGCAGACGGCGGTCAGGCGCGCCGGATGTCTTCCTCCGGCAAGTCGGGCAATAAGGGTACGAAGCGAACCGGCCACAATTCCTCCCGCATGAGTTCGTCGCCCTGCCGGGTGAACCGCATGATACGCTGATTCCGCTTCTGATCGCCCATGGGAATAACCAGGATACCGGAATCGGCGAGCTGCTCGGACAGGGCTTTCGGCGGCAGATCGCCGCGATGCGCGGCGGTGACGATGATGCGCTCGAACGGCGCCTGTTCCGGCCAGCCCTTCATGCCGTCGCCGACCTTGGCGGTGAAGTTGAAGATCCTCAATTGCTCCAGCAGACGCTTCTGCGCCGTGTCCAGGAGCGGTTTATGACGCTCGATTGTGTACACACGGCGGCACAAACGCGCCAAAACGGCGGACTGGTAGCCCGAGCCGGTGCCGATCTCCAGCACCTTGTGGCGGTCATGCACCTTCAAGGCCTGGGTCATCAGCGCGACGATGAGCGGCTGGGAGATGGTCTGGCCCCGGCCGATGGGCAGGGCCGTGTCCTCATAGGCCTGGTCGCGAAACTGGGACGGGACGAAGGCCTCGCGCGGCACCCGCTCGATCGCGCCCAGGACGTCGTGATCCGTGACGCCGGAGCGCCGCAGGTGCATCAGCAGCCGGATCTTGGGGGCTTCCTGGGTGGAGCTGAGGGCCATGTGGCGTTCAGTCGAACGAGTCCCTGAGAGATTCGATGGTCGGGTAGTGTGACAGATCGAGATAGATCGGTGTCACCGAAATATAGCCCTGGGCCAGCGCGTCGACGTCGGTGTCGGTGACGACGGAGCTGTCCTCCCGCGAGGTGCCGATCCAGAAGTAGCGGCGGCCGCGCGGATCGACCCGCTCGTCGAGCGCGTCGCCGATCTTGCGGTTGCCGTGGGCGACGACCTTGGCGCCCTTCACCGCGCCATCGGGCACGGCCGGGAAGTTGACGTTGATCAGCACCTTGTCGGGCCAGCCGGTGTCGCACACGCGGCGGATGAGCCCCGGAGCCAGGTACTCCGCGTTGGTCCAGTCGGGCGCGCCATCCTCCTTGATTTCCTGCGACAGGGCGATCGCCGGGATGCCCAGAAGGGTCGCCTCCATGGCCGCCGCGATGGTGCCCGAATAGGTCACATCCTCGGCGATGTTACGGCCGTGGTTGATGCCGGAGAGCACCAGATCGGGACGCCTGTCGCGCATCACGTGGTTGACGCCGAGCAGCACGCAGTCGGTCGGCGTGCCGTCGACCGCGAAGCGCTTCTCGGACAGCTGGCGAAGGCGCAGCGGCCGGTGGATGGTCAGCGAATGCGAAGCGGCGCTCTGCTCGGTCTCGGGCGCGCAGACCCAGACGTCGTCGGAGAGCTGATTGGCGATGCGTTCCAGCGCCTCGAAGCCGGTCGAGTGGATGCTGTCGTCATTGGACAGCAGGATACGCGGGTTGTCGGGCAGGCCCTTCATGGCGCTCATCGCGCGACTCCAATGCTTTCAAGACCGCCCATATATGGCTTCAGGACATCCGGAACGGCGATCTGTCCGCCATCCTGCTGATAGGTTTCCATGACCGCGATCAGGGCGCGGCCGACGGCGACGCCCGACCCGTTGAGCGTGTGCACGAACTCGACCCGCCGATCCCCCTCGCCCGGCCGGAACCGCGCGCTCATGCGCCGCGCCTGGAAGTCGGCGCAGTTGGAGCAGGAGGAGATCTCCCGGTATTGCCGCTGGCCGGGCAGCCAGACCTCGATATCCCAGGTCTTCGCTGCCGAGAATCCGAGATCGCCGGTCGACAGCGTGACGATGCGGTAGGCCAGGCCAAGGCGCTGCAGCACCACTTCGGCGCAGCCCAGCATGCGCTCGTGTTCCGCGGCCGAGTGGTCGGGCGTGGTGACCGAGACCAGCTCCACCTTGTTGAACTGATGCTGGCGGATCATGCCGCGGGTGTCGCGCCCGGCCGCGCCGGCCTCGGCCCGGAAGCAGGGCGTGAGCGCGGTCAGGCGCAGCGGCAGATCGGCGGCGTCGAGGATCTCCCCGGCGACCAGGTTGGTCAGCGGCACTTCGGCCGTCGGCACCAGCCAGTGGCCGGTCTGGGTGTGGAACAGGTCCTCGGCGAATTTGGGCAGTTGGCCGGTGCCGAAGGCCGCGTCGTCGCGCACCAGCAGCGGAGGCTGCATTTCGGTATAGCCGTGCTCGGCGGTGTGCAGGTCGATCATGAACTGGCCGAGTGCGCGCTCCAGCCTGGCCAGCGCGCCCTTGAGCACGACGAAGCGGGAGCCGGAGAGCTTCGCCGCTGCCGCGAAGTCCATCAGGCCGAGCGCCTCGCCGAGCTCGAAATGCTCGCGCGCGGTATCGCTCTGCCGCGGCTCGCCTACCCGACGCAGCTCGACATTGTCGCTCTCGTCCGACCCTACCGGCACGTCGTCGGCCGGCAGGTTGGGCAGGCCCGCCAGATGCTGGGAAAGCGCCTCGGCGAGCGTGCCCTCCTCGGCCTCGAGTTCGGGGATGCGCACCTTGATGCCCGCAACCTCTGCCAGCAGGCCATCGGCATCACCGCCTTCCTTCTTCACCCGGCCGATGTCCCTGGAGACCTCGTTGCGGCGGGTCTGCAGGGACTGCAGCTCGGTCTGGATCTCCCTGCGGCGGCTGTCGAGCGCCAGGATGTCGGCCGATTGCGCGGGCAGATGCCGACGCGCCAGCGCCTCGTCAAAGGCCTGCGGGTTCTCCCTGATCCACTTGATGTCGTGCATGGCGAGGACTGCTTCAGCGTCTGGAGGGGAACGGGGTGGTTGATTCCGCCCCGCCATCCGGAGCCGACGTATTAGGGCAGGCGGTGCGGAGAATCCACCGCCGCGCGGCGCGAGCCTGACCCGCGCGCCGGCGATCGACCACGGCTATTCAAGAATCCGTGGCGATTCGCTGTCGGCCGTCTCTACTCGGGATCCGCCGCCTCGTCGGCCGCCTCGGTCTCGGCGCGCTTCTTCTCCACCATGCGCACCAGGATAATGGAGATCTCGTAGAGGACGAGGATCGGGATCGCCAGACCGACCTGCGAGATGATGTCGGGCGGCGTCAGAATGGCGGCCGCGGCGAAGATGCCGACGACGGCGTATTTCCGCTTGGTCGCCAGGCCCTTGGAACTGACCAGACCGACCCGCCCCATCAGCGTCAGCGCGACCGGCAGCTGGAAGGCGATGCCGAAGGCGAAGATCAGCTTGATGACCAGCGACAGATACTCGCCCACCCGCGCCTCGAGCTCGATCGGCAGGCCGTTCGGGTCGGTGGTCGTGGTCTCGAAGCTGACGAAGAAGTCCCAGGCCAGCGGGAAGATCACGTAGTAGACCATCGCCGCGCCGGTGACGAAGAGGATCGGCGTGGCCACCAGGAAGGGCAGGAACGCCTTTTTCTCGTTCTTGTAGAGCCCGGGCGCGATGAACATCCAGAGCTGCGCGGCGATCACCGGGAAGGCCAGGAACAGCCCGGCGAAGAACGCGACCTTGACGTAGGTGAAGAAGACCTCTGTCAGGGCGGTGTAGATCATCCGCCGGTTCTGGCCTTCCAGCGTGTCGGCCAGCGGCTGCACGAGGAAGGAATAGATGTCCTGGGCGAAGATGTAGCAGAACAGGAAGGCGACGAGCAGCGCGCCCACACCCCACATCATGCGGTTGCGCAACTCGATGAGATGCTCGATGAGAGACATCTCCTTGTCGTTGATCTCGTTGTCCTGCGCGACCATCGGTGGACCCGTTCGTTTCGCGACGGCCCGGCGGGCAGCCGTCATTCACTCGTGTCTGCTAGGCGCCTCCGCCGGAGGAGGACGGGACGGTCTCCTTCTCCGGCACGGACTTGGCCGCGGGCTCGGCGGGCTCGGCGGGCTTGGCGGCGCGCTTCGCCGACCCGTTGGCGGAGGCTGTCTTCCCTGTCCCCTGCCCTGCCCCCGGCCCTGTCCCCGGTGAGGCCTTGCGGGGCTCGCCATTCGCCTCCGGAGCCTGCGTGCCCTTTCCGGCCGGTTCGCGTGGCGCCTTCTCCTGCACGCCGGCGATGCCGACCTTGTCGGCGTTCTCGTCGCCGACTTCCCGGTTCTCGACCTTCGGCGCTTCGTCGCCGACCTTCCGGTCGAGCGCGGCCAGCTTCTGCTGCCGGATGCGCTCGCCCGCGGCAAGCTTGTCCGCGGCCGCGCCATTGGCCTGGTCTGTGGCGGCTTCGTCGGCGGCGGCTTCGGCATCCTGGCCACGGCCGGGCTTGGCGCCGTCGGCGAGATATTGCCGGACCGACTTGCCCTCACCGACGTCGAGGGATTTCTTGATCTGGCCCTTGGGATCGATGGTGTTCTCGACCTGCTTGCGCAGGTTGTACTTGTTGGCCGTCTTCAGCTTGTCCTTGATGTCGTCGAGTTCGGCTTCGCGCATGGCGTCGTCGAACTGTTTTTGCATCTGGTTCGTCATCCGCCGGATCGCGCGGACCCATTTGCCCAGGGTATACATGGCCTTGGGCAGGTCCTTGGGTCCGATCACGACAAGCGCGATGATCAGCAGGACGAGAAGTTCTGGCCAACCGATGTCAAGCATAGCTTCCAGCCGCCGGGACGGTTACGCCGCGGACGCCCCCGGGCACGATCAACCGTTGGCAGCCCTGTCGGTGCGGGACGTGTCGGTGCGCGAAGTGGTCTCGGTCGAACTGTCGGCCATGGGCCGATCCGAGGACTGCTCGATCTGGCGCGCTGTCTGGGTCGACTGCTCGTCGCGCGCCTCTTCCTCTTCCGCTTCCTTCATTCCCGTCTTGAAGCTTTTGATTCCCTTGCCGAAATCTCCCATGACGCGCGGCAGTTTGCCGGCGCCGAAGATGATCAGCACGATGGCCAGGATCAGCAGAACCTGCCAGATACCGATACTACCCATATGTCGATTACTCCGTCCCTTTAGGCTTGAAGCGCATTCGTCGACGCGCCCGTCCAAGCGGCGCGGAGTGTGGCATAAAGCCTATCCCCCCGCAACGCCAGCCGGATTCCTCGCGGCATCCCCAAAGAGATGGTCATTCATCCGCAAACACAAAGGCTTGTCGTGAGTCGAGCGAGATCGTCACGAAACTGTCTTCGGCCGGAAGGAACTGGCCGGGCATGCGCGCGTGCAGGTGCAACTCGCCCCCTGCCCCATCCTCGATGCCGAGATGGACGAGGCTGGTGCGCCCGAGCAGGCGGGCCGCCTCGACGCGCGCCGGCACGCCGTCGATGCGCTCGCTCAGCGACAGGTGCAGCGCCTCCGGGCGGATCAGCACGGTAACCGGCGTGGCGTCGGACAGTTCCGGCGCCGGCACCAGGCCCAGCGGCGTTTCCACCTGCTCGTCGCGCACCACGCCCGACATGCGGTTGACCTCGCCGAAGAAGGCGGCCGCGAAGGCGTCGAGCGGACGCATGTAGAGATCGACCGGCGAGCCTTCCTGCACCAGCCGGCCATCGCGCATGAGGGCGATACGGTCGGCGAGGAACATCGCCTCCTCCGGATCGTGGGTGACGACCAGCGTCGCCGCCCCGTGGGCCTTCAGCACGTGCAGGGTCTGGTCGCGGACCTGCGCGCGCAGGGAGACGTCGAGGCCCGAGAACGGCTCGTCGAGCAGGAGGACGGGTGGTCGCGGCGCCAGCGCCCGGGCCAGCGCCACGCGCTGCTGCTGGCCGCCGGAGAGCGTGTGCGGGAAGGCGTGCGCGAAACCCGCCATCCCGACCCGGTCCAGCGACTCCGCCGCCAGGCGGCGCTGTTCGGCCACGGGAAGATGGCGCAGTCCGAAGCGCACATTGGCGAGCACGTCGAGATGGGGAAAGAGCGCATAGTCCTGGAAGACGAGCCCTACCCCGCGCCGCTCGGGCGGCTCGCTGCGCCCCGGCAGGGCAACCTCGCGCCCGCCGATCACGATCCGGCCCTGCTGCAGCGTCTCCAGACCCGCGGCTAGGCGCAGCAGCGTCGACTTGCCGCATCCCGAAGGGCCGACGAGGCAAACGATCTCCCCCTCCGCGACACTCAGGCTGAGATCACGCACCGCGACGACGTCCTCGAAGGCGTGGGTCACGTGTTCCAGCGCCAGGGTCGCGGCGCCGCCCGTCGCAGGCGAGGAGAGGTCCGCCCGCTGCCGGGCGCGGTGTGCGGCGCGCGCGACCATCACGCCTCGTCCCCGTCCCGCCCGAACAGGTCGCCGTCGGCGTCGTCCGCCTCCCGATCGTCCCAGGCGTCGCTCTCCTCATCCTCGCCCAGGCGGCCGCCGGGCAGCGTGGCGATGGCCGGCCGGCTGTCGAGCAGGCCGGCGGCCTTGAGCTCCTCGACCCCCGGCAACTCCTCGATCGAGCCGAGCTGGAAATGGTCGAGGAACTCGCCGGTGGTCATCCAGGTGACCGGCCGGCCCGGCGTCTGGCGGCGGCGGCCGGGCCGGACCCAGCCCGCCTCCATCAGCGTGTCGATCGTGCCTCGGCTGGTGGTGACGCCGCGGATGCCCTCGATCTCGCTGCGCGTGACCGGCTGGTGGTAGGCGATGATGGCCAGGGTCTCCAGGGCGGCGCGGCTCAGCTTGCGGGGCGTCGGCATGGTGCGGCGGAGATGCGGTGCGAGGTCCGGGGCGCTGCGGAAGGCCCAGCCGTTGCCCGCGTGCACCAGGTTGACGCCACGCCCGGCATAGTCCTGCGACAGCCGGGACAGCAGCGCGGCCAGGTCCGCCTTCTCGGGCAGGCGCGTGCGCAGCACCTCCTCGCCCAGCGGTTCGGCCGAGGCGAACAGCATGGCCTCAACCAGGCGCAACTGCCCGGCGAAGTCCAGCGCCGCCTCGATCCTCTCGTCCTCGCCCCTATCGCTCATCGCCACGTCAGCCGCGCGCGCGGATCATGATCGGGGCGAAGCTGCGCTCCTGGCGCAGTTCCGCCCGCCCCGCCTTGGCCATCTCCAGCGAGGCGGCGAAGGTGGTGGCGAGCGCGGAGCGGGCCAGCAGCGGATCGTCGACATGGACCGGCAGGAAACGCGTCAGGTCGGCCCAGCCCTTGATGCCGCCCAGCATGGCGGTCAGCCGCCTGACTGCCTCGTCGGTGCTGAACAGGCGCGAGGCGTTGATCTGCAGCCCGGCGCCGGCGACGGTCTTGCGCCGATGCTGGGCGCCGTAGGCCTGCAGGAGCTCGAACAGCGAGACCTGGTAGACCGCCTCGCGCACGGTAACCATGCCCTCCGGCGCGCCGCGGGCGAACACGTCGCGGCCCAGCAGGTCGCGCGCCATCAGCGCGGTCGCCGAGCGCCGCATGGCCTCCAGCCGCTGCAGCTGGAACTGCAGGGCGGCCGCCATCTCCGCCGCCGTCGGTTCCTCGTCGTCGGCCTCCGCCGGCAGCAGCAGGCGCGATTTCAGATAGGCCAGCCAGGCCGCCATGACGAGGTAGTCGGCCGCCAGTTCCAGGCGCAGGCTCCGGGCACGCTCGACGAAATCGAGGTACTGCTCCGCCAGCGCCAGGATCGAGATCTGTGCCAGATCGACCTTCTGGTCGCGGGCCTGGTCGAGCAGCAGGTCGATCGGTCCCTCATAGGTCTCGAGCCGCAGGATGAAGTCGTCGGCGGCGCGCGCGCCGTCATCGTCGAAATCGTCCCGGTCGACCGTGTCCCCGACGAACCGATCCTTTCGGGGCGCGTTCGTGTCCTCGCCTGCACTCATGGTTCCTGCGGTCAGCCCGCCCAATGCCGTCACCTGGCCTTGCCTCTGGCCCCTTCCTTGGAGCGCATCACCGCGCGCGGGTCAAGCAGCGGCGATGCCGTGGCGGGCAAGCAGGCGGGCAAGTGCGGTGCGCAGGGCTGCGCTGTCGGCACCGGGCCGGGGTACCTGGCGCGTCGCCAGCGCGGCGGTGAGCCGACGCATGCCCCCGGCGTCCATCAGCGGCACGTCCGCCGCCAGCGCCGCCATCTCCTCGAGACGGCCGTTGCAATGCAGCGCAATGTCGCAACCCGCCTCCAGCGAGGTCGCCGCGCGATCCACGACGTCGCCGGCCAGCGCCTGCATCGACAGATCGTCGCTGACCAGCAGGCCGTCGAAGCCGAGCTCTCCGCGGATGATGCCGCCGATCACCGCCGGCGACTGTGTACCCGGCCGCTTGGCATCGATGGCGGTGAACAGGATATGCGCCGTCATCGCCCAGGGCGCGATCCCGGCCAATGCCCGGAACGGCAGGAAGTCAGTCCGGCGCAGAGTGTCGAGATCGGTGTCGACCACCGGCAGCTCCTTGTGGCTGTCGGCCTGCGCCCGGCCATGGCCCGGGATGTGCTTGATGATCGGCATCACGCCCATGGCCTGCATGGCCTGGATGGTGGCCCGGCCCAGCGCTTCGACGACGGCGGGATCGCGGGAAAAGGCGCGGTCGCCAATGACGTCGCTGGCGGACGGCAAGGCGAGATCGAGCACCGGCACCGCGTCGCAGTCCACGCCGCAGGCGATGAGGTCGGCGGCGATGGCGGAGAAGTGCAGGCGCGCGGCCTCGATCCCGGCGTCGAGGTCCGCCTCGGCCAGCCTGCCGATCAGGCGCGGCGCCGGATCGCTGGGCCAGGCGGGCGGCCGGAAGCGCTGCACGCGGCCGCCTTCCTGGTCGATCAGCACGGGCGCGGCCCAACCGACCGCCTCGCGCATGGCGTCAACCAGCAGACGCACCTGCTCCGGCGTGCGGCAGTTGCGCCGGAACAGCACGAAGCCGACCGGATTGGCCTCTCGGAACAGCGCCCGTTCGGCCGCGCTCAGCACCTCGCCGGCGCAACCGAAGGTGACGGCCCTGGGTGTGCGGGTGGGCAGCGCCGGCATCGTCACCGGCTCAGCCCTCCTCCAGGGCGCGCACGAAGCAGTCGCCGCCGGCACCGCGGATGCGCTGGCACAAGGCCTGCGCGTCGGACTGAAGCAGCGGTCCGAGCATGACGCGAAGATAGCTGCCGGACCGGATCGCGTCCGGATCTTCGATCAGGCCGACGCCATCGAGTATGCCCCGGAAGATGCGCGCCTGGCGCTGCCATTCGACGGCGACGTCGTCGGGATCGCCGACGGTGGCGATCTGCACGCCGAAGCCGCCGATCGCCGCCGGCTCTGACGCTGCCGGTTCTGGCGCGGCCGGATCTGTAGCTGTCGGGTCGGGCGCCGCCCCGGCGGTCTCGTCGATCAGCTGGGCCAGCGGATCGTCGCCGGCGCCGGTCGAGAGACGGGCCAGCGGCGGCAGCGAGAGCGCGGGTTCGTCCGCCATCTCGACGATCAGGCTGTCGAGCATGTCCGATTCGCGTTCGCTGACGCCGAGTTCCGGCGCCTCGGCCCCGCGCGCCAGGATGGTCTCGACGACCATCTCCTCCCCCCGGTTCAGGATGTCGCCGATCGCCACGACGCCGTTCTCCTCGTCGATGTCACGCGGCAGCGGCGCTTCGGGCCGGGTCAGCGCGACCTGGTCGGCGGCGTCGGGGGGCGGCAGCGAGGCCTGCCGTAGGATGATGCGGTCGCGAAACGGCACCTCCATGCCGCCAGGGTTCTCCGGACGCAAGCGCATCGGGCTCGGATCTGCGCGCAGGACCGGCACCTCGACCCCGGCGACTCCGCCCTCGCGGTAGCCGTCCCACAGCACGTAACCGCCGCCGGCGACCAGCAGCACAGGCAGCAGCAGGTTGGCGAGCCGGCGCAGACGCAAGCCGGACCGGGCCTCGCCGAGGCCGTCCCGCGGCTCGTCGTCCAGTCTCGGGTCGTCGTCAAAACGCGGGTCGTCGCTGCTCATGGCGACCATCAGAAACGGACCTTCATGGTGAAAAGGCGGTCATGCTCGACCAGGGCATAGCGGTCCGTCATGCCGGCAATGTAGTCGGCGATCAAGCGCGCGCGTTCCGTCTCCTCAACGCTCTCCGCGACGTGGCGCCATTCCGTCGGCAGGGTGTCGGGCCGGGCCAGGAAGTGGCCGAACAGATCCTCCACGATGCGCGTCGCCTTGGCCCTCTCGCGGTTCACCAGATAGTGGCGGTACATGCGCTCGAACAGGAAGCGGCGCACGGTCTGGCTGGCCCGTTCGACCTCCGCTGAAAAGGCGATCATCGGTCGGCCGGCGCCACGGATGTCGTCCGCGCTGGCGGGCCGCAGAGCGGCGATGCGCGATCCGCTCTCGGCCACCAGGTCGCCGACCATGCGGTCGATCAGCCGGCGGATGCCCTCGTGCACCGTGCGCCGATCCTCCAGGCCGGGATGGGCCGTGAGCACCTCGTGGAAGACCGCCCCGACCAGCGGCAGTTCGAGCAGGTCGTCGATGGTGAAGAAGCCGGCGCGCAGCCCGTCGTCGATGTCGTGGTTGTTGTAGGCGATGTCGTCCGACAGCGCCGCCACCTGCGCCTCGGCGGAGGCGTAGCGGTCGAGTTCGAGCGGGAATTCCCGGTCGATGCGGGCGACGTTGGGACCGAGTGCCTGTCCCTCCGCCAGGGGCAGCAGCGGACCGTTGTGCTTGGCCACGCCCTCCAGCGTCTCCCAGGTGAGGTTCAGGCCGTCGAACAGGGCGTAGCGCTGCTCCAGCACGGTCAGCACGCGCAGGGTCTGGTCGTTGTGCCGGAAGCCGCCATAGGGCTGCATCAGGCGGTCGAGCACGTCCTCGCCGGTATGGCCGAAGGGCGTGTGGCCGAGATCGTGGGCGAGCGCTACCGCCTCCCCCAGATCCTCGTTCAGCGCCAGCGTGCGGCAGATCGAGCGGGTGATCTGCGCCACCTCAATCGAGTGGGTCAGGCGCGTACGGTAGTAGTCGCCCTCGTGATAGACGAAGACCTGGGTCTTGTGCTTCAGGCGCCGGAAGGCGCCGGAATGGATGATGCGGTCGCGGTCGCGCTGGTAGACGGAGCGGCTGGCGCTCTCCGGTTCGGCGAAGAGCCGACCGCGCGTCGTCGCCGGATCGCAGGCATGGGGCGCTAGCATGGGAGCCGACACTATCGCGCCGGCCCGATTCGGTCATCCGCGCAAGTGGACGCCCCCGGTCGGCCCCTGTGTCCCTGCCGGTGCCGCCCGGCCCTTTCGGTCGATCGCATGACGCACTACATTAGGACTATCACGGCAGGCGATGGCGGCCCGCCCCCGGCGGCATGCCATGGCGAAGCGGAACGACGGGACCCATGTCAGAGACCCAGCAGATTTCGATCTCCTCCAGCGCGGCGAAGAAGGTCGCGGCCCTGCGCAACGCGGAAGGCAACGAGGCGCTGATGCTGCGCGTCGCCGTTTCCGGCGGCGGCTGCTCGGGCTTCCAGTACGGCTTCAGCTTCGACGACACGGTGCGCGGCGACGACATCACCTTCGAGAAGGACGGCGTGCAGGTGGTGATCGACGAGACCTCGCTCGACCTACTCGCGGGCTCGGAGATCGACTATGTGGAGGAGCTGATCGGCGCCTCCTTCCAGATCCGCAACCCCAACGCCACCTCGTCCTGCGGCTGCGGCAACTCGTTCTCGGTGTTCTGAGACCTCGGTGTTCTGAGACGGGCGGTCGCGGCGACGCATCGGACGATTCGCGCACCGCGCATACGATCGTAATCCTTCGATTTTCCTTGTCATTCCCGCGAGAGCGGGAATCCAGGCCGGCGGTGCTGGCAGTCCCAGCGGCGTGGATCCCGGATCAGGTCCGGGGCGACATTGTGGTCATGCGAAGACGGGCTCTGGGTTCCGCATCTCCGCTTCGCTTCGTGCGGAACGACGGGCCATTTTTCATTCATCATCCCCCGTCGTTGTGGCCGAGCAGTGTGTTCGACTCTAGTCTCGTGTTTCTCCTTGTCATTCCCGCGAAAGCGGGAATCCAGCAGGCGGCCCCAGTGGCCGTCGGACTGGATCCCGGGATCAGGTCCGGGGCGAGATTGTGGTCATGCGAAGACGGGCTCAGGGTTCCGCATCTCCGCTTCGCTTCGTGCGGAACGACAGGCCATTCTTCATTCATCATCCCCGTCGTTCCGGCCGAGCGAGAGCGAGAGCCGGAACCTCGCGCAGCCGGGTGCGCAGGGCGGAAAGGGGCGTTGCCTGCCACGGTTAAAGGACTATCATCCTAGTTGCCGCCAACGTCGCACGTCCACCGAATGATAAGAAATGATCTTTGTTGTTCAGGCATTCAGCCCCGCCGCCCAAGCATCGATGGCGGAAGCAATTGCGCCGGAGGCGGGGGGACGCGACACTGCCGGCCGCTTCACGCTGGATCGACCGCCCAACTCATGACGACACCTGCCCCATGACCACCATCGCCACCTGGAACGTCAACTCCGTCAAGGCCCGTCTCGGCAATGTGCTGGACTGGGTCGGCGCCGCCCTGCCGGACATCCTGCTGCTGCAGGAGATCAAGTGCGAGGCGGACGCCTTTCCCCGACTGGAGTTCGAGACCCGTGGGTATGCCTGCCTGGCGGTGGGCCAGAAGAGCTATAATGGCGTCGCCCTGCTGGCCAGGGTGCCGATCGAGGACCCGGTCACCGCCCTGCCCGGCGATGCGGAGGATAGCCAGGCGCGCTATGTGGAGGCGACGGTCGGCGGCAACCGAGTCGCCTCGATCTCCCTGCCGAACGGCAATCCGGTCGAGTCCGACAAGTTTCCCTACAAGCTGGCCTGGATGGACCGGCTGCGCGCCCATGTCGCCGGCCACCGCTTCGACGACATGCCCCTGGTGCTGGGCGGCGACTACAACGTCATCCCGGAGGCCATCGACTGCTACGACCCCGCCGCCTGGGAAGGCGACGCGCTGTTCCGGCCGGAGAGCCGGGCAAAGTTCCGCGCCCTTGAGAATCTCGGCCTGACCGACGCCTTCCGCGCCCTGCATGCGGGCAAGGGCCACTACACCTTCTGGGACTATCAGCGCGGCGCCTGGCAGCACGATCACGGCATCCGCATCGACCACTTCCTGATCAACGGGCGGGCGGCGGACCGGCTGCTGGCATGCGAGATCGACCGCGGCCCGCGCGCCCGGGAAAAGGCGTCGGACCACACCCCGGTCGTGCTGACACTCGAGGACTGAACCGATGAGTGCCTCCGACTCGACGGCAGGCATTCTGCTGGAGGGCGGTTGCCTGTGCGGGGCCGTGCGGTTCGTCATCGGCCAAGCGCCCTACTCCGTCGCCTACTGCCATTGCCGTCTCTGCCAGCTGGCCCACGGCGCGCCGACGGTCGCCTGGGCCTCGGTGCCGCGTGCTGGCCTGGCGGTGACCGGCCAGGTCAGCTGGCACGCCTCGTCAGAGAAGGCGGAACGCGGCTTCTGCCCGGTCTGCGGCACCAGCCTGTTCTTCCGCTTCAGGGAGGCCACGCTCGACATCGACGTGGCGACCGTCTGTCTGGACGATCCCGAGGCGCTGCCGCCGGACTATCACACCTGGGACATGGCGCGTCCGCGCTGGCTGGAACTGGCAGACCACCTGCCCCGCTACGCCGACGACGGCCCGGACGGACCGGTCCGGGACTGATGGGATCCCGGGACCGGCCGACGCCACGCGCCCCGTCAAATGTCGGCGTAGCAGTGCGTCTCGGCCTTGCCGCCCGGATGGGTGACCGCCCCCTTCTCGGCATCGCCTACCAGCTGGGCGTATTTCCATAGGGCGCCCGACTGGTAGTCGTGGGTGCGGGGCCGCCACTTCGCGCGGCGGGCCTCCAGCTCGGCGTCCGAGAGGTCGACCGAGAGCTCGCCGGTATTGGCGTCGATGGTGATGATGTCGCCGTCCTCGAGCAGGCCGATCGGCCCGCCGACCGCCGCCTCCGGCCCGACATGGCCGATACAGAAGCCGCGGGTGGCGCCGGAGAAGCGGCCGTCGGTGATCAGCGCCACCTTGTCGCCCATGCCCTGGCCGTAGATGGCGGCCGTGGTCGCCAGCATCTCGCGCATGCCGGGGCCGCCCTTGGGCCCCTCATAGCGGATGACGATGACGTCGCCGGCCTGATAGTCGCGGTCCTGGACGGCGCGGTAGGCCGCCTCCTCGTTGTCGAAGCAGCGCGCGCGGCCGGTGAAGGCGATCTTCTTCATGCCGGCGATCTTCACGATCGCCCCCTGCGGCGCCAGGTTGCCGCGCAGGCCGACGACGCCGCCCGTGGGGCTGAGCGGATCGCTGGTCGGGCGGATGATGTCCTGGCCGGTCGGGAAGACGACGTCGGCCAGGTTCTCGGCGATCGTCTTGCCGGTCACGGTGATGCAGTCGCCGTGCAGGAAGCCGCCGTCCAGCAGCGCCTTCATCAGCACCGGCACGCCGCCGATCTCGAACAGGTCCTTGGCGACGTAGCGGCCGCCGGGCTTGAGGTCGGCGATATACGGCGTGGAACGGAAGATCGCGCAGACGTCATGCAGGTCGAAGTCGATGCCGACCTCGTGCGCGATGGCCGGCAGATGCAGGCCGGCATTGGTCGATCCGCCGGAGGCGGCGACGACACGCGCGGCGTTCTCCAGCGCCTTCCTGGTGACGATGTCGCGGGGGCGCAGATTCGAGGCGACCAGCCGCATCACCGCCTCGCCCGAGGCGACGGCGTACTCGTCCCGGGTCTCGTAGGGCGCGGGCGCACCCGCCGACCCCGGCAGGGCGAGACCGATCGCCTCCGACACGCAGGCCATGGTGTTGGCGGTGAACTGGCCGCCGCAGGCGCCGGCCGACGGGCAGGCGACGCATTCGAGCTTGTGCAGTTCGTCCTCCGACAGGGTGCCGGCGGAGTGGCCACCCACGGCCTCGAACACATCCTGGATGGTGACGTCGCGATCCTGGTAGCGCCCGGGCAGGATGGAGCCGCCATACATGAAGACCGACGGCACGTTGAGCCGCACCATCGCCATCATCATGCCAGGGAGCGACTTGTCGCAGCCGGCCAGGCCGACCAGCGCATCATAGCTGTGGCCGCGCATGGTGAGCTCGACCGAATCGGTGATCACCTCACGGCTCGCCAGGCTCGACTTCATCCCTTGATGGCCCATGGCGATGCCGTCGGTGACGGTGATGGTGGTGAACTCCCGCGGCGTGCCGCCGCCGGCGTCGACGCCCTTCTTCACCGACTGGGCCTGGCGGGACAGCGCGATGTTGCAGGGTGCCGCCTCGTTCCAGCAGGTCGCCACGCCGACGAAGGGCCGGGCGATCTGCTCCTCGGTCAGACCCATGGCGTAGTAGAAGGCGCGCTGGGGTGCTTTTTCCGGACCCACCGACACGTGTCGGCTGGGCAGCCGCGCCTTGTCAAAGGATGGCTTCTTCGTCTCGTCGAGCGGCATGGCGTCTTCCCTCTCCCCACCTGCACATCTGCCCGATTCCCAATCCGGGGACCGGCGCCTTCACGGCATCGAGAAGAACATCTTCCGCCCTCGCCGTCACCGGTGAAGGCGCCCCTGCAAGGGGGCCATGCGTAGGGACCGTCCAGGTCGAGGGCCGCGTCGCGCGCCGTGTCGCTGGTTCGCGAGGACCGGTCGCGCCCTGAGTCAGGAGGACGGCGAGGAGAGCCGCGCGATCTCGCGTTCGACGATGGACCGCACGATCTGCGGCAGATGCTGGTCCAGCCATTGCCGCAGGACCGGGCGCAGGGCGCCGCGCACCAGATCCTCCAGGCTCTCGTCCTCGCCCACCTCCGGCCGGCCCCCCCTCGCGCCATGTGTCGACGCTTCCGCCAGCAGGTCGCCGAAGGCGCGGCTCACCGCCTGCCTGGTCGCCGCGGAGACGAGATCGGGCGAAGGTGCCGCCGGACCAGGACCGGCCTGATGCGACGAGGCGCCTGCGGTGGGCGCTGTGCCGGCCGGGGCAGTGGATGACGCCACGGGCGACTCCGTGGCCGACGCGGTGGATCTGGGCGCGCCTTCGGTATGCGGCCGCGGACGTCCGGGCTCGGCCGGCGGCGCCCGGCTGGTACGGGTCGCCGGCGGCGGGTCGAGCGGATCGGTCAGCAGCAATACGTCGTGGTGCCCGTTCGCGGTCTCTCCGCCGGCCGCGCGGGCGAAGCGGATGGTGCCTTCATGGGCTTGTCGATGGGAGGACTCCCCATCGGACGGCGCCAGTTCGGACAGCACCAGCGGCTCGTCCTCGTCATCGTCCAGCGGGTCGAGCTCGACCTGGGGTTCCGACTGGCCCGAAGGCGCGGCCGGTCGCGCCGGCGTGTCCTCCGCGATGATCCTGCGGATCGAGGCCAGGATCTCATCGACCGATTGATCCTGTTGCGCTGCCACTTAAACTCTCCCGGCCAAACCTCAGCAATCAGTAGATTTTCTACACTACGCCACTTGCCACGACCGGTAAAGCCGCCTCGGAATCACGCGCGCGTCAGAAGGGCGGCTCACTGGATGGACGTGCCGATCCAGGCATTGCGCGCCCGGTCATAGTCGGGCCCGAAGGTGTAGAGGTTGACCGGCAGGCCAAGATCGCGGGCGGTGAGTTGGCCGACCGCCGCGAGCAGACCGTAGGCGGCAACCACCTGGTCGCGCTGGGCCTGTACCAGGTTGACCCGCGCGGTCAGCAATTCCTGCTCGGCGTCGAGCACGTCGAGAATGGTGCGCGATCCCACCTGCGCTTCCTGACGCACGCCCTCAAGCGCGATGGCCGCTGCCCGCACCTGAGCGTTGAAGGACTCGATCGCGGCCTGGGCGGTCTGAAGGGCTTCCCACGCGGAGATCGCCTGGGCCGTGACGAGCCGGCGCGCCTCGTCGATCTCGATGCGCCGCTGCGAGGCGGTGAAGCGCTGCTCGCGTACCTGGCTCGAGGCGAGTCCGCCCTGGTAGAACTGCCAGGTCATCTGCAGGGTGATGGAGGCCGAGGTACGGCTGTCCACCGTATCGGACGGCCATTCGGTGTGTCGCGCCTCGCCGGCGATGGAGAAGCGGGGCAGCAGGCTGCCCTCGGCGACGTCGATCTGCTCGATGGCGGCGCGTTCGAAGAACTCCGCGGCGATGACACTGGGGCTAGCCGCCTCGGCCATGACCACCGCCTCCTCCAGCGAGGTCGGCAAGCCGGTCGGCAGGCTGGGTGCGGTCAAGGCGACGGGGTTGGCACCGACCACCTGCGCGAACACCGCCTCCGAGCCGCGCAGCAGGCCTTCCGCCTGCACGATGGAGGCCTGCGCACCGGCGACCCGCGATTCCGCCTGGCTGACATCGGTGCGCGTCACCTCGCCGACCTCGAAGCGGTCGCGCGCCGCCTGCAACTGCTGGCGCAGCACGGCCTGATTGTTGATCGCGAGATCGAGCAGGGCCCGGTCGCGTACCACGTTCATATAGGCGGAGACGGCGTCCAGCAGCACCGACTGCTCGGTCGCCAGATACTGCGCCCGGGCCGCCTGGATACCGAACTCCGCGGCGTCGACATTGCTCTCGCGGCTGAAATCGTAGAGCGGTTGCTCGACGCGGATGCCGATCGAGGCCGGATTGATCTCCTCGTCGCCGGACCCGATCGGCGTGTCGGTGTAGGTCACCTGGCCGCTGACGCTAGCGTCGGCCGAAACCGACGGACGATAGGCTGACAGCGCCTGGGCGATCGCTTCGTTGCTCGCCCGCAGGCTCTCGCGCTGCGCCGCCAGGGTCGGGTTGGTCGAATAGGTGCTGGCCAGCGCGTCGGTCAGCGTCTGCGCGCGCGCCGCCGGATCGACCCCCAGGAAAAGCGCGAGAACGCCCAGGGCGGAAAGCCATTGCCGACGGAACGTCATGTTTTGATCCCTCTGTCCACCGCAAGGGGCCGGCGCGGAGGCGGTATGAAGCAAACGCCGCAACCTACGGAATCTGAACTCTTTCGCCAATCGTATTGCGCACAATATGACGGCCGGGCGGGCCGTTGTCGACGGTGCTTTTGTCGATCGCCCCCTACGTGAATCCGCCACCTAGAACTCGAATTCCGGCACCGGTTCGAAGCCCGGCAGGATCGGCGTATTGGCATCGAACAGGATGCGATGGCTGATGGTGTCGCCGGTCTTCAGATAGAGGACTGCCCGCCCCACGGCGCCGGGCTGGCGAACCACCGTGACCAGCCGGCCACCATCGCCGAGTTGCCGGAACAGCCGGTCGGGCACGGCGCTCACCCCGCCTTCGATGACGATGACGTCATAGGGAGCCTGGGAGGGATAGCCCTCCTCCAGCGTGCCCTCGACGATGGCGGCATTGTCAACGCCCAGTTCGGCGAGGTTCTTGGTCGCCTCGTTGGCGAGATCCTTGCGCGTCTCCACCGCCACCACCGTATCGGCGACGCGCGCGATGATGGCGGTCGAGTAGCCGCGCGTGCAGCCGATGTCGAGCACCACGTCGCCCTGGCCGATCCTGGCTTCCTGCAGCAGACGGGCGAAGATCATCGGCTCCATCAGGAAGCGGCCATGGCCGAGCGGGATGTCCTCGTCCACATAGGCGATGCCGCGGACCGCCTTGGGCACGAACAGCTCGCGCGGGATCTCCCTGAATGCGGCGATCAGCGCGGCGTCGGTAACGCGGTTGGTGCGGATCTGTCCGTCGACCATGTTGGCGCGGGCGGTGGCGTAGTCGGTCATGGGGGCGTCGATCCCGAGGAACTGGTGCCTGGTGGTCCGGCGTCGCCGCAGCCGGTGCCGGCCAGCCACGCGCCTCGCCCCGCTGTATAGCGTTCCCGTCCGGCGTCGACAATGGCGGCGGAGACGCATCTCCGGTCGGCAGCGGCAGGTCGTACCGGGAGGTCACACCGGCAGTCCATACCGACAGGCCGTACCGGCAGTTCGTACCGGCAATCCGCATGGCGGTCGACAACGGCGGTCGGCTCCGCCCAACCGCGCTGACGATCGCTTCCGCCCTTGCTTGACCGGCCGGGTCCGGCCCAGCTATAGGACGGCGACCGGGAGCGGGCTCACCACCCGCCGGAGAGGACACGGTTCCGTCCCCGACGGTGGCATCTCTCGGCTGGATATCTGGACGATCGCCCGGATGATCCCGGGTGCTCCCCTGCGGCGGTTTTCCGCCGTCAGGCGGCCGACAGGCGGCGCGATGGCAGAGTGGTGATGCAAGGGACTGCAAATCCCTGTACACCGGTTCGATTCCGGTTCGCGCCTCCATCTCCCCAGACCGATCATATCCGCCATCCGCAGCAGGCCATTGGCCGCTCCAGCCCCCGTCCCCGGGCCCTCAGCGTTGCCGACACGCTGCCAAAAGAGGGCTGGAAACCTGCCGGTCGCTTTGCTATACACCCGCCGCGCAACCGGCCAGACCCGGATGCCCAGGTGTTCCCCGGTAGCTCAGTTGGTAGAGCAGGTGACTGTTAATCACCGGGTCGGCGGTTCGAGCCCGTCCCGGGGAGCCATTAAAACCCTCAAATATCAAGGACTTACGAACGTCCCCGTCGCCCTTGGCACCTCAGTTTCCAGCACGGGGGAACGTTTGGGGGAACACCAGCCGCTAGCTCCCGCCCCTCCGCAGAAGGAGGGACGCATGGCGAAGAAGCGCCGGGGAAAGGCTCGTCAGGGAAAGATTCGGTCCGTCGAGTTGCCCATGCTGCCCACCTATGAGCGGCTGCGGCACGCTGAGCAGGGCGCCCAGGTCGAGGTCGCGACCGAAGTCGAGGGGCGCTATGCCCACGCCCGGCGGATGATGTCGACGGTCGAGACGTTGACCAAGCGCGGCCGGCTCGATAGCCGCCAATTGGATGCCAGCGAGCGGCTTGCATCCGACTACGCCATTTTCGTGCAAGCCGGCATCAAGGCGAAAGACCTGACCGGGCGCGTCGGCGGCACCGACTGCGGCAGCTCCTACC
Organism: Azospirillaceae bacterium; assembly: GCA_040226215.1. Classification (GTDB taxonomy): domain Bacteria; phylum Pseudomonadota; class Alphaproteobacteria; order DSM-16000; family Inquilinaceae; genus JAVKFF01. The sequence goes on from JAVKFF010000045.1 coordinate 21,009, forward strand.
TACCGGATCTGGTGCTTGAAGCCACACGCCGATACAAGGCGGTGATGGAAGCCATCGGCGATGACAGGGCGCGCCGCATGCTCCAGCTTGTCGTCTGCGAGGATCAGACGGTCAGCGATGCGTCTCGCGTCCTGCGGATCAGGAACGGCACCGGAACCTTCATTCTAGGTGCTGGCTTGGACATCGTGGCGGAGTGGTTTGAAAAATATCGCCGGCAGGCCTCCACCCGCTTCCCACGGTAGGCCGTACTAGATATAGTGATAGCGCACAGTAGCAGACACCAGATGGCAGGCTACGCCATCTGGTGTCTGGGTCCCTGTGCCGCAGCAGGCGAATGCTGCGATTCTTCAACCGCATAGGGAAGCGGAAAAATGAACGACCTGTGGAGCCCTGGCAAGGGCAATTCTCTCGTGATCGAAGTCTGGCAGAAGGGGCGCTTAGCGTTCGCGGACCCGTCAGGGCAGCGTTTTCGCCTTGACGATTACGGGAATACCATCCAGTTCGACGCCTACGGCGACCGGAACCATCTCTATGGATGGGAGATTGATCACATCGTGCCGACAGTGATGGGCGGCGGCGATGAGTTGAGCAATCTCCGTCCGCTCTGGTGGGCCGCGAACACTGGGCGCAACGCGTTCTTGAAGTAAGCATCACGGCGTGGCGAGGCAGGGCTGATCCTTTCCTCGCCACTCCTACCGCATCCGCCGGTTCCGCTGCGCCTCGCCCGTCGTCTGCACGATCAGCGCCGGCAGTTCCCGCGTAAGGCCGTCCAGCCTCCGCTCCACCCGCGCCAGGCCAGCCGCATCGGCCCCCGTTGCGTCGATGTTGATGGTGACGGGCGCATTGATGCTGCCGCCACCGGCCCCAGCCCGCTCGCTGCCGTTGGGGATGATGCGCCCCGGCACGTTCGGCACGAAGACTTCGGGACCCCGCTCGCCGACCGTGTACCAGCGGCTCGGGTCTACCGGGCCGCCAGATGCCTTGAAGCCGCCGAACTTACCGAAGCCGCCTGCCAGCCCACTTATCGCCCCGCCGAAGATGGCCGAGAGGAAGCCACCAAAGCCGCCCTTGCCGCCACCGCCAAACAACCCGCCACCACTCCCGAGACCGCTAAGCGTCTGCGAGAGCGCCTGCGCGAGGGGCTGCAGGATGGTGATTTCGATGATCATGTCAGCCAGCCGCTGGGCAAGCCGCGCCAGGGCGTCCTCAGCGCTCACTGATCCACTGACCAGGTCGGAGAAGGCATCGGTGATGGCACCGCCGGCTTCGTTGGCCCATGAGGGAATTTCCGCGCCCAGGCCGTTGATATGCTCCTGCGCCAGGGCGAACTGCTCGGCGGAGATGGTGCCGGCATCGTATCGCGCCTGCAGGATCGCCAGCGCCTCGTTGTAAAGCTCGGTTCCATCGACACCCGCCGCCAGCGCCTCGTTGACGAGTGTCTGGACTTCTTCGGCCCGCTCCAGCTGCTCGTTCAAAGCGACCATCTCGGCCGCCAGTCCGGGGATAGCGGCGCGCGCCGCATCCGTCAGCTCGCCCTGCATGGCGAGGCGCGACATCCACTCGGCCTCCAGTTCGGCGACGCGCTGCAACGTCGGGTCGAGTTCCTGGAGCGCTTCGGCGCGCTGGCGGATCAGGTCAATCTCGTATTCCAGCCGGTTGACGAATTCGGCGCCCCGATCGCGGTCGGCCGTGCTGCCCCCGCCTCCGGCGCTGCTGCCGCCGGGCATCGGAATGTCGATAGGTGTCGGCGCCGCCGGCAGACTGAAACCCTCCATGCCTTCGGGCAGCGTCGCGAAGGCGTTGATAGCGTTCAGGGCATCGGCCGCGCTGGTCAGGTTGGTGCCGTGCGCCCGGTTATATTGCGTCATGGCCAGGCGGAAGGCCTCGGCCGCTTCGTCGGTGTCCTGGCGCTCCTGCACCGCGCGTTCGAGATTGTTGTAGGTCATCATCAGGTTTTCGGCCGCAAGCTCGCGAACCCCGCCCGCGTTCCGGCCGCCCTCGACGATGCTCCAGAACTCGGAAAGATAGCTCGATGCGGTGCGGATCGTCTGGACGAAGGCGGAGATGATCGGCGCCAGGTCGACGAAGGCCTGCGCCAGGTCGGTGTTCAGCGACGTGCTCAACCGCGTGACTTCCGCGTCGAGGGCGGCCATCTCGTCGACCTGCTCGTTGGTCAGGATGCCAGCCTCGCGCGCGGCGCGTGCGAATTCGTCCATGCCTTCAGAGCCGCGGGCGAGCACGTTGACAAGAGCCGCGCCCTCGCTGTCGAAGGCGCGCACGGCCAGCCTCAGCTGCTCCTGCGTGCTGCCGGCATTCGCGGTCGCGTCGGCATAGTCGCGCAGCACGGCCATGATGGGCCGCATGGAGCCGTCGGCGTTGCGGATGGCGATGCCATAGTCCTCCAGCACCTGGCGCAACTCGCCCGTTCCCTGCGCCGCCTCGCCGACGCGACGGGTGAAGCGCTGGAGGGCGGTGTCGGCCTGGCCGGCGGTGATGTTCGCCGCGTCCTCTGCCGCAAAGCGGAACTCCTGCAACTGCTCGGCAGTGACGCCGATCCGACGCGACGCGACGTCCATGGCGTCGGCGAATTCGACTGCCCGACGCGCGCCCTGGACGAACACGGCCAGCGACAGAGGCGCGATGAAGCGGCGCAGGGCGGCGCCGGCTCCATCGAACGACCGATGAAGGCGGCTCATCCGCTGGTCGACCTGCCGGCCGAAGCGGTCCATCGACTGCTGCGCGCCACGCATGCTTTGTTCGAAGCGCTGGGCGTTGGCGGTGATCTGGACTTCCAGCGGGTCGTGTGCGTTTGCCATGTATTGCTCCTATCGCAACACCGCCCCCGGCCTCCTCGAGCCGGGGGCGTCGCCACTCTTTTCGCCGCCTTTCTGCGCCGCTGTCCGAAGACCGGCGGGACGACGCAG
>JAVKFF010000046.1:0-2664 GCA_040226215.1 Azospirillaceae bacterium
GCGGCCATCCGCCGCGCCAAGGCCCAGGCCGCCCGGCTGGGACCGGTCGACGCGCCGCTGCTGATCACCGGGGAGACCGGTACCGGCAAGGAACTCTTCGCCCGCGCCTGCCACCAGGTCAGCGCCCGCGCCCGGCGTCCCTTCCTGGCGCTCAACTGTGCCGCCCTGCCGGAGGGCCTGGCCGAGAGCGAGCTGTTCGGCTACGCGCCGGGCGCCTTCACCTCGGCCCGGCGCGGCGGCAAGCCGGGACTGCTCGAACTCGCCGACACCGGCACGGTTTTCCTCGACGAGGTTGGCGAGCTCACCCCCTATCTGCAGGCCAAGCTGCTGCGCTTCCTCGCCGATGGCAGCTTCCGCCGGGTCGGGGCGGCGGCCGAGTCACGGGTCGACGTGCGGGTAATCTCCGCCACCAACCGCGATCTGGAGGCGATGAGCCGCGAGGGCGCCTTCCGCGAGGATCTCTTCTTCCGGCTCAACGTGCTGGCGCTCGACCTGCCGGCGCTGCGCGAGCGGCCGGAGGACATCGCCGGGCTCGCGGACTTCTTCCTCGCCCGCGCGGCGCGTCAGGTCGGCCGGCCCCCGCCGGCGTTGAGCGCGGCGGCGCGCAGCCTGCTGCAGGGCCATGCCTGGCCCGGCAATGTGCGGGAGCTGGAGAACGTGATCTTCCGCGCCGTCACGCTGGCGGAAGGCGACCGGATCGGCGCCGAGGACCTCGACCTCGCCGCGGCGCGGTCGTCGCCGTCGACGACAGCCGTCTCGCCCCTGCCGGCGGACCCGCGGCACTACGCCAGCTACGCCGCCGCCCGCGACGCCTTCGAGGAGGCCTTTTTCCGGGCGCTCTACCCGGACTTTCCCTCCACCCGCAAGCTCGCCCGCCGCCTCGGCCTCTCCCACGCCGCCATCGCCGACCGCCTCCGGCGCTACGGTATCGGGTAGAGCCACCACCCGTCCTACTGATTCTCATTGTCATTCCCGCGAAAGCGGGAATCCAGACCGGCGGCGCAAGCGGCACCGAACCCTGGATCCCCAATCAAGTTGGGGATGACAAGAGACGGAGCGGTCGACGGATCAACCCATTCATTCTCAATGTCATTCCCGCGAAAGCGGGAATCCAGACCGGCGGCGCAAACGGCACAGAACCCTGGATCCCCAATCGTTTTGGGGATGACAAGAGACGGGTGAGGAAGATGGCGCCGTGTGCCGAAGACGGGCGGCCGGGTCGCGTTGGTGCGGACGCCCCGCCGACCCGCCGCCGATCGCTGCCGCTGTCAGGCCCCGGCGGCCATCGCCGCCAGGGCATCGCGCTCGCGCTTGGGAAGGCGCTTGCTCTCAGATTTCAGCTGGCCGCAGGCCGCCGCGATGTCGCGGCCCCGCGGGGTGCGCACAGGGCTCGAATAGCCGGCCACGGAGAGGATGTCGCCGAAGGCCTTGATGCGCGGCCAGGGCGAGGTGTCGTAGCCGCTGCCGGGCCACGGATTGAACGGGATCAGGTTCACCTTGGCCGGGATGTCCTTCAGCAGGCGAACCAGCTCGCGGGCCTCGGCGTCGCTGTCGTTGACGCCCTTGAGCATAACGTATTCGAAGGTGATGCGGCGCGCGTTCGAGGCGCCGGGATAGGTCCGGCAGGCCGCCAGCAGGTCCGCGATCGGATACTTCCGGTTCAGGGGCACCAGCTGGTCGCGCAGCTCGTTGGTCACCGCGTGCAGGCTGACCGCCAGATTGACGTTCAGCTCCTCGCCGCAGCGCCGCATCATCGGCACCACGCCGGAGGTCGACAGCGTGATGCGCCGGCGCGACAGCGCGAAGCCCTCGCCGTCCATCAGGATGGTCAACGCCTTGGCGACGTTGTCATAATTGTAGAGCGGCTCGCCCATGCCCATCATGACGATGTTGGTGAAGCGGCGGTCGGCGCCGTCCTTCCCCCATTCCTCGAGCCGGTCGCGGGCCAGCATGGCCTGGCCGACGATTTCCGCCGCCTCCAGGTTGCGCACCAGGGTCTGGGTGCCGGTGTGGCAGAAGCTGCAGGCGAGCGTGCAACCGACCTGGGAGGAGACGCACAGCGCGCCGCGGTCGGCCTCCGGGATGTGCACCATCTCCACCTCGTGGCCGTCATCGAGGCGGATCAGCCACTTGGTGGTGCCGTCCGTACTGGCCTGGTCCAGCGCGATCGCCGGGCGCTCCAGCGCGTAGGCGCTCTCCAATGTCTGGCGCAGCTGCTTGCCGAGATTGGTCATGGCGGCGAAGTCGCGGGCACCGGCATTGTAGATCCAGCGCCACAGCTGCTTAGCCCGGAACGGTTTCTCGCCCAGCGCCGCCAGCTCGGCGGTCAACTCGTCGCGGCTCATGCCGATCAGGTTGCGCCGGCCGTCCGGCCGCGGCTTCAGCGCGCTCAATCCCTTGGCGTGGTTCTCGATACCCATCGGTCGACAGTCGGCTTCCGGCCAGTTGAGAGGGCCGCCCGCGGCCCGTCGCCCGCCAAGATGGCGATCATGCGGGCAAAACGCGAGTGCGAATGCGTCGACCCTGGTCCGAGCGGCGGGCGCCGACCGCGTCGACAAGGGGGCAGCGCGATCGAGCCGCCGCGCTAGGGCAGATTGCGACCGAATGGACACATTCGGTCGCAATCTGCCCGATTATCAATATCCTAGAGCATCTTGTCTGCGC
>JAVKFF010000047.1:0-5694 GCA_040226215.1 Azospirillaceae bacterium
CTCGCTGGACGGCCGGCGCCCCAGGGCGGACTCGATGCGATGCGCCAGGGGCCAGTTGTCCGACAGAATGGCGGCGTCGCGCAGCCGCTCGTAGTGGTACTGCAGATGCGCCGGGATCTCGAGGCGGCGCAGTTTCGCGAGCCCGCGCCGGCGCGGGAACGTCGCCATCTCGTCGAGCGCTCCGCATAGCTCCAGGGCGAGCATGGTACGCACGCATTTCTCGCATTCTCCGCAATTGAGTGTCGATCGGTCGTCATGGCAGACGCGCAGGCTTTGCCGCGCCAGGGTGTCGCCGGCGATCGTGCGGACCTTCTGCAGCCGGTCCGCTTCGCACCCGTCATGGACGATGGCGAGGCGCTCGTTCGACCAATGGGGATCGAGGAACGGCGAGGATCCCCAGGCCCGCAGGCTGTCCTCGCTGTGCGTCGCCGGCACGATGAGGGTTCCCAGCATTGGCGAGAGCGGCAGGGCGACGGCGGCCAGTGCCGCGCCGTGCAGGCACTGGCCCCAGAAATCGCCGTCGTAGGGCAGGCCCCAGCCGGGCCGGCCCTTGTCGGCAACGCTGCGCAGGTTGGTCTCGCAGGTGACCAGGCGGAGATCCATGGCCTGCGCGACCGCGCCGATGCGCTCCACCGTGCTGTGCCACAGCGCGTCGTTCTCGAGCCCGATGTCGAAGCCGCGGACGAGGAGGATATGGGTGACCGCATGCCGGTGCTTGATCAGCGAGTACCAGGAATCGACGCCGCCGGAAAAGCAGCAGGCGGTGCCGGCCCTGCGTCCGGCGGGCCTGCCGTCCGCCGGGCCGGGCGGCGCGGACAGGACGGGGACCGGTCGCAGGAAGTCGAACCAGGAGGCCAGCCGCCGCTGGGCGACCAGCAGGTTGCGGGACAGCTTCGGGGAGATCGCGCGGTCGACTTCGCAGGGCTCCCCGTCATGCATGCTCGCCGGCAGCATGGCGACAACGAAGGGATCGGCCTCCGCTGCCGGCATGGAATCCAGCCCGCGATAGCGGAACCAGAGGAACCGGTGTTCGAGGGCATGGCGAGGCTTGATCTTCGCCGACAGGACGACCGCATCGCCATCCTCGAAGGCCTTGATGCTGGAGATCTTCACCGGACCGGCGCCTTTCTCGTTGCAAATAGAGTTTCGTGAACCCGCAGATCCTAGTGCGAAGAGGCCGCAGCCGGGCGTGTCCAAACGGTGTCATTCCGTGCGACCTGGAAGAGTCCGGTCACAGCAAGAACACTGGCAGGTCCGGCGCGCCGGCGGTTCAATCTCCAGGCGCAGAGACGTCGTGTTGCCGCAAGCTGAAGTGCGGCAGCCGATACTCGGATGCGCCCGACAACGCTTCTGTTTCGGAGTAGACAGACATGGAATCGAAACGTGCCCTGATCACCGGCGTCACCGGCCAGGATGGGGCCTATCTGTCAGAGCTGCTGCTGTCGAAAGGCTATGAGGTGCACGGCATCAAGCGCCGCTCCTCGTCCTTCAACACCAGCCGTGTCGATCATTTCTACGAAGATCCGCATGACCGGGATGCGCGGTTCTTCATGCATTTCGGCGACCTTTCGGACGCGACCAGCCTCATCCGCCTGGTGCAGCACGTGCGGCCGGACGAGATCTACAATCTGGGCGCCCAGAGCCATGTTCAGGTCAGTTTCGAGACGCCGGAATATACCGGCAATGTCGACGGCCTGGGCACGCTCCGGATGCTGGAGGCGATCCGCATCCTCGGCCTGGAGGACCGGACCCGCTTCTACCAGGCCTCGACCTCGGAACTGTTCGGCAACGGGCCGGATTCGCCGCAATCGGAGGTCACGCCGCTGCGCCCGGCCAGTCCCTATGCGGCGGCCAAGCTCTATGCCTACTGGATCACTGTGAACTACCGGGAGGCCTATGGCATCCACGCGTCGAACGGCATCCTGTTCAACCACGAAAGCCCGGTCCGCGGCGAGACCTTCGTGACCCGCAAGATCACCCGCGCGGTGGCCGCGATCGAGGCGGGCCTGCAGCACCGGCTCTATCTCGGCAATCTCGATGCCTGCCGCGACTGGGGCCATGCCCGCGACTATGTGAAGGGCATGTGGGCCATCCTGCAGCAGGACAGGCCCGACGATTATGTCCTTGCGACCGGGGAAACCCACACGGTGCGCGAATTCGTCGAGCTGGCGTTCGGCTGCATCGACCGGCCGATCATGTGGAGCGGCGAGGGCATCGACGAAAAGGGCTATTGCGGCATCACCGGCGACCTGCTGATCGAGGTCGAGCCCCGCTATTTCCGACCGACCGACGTCAACCTGCTGCTGGGCGACCCGGCCAAGGCGCAGAGGGTCCTGGAGTGGCGGCACGAGACCGCATTTCCGTACCTGGTGGCGGAGATGGTGGAGTCCGACCGCCAGCGACTGCGCAAGAACGGCGAGAAAGGAAAGATCGATGACTGGCCCACGGTACGACCTCCGCGGAAAGAAGGTATGGGTGGCCGGCCATCGGGGAATGGTCGGCTCGGCATTGTTGCGGCGCCTCAGAAATGAGGACTGCACGATCGTCACGGCGTCCCGCAAGGTGCTCGACCTGCGGGACGCGAAGGCCACCCGCGACTGGCTCGCGCTGACCCGCCCCGATACCGTGTTCTGCGCCGCCGCCCATGTCGGGGGGATCCATGCCAACAATGCCAGGCCGGCCGATTTCATCCGGGACAATATCGAGATCCAGGCCAGCGTGATCCACGGCGCCTACCAGGCCGGGGTCGAGAAGCTGGTCTTCCTGGGCTCGTCCTGCATCTATCCGCGGGAGGCGCCACAGCCGATACCGGAGGCGGCCCTGCTGACCGGGCCGCTGGAGCCGACCAACCAATGGTATGCGATCGCCAAGATCGCCGGCATCCTGCAATGCCGCGCCTATCGCCGGCAGTACGGCTGCGACTACATCTCCGCGATGCCGTCGAACCTGTACGGCCCCGGCGACAATTACCATCCGACCGACAGCCATGTGGTCGGCGCGCTGATCCAGCGGTTTCATGAGGCCAAGACGGCCGGGTATCCCGAGGTCAAGGTATGGGGCAGCGGACGCCCGCGACGGGAGTTCCTGCATGTCGACGACTGTGCCGACGCCCTGGTGTTCCTCGCCCGGCACTACAGCGACGAAGAGCATGTCAATATCGGCTCCGGCACCGACCTGACGATTGCGGCGCTGGCCGACCTGGTCGCGCGCACGGTCGGCTACGAAGGGCGCTTCGACTTCGACCGCAGCCAGCCCGACGGGACGCCGCGCAAGCTGCTCGACGTGCGGCGGCTCAACGAGCTCGGGTGGCGGCCGCGCATCGCTCTTGCCGAGGGCCTGGCCGATGCCTATGCGGACTATCGCGACGGCATCGCCGCCACGCCCGACGCGAAGATTGCCTGACATGCCGGCGGGCCGGCCGACCGATCCCTTTGCGACGGGGCATCTTCGGGACGGGCTGAAGCGCCGGGCGGTGCGCGGCGGGACGCTGGTTCTGGCGGCGCAGGGCGTGAAGACGGCCGTCCAGATCGTCGCCATCGCGGTCCTCGCAAGGCTGCTGACACCGTCGGATTTCGGCCTGTTCGCCATCGTCCTGGCCCTGCTGACGGTGCTGGAGCTGTTCAAGGATCTCGGCCTGTCGAGCGCGACGGTGCAGCGCGCGGAGATCACGGGCCGCCAGGTCAGCACCCTGTTCTGGCTGAACATCGCGCTCGGAACGGCGGCGGCGGCCCTGCTTGTCCTGGCGGCCCCGCTGCTGGCCCAGTCCTATGGCGAACAGCGCCTCGCGGATCTCGTGCCCGTGGTGGCCATCAGCCTGGTCATCGGCGCGGCAGCAGCCCAGCATCTGGCATTGCTGCGCCGCCAGATGCGGTTCCGCGCCCTGGTCGCCGTGCAGACGGGATCGGAGATCCTGTCCCTTTGCGCGGCCCTTGCCGCCGCCTGGTTCGGGCTCGGCGTCTGGGCGCTCGTCGTCCAGCGGGTGGTCTGGAGCGCCCTGCTGTCCGTCGGGGCGATGGCGGCGAGCGGCTGGCGGCCGGGCCTGCCGGGGCGCCTCCGGGAGGTTCGCGGGCTGGTCGCCTTCGGCGTCAACGCCACCGGCGCGATGGTCCTTGGCCGGTTGTCCAGCACCGTGGACAAGTTCCTGATCGGCGGTGCGTGGGGCATAGCCGCGCTCGGCTTCTTCGAGCGCGCACAGAAGCTGACGATGTTTCCGGTGCAGAGCATCAACACGCCGCTCTCCGCGATCGCCCTGCCGATGCTGAGCCGGCTCTCCGCCGAACCCGACCGCTACCGCCGTGCCTATGAGGCGGTGGTCCGGCCGCTTGCCATGTTGCTCGCGCCGGTCTCCGGCCTGCTCTGTGCCGCTGGCGGCCCGGTCGCCGAATTCGTCCTGGGCCCGCAATGGGGCGAGGCGGGTGCGATCCTGTCCTGGCTCGGCCTGTCGCTGTTCTACATGCCGATCACCTACACCCTGAGCTGGCTGTACATGAGCCAGGACCGCACCGGCGAGATGCTCGGGGCCAATGCGGTCAATGTCGCGCTGACCCTGGCGGCGTTGTTCTATGCCCTGCCGTTCGGCGTCGAGGCGGTTGCCGCCGCCTATGCGCTGACCGGCGCGCTGCTCCGCGCACCAATCCTGTTCCTGCTTGCCGGTCGCAAGGGCCCCGTACGGTTCGCCCAGTTCCCGCGGCTGCTCGGCCTGCCCCTCCTCGGCCTCGGTGCCGCGGCGGCGGCGGTCTGGCTCTGCCGCATCGCCACCCCGGTCGATACCCTGGCACCGGTCGGGCAGGTCCCGATCCTTGCCGTCATCGCCGCATCCGCCGCGCTCTGCGCCTATGGCCTGGTGCCGGGCGGACGGGCCGCAATCGTCGACCTTCTGCGCCTTCGGCGCCATCTCGCGCGGCAGGAAGCCCGGGCATGAACGTCACGATCACCAACACCACCCTGCTCAACGCGGGCGACGCCGCCATCGCGGCAGGGACATTGGAGATCCTGCGGCGCGCCTTCGGCCCGGACATCGCGGTGACGTTGCGCGACAGCCAGGCCGAGGCGGTCGCCGGCCAGTTCCCCGACTATCGCTGCCTGCCGGTGTTCCATGTCGAGGTGCGGAACTGGACCGGACGGCGCTGGGCCAAGTTCGGCTATGCGGCCCTGCTCCTCGCCGCGGCGCTGTGGCGCACGCCCCTGCGCCGCCTGGCACTGATGCTGTTGCCATGGCGCCTGCGCCTCAGCCTCAGGAGTTTCGCGGAAAGCGACCTCCTCCTGTCCGCCGGCGGCACCTACCTGGTTCCGCACTACCGCTGCGAGCCGAAACTGCTGGAGCTCCTGGTGGCCCGCCTCGCCGGCCGGCCCTATGTCCTGTTCACGCAGAGCCTCGGCCCCTTCGCGGAAAGCGGCAGGCTGATGCGGATCGCCCTGAAAGGCGCAAGCGCGATCTTCGTCCGCGACGCGCGCTCGTTCCGCCACCTGCGCACCTTGGGCATCGCCGAATCGCGGATCCACGAATGCGCCGACGCGGCGTTCGCCATGCGGACGCCGGCCTTGCTCCGGGTCAGCCGGCCGCTGGAGCGGTGGATCGGGATCTCCGTCCGCGACTGGCCCCATTTCAGCGCCGACAGCACGGACGGCATGGCGCGCTATCTGGCGGCGCTGACGGAGCTGGTGGAGCATCTGGTCCAGACGCACGACGCGCAC
>JAVKFF010000048.1:0-24170 GCA_040226215.1 Azospirillaceae bacterium
CGGGTAGCCGGTGACCCCGAGCTCGGTCGCCACCACGAGATCGGCGTGCTGCCCGGCGGCACGTTGGCGGGCCGTCAGGATGCGGTCGGCATTGCCGTCAATGTCCCCCATCACCGGGTTCAGCTGCGCCAGTGCCAGGACGAGCGTGTCGGTCATCGGCGAAACCTCACGAGAAATCAGTCAGGGTCGCGGCAAAGGTGGGACCGCTGCGGTTGCGCTGGCAACCCCCAAGGGGAGCAGGGCGGGAATGCGGACGCCCGGCTGCCTGGCCACGATCCGTCCTTTGGCCGGAAGCCGCCCGCGCGGCCTGTCAGCGCCGCATCAGGAATTCGCGGCCGACCTTCACCCGCGGCACGCCGTCATATTCGACGATGTCGGCCGTGGCGTAGGTCTCGCTCCAGCGCTCGGGCAGGAAGCTGCCGGTGCCGACAACGTCGATTGGGGCCCTGGCCAGCGCCATCACCCGGCACTTGGCCGGGCTGAAGCCGGAGGAGGCGACGATGCGCACCTTGTCGAATCCCGCCTCGTCGAGCCGGTCACGCAGATGGTGGATGGCCGCGGCCGAGACGCCGGTGCCGATCAGGTAGCGCAGCTCGGTCTCGTCGCGATAGCCGCGGATCGATTCCGGCACGTGCTTTTCCAGCACCGCGTAGGAGCTCGGCGGGTCCAGTCCCTCCACATAACGGCCGCCGGCCGTATCGATGCGCACGCCGAGCCTGCCCGCCCGCGCCAGCTCCGGAAAACGCCGGCAGACCGCCAGGCTGTCGCTGATCTCCAGCGCGAAGTAGTCCACCAGCACCGTCAGCGGGGCGTCGGGATGCACCTGGTGGAACATCTCGGCCGCCCGCACGGTGGAGCCGGCATAGCCGATCAGGGCGTGTGGCATGGTGCCGAAGCCCGCGGGCTGGCCGAAATAATGGGCGGTGGCGTCCGTCGCATTGCCGATGAAGCCGATGGCGCCGGCCTTCCGCTTCGCCCGTTCCGAGCCGACACTGGCGGCATAGGCCATCATCTCCGCCATGTCGGTGCCCGCGCAATGCCGCGCATCCATCGCCAGGAACTGCACGCGCGGCAGTTCCGTGCACATGATCGCGGCGTTGTAGGCGGCCACGCAGGCCGGCCCCAGCTTCTGCAGGAACAGGGTCTCGCAGTCGACCAGCTTCGACAACGGGCCGGTGATGTACATCAGCGGCTCGCCCGCGCCGACCCACTTGCCCTCCACATATCGCAGGTCGATCTCGATCCGGATGCCACGCTCGTCGGCGATGCGCTGCAGCCAGTCGATGGCCAGCCTGGGGGCGGAGACCACCGGGCGCCGCATGAACACGGCATAGGTCACCTCGACTTCGCCCAACGACTCCACCACCGCGCGCGTGCGGTTGAAATAGGCGTCGGTCCAGCGCGCGACGTCGCTGTCCGCGGGGTCCAGGGGGCTGCGATCGGCCACGGTTATCGCTCCGCTGTCGGTCGGGCGGATCGCCGAAACGGGCGCGCTCACTCCGCCGCGCGGGCCGGCTTGCGCAGACCCAGGCGGTCGCGCTCCTCCTTCAGCCGCTGGGCGACCAGGAAGGCAAGTTCGAGGGACTGGCTGGCGTTGAGCCGCGGGTCGCAGGCGGTGTGGTAGCGCGCCGAAAGCCCGTCATCGGTGATCGCCACGGCGCCACCGGTGCACTCCGTCACGTCCTCGCCCGTCATCTCGAAATGCACGCCGCCGGCATAGGTGCCTTCGGCCTGGTGGACGTCGAAGAAACGGCCGACCTCCTTCAGGATGCTGTCGAAGGGTCGCGTCTTGTAGCCGCTCGCCGACTTGATGGTGTTGCCGTGCATCGGGTCGCTCGACCACGCTACCGTGCGGCCCTCGCGTTGCACGGCGCGGATCAGACCCGGCAGGTGCTGCTCCACCTTGTCGGCCCCCATGCGCGCGATCAGCGTGATGCGCCCCGGCTCGTCATCCGGGTTCAGGATGTCGAGCAGGCGGATCAGCTCGTCGGTCGGCATGCTGGGCCCGCACTTGATGCCGATCGGGTTCTTCACGCCACGCAGGAACTCCACATGCGCGCCGTCGGGTTGGCGCGTGCGGTCGCCGATCCACAGGAAATGGGCGGAGACGTCGTACATCTCGCCCGTCGTGCTGTCCTGCCGGGTCAGCGCCTGCTCATAGGGCAGCAGCAGCGCCTCGTGGGAGGTATAGAACTCGGTCTCGCGGATCTGCGGCGCGCTCTCCGCGGTGATGCCGCAGGCCGCCATGAAGCGCACCGCCTCGTCGATCTGCGAGGCCAGCGCCTCGTAGCGCTCGGACTGCGGCGTCTCGGCGATGAAGCCGAGATTCCACTGGTGCACCTTGTGCAGGTCGGCATAGCCGCCCTGGGCGAAGGCGCGCAGCAGGTTCAAGGTCGCCGCGGACTGGTTGTAGGCCTGCACCATGCGCGCCGGATCGGGCACGCGGGCGCCTTCCTCGAACTCGAAGCCGTTGACGATGTCGCCGCGATAGGAGGGCAGCGTCACACCGTCGATCGTCTCATCGTCGGACGAGCGGGGCTTGGCGAACTGGCCGGCCATGCGGCCGAGCTTGACCACCGGCATCGAGCCGCCGAAGGTCAGCACCACCGCCATCTGCAGCAGCAGACGGAAAGTGTCGCGGATCTTGTTGGGATGGAACTCCGCGAAGCTCTCCGCGCAGTCGCCGCCCTGCAGCAGGAAGGCGTCGCCGCCGGCGACCCGGGCCAGCGCGCCCTTCAGCGAACGTGCCTCGCCGGCGAAGACCAGTGGCGGATAGTTCGCCAGCGTCGCCTCGGCAGCGCGCAGTTTCGGCAGGTCCGGATAGACCGGCATCTGCTTGGCGGGCTTGGCCTGCCAGCTATCGGGGCTCCAACGCTCAACCATCTCGACCACTCCTGCACGGGGCTGCTCGGCCCCGGACCGTCATACGGCAATCCGCCTGGCATCTTGACACCGCCGGACACGCGCTGTCACGGGCGCCTAGTCGGTCGGGAGGTATACGAGGAACACAGGCCGATGGCCAGTCCCCCGGGAGCCACACACCAAAGCAAGCGAAACGGTCGTTCAATAACGCCGATGTGAAGGAATGTCAGACACGCTTTACTTCACCGCCCCCGGCTCGAAACCACTTCATGGGGACGGTTGCCCGTTCAACCGCCCATTGGAATTGCCAAAAGCGAAGGGAGATTAGCGCTATGGGTAAGAGAACCGCACTTGGTGTCGCCACCGCCCTTGCCGGCGCCATGACGCTGTCCGGCGTGGCCGTCATCGGCTCCGCCAGTGCCCAGGACATGGAGCGCTGCTACGGCATCTCCGCCGCCGGCGAGAACGATTGCGAGAACGCCGCCGGCACCCACAGCTGCGCTGGCCAGTCCACCGTCGACTACGATGGCGGCGAGTGGAAGCTGGTGCCCGCCGGCACCTGCGAGGAGCCGGGCTCGACCGAGCCGTTCGAGGGCACCGGCGGCCCGCTGGACGCCTGAGCGGCGGCACACGACCGCGCGACGATGCGTGAGCAGGAGTGATCGCGATGGCCGCAACGCTGCCGGGCCGGGCCGATACGCTGCGCTTCCCGCGCCATGGACGCCTGCCGATCCCCGCCCGCGCGGGGGTCGGCCTGCGCCATCCGCACGTCACCGGCTTCCTGCGCGAACGGCCGGCCGTCGGCTGGCTGGAGGTCCACACCGAGAACTACATGAGCGCCGGCGGCCCGCGTCGCGCGGCGCTGGAGAGGCTGCGTAGCGACTATCCGCTGAGCTGCCACGGCGTCGGTCTGTCGCTGGGTTCGGCCGAGGGACTGGATGAAGACCATCTCGCCCGCGTGGCCGAGGTGGTCGACCGCTTCGAGCCCGACCTGGTCTCCGAGCACGTCGCCTGGTCCGTTCACGGCGGCGCCTATCTCAACGATCTCCTCCCCCTGCCCTATACCGAGGAGGCGCTCGGCGTCATCTCGGCCAATATCGACCGCATGCAGACCGCGCTCGACCGCCAGGTGCTGGTCGAGAACCCGTCGAGCTACGTCCGCTTCGCCGCCTCGACAATGGCCGAGTGGCAGTTCATGGCGGAGATCGTCGCGCGCACCGGCTGCGGCCTGCTGCTGGACGTCAACAACATCCATGTCAGCGCCCACAACCACCGGTTCGATGCCGAGGCCTATGTCGACGCCCTGCCGCTCGACGCGGTGCAGGAGATCCACGTCGCCGGCCACTTCATCCAGCATTTCGTCGACGCCGACGGCGCGCCCAAGACCATCCTGATCGACGACCACGGCGACCATGTCTCCGCACCCGTCTGGCGCCTGTTCGAGGCGGCGCTCGCCCGGCTCGGCCCGGTGCCGACCCTGGTCGAATGGGACGCCAACATCCCCGACCTCACGGTCCTGCTGGCGGAGGCCCGCAAGGCCGATGCCCTGCTGCGCGCGGTGACGCCGGCGGAGCGGCGGACCGGAAGCGAGGCGGCCCATGTTGCGTGACCTGCAGGCCGCCTTCCGCGAGGGCGTGCTTTCCGGCCGCGAGGAAGCCGCACACGCCTTCATCGAGGCCGACGGCATCGACCGCGCCAAGCGCTTCTCGATCTACCGGCTCAATACCGAGATCTCGCTCGCCAAGGCGCTGGCGACCTGTTTCCCGGTGGTCGAGAGGCTGGTCGGCAGCGACTTCTTCAAGGCGATGGCGCGTGCCTTCATCGCCCGACACCCGCCGGCCAGACCACAGCTGCTCGCCTATGGCGATGCCCTGCCGGCCTTCATCGCGGACTTCCCGTCCGCCGCCAGCGTGCCCTATCTCGCCGACGTGGCGCGTCTCGAATGGGCCCGCAACGAGGCCCTGTTCGCGGCCGACGCGGGCGTGCTGACGGCGAGCGACC
This sequence comes from Azospirillaceae bacterium, assembly GCA_040226215.1. Classification (GTDB taxonomy): domain Bacteria; phylum Pseudomonadota; class Alphaproteobacteria; order DSM-16000; family Inquilinaceae; genus JAVKFF01. The sequence goes on from JAVKFF010000048.1 coordinate 4,864, forward strand.
TCGAGGCCTACCCGGTCGAGCGCTATGGCGAGCTCCACCTGCGCCCGCACCCCTCCGTGCGGTTCGTCGAGAGCGCCTGGCCGGTGCTGTCCATCTGGCGGGCCCACCAGCACGATCCGGTGGCGCCCTTCCCGCGCCGGGAGCAGGCCGAGCAGGCTCTCGTGCTTCGGCCCTTCCTGCGGGTCGAGACCGAGGCGCTGTCCACCGGCGACATGGCGCTGCTCGCCAGCCTCGCCGGCGGCGCCAGCCTCGCCGACGCCGCCGAGTCGGCAGCGGCGGTGGAGCCCGGCATCGACCTCATGACCGTGCTTGCCGGCCATCTCCGCCGCGGCAGCTTCGCCGCTGCCGCCCTCCCCGATTCCGACCCCGAAACCGACTCCCAGACCGAGAAGTGAGCTCCCCCATGTCCAGCACCACCGTTCCGGCCGCGGGTTCCGGCGGCGCCTCCGGCTTCCTCGCCTTCCTCTTCGGCCGCGGCCCGCTCGACCGCCTCGCCGACCTGCCGGCCTGGATCGCCGCGCTGGTTCTGCTGGTGCCGCGCTACTTCCTGGCCGCGCCCTTCTGGGCCGCCGGCACCCAGCGCCTGAACAGCTGGCCTTCGCAGACCTTCCTGTTCGAGCAGGTCCACCCCCTGCCCCTGCTCGATCCGCTGACCGCCGCCTACGTGACAACCGCTGCGGAGCTGGCGCTGCCGGTACTGCTGATCCTCGGCCTGCTGGGCCGCTGGGCCGGACTCGGTTTGGCCGTCATGGCGGCGACGATCTACTTCGTCGTCGGCGGCTCCTTCGCCATCCCGTCGGAGCAGTTCCCCTGGATGGCCATGGGCCTGCTGATCTTCATCCTCGGCCCCGGCCGCCTCTCCCTCGACTACGCCATCCGCCGCTTCGTGCTGCGGGATTGAGGGGGTCGATCGGCCGCCATATCCAACGCGAAGACGACGAACCGGTCCCGGCTCTCCGCTTCGCTACGGCCGGGACGACGCAAGTATTTGATACTCATACGTTTATCGTCATCCCGGGCGCGATGCGGCGCGGAGTGCCGCTTCGCAGACCCGGGACCGGCCGCCCGTCTTCTCCGCCCGACCTCGCCGCCCCCTACTCCGCTGCCTCTTCCAGCTCCGGGTCGGGGGCCTTGACGCGCATTGTCACCAGTTCCTCCGCGGAGGTCGGGTGGATGCCGATGGTGCGGTCGAAATCGGCCTTCGTGGCGCCGACATTGATGGCGATCGCGACCGACTGCACCATCTCGCCGGCATCGTCGCCGACGATGTGGCAGCCCACCACGCGCTGGCTCGCCCGCTCGACCAGCAGCTTCATCATCATCTTGGCGTCACGGCCGGACAAGGTGTGCTTGAGCGGCTTGAAGCTGGTCCGGTAGATGTCGATGCCGGCCGGGTAGCGGGAGCGTGCCGCCGTCTCGCTCAACCCCACCGTGCCGATCTCCGGCGTGGAGAACACCGCCGTCGGGATGTAGGTGTAGTCGACCGACCGGTCCGCCATGCCGCCGAACAGCGTGTCGGCCAGCACATGGCCCTCGGCGATGGCCACGGGCGTCAGTTGGACCCGGTCGATGACATCCCCGATGGCGTAGATGTGCGGCCGGTTCGTCGAAAAGTCCTCGCCGACTGGAATGGCGCCGTTCTCCGCCACCTTCACCCCGGCCTTGTCGAGGCCCAGCGAAGACGTGTTGGGCGTGCGGCCGATAGCGTAGATCACCGCGTCGGTTTCGATCGTCGCGCCGTCGCTCAACTCCGCCACCAGGCAGTCATGGCTCCGGCCGATGCGGGTGATGATGGTGTTGAAGCGCAGGTCGACGCCGGCCTTGGCCATCTCCTCGGCCAGGAACATGCGCACATCGTCGTCGAAGCCGCGCAGGAACAGTTCGCCCCGGTAGAGCTGGCAGACCTCCGCGCCCAGCCCGTGGAAGATGCTGGCGAACTCCACGGCGATGTAGCCGCCGCCGGCGATCAGCACCCGCTTGGGCATCTCCTCGAGGAAGAATACCTCGTTGGAGGTGATGCCGTGTTCCTTCGCGCCCGGCTCCTCGGGCAGGTTGGGCCAGCCGCCGACCGCGATCAGGATACGCTCGGCCGTCACCTGGCGATCGCCGACCTTGAGCGTGTGCTGGTCCAGGAAGGTGGCGCGGTCGTCGAAGATCTCCACGCCGGCCCCTTCCAGCAGCCGGCGGTAGATGCCGTTCAGCCGACCGATCTCCTTGTCCTTGGCGGCGATCAGCTTCTTCCAGTCGTGGTGCGGCCGGCCGAAATGCCAGCCGAAGCCAGCGGCATCCTCGATGTCGTGGGCGAAGTGGGCGGCATAGGCCAGGAGCTTCTTGGGCACGCAGCCCACGTTCACGCAGGTGCCGCCGAGATAGCGCTCCTCCGCCAGGCCGACGCGGGCGCCGTGCTGGGCGGCGATGCGGGCCGAGCGTACGCCGCCCGAACCGCCGCCGATGACGAAATAGTCGTAGTCGTAGCTCCGCGTGGCCATCCGCCCCGCCCCCCGTGCCGCTTGTCCGGATCGCTGGTGCCGGCCCGTACGCCGGCGCGCCTGCCTACCTGTCGAGACCCGCCTGGGCGAAGTACTTGATCTCGAGATAGTCCTCGATGCCGTATTTCGAGCCCTCGCGGCCCACGCCGCTCTCCTTGACGCCGCCGAAGGGCGCCACCTCGGTGGAGATGAGGCCGGTATTGCTGCCGACGATGCCGTATTCCAGCGCCTCGCCGACACGCCAGACCCGGCCGATGTCGCGGCTGTAGAAATAGGCCGCCAGGCCGAACTCGGTGTCGTTGGCCATGGCGATGGCCTCCTCCTCGGTCCTGAAGGCGAAGATCGGCGCCATGGGCCCGAAGGTCTCCTCTCTCGCCACCTTCATCTCCGGCGTCACGCCGGCGATGATCGTCGGCTCGAAGAAGGTGCCGCCCAGCGCGTGGCGCTTGCCGCCCAGCACCAGTTTGGCGCCCTTGTCGACCGCGTCCTTGACGTGCTCCTCGACCTTCTCCACCGCCTTCATGTCGATCAGCGGACCCTGGGAGACGCCCTCCTCCAGGCCGTTGCCGACCTTCATCTCCCTGACCTTGGCCGCCAGCTTGTCGACGAAGGCGTCATAGACACCCTCCTGCACCAGGATGCGGTTGGCGCACACGCAGGTCTGGCCGGCGTTGCGGTATTTCGAGGCGATCGCCCCCTCCACCGCGGCGTCGAGATCGGCGTCGTCGAAGACGATGAAGGGCGCGTTGCCGCCAAGCTCCATCGACACCTTCTTCACGGTCCTGGCCGCCTGCTCCATCAAGAGGCGGCCGATCTCCGTCGAGCCGGTGAAGGTCACCTTGCGGACGATCGGATTGCCGGTGAACTCCCCGCCGATCTGCGAGGCGGAGCCGGTGACGACGCTGAACACGCCCGCCGGCACGCCGGCGCGCTCGGCAAGTTCGGCCAGTGCCAGGGCGGAGAACGGCGTCTGCGAGGCCGGCTTCAATACCATCGGGCAGCCCGCCGCCAGCGCCGGGCCGGCCTTGCGGGTGATCATGGCAGAGGGGAAGTTCCAGGGCGTGATCGCGGCGCACACACCGACCGGCTGCTTCAGCACGACGATGCGGCGGTCGGGCGCGTAGGTGGGGATGGTGTCGCCGTAGACGCGCCGGCCTTCCTCGGCGAACCATTCCAGGAAGCTGGCGGCGTAGGCGATCTCGCCCTTCGATTCCGCCAGCGGCTTGCCCTGCTCCAGCGTCATCAGCTGGGCCAGCATCTCGGTGTTGTCCAGCATCAGCTGGGCCCATTTGCGCACGATGGCGCCGCGCTCCTTGGCGGTCTTCGCGCGCCAGGCGGGCCAGGCCTTGTTGGCCGCCTCGATGGCACGCCGCGCCTCCTCCGCGCCCATATTGGGCACCGTGCCCAGCACCGTGTCGTCCGCCGGGTTCAGCACCTCGATGGTGCCGCCCTTGTCGGCGTCGACCCACTTGCCGTCGATATAGCACTGCTGGCGAAAGAGTTTGGGATCGCTGAAGGAAATCGCCGTCATGATAAGCGCCTCTTGTGTGCCTGTTCTCAAGCCGTCGGCCGCCGCCGCAGGCCTCGTGACCGAGGCATGTATTCAGGCCGGCGACCGGAACATGTTCCGGTCTCTATCTGATGGCGCGACAGTGCCGCGCCAACCCCCGGCTGGCAAGGCTTGCCGGAATGGGCAGGGGCAGTGCCGCGCCTACTCGACCGTGACGCTCTTGGCCAGGTTGCGCGGCTGGTCGACATCGGTGCCCTTGCTGACGGCCGTGTGGTAGGCCAGCAGCTGTACGGGGATGGCATAGAGGATGGGCGTGACGAAGGGGTCCAGCGTGGGCAGCGCGATGGTCGCCTGGGCGCCGCCGCCAAGCGCCTCGATGCCTTCCCGGTCGGACAGGAAGATCACCCGTCCGCCCCGGGCCATGACCTCCTGCACGTTCGACACCGTCTTGTCGAACCAGCGGTCGCGCGGCGCCAGCACGATCACCGGCACCTCCTCGTCGATCAGCGCGATGGGCCCGTGCTTCATCTCGCCGGCGGCGTAACCCTCGGCGTGGATATAGCTGATCTCCTTCAGCTTCAGCGCGCCTTCCAGTGCCAGCGGATAGGCCGTACCGCGGCCGATATAGAGCACGTCGCGCGCTTCCGAGATGCTCGCCGCCAGAGCCTCGATGGCGTCGTCATGGGTCAGCACCTCCAGCGCCCTTGCCGGCACCTCCAGCAGCGCCTCGGCGAGCGCCGCCTCGCGGCCGGCGTCGATGGCACCGCGTTCGCGGGCCGCGGCGATCACGAGGCAGGCGAGCACCGTCAGCTGCGTGGTGAAGGCCTTGGTGGAGGCGACGCCGATCTCCGGCCCCGCATGGGTCTGCATGACGTGGTCCGAGGCCCGCGCGATCGTGCTTTCCGCGACGTTGACGATGGATACGATGGTCTGGCCCTGCGCCCGGGCGAAGGCCAGCGCCGCGGCGGTGTCGGCGGTCTCGCCCGACTGGGAGACGAAGAGCGCCACGCCGCCCGGCGGCATCGGCGCCTCGCGGTAGCGGAACTCCGAGGCGATGTCGATTTCCACCGGCAGGCCCGCCACCTGCTCGAACCAGTACTTCGCCACCATGCAGGCATAGAAGGCCGTGCCGCAGGCGATGGCGGTGATCCGCGGCACCGTGCGCCAGTCGATGCCCAGCGGCGGCAGGGAGATGGCGCGGGTCTGCGGGTTGACGAAACTCGTGAGCGTGTCGCCGATCACCGCCGGCTGCTCGAAGATTTCCTTGAGCATGAAGTGGCGGAACTCGCCCTTGCCGATCAGCGCGCCCGAGGCTGCGGTCTGGCGGATCGGCCGCTCGACCGGGGTGCCGTCGGCATCGTGGATGGCGACGCCGGATCGGCGAACCGCCACCCGGTCGCCCTCCTCGAGATAGCAGATGCGGTCGGTCCAGGGGGCGAGTGCGATGGCGTCCGATCCCAGATACATCTCCTCCCGGCCGAAGCCGATGGCCAGCGGCGAGCCGCGCCGGGCGCCGATCAACAGGTCGTGCTCGCCCGCGAAGACCATGGCGATGGCGAAGGCGCCCTCCAGCTCGGCCAGCGCCGCGGCGGCCGCCTGTTCCGGTGTCCGGCCGCGGTCCAGGTGGTCGGTCACCAGATGGGCGATGATCTCGCTGTCGGTATCGGTCTCGAAGCGGTGGCCGCGCATCTCCAGATCCTGCCGCAGCGCCCGGAAATTCTCGATGATGCCGTTATGGACGATGGCCACCCGGTCGGTGGCGTGCGGATGGGCGTTGGTCTCGTTCGGCTTGCCGTGGGTCGCCCAGCGCGTGTGGCCGATGCCGATCGTGCCGTCCAGCGGCTCCGCGGCCAGCCGCCGCTCCAGATTGGCGAGCTTGCCCTCCGCCCGGCGCCGCCGGATGTGCCCGTCGACCAGGGTTGCGATGCCTGCGGAATCGTAGCCGCGGTACTCCAGCCGCTTCAGCCCGTCCAGCAGGCGGCCGGCGACCGGCGCCTCGCCGATGATCCCGATGATGCCGCACATGGTCCCTACCGCGCCTTCTTCGCCGCCTTGTCCTTGGCCATCCGGGCGCGGTACTTGGCGGCCCAGCCCTCGCGCACCTCCTGCCGGCCGCGCGCGACGGCCAGGGCGTCGGCCGGCACGTCGCCGGTGATCGTGCTGCCGGCACCCACATTCGCCCGCTCGCCAATCGTGACCGGCGCCACCAGCGCGGTGTTGGAACCGATGAAGGCCTCCGCGCCGATCGCCGTGCGGTGCTTCAGATAGCCGTCATAGTTGCAGGTGATCGTGCCGGCGCCGATATTCGCGCCTGGCCCGATATCGGCGTCGCCCAGATAGCTCAGATGGTTGGCCTTCGCGCCGGCGCCCAGCACCGCGTTCTTCACCTCCACGAAGTTGCCGACCCGGGCGTCGGGGCCGATCTCCGCTCCCGGCCGCAATCTGGCGAACGGTCCGATGACCGCGCCCTTGCGCACGGTCGCACCCTCCAGATGGCTGAAGGCGCGGACCGTCGCCCCCTCCTCGACCGTCACGCCGGGGCCGAAGACCACGTTGGGCTCGACCGTCACATCGCGGCCGAAACGCGTGTCGGCGGCGAGGAACACCGTTTCCGGCGCCATCAGGGTGACGCCTTCCTCCATGGCCTTGGCGCGCAGGGCGTCCTGCAGCAGACGCTCGGCCGCCGCCAGCTCGGCCCGGCTGTTGATGCCGAGCAGCGCGTTGTCGCCCTCCAGCGTCACCGCCGCCGCCGTCCAGCCGCGGGCACGCGCCGCCGCCACCAGGTCGGTCAGGTAGTATTCCCCTTGCGTGTTGCCGGGCTCGATATCGCCGAGCAGCGTGCCAAGCCGGGCCGCGTCGATCGCCATCATGCCGGCATTGCACAGGGTGATCGCCAGCGTGTCGGCGTCGGCGTCCGCCGCTTCGACGATCTCCAGAAGGTCGCCCGACGGCCCCAGGCGCAGCCGGCCGAAGCGCGCCGGGTTGGCGAGCTCGATACCCAGCACCACGACCGCCGGGTCGTCCGCGGCCCGCCGCCGCTCGACCAGCGCGGCCATGGCATCCCGCGGGCTCAGCGGGGCGTCGCCGAACAGGACCAGCACGTCGCCCGCAGCGCCGACCAGTCCGGCATCCAGGGCCACGCGCACCGCGTCGCCGGTGCCCCGCTGCGCGGCCTGCACGACGGTCGGGCACGGCGCCACCGCCGCCACAAGATCGTCCATCTCCGGGCCGACCACAACGGCAATGCGCTCGGCTTCCAGATCGCGGGCCTTGTCCAGCACGTGGGCGATCATCGGCACGCCCGCCAGCGCGTGCATCACCTTCGGCAGGCGGGAGCGCATGCGGGTGCCCTTGCCGGCAGCCAGGATCAGACAGGTGAGCGGGGGCATGGCCTCACTTCTCGCTTGGTCGTGCGGACGCGTGGTCGCGCGCTGGGGCGGCAGCAGGGGCGGCATCGCCGTATCCCCGCCGGCAGGTCCGCTGATGCCACAGCGGCTGAGTCGAACAGAAATCAATCTTTGTTTCGCGGTATTAAAGCGGCGGCCGACGCGCCGGCTGCTGCCCCTCCCAGCCGCTTGACAGGGTTCGCGGCGCCCCGTACAACCCGGCCGCATCTGGGGCGCGGGCGCGTAGCTCAGTTGGTTAGAGCGCCGTCTTCACACGGCGGAGGTCACAAGTTCGAATCTTGTCGCGCCCACCAGGTCAATCTCCTACCCTTCCCGGCGTACTGGACGGCTCGAATCGGTGACCGACGGCGAATTCGCCCGCCACCAGACATCGGCGACCCATCCGCCGGAGACCACCGGATTGACGGCCGCGCCAGCAACTAGCTCAGCCCTGGAGGGATCCGACTTGTCGAACAATGCCCGCCCGCGCCGTGGACCGCTCGCCCGTCTCGGCCTTCTGGGTGGTGCGGTCCTGCTGTTCGCATCGGCCACGGTACCCGTGCACGCCACCGCCCAGGGTGTGGTGGAGGAGATCTTCGACGGCGATGGCTGGCGCGTCCGGGTGCTCGACATCGAAACCCGGCTGCGCTCGCTGGTAATGTGCCAGATGATCCGCCTGGTGGAAGGCCAGGAGGTGGTCTTCGTGATCAGCTCCGAGGACCCCGCGCGCTACCGGGTGGCATTCGCCAAGAACCTGTTCGACCGGATGCTGGCGGGCGAGCACACCATCGTCGTCGACAGCGCCAGCGGCAGCATGCCGAGCACGCTGTCGGTTTCCGACCAGTCCGACATGGTCAGCTTCGCCGTCACCCGCGCGGCGCTCGACTACAGCGATCTGCTGACCAATGACGGCTTCGCGCTTCGCATCGGCAACCGCAGCTACGACTTCGACTTCAATCCGCCCGATGGCGAGTTGATGGCGCACATGAACGACTGCGTCGCGGCCGCCGGCCCGCGCTGAGGATCGCCAGGCTGGTTGCAGCACGGGCGACCGCGAGCCGGTCCGGTCGCCGCCTTCCTCTCAGGCCTTCCTCACAGCCCCAGGATGCATTCGTCGGAGCGCAGGCAGGCACGCAGCGCCTCGCGGGTCTCCTCGCTGTCCTCCCCGGTGAACGGCCCGTCATAGTAGTCGTCCTCGGCCAGTTCCTCCTGCACCTTCTCGATGAAGGACGGTCCGCCGATCTCCGCGCCGCGCTCATAGGCCCGGATGCCGTCCTCGATGTCGCCGGAGAGGGAGAAGGCGCGCAGATAGGTCTCGATCACCTGCACGCGGTCGGCGTCGTCGAGCAGCGGCAGCGCGGCGCGAGAGGCATGCGCCGCCCGCCGGATGTCATCAATTTCGAGATAGGTGCGCACCAGCCAGCGATGCGGCCATTCGTACTCCGGCGTCGCGGCGATGGCCTCGCGGAACGCCACGATCGCCTCGTCATATCGGTCCAGATAGTGCAGCAGCCGGCCCTTCTGGTAGTAGTAGTATTCCTCTTCCGGATCGATGGCGATCAGCCGGTCGTAGTCCGCCAGCGCCAGGTCCCACTCCTCGAGGTCCTCGTAGTACTCGGCCCGCTGGAAGAGCTGGTCTTCGCGCGTCGGGTCGATGGCGATGGCCTCCGTCAGGTCCGCGACGGCCCCCTCGATGTCGTCGAGATCCTGATAGGTCGAGGCCCGCCGGCGCAATGCGGTGTCGTCGTCCGGATTGGCTTCGATATAGGCGTTGAAGTCCTCGAGCGCGCTTTCCGGATTGTCCATCTCGCTATGCACCCTGGCACGCCAGTAGAGCAGGCGCGTATCCTCCGGGTCGGCGGCGACGGCGTCATTGATCGCCGCCAGCGCCTCCTCGTAGCGGTCGGCGTCCCGCAGGATGCGCATGCGCCGATAATAGGCCGCGGCGTAGTCTGGCGCGGCTTCGAGTGCGAGGTCGACGCTCGCCAGCGCGTCCTCCGGCCGGTCGAGATCCTCGAAGGCCTCGGCCCGCTCGATATAGATGTCGGCGATCGCTTCGCCCGTCACGCCGATCGCCAGGCTGCGCTCGACCAGTTCGTCACAGGCACGCACGCTGCCCATGGGGAACTGGTCCATGTCGCCCCACCCACGGCAATCGCGCTCGAGGTCGCGGAAGCGGCCCGTGAAGGGGCGGTCGCTCTCGCAGGCGGCAACACCAACCAACGCCAGCAGCGCCAGCGGACGAACCAGGCGCCCAATCGATACCATTTCGAACTCCAGAATGCGGCTGATCGTGAAACGTGCACTACCTGCAAGCATTGAATCAGACCCGGTAGTCGACATCAAAGCCTGCGGCCGGAGACCTAACGAAAGTCGATAGGCACTCTCCGCCTCGCTCCCTTCTGCGCCCTGCTCCCGTGGACGAAAAGCGGCGAGTGGCCGGGCACAATCGCCGCGGGGGCGCGGCGTCGGTCGCGTTCGCTGCAACTCAATGTTGTCGCCTGCCTCCATCGATCTGACCTATCGTATCCGTTGAACGGCGAACGGTCGGGACGAGGCGGTCGATGGCGAACGGTGACGGCAAGCAGACCGGCGAACCAGCGGCAGGCGAACCCGATAGCGCGCTCGGCCAGCGTGTCGAGCGATTTGTCCGATCCTCCTTTCCGACCTTCGCGCCGCTCGTCAAGCGACCGGCAGAGGCCGTGGCCAAACGTTTCGGCCGCTTCTTTCGCGCCTTCAACTTCAACTACCACGACCCGCATGCTTTCAGCCGTTGGCTGTTCGACGACAAGCTGATCATCGAGGGATTGCTGAAGGCCAATGGCCTGCCTGTCGCCGAGACGCGCTGGACGGTCACCGGCGACCGCGCCTTCGATCATGCCACCCACCGGGAGCACCCGCTCGCGGCGATCGTGGAGGAGTTGCTCGACAGCCGCCACTTCTGCAAGCCGCGGAACGGCGAGAGCGGCGCCGGCACCTTCATCATCGACGGCGGCCTGCTGTTCGATGGCAGCGGCGCGGGCCGCCCGATCGACGCCGCCGCGCTGCAGGCGCGCTTCGCCTCTGCCGGCACCATGCTGCTCCAGGACGTCATCGCGCAGCATCCGGCGCTCGATGTGATCCATGCCGGGTCGCTGAACACCGTGCGCGGCCTCAGCTATCTCGATCGGCGCGGAACCGCCAGGATGGTGGGCGCCACGCTGCGTCTGGGAGTCGCCGAGGCCATCGTCGACAACGCCTCCGCCGGCGGTCTGTTCTGCGGCATCGACCTCGACTCTGGCGGGCTGATGGCGCACGCCTACGACAAGTCGGGCAAGGCGTTCGCACGTCACCCGACCTCGGGCTGGCCTTTCGATGGCACCGGGATTCCCGGCCTCGACGCGGCCTTCGCCATCTGCATCCGCGGACACGAGCTGCTTGGTCGCCCCAGCACGATCGGTTGGGACGTCGCCATCGGCCCCGATGGACCGGTGGTCCTGGAGGCGAACACCCTGTGGATGGCCCTGCTGCATGCCAAGGTCGACCGTTACGTCGGGGCGCGCCTGTGGCGTGCCTTCCTCGACGATTACGAGGGCGTCGATCTGGGCTTCGCCGCACCGGGCCTGGCCCGACTGTCGATCGCGCGGAACGCGCAACTCGCCGTCTTCGCCGATATCCAGGCGGTCGAGCCGTCGCGGGAGCTCGCATCGCGCATCGCGCGGGGCGTTCGCCGTCGCGGTTTCACGGGCACGCTCGCCACGCTGCCGGACGGCAGTCTGCACCTCCGTCTCGAAGGGGCGGCCAGAAGGCTGGAGACGTTCCTGTTCGCCATCGCGACGGGGGAACATGGCGCGTGGCCAGGCGCCCGCGTCACGGTGAAGAGCGCGGAAATCCTGGCACCAGACGGCTTCACCGTCTCCCGGCCGCCGGCGGACCCGCCACCACCCTCCCCCGCCAGACCCGCATCGCGCGGCGATGGCATGCCGCTGACAGCCGCCGACCTCGCCCGCATTACCGGCGGACGCTGGCAGGGCCTCGACGATCCCGGCCGCCGATTTCTCGGGCTCAGGCGCCTGGAACGGGCGCGCGCCGGAGAGATCGGGCTCGCCTTCGACGGCTCGTCGCGCTGGCCGGGGCGGGAGGCCATGCCCTCGACCGCGCGGGAGATGCAGGCTGCCGCGGAGACGGGCGTGGCGGCCTTCCTCGTCGCCGGTGCGGCGGTTGCGCCGGCGCTCGACCGGCCGGTGCTGACGGTCGAGAGCACCTGGGATGCGCTCGCTCAGATCGCGGCGGCGAACCGGGACGCCACGACCGCGCGCCGGATCCTGGTCACCGGCTCCGTGGGCAAGACCACTTACAAGGGGATGACGGCCCACATTCTCGCGGACCAGTGCCGGATCGCCGCGGCCACCGACAGCGCCAATCTGAACGCCCCGATCTGGGAGAGCCTCGCCTCGATCGGCGCCACGGACGACATCGCCATCATCGAGGCGTCCGTGGCCAATCCCGGCCGCGGCCGCGAACGCAGCGCCATCATCCTCCCGCACATCTGCGTTCTCACCCACATCAACGAGAGCCACACCGCCTATCACGGCTCGCTCGCCAACCTGATTGTGGCGAAGGCGGAGGCGGTGATCTCGCTGGCCCCGGACGGTGTCTGCCTGATGGGCGCCGACCACGCCCATTATCCAGCCCTGCGCCAGGCCGTCGAGACACTGCGCCAGGTTCCCATACTGACCTGGGGACGCGAGCCCTGGTGCGACGCCGTCCTCGAGATGGCCCGGTACGAGAGCGACCGATCCCGCTGGATCGTGCATGCCCGCATCACCGGGCGCCTGCACGACTACACCATCGCTACCCATCACAGCTTCGTGCCCGTGGCCAGCCTGGCGTCGCTGCTGACCGCGCAATGCCTCGGTCTGGACGTGGCGGCGGCGGCCGCGCGCTTTGCCGATTTCAAGGCCGGCGAAACGGCCGGCCAGATCCGCGAGGTCGCCTTTGGCGATGGCCACATCACGCTGTTCGACTATAGCCAGCGCGGCTCCATCGCCGCCTTCCGAAACGCCTTCGCCGATCTCTACCGGCTGGCGCCGCCCGATGCACGCATCGTCATGGCGCTCGGTGAATCCCGCGATCTCGCGCCCGACGATCATGTGCGCGTGCACCACGAGATCGCCAACCTGATCCAGCCCGCGCGGACCACGCACCTGTTCACAGTGGGCGACGGCATGACGCTCGTTCGCCGGGAGCTGGGCGATGCCCCCTTTCTGGCCGCGCACGGGGCCAAGCCCGCGGATATCCGTGGGCCCCTTTTCGATGCCATCCAGCCCGGCGATGTCGTCTTCATCCAGGGCCACCACCGGGTCTGGCTCGAACACCTGGTGCGGGAACTCCTCGGCGGGCGTGGCGTCGACGCTGGGAGTGGGCCTCATCCGGCGCTGTTGCGCTCACGCCTGCGGCGGCTGGCACGGGGGGATACGTCCGCGGCGACGTCGGTGCTGGCATTCGGCGGCGATGTCTGCCTGGCGCGCGATCTGCCGGGGTTGGTGGTGGAGCGGGGCGATCGCACGGCCCTGGGCGATGTCGCCGAGGTGATGCGGGAGACCGACGGCGCCTGCGTGAACCTGGAATGCGTGCTGAGCGACCGCGGCGACTTCTGGCCCAAGGGCCGGGAACGCCGCCCCTATCACTTCAACACGCCGCCAGCCATGGCCGCGATCCTGGCCCAGGCCGGCATCCGGGCGGTGACGACCGCCAACAACCACGCAATGGATTTCGGTCCCGAGGCGCTCCGTCAGCAGGCCGACATCCTGATGGCCCGGGGCATCTATCCCTTCGGCTCGGGCGTCGACGAGGCTCAGGCGCGGCGGTGGCGGATTCTCGATTGCGGCGGTGTCGCGGTGGCGCTGATCGGCGTCGACCTCACCGCCCCCTACGCCGCGGCAACGGCTGACCAACCCGGCATCTTCCACCTGTCCTCAGAGTCGGCCGCGGAGACACTGGAGGCACTCGTCGCCGAGGCGAGGGGCGAAGCGCAGGTGGTAATCGTCAGTCCGCATTGGGGCGCCAACTGGCAGGAGGCGCCAAGCCCGGAGATTCGCGCCCTCGCCCACCGCCTGATCGACGCCGGAGCCGACGCCGTTCTCGGCCATTCCGCCCACATCCTCCAGGGTGTCGAGTGCTATCGCGGCCGCGCCATCGCCTACGACATGGGCACCCTGCTCTTCGACCGCGTGAGGCAGGCCCGGATGAGCGAGTCCGCCCTGTTCCTGCTCGATCTCAGCGCACGCGGCGTTCACCGGCTGCGCCTGCAGCCAGTCTTCGTCCGGCGCTCGACGACGCGCCTGGCCGTCGCCGCCGCGCCGCGCATCGCCCAGCGGATCCTCGACCTCAGCCGCGAACTCGATCCGGCATCGATGGCCCGGATCGACGATCGGGGACAGGTCTGCTTCGAGCTTGAGCCCGACGACGCGCCACGCGACGTGACGGGGGGCCGCCGCCGACCGCGCCGGGGGAGCCAAAGCCCGTCGTTGGACGATGCCGCGGCGATCCTGACGCTGCCGATCGACGGCACATCAACGCTGATCGCCAGCGACCTGCCGGCCGACCTGTCACCGGTCGATCTCGGCGCCGGTCTCCAGATTGCGGCTACGCGGTTTCCCGACAGCGTCGCTCCGGAATACGGCTTCCTGCTCGAAACCGTCTTCCGCTGCACCCGCCCCCTCGACCGGCGCTGGCGGGCGGAGCTGCGCTTCGTCCCGGCAAGCGGCAAGGCGCTCTCGTGCCGCTATCCCGTCGCCGGCGGCTTCTGGCACGACCGCGCCGGCTCGGCACACTGGCTGTCCGACCGCCTGGTGGTGCGCACGCCGGCTGGTGCCGGCGAAGGGGACTACATGCTCTACTGGACCCTGTGGAGCCGTGACGCGGCCGGAGCGGTGCTGTTCTGGCCCCTGGAGGGCGCCGAGGGTGCCCGCAGTTGGGCCCGTCTTGGCCGTCTTTCCATCACCCGCACGGCGCCGCGCCGGGTTGCCGGCCTCCTGCCGTCGGAGCGGCCGGTCTTCGTGGCGGTCGAGGCCGCGGCCCTGCCGCCTGAGCCTGCCAGAACCACCGGGCGCCGCAAGGATGCCCCTGGTCCTCAGCCCTGAGCGCGGGAGGGTATCCGTGCCGCCCCGGCCTGGACATCCGCCCCCTCGGCCGGCGCCAGTTCCCGGGAGAACTGGAAGCCCAGCGCCTTCTGCCGCCGGTAGACCTCCAGAAAGCGGATGTAATAGCAGATGACGTGCTGGATGGTGTCGATGCGGAACCATTGCCGGGTCATCTTGAACCGCACGCCGCCCGCCGCCTTCTCGGGATTGGGCGCGAAGTACAGCGATTCCGGCGTGTTCGCCAGCCGGATGGTGGCGTGGATCGTCCGCACCAGCGCCGCGCCGATTTCGTCGACCCGCACCTGATCCCCCAGCTTCTCCGCCAGCGCCAGGGCCGCGACCATGCCCTCGCAGCGGGCGCCGTCGGGATAGGGCTTGTCGCCGTACTGGTAGTAGAAGGCACCGACATAGTCCGGGCAGATCGCGTCACCATCGTCGTACATCTGGGCGATCATCGCGCGCGCCTCGCCGAAGACGAAATCGGCATAGGCCGGGTCCCGGAATTCGGCCAGGTCGTGCAGCTCGTTGATCGCCGCCATCAGCCAGGCATCCGACGGCAGGCTGGAATATTCCGAGGCGCGCTCGACCGGCCGGTCGAACAGCAGGTAGCGCAGGGCCGCGTTGATCTTCGTGGCGAACTCTTCCCGCCGCTCGTCGGCCACCCCGATCCATTTCAGATAGGTGGCAAGCCCGATAAGCGCCTCGCCCGGATAGTAGAAGGAGAAGTAGTTGACGTTCTCCGCCCAGGCGATCGGCCGGTCGAGATAGATCGAATAGTAGCGGAACTCACCTGTCTCCGAGACCTCGGCGATCAGGTGCTCGGCGAACTCATGCGCCAGCGCGCGATACCGGCTGTCCCCGGTCACGCGCTCGAACATCGCCAGGCTGTAGAGCGCGAGCCCGGTGCCGCCCAGCTTGGCCTTGCGGTTGTAGTAGAGGTAGCGCGCCGCGCGGCCGTCCGGCGTGGTGTAGGCGACCGAGATCCGCTCGACGAAGTCGATGGCCCGGCGGGCGACGCGGATCAGGGCCGGATCGGGATGGGCTTGATGCCACAGCAGCAGCGCGATGATCCCGCCGCAATGGCGCAGTTCGTTGTAGTAGGGGTCGTTCACCGGGTCGCGCTTGGGATGCTGATGGTCCCGGGCGGAATCCTTGGCCGCGTCGTAGTAGTAGAGAAAGCGGTCGTCGGCGCGAAACTGCCCGACGATGTGCCCGATCGACAGGGCGCAGATCGCCTCCACGTCGCTGTCCGCGATCGCCCCGATCGACGGATGCCCGCGATAGAGCGGCAACCAGCGCCGGCCGAAGCTGATCACGCTTTCCGAGCGGATGCGGTCTACCCCCTCGATGGCCTTGGCGTCCTTGCCGGCCAGGCGGCGCAGATGCGCCGCGACGTCGGTGATCGTCTGCACGGAACGGACATAGCCGTCGCCAGGCAGGAAGTAGTGCGACTTTCCGCCCGCCCGCAGGCGCAGCCCGTCGACGCCATACTCGAAGCGCGTCTCGTCGAGCGCGGAATCCGAAAGCCGGTCGAGCGCGAGGCCGGTCTCCGTGAAGCGGAAGAAGTCGATCTGCACCCGGGCGCCCCGCGCGGGGTCGAACGCGCCGAACCGGGAATGCCGGCGCACTGCGGCAAGCGCGGAGACCAGGTTCTCTTCGAAACCGCGCGTCGAACGGACGACCAGCAGACGCTTTTCGCCGGGCTGGTAGAGCACGATCGCCACACCGTCCTGCAGATCGACGGGCAGATAGGCGCGCAGGGCCGCAAGATGCGCCTCGTCCGGCTCCTCCGCCGCGTCCTGGGTGAAGAGGTGCTCGTCGACCAGCGCGCACAGGGCCCGTTCCGCCGTTGCGCCATGCGGCGGACGCCGCTCCGCGAGGGTCTCGAACATCATGGCCGGCGTCCGGTCAGTGAAGGTCATAATTACGGTAGTAGCCGAGAAACGCCGATGATGCATGCTGGATATAGTCGATCTGCACCTCCGGCCGGTCGTCGCCGCCGATGAAACTGCCATCGTTCAGACGGTGGCGCAGCATCAGCCAGATGTTCTCGTCCGTCGCTTCCATGATCGCCCGCCCGTCCGGGCCGGCGCCGGCACCGCCGGCGCGTACCAGCATGTCGGCATAGGCCATGAAGGCCTCGGTGCGGCAGGCGATGGGCGTGGAGCGGTGGCGCTCGCGATAGGCCGGAAAGTCGATGATGTGGGCGCAGATCGCGCCGGCATAGTCGAGGAGACGGCGTTCGCCGGTCAGTGCGTGCAGGCTGGCGATGGCGTAGACCATCCAATGGCTCTGCTGTGCCACGCCATAGTTCTCGGCCTGCAGTTTCCCGATCGAATCCACAGCCACGTCCAGCACGTCCTGGCGGCCGGTCAGCCGGTGCAGCGCCAGCAGGCCGAACAGCGCCTCGCCGGTGTAGTACTCCGAGCGGAAGTTGAGCACGCGCCCGCTCTTCACCTCCAGCTTGTGGTGGAAGTCGCCGTCGTCGCGCCGGCAGGCCAGGATGAAGTCGGCCAGGGAGCAGGCGGTCTCTCGGAAGCGCCCGGCCCGTCCGTCACCTTCCAGGGCGGCGAAGGCGAGGATGGCCAGGCCGGCACCGCCCAACTTGGTCGCACGTCCGCTCGACACGCAGGCATGCCCGCCGATGGTCCGGATCCGGTGCTCGGCGATATAGGCCATCGCCCGCGCGGCGGCCGACCGGGCGTCGTCGAGACCGCCGAGCGCGTTGGCGATGTCGGCGATGGCCCAGGCCGTGCCGCAGTGGCGCAGCAGGTTGTAACCCGACAGCTCGCTGCCGCCATGGGTGCGGTAGGCGAAGCGGTTGTCCGGCTTGACCAGCGCGGCCGCGGCGCGGGCACCCTCTTGCGCCACAAGGCGCGCTTCCTGGCGGGAGATCGGGTGACCTGCCGTCACAATGCGCCCCGCCGGTGGCTCGTCCAGGTCTGCCGGATCATGCGCTTCCTTTCTTCATAATACGCCGGCTTTCATATGCCGGGAGCCCGCGTGTCCCGCCGATCCTTCGCGATCGGCCGGACATGCGGTGCAGCCTGCCGACGCGAACGCTCAGTTCTCGAGCGCGGCGGCGAAACCGAGGAACGCCAGGGCGGCGCTCTGGATATAGTCGATGCGGATCTCCGGCAGGTTGCGGCCGCCGACGAAACTGCCGTCGTCCAGCCTGTGGGCCAGAAGGCGGTCCAGGTTCTCAGCCGCGGCAGCCATGGCGTCCGACGCGCCAGGCGCGCCGGCGGGCGCCCCACCCGGCCACGGTGACCGGATCAGCATGCCGGCATAGGCGGTCAGCGCCTGGGTTCGGCCGGCCAGCGGCAAGGTCTCGCCCTTCTGGCGATAGCGTGGCCGCTCGAGGATGGCGCGGCAGATCTCCCCGGCCTGCGCGGCCAGCTCGGCCTCGCCGGTGGCCCGGTGCAGCGTGGCCAGCGCCAGCACCATCCAATGGTTCTGGTCCTCGACGCCGAAGCCGCGCTGCCGCAGCCTGGCCACGCTGTCCATTGCCCCGGTCAGCGGCGGTCGCGCGCCGGTGACCTCGTGCAGCCGGGCGAGCGCGAAGAGGGCTTCGCCGGCATGGTCGTCCGCGCGCAGCTCGATGACGGTCTTGCCGCGCACCTCCATCTTCTGGTCGAACCCGCCATCGGGCCGGCGACACGACAGGATGAAGGTGCCGAGCGCCTCGGCCCGCGTGCGGAAGACCCGGTCGGGATCGATCGCGTCCAGCGCCAGCAGCGCCAGCATCGCGCGTCCCGTCCCGCCAAGGCGGGTGATCCGCCCGGCGGAGATGCACAGGCCGCCATTCTTCGGCTTCAGGCGCTTCTCGATGACATAGCGCATCGCCCTCGCGGCCGCCGCGGCGTCTCCGTCCGCGTCGCCGAGCTGGCGGGAAATCTCCGCGATCGCCCAGGCCGCACCACAATGTCTGAAAAGGTTGTAACCGGGCAGGACGGCGGCGTTGTGCAGGCGATAGACGAAGGTGCCATCGGGCTTGACCATCGCGGCGAGCCGGTGCGCGCCCGACCGGGCAATCTCCCGCGCCGCCTCGCGCGTGATGGTACTGGAAGCCGACATGATCCCGCGATTCGCTGCTCTACCGGAAAGTAGTCTACACCAGCCACCTCGCCAATGGCGTGTCCTCGATCCGGCGTTGACGAGGCGACGGCGGGACGGCGGCTACGCATGGAAAAGGGGCGGTCCGATCACCGAACCGCCCCCCTCCTTCAAGATGCGAACCGGCGACTAGGGCCTGGTCTCGTCGTCCTCATCCCCGCTCGGGTCGTCGCGGCCATTCGGGCCGCCACCGCCCTGCCCCGGATTGCTGACGTCTACGCCGTCCTCGTTGTTCCCGTGACCGTTGTTGCCGTTGGGCCCGCCAGGTCTGCCGTCATCATCATCGTCGTCGTCATCGTCATCGTCGTCGTCATCGTCGTCGTCATCGTCGTCGCCTTCTAGGCCACCAGGCCCATCGTCGTCGTCGTCGTCATCGTCGTCGTCGTCGCCTTCTAGGCCACCAGGCCCATCGTCGTCGTCGTCGTCGCCCGGACCTTCGGGCCCGTCGTCGTCATCATCGTCGTCATCGTCGTCGTCATCGCCCGGACCTTCGGGCCCGTCGTCATCATCGTCGTCATCGTCGTCGTCGCCTTCTAGGCCGCCAGGCCCATCGTCGTCATCGTCGTCGTCGTCATCGTCGTCATCATCGTCATCGCCCGGACCTTCGGGCCCGTCGTCGTCATCATCGTCATCGTCGTCGTCGTCGCCCGGGCCTTCGGGCCCGTCGTCGTCATCATCGTCG
>JAVKFF010000049.1:0-30755 GCA_040226215.1 Azospirillaceae bacterium
GTTCGCGGCCAACGTCCTGCCGGTGATCGAGAAGCTGCGCGCCGCCGGTGTCACCGACCTGCGCGGGCTGGCCGACGCGCTCAATGCCCGCGGCATCCGCACGGCGCGGGGCGGGCGCTGGCATGTGTCGAATGTGCGGAACGTGATGCGGCGGGTTTTGTAGAGGGGGAGATTGAGTAGAGTGGCGGCGTTAATGCTGTGGCTTGGCGGATGGCCCGGCGCCTCCGTCTACCGCATCGTTGATGGAAGCCAGAGAATGATTTGCGGGAATGCAACCAAAACGATGATCAGCGCGATGTGGGCGATGATGTGGGGAACGACCCCATGAAAGATTTCTCCAAGAGGTCGTCCGGTATACCTTCCGACAACGAAGACATTAAGTCCGAGAGGCGGCGTCACCAGCCCGAGTTCGGCGATGACAATGACAATGACGCCGAACCATACCGGATCATAGCCAAGCGAGAGGACGACTGGCAGGACGATTGGAACGGTTAGGATCAGAATGGCGATCTGATCCATGAAGAAGCCGAGTATCAGATAAAGCAGCAGGATGCAGACAAGGATCAGCTCGGGCGACGTCTCCAGAGCCGCGATAAAGCCGACGATCTCGTTGGTTGCCCGGGTCAATGTGAAGAAGTATCCGAAAATCTTGGCGCCAAGAATGATCATGAAAATCATGCAGGTGGTGCGGGCGGCCGAGATGAGGGCCTTGTAAGCCGATTGCGCAGTAAGCTTGCGATAGGCAATCACCAGAAGAAATGCACCAAATGCGCCGATACCGGATGCCTCGGTTGGCGTTGCCACGCCGAGATAGATCACGCCTGTCACGCAGATCAGAAGCAATAGGACCGGCCCGGCAACCTTGAGAGAGGCGACACGCTCGCGCAGCGTGTAGCGCGCGCTTCTTGGGCCCCGCGAAGGGTCTACCGCAACGAGGGCGAGGATCGTGAGTGCGATTGTCAGGAAGACCAGAATGCCTGGAATGATGCCACCGACAAGCAACCTGGCAATCGATACGTCAGCGATGATGCCGTAGAGGACCAGGGCCACGCTGGGCGGGATCAGCATCGCAAGTGTTCCCGAAATGGCAACCACGCCGCAGGCAAGCTTCGGTTCGTAGCCTTCTCTTATCATCGCGGGGATGCTGGTGGCTGATAGTGTGGCAGCGGACGCGGTGCTGGAACCGGAGATGGCGCCGAAGCCCCCGCCAGCCGCCGCGGTTGCGATCGCCAGCCCACCGGGCAGGCGACCGAACCACATGGCCGCCGCGCGAAACATCGAGTCGGCAACCCCGCTTAGAATGACGAACTCCGCCATCAGAACGAACATCGGAATGGTGATGAGTTCGTAGGAACTGGTAACCGTGGCGGGGGTGGTGCTGAGTACGCCCATCGCCATCGAAACACCGCCGATGGCGTAGAGTCCGACGGTTCCGACAATTGCCATGGCGAAACCGACCGGAACACCCGCGGCGAGCAAGACGAACAACGCCAGTGTCCCCAGGATGGCGATCACAGTCGCTTGTTCCGGTCAGAGGGAGAGATGAGGGTTGGGTAGCCGCCATTGGTACCTGTAAAGGCGCGCAATCCCGTCAGTACGATCATCAATGCAAGACGAAAGGCAAATAGTCCCGACCCGGCAAACACGATCGCGGGAGGAATCCAGGTAGGCCAGGGTATTCGCCCGGCGATCACGTCTCCCGCCTCCCAGGCGGCATAGGCTCGAACAAGGGCGGCTCCAGCGATTAAGAGGAAGACGCCGAGCGTCAATGTCCAGGAAACGACAGACACAATTTTGCTCAGGCGGAGCGGAAACCTCCGGGAGAGAATGTCGACGGCGACGTGCCCATCAGCACCGGCCGTGCCGGAAAGTGACGCGTAGAACACCGCGGTGACCAGATAGAGCGAAATCAAGTCGTAGGACCAGGAGAATGGCGCGTTGAACAGATAGCGCATACCGACGTCGGCGAAGACGACGGTCATCACCACGAACATGCCGGCGGCAGCAAGAAAGTCGGCGGCACGCTCCGTTCGTACGAGGGTGCGCGACGCGGCTGCAAGAACACGAGTAGTCATGAGGTGCGGTGCGGTGGGGGAGGACCCCACCGCAATGCGCGTCTAGTCACTAAGGGCCGCACGGAATGCCTCGAGAACCTCGGTTCCAGCCTCTCCTTGCGCGTCCAGATCCGCAGCCCAGGCGCCCGAGACGCCAGCCAATGCCTCATCGACCCGGTTCTGCTCGGCCTCGGGCAGTGCCTCCATAGTGACCCCGGCCGCGCGCAGATCCTCGATGGCGGCTTGCAAGTCCTCATCAACCTGTTCGCAGGTACGGAAGGTGGCCTCTCGACCGGCATCCGTCATGATCTGCTGGATATCCGCCGGAAGCGCGTTCCAACGGTCCTCGCTGATTGAGTAAGTTAGCGCAAAACTACCGAAACTGGCGCCCACGGTGCCGTAGGCGAGTGTCCCCTGCCAATCGTTGGCCAGCACGCTGGCGGGTGGGAACACTCCGCCATCAATCGTGCCACGCTCGAGCGCCTCCAGGATCTCCGGCCCAGGCATGCGGACCGGGATGGCGTCAATACGCTCCATGGTGATGTCCATGGCGCCGCCGGTCGTACGGATCTTCAGGCCCGACATGTCATCCATCGACGTCAGCGGCTGCCCGGTGGTGAACATTTGGTAGGGCGGCTGCACCAGGGCGATGAGAACATGCATGCCGTTCGGCGCGAATTCCTGCTCCGCCAACATGCCGTCGTCAGTGATCAGCTGCCAGAACGCTTCGGTTCCCTCGCAGGACGTCGAGAAGCCCCCGGGAAGCTGGGCAACCCCGGATAGCGGCATCCGATCGGAAACATAGGAAGGCACGACGTAGCCGATATCGGCCACCCCGGACTGGGTCAGGGAAAGGATGTCGGAAGCGCTGCCGAGTTGCTGGGCTGGATAATATTCGAAGCTGACGGCACCATCGGTACGGTCCGAGACTTCGTCCATCCACCATTGTATGGCGTACTCCACCACATAATGCGATGCCGGCAGCGCATCTGCGACGCGCAAAGTGACTGGATCCTGAGCTGTGGCGCTGCCGAGCGATACCGCCAGCGCGAAAACAGAAACCGGTCCAATGGCCATAATTCGCTTGCTCATTCCAACTCTCCCTTGACCCTCGTTATGTTCTTCAGATGTCTTCGTTTGTCGTCTTAGCCGCCAGATCGGCGGCGTGATCGAGCACGAAGTAGCCGGTCTGGCCCCAGGTGGTGATGCCGCAGACGGTCATCACTTGGATCAGGGCCTGCGCGAGTTCAGGCACCGTGAGGCCGGCCCGCATCGCGGCTCCGAGGTGGTTTTTCGCGCCGGCCAGATTGCCGGTCGCGGTGTCCAGAACGACGTAGATCAACTCCTTGGTCTTGAGATCCAGGCCGCCCTCATCGACATCTGTGTAGATGAAGTCGCGCGTTCGCATGTAGCCGGCCAGAGCTTGAGGCGCGTGTGTCTCAAGGCTGGCAATCGGACCCGGCAATTCTCCCAACAGGTCGACAAAGTGCTTCTTGGCGCGCGCAACCTCGCTGTCGAGATCAAATCCTGGGTCGTCCCGGGACATCGGTGCCGCTCCTCTCTCAGTTAGATTCGACGCGTTCGACCATGGCGACAATTGCCTCGGCGCGGCGGATGAGTGGACCGTCCACCATCAGTCCTTCAAAATCGATCACGCCGACGCCATCACGCTCGGCCTTGGCGCAGGCTTGCAGCAGACGGCGACTGCGGTCGACTTCGTCATGGGTCGGGCGAAAGACCTCATTGGCCAGTTCCGCCTGGCGCGGATGAACGCAAACCTTTCCGTCATAGCCGAGATCACGCGCCATGTTCGCGTCCTCGGTGAATCGCTGGTCATCCCGGATTTCCAGCACCCCCTGGTCGATCGCTAGAAGGCGAGCGGCTTTGGCGGCCAGGGCGACGCGGGAGCGGGCGTAGTGGACCTCCAGGCTGCCGGGAGTCCGACGCATTCCGCCGACGTCCGAAGCGAAGTCTTCCGCGCCGAAATAGAGCGCTACAAGATGACTGTCGGCGAACGCGATCTCGGTGACATTCAGCACGCCGAGCGCCGTCTCGATTCCGCCAATGATCTTGAATGTACGATCTTGTTTGCGCTCAGACCTGGTCAAATGGTGCGCCGTTGCGCGCAACTCCTCGCATCGGCTGAGCTTCGGAATGACAATTCCGTCTATCGCGGTGTTGCAGGCTGCCTCGACGTCAAGGCTATGGTGAGGGGACGCAGGAGCATTGACGCGGACGTATAGAGAGGCACGCAGCCCGTGGCTGCGCAGCTCGGCGACCTGAGCTTCAAGAGCGGCTCGGGCAGCCTCCTTCTCGGCATCAGGCGTCCCGTCCTCCAGATCAATGACGACGCAATCGGCGGCGCGCTCCGGGAAGCGGGAGACCATCTCCCGTTTGTTCGCCGGGGCGATGAGCCAACTGCGGATCACGTCCATCTTGCCGTTTCCTCCATATGCGCATCTTCAGCAGAGTCGCTGATTGATTTCATGCTATTTTGCATCCAATATTGCTCACAAGCAAGCCCAAGCATTTTTTATCGTCTCCAAGGCAGAACTCCCATGGCTAGTCCGCTAACTGGATTGCGCGTGCTCGATCTGACAACGGTTCTGATGGGGCCGTATGCAACTCAGATGCTGTCGGACATGGGCGCGGATGTTATCAAGCTGGAGCCGATCACCGGCGATACCAGCCGTCATGTCGGGCCCGGCAGGCATCCGGACATGGGTTCCAACTTCCTGCATATGAATCGCGGCAAGCGGAGCATTGCAGTCGATCTTAAGACGCCCGCCGGCCATGCGATTGCTGTCGATCTGATCGCATCGTCGGACGTCATGGTGCACAATATCCGTGCCGTCGCGATGGAGCGACTGGGGCTGGGGCGGGAGGCTGCTCAGGCGATCAATCCGCGACTGGTTTATTGCCATTTGGTGGGATACGCGGAGAACGGGTCGCGCGCCGGCCAGCCTGCCTATGATGACCTGATACAGGCAGCTGTGGGCTTTCCTTGGCTCATCTCCCGAACAACGGGGGAGCCGGGCTACGTACCTACGGCCATCGCGGACCGGACTGCTGGCCTTTGCGCTGCGTTCTCCATCGCCTCGGCCCTCGTCGGGCGGGAGCGAAACGAGGAAGGACAGGCGCTGACGATCCCCATGTATGACGTGTTGGCGCACATGGTCCTATCTGATCACATGTATGGAGCGACATTTATCCCGCCAGAAGGTTCAGTAGGTTACGAGCGGTTGATGTCATCGCACCGAAAACCTTACGCGACGCGGGATGGATACGTCTGTCTTCTGATCTATACCGACGCGCATTGGCGACGGTTTTTCGCGCTGACCGGCCGAGCGGATCTCGTGGACGATCCACGCTTCGTCGAGATGCGCAGCCGCAATCGTCACATTGACGCATTGAACAAGATTGTTGCCGAAATTCTAGCGAGACGCAGCACCGATGAATGGCTAGCGCTGCTTGGTGACGCGGACATTCCCGCAACGCGCATGCAGTCCGTCGACGATCTTGTCGCCGACCCCGATCTACGCCGAAGCGGGACGGTCGCCGAGGTGGACCATCCCAGCGAAGGCCGCATTAATGTACTGAACTCACCGATAAAGTGGCACGATCAGGCTGAAACAGGTGAGCGCTTCGCACCTAGGCTAGGCGAGCACTCTGCTGAGTTGCTGGACGAACTCGGTTATGGGCGCCAGAGGATCAGTCAACTGGCACGAGACGGCGTCGTGGTCATTGAGAAAGACAGCTTGAACGGGTAGGGGCCGCCACGCGTGTGGCGGCCCCGCCAGTCAGTCAGCCAGCGCCGACGCAAAGGCTTCGAGGACTTCGCTGCCAGGAAGACCGCGCTCGTCGAGTGTGGTTGCCCAACGCTCGGCCACGGCGTTGGTTTCAGCGATGAATGCCGTCCGACCCGCTCCATCAGGATTCACCACTTCGACACCTTCCTCAGAAAGCCGAGCCACGGCCGGCTCGATGTCGGCGTCGATCATCTCGCAGGCCCGACGAGAGGTTTCCTCGCCAAGTTCCACCATGATCTCCTGGACCTCATCGGACAGGCCGTTCCAGGTCTCGAGGCTCATCGTATAGGGCAGCACGCCCGAGCCGAAGCTTTCACCTGCCGTGGCGAAGCGCACATGTTCGTGCAGATCGTAGGAGAAAAGACTGGTCACCGGGAACACGACACCGTCCAAGGTGCGTCGGGCCAAGGCCTCGTAGATCTCGGGCCCCGCCATCCGTACCGGAACGCCGCCAAGCGCGGCAATCGTTTCTTCCTGAGCGCCGCCAGTGGTGCGAATGCGCAAGCCTTCGACCGCTTCAGGGCCGGTGAATGGGCCGTCCGTCAGGAACAGCTGGAAGGGCGGATTGACGATGACAAACAGCAGTCTTGAATCGTTCGCTTCGTACTCCGCCTGAAGGGGGCCTTCGGTGGCGAGTTGCCAATACGCCATGGTGCCGGCGCAGGAACTGCCGAATGCTCCGGGAAGTTCGGCCACGGATGACAAGGGCATGCGGTCTGAAACGTAGGATGTGGCATAGCCCGCAACGTCCGTGACACCAGAGAGTGAAAGGTCCAGGAGATCGGTCGCCTGGCCGAGTTGTTGAGCTGGGAAGTACTCGAACGCTACCCGACCATCGCTGCGCTCGGTTACCTGATCCATCCAGTACTGGATGGAGTACTCCGGCGTGGGATGGCCGACTGGATAGAAATCCGCGACGCGAAGTGTGAGTTCCTGAGCGGAGAGGGGTGACGTCAGCAGTGGCGACGTCAGTGCGCCAACGAACGCCCCGGCGGCGGCGAGGGTGCTTGCTCTACGTAGTGACAATGGTTCCTCCCATTTAAGTGTTGATTTGTTGGTTCATCCAAAATTGCATAAAATTATGTATTAAGTCGAGTCCGTCTGCGTCTCCGGCTTGTGGAAATGCGCCCTCCGGTGCAGCCTGAGCGGAACGGTTATGTGGTTCCGCGAGGGGCGACGGAAATTTAGGGGGAATGTCGAGTCCGATGATTGAGGATCAGGTTATTGAGTCCCAGAAGCAGTCGCTGAGACCCACTGTCTACGATGCAATCAAGAACCGCATCCTGACCAACAGATTGCGTCCCGGCGCCAAGCTGACTCACCAGCAATTGGCTGAGCAACTGAACGTGTCGCGCACGCCTGTACGGGAAGCGCTGGAACGCTTGTTCCAAGAAGGATTCGTCACGCACATTCCCTATCGCGGCTTCACGGTCGCGGAGATAACGCGGCAGGAGGCGTTTGAACTCTACCAGATGCGCGAAGCCCTGGAGACATATAGCGTTCGCTTCGCAATAACCGGTCCCCATTCAGCGCTCGACATCGGCGTTCTCGAGAATCTCAATGATCGTTATCTGGAACTCGTCGAGCAGGAGAAGTTGCGCAAGCGCATGCTTGTGGACAGGGATTTTCACCTTCACATCGCGCGATCGACCGGGAATGAGTTCATGGTGCGCACACTGGAATCAGTGTTCGAGCGAATAATCCTGAAGATGCGCACCGACGGATTCTGGACCACCCGAGGCAAGCTCGCCCATCAAGAGCATTGCCGCCTGATTGATGCGCTCCGCGAAGGTTACGTTGAGGCGGCCGTAGAGCTGATGAGCCGCCATATACGAGAAGCATGCGATTGCGTGCTCGAGCAAATCGAGCAGGCCGAAGCCGACGTTGCGTAATGACACGCTTGCGAACGCAATCGCTGTTCGAGCGATGGCGATAGGGACGCAAATATTATACCGCCTGGCCAGTTTACCGTGAGATCGAACGATATCGACACATGGGTAGAATCGGGTTCGCGTCATCCCACCAACAGTCAGATCCGGCTAGCGAAGAAGGATATTGTGAGTTGGGAAGAATGTCATTGGCAGGCGCAAATCCCTTTCGACACTGTGGTCTGCCGCCCGGCAGTTTGACGCTTACAAAGTGATTCGAGCGTGTTTATCGCGCTTCTTCCTGCGTGGTGATAGCGGTTGGGCGGCTGAACTGGACGTGAGAGCGCGACGTTTCACCGACACGTCGACGTGTTCGGTGGGGGAATCTGGAGAGGTCTCAGTCTACGATTTTGGAGCCCGCATAGGGAGCTTCAAGGTGGCGTGACCACCGTGATGAGAGTTCCGACAGGCAGAATCTACAATGCATTGACCGCCGTAGCGCCAACCCGGTAGATGTAGTCATAATTCGTAGAGCTGGCATAAGTTCTGATAACCAACACACACACACACACTAGTAACGATGCTCAGATTGGCGTCTATGCCGTTTGATGGGCGACGATATCGCCTCGCATGCTCCCAGAATTAAAAACGTTGGGGCTGTTTCCTTGCGTGTATCCAACCCGCAGCAAGTAAGATAATGAATTCGGATCTCCGAAATAATTCATCAATAGGGCGCGTGATGCTTGAAGATTCCGCTGATTCAAGTGGCAGAACTCCAAAATCTCCTCGTTCTAGGCCGCGTGGGGTTTCGGATGGACGGCCGCGAATGGGGGTTATCAGTTGTCTTGAGTCGCTCGCCCGTTTACATGCCAAGGATGCGGGCGTTTCGGAAGTGAAGTCGGAGAAGCCAATCTTAACTGCTCGTAATGAAACAAAACATGAAGAAAACATTGTCGATCGAGTGAATAATGCGGTGCGTCGATCCCATGCGGAACAGCAGAGAATTAACGCATTTATTAGTATCCGTGATGACAAAGCACTTGATGCTGCTGAAATAATTTTAAAGGAAACCCCAATTCCTAGCGGAAGCAGCGCAACTTATCGTCCTTTGTCCGGGCTGTTGATGGCAAGAAAAGATATGTTTTTTAGACAGAGAGAAATTTCGACATGTGGTTCATCTATACTTTCTGACTTTATACCCAATGAGACGTCAACAGTATTGAGTCGATTGGACTTAGGGGGTGCTATTGACCTTGGTACGCTCAACATGAGCGAGTTCGCTCTCGGACCCGTTGGGCAGAATGTTCATTATGGTCAATGCTTCAATCCGCATGATCCCACCCGAATAAGCGGTGGATCGTCCAGCGGCTCGGCAGCGTCTGTCGCCGCTGGATTGGTCAGTGCGGCCCTCGGATCCGATACGGCGGGATCGGTTCGTCTACCGGCCTCGATGTGCGGCGTGGTCGGTATCAAGACAACGCTGGGTCGCATCAGCCGATACGGAATTATGCCCCTGTCCGAATCACTTGATACTGTCGGGGTAATTGCGGACTCGGTTGAGTCTTGTAAAAAAGTTTTCAGGATTATTGACGGCCCTGATGCGCATGACCCATCCACGTCCAGAAATGAATGGAGAAGATATGGCTGGATGCCCTCATTTAATGGTCTGGAAGGATGGACAATTGGACTTCCGGCCGTTTATTACTTGGAAGGAATGGATAGCGCCGTCGCCCTGGCAATCGACGAAACGATCGGTCAGATGCGTAAAGCAGGTGCTAGCTTCGTCGATGTCGATCTACCCGATCACGAGCCAATCGCAGAACATGTCAACCTCATGTTGGCTGTTGAAGCGGCATCCCTTCATCAATCGTGGTTAAGGGGGCGTGGCCAAGACTATGGTCGAGCAGTACGTGAACGTATCGAGACTGGGCTTCAGACCAGCGCTGTAGACTATTTGCGTATCTGCGATGAGCGTGCGCAGCGGGTAGTTGGTCTTACCTCACATATCTATTCGCATTGCGATTTGCTGCTTTCCCCGGTGGTAGACATACCTGTTCCTAGAGTCAGCGATTATGATGTCTCGGGTGGTGAAACTGCGATGAAGAATGTGCGCCGGCTCAACCGAAAAACTCGCACCATCAACTATCTGGGCCTACCAGCCATCACGATGCCTGCCGGTAGAGACCGCAACAACATGCCAATCGGCATTCAGTTCATAGCCCCCCCGTTCTGTGAGGAACGCTTGTTTAGTGTTGCCGAATTCATCGAGAGGGACAACGCAGGCTGAGGAAGTGGCCACACATAGTCAGTAATTTGGTAACGAATTAAACAGTTTAACCTCATATAAGCGGCAACGATGTACTACAATATTATTTTCATCTTTAATAGTACTTGGTGAATTGCAATAGTTTTTCTCTTCATTCTGCGGTCAAGAATTGTGTTTGGGTCGGACTCAAAAGGGTCTTCTCCGCTCGGGATTTGTTTTGTCAGATTGCCGATTACGGACTCAACTCTGATTCTCCGCATGGGATCAAACATCGAGTCAAGGTGGACCGACAGTCTGTGTGTCATTCGTCTTAGACTTCCATATGTCGATCAACTTGAAATAACCAGTCGTGGAATACAAATCTCAACGAAGAAGGAATAACCGTTCATTTTCAGCTATGCTACCGCCCGCGACCGCGTGAAGATTAGACGCCCAACTAGTAGAACGATGATCACTAGTGTGAGGGTCGTGAATACCGCACTGACCGGACGCTCGTAAAAGATGTCTAGCGAGCCACGGGATAGAATCATCGAACGGCGAAAATGAAGCTCGGTCAAAGGTCCAAGGATAAAGCCGAGCAGGAGCGGCGCAGCCTCCAACTTCAAGCGCACGAAGACCAGACCGAAGAGCCCTAGGATGGCGACCATGAACACGTCGAGCAGGCTGAATTTCACGCTGTAGACGCCAAGACATACAAGCAGAATGACTGCCGGATAAAGCAACCGGTAAGGAATTCGAAGAAGGCTGACCCAGATGGCTACAAGTGGAATGTTTAGGATCAGCAGAACAAGGTTGCCGACCCACATGCTAGCAACCAAGCCCCAGAAAAGGTCGTGGTTTGTGGTCATCACCTCTGGACCTGGCGAGATGCCATGAATCAAGAGCGCGCCCAGCATCAGCGCCATGATTGCGTCGCCCGGCACGCCGAGCGTTAGAGTCGGGATGAAGGCAGTTTGAGCCGCGGCGTTGTTGGCTGCTTCTGGCGCCGCAACGCCTTCCATCGCCCCCTTGCCGAACCGCTCTGGCTCTTTGCTGATGCGTCGCTCGGTGGCATAAGAGAGGAACGCGGCGAGCGTCGACCCCGCCCCTGGAAGCACCCCCAATATCGAGCCTATTCCGGTGCCGCGCAGGATAGGCCATTTGCTCCGCGAAAGATCGTCACGGCTAGGCGCCATGGAGCGAAGGGTGACGTGCTGCACCTTTTCATTCGCTTCCAAGCCTGATAGGCGCGCGCTCAATCGGCCACAGACCTCAGCGACACCGAACACGCCCATGGCGATGATCACGAGGTTCACGCCATCGGCCAATTGCAGCATACCGAAGCTAAACCGTTGTATCCCGCTGTTAACATCCATACCGATCAGTCCAACCAGGACTCCCAGAAGGACCATGCCGAATGAACGAATGAAGCTTCCGCCGGAAACCGCCGCTGACATGACTAGGGCGAAGGACATGAGCGCGAAATACTCTGGCGAGCCAAATTCCATGGCCACTTCAGCGAGCAACGGTGCAAATGCTGCCAGAATGATGATCGAGATTGTGCCACCGACAAACGAGGCGATAGTCGTCATTAGCAGCGCCGGCCCAGCACGCCCTTGCCGTGCGAGCGGATACCCATCAAGGCATGTGACGGCGGAAGGCGCGGAACCAGGCAGGTTAACAAGAATGGATGCGGTCGACCCACCATACATTGCGCCGTAATAGATCCCTGCCAGCATGATCAGCGAAGCGATCGGATCGAGCGAGAATGTGATGGGCAGCAGTAGCGAGATCGTCGCCAACGGACCAATTCCAGGTAACACGCCGATCGCCATGCCGACGGAGACGCCGAGCACACAATAAAGAAAGTTTTCAGCCGAGAGGACGACTTGAAAGCCGAAGGCGAGATTGCCGAATAAAGCTTCCATGAATAGTGTCCTTTGCTGGTCTGCCGTGCCTGATCACGCGTGGGGCCGGTTTCTTAGAATGCTGGCAGCAGGCGAATTGGCAGCGCTAGGCCGACGACAAAGATCGCATAACATGTCAATGCCAAGCCAATCGCGAGAATGGGCTCTTCGATCCTGATTGGCCCCCGCTCCGCACGGCGGGCGATCATCACCGTAATCAGCGAGGCCGCGACAAGTCCGAGCGGCGCGATGGTCAAACCGAAAGCCGGGATCGCGATGACTGGCAGCAGAGCTCGCCAGCGTATCGCTTGCGGCGGCGTGCCGGGCTGGCGAAGTGCGATGACCAAATTGCCTATCCCCACTATGGCGAGCAATATGGCGACTACGCCGGGAAAAAAGCCTGGCCCAATTCGTTGCATGGTGCCGAACCCATAGGTCAGGGCAGGGACCAGGAATACCAGCGCAAGGGCGATAAACAACAACCCGATAAGCGCATCTATGCTTCCAAGTCGAGCCGCTACGCGCATGTCACGGTCCTCAGAATCAAGCCATGCCCCAGGTCAATAACCTAGCTCCGGGTCACAGAGGTTGGCGAGGTCCTTACCTGTCAGCCAATGTTCCAGATTATCCGCGAAGACCATTGCCGCGTGGAATTGCCAGTTCTCCAACTCGCCCGAGGCATGGGGCGTCACGATAACGTTTGGCGCATCCCAAATTGGGTCATCCTCGGAGAGCGGCTCATTTGCGAAGACGTCGATCGTGGCGCCGTTGAGTTGGCCTTCGCGAATACGTTCGATCATCGCTCCTTCGTTGACGATATTGCCTCGAGCGAGATTGATGAGATGGGCGCCGTGCTTGATTTTTCGCAACCTTTCGGCATCGAATAGCCCGCGAGTTTCATCCGTCAGCGGGGTTATCAGCAGTACGAAATCAGCTTCGCCCAAGGCATCATCGAGACGGTCCATGGTGTAAGTGATGTCGGCTTCGGAGACTGGGTCGGGATGACGGCGAACCCCAACGACGCGCATGCCCAGCTGTTTCAATTGCCGCGCGATGCCGCGCCCTACCTTGCCAATTCCGACGATGACGGCAGTCTTGCCGCGAACGGAATCCACGGGATAAAGCCGCCATTCGTGCCGGCGTTGCTGGTCGAGGTAGGTTGGGACCCGAAGCGATTGATTGAGGATCGCCCAGACCGCGTACTGAGCCATTATATCAACATGCAGACCGGAGGAGTTGGTGACCATCATCCGTTCTGCGTTCCAGGGCGGCAGATGCTCGATACCCGCGCCGGTGGCGTGAAGCCAAGCAATGCTTGGGTGGTTCAGCAGCAACTCTCTTGGGAAGGGGCCTTTGTTGCCCATCCGGAAGCTGAGGACGCAATCGGGTTGAACCTCGTCCAGCGTCTCTGACAGGCCGTCGAAACCATCCTTCACGACGAAATTGATATTGGGAAATCGCTGCTTCAGCTCCCGAAGGTACGGCTCGTAATTGTCGTGATTGATGAGGACGGTCAGGTCCTCTGGTCGTTTGGGGCAGGGAATTTGTTGAGGAGTAGTCATGCGCTCCCTTTCATAGGAATCTGCGGCGAGCCAGTTGGTAGCGGCGGGCTGACTGTGTTGAGGGAGTCATTTAGCTTGAGGTTCGCCACCAAGCGTTGGCCCGTCGCGATGCAATGAGCCTCGCAGAGCTTGGCAACCCGCTTCGCGTCGCCCTCGGCGTAGGCGTCGAAGATCTGGCGATGCTCCTTTGCCGAAGGCGCTAAATCTTCGCTGAGCGCCACACTCATGCGGGTATAGCGCTCACCGGCGCCGCGCGCGACACGCACGGCACGGGCTAGGTGTGGCCGGTTATCCGGCGTGGAGAGCATGCCGTGGAACTGCCCGTTCAGCTCGGCAAACTGCTCGGCACTCATCGTGCGTTCGTTTAGTGCGTCCTCCATCTCCTCAAGGATTCGGCGCAATTCAACTACGTCCTCCTCAGTGCGTCGCATGGTCGCCAGCATTCCCGCGCGCGCTTCCAACACCGCACGGAGTTCAAAGATGTCGATCACTTCGCTGCGCCTGACTGATGCGACGACGAAGCCGCGACGCGGTCGCGATAGCACGAGGCCTTCCGCTTCCAAGCGTCGCAACGCTTCGCGGACCGGTAGCCGACTAATTCCAAGTTGGCTGGCGATGCGCTCCTGCGTGAGGACGGTATCGGGCGTCACGCGCCCGCTGATGATGGCCTCGCGCAGTTCTCGGTAGGCCAATTCAGGAAGGCTTTGCGCCCTGCTTGGATCAATCGTTGAGAGCGTGATGGCGGCGTTCGGCATTTTTTTCGTTTGGCAATTGGATACAATTTACAGTATAACCCAGGCCAGCGGCGGTCAAGCACGCATCTGCTTCCGCATGCGACGATCTTCACAGCCAGGATGGGTCATGACTGAATTTGCCGTGGACGGACCGAAACGAGCGCTTCTTGAAGCGATCGACCGGGACCGCGAGGCGATCATCAAATTCGTGAGTGAGTTCGTTAGATGCCGTACGCCCAACCCACCTGGGGTGACGACCGAGGCGGCGGATTTTGTTCGCTCATTCCTTGAGCAGGAGGGATTGGCGTGCCGCGAGATCGCACCGCAAGCGGATCGACCCAATTTCGTTGCTACTCTCGACTTGGGACCGGGCGACAAGCACCTCGTACTCAATGGCCATATTGACGTCTTTCCGGTTGAGGACGAAGCACGCTGGACGGTTGACCCATGGGGTGGTGAGGTTCGGGACGGTCGCATTAATGGTCGGGGAGCTGCCGACATGAAGTGCGGCACCGCGGCTTCGATCTGGACATATCGGTATCTCTCGGGTGTCGCTGAGCAGCTTTGCGGCCGCCTTACCCTGACCGTCGTCTCGGAAGAAGAGAACTTCGGACCGGACGGCATGCGCCACCTAATGGATCGGTACACCGACGACGTGCTCGGCACGTGTTGCCTAAATGGAGAGCCGAGTTCTCCGCATACCGTGCGCTTTGGCGAAAAGGCGCCGCTTTGGTTGAAGTTCTTCGTCAAGACACGAGGTGGCCACGGCGCTTTTGTTCACACCAGCGATAATGCTGGCCTGGTGGCGTTGGACATCATCTCCGAACTGCGTCAGATCCCCGAGATGCCGTTTCAGGAACCGGCTGCCTTGGCAGCGGTGCTGGACCAATCGTCGGAGGCAATAGACCGCGCCTACGGCGATGGCGCGTCGCGTGTCATCCGCCAACCTAGCTTCAATCTCGGTACGATCAGGGCTGGCGTTAAGGTGAACATGATCGCGGCCGAATGTGAATTCGAGGCCGATTTCCGAATACCTAATGGGATTACGTCCGGCGACGTGTTGCAGAGGGTGGATGCGATCATGGAACGCTTCCCTCAAGCTCAATATGAGGTCTTGAACCGCAATGAGCCGAATTGGTGCGAGCCGGACCACGAGATGATCCGTCACGTCCAGGAAAACGCCGCCCTATTGGGCCGTGAGCCACCCGCTCGCGTCATCTCTCCGGGCGCCACCGATGCGCGGCTATGGCGGCTTCGGGGCGTGCCGGCGGTGGTCTACGGTCCTACACCCAATGGCATGGGCAGTGCGGACGAGTATGTCGAGATCGACGAGTTGATGCATGTCGTGAAATGCCATGTCCTCTCCGCGTTTGACTACTTGAGGCGGTAGTCCATGGCATGGATCGGCCGAAGTACCGTCAGGGTGGAGGATGAGCGGTTTCTCAAGGGGCGCGCCACCTACACCGGGGACCTTACCTTTCCCGATATGGCTTTTTTGGCGGTCGTCAGGTCCCCCGTCGCTCATGCACGCATCCGCACCATTGATGTTGCGGCCGCGGAAACTGCGCCTGGCGTTCTCTGGGTAATCCAACCACGGGATTTAGTTAGGGCTGGTGTCGGCACCTTCTCCAACCGCATTCGCTACAAGGGGACGGACGGCAAGCCGATGTTCGAGACGCCGCGCACGCTTCTAGCCGGCGAGCGCGTAAGGTATGTGGGTGAACCGATCGTGGCGGTCGTGGCGGAAAGTCGTGAGGCCGCTGTCGATGCCGCCGACGCAGTCATCCTCGATTTCGAAGAAATTCCTGCGCTAGCCAATTTGGAGGCGGCCCTGGCGCCTGAGGCGACGCAGATATGGCAGGAGGCGCCAGGCAATATCGCCTTCGAGCATCTTCTCGGAGACAAGGAAGCCGCTGATCGCGCCTTTGCCAACGCCGCCCATATAACACAGCTTGAGATGCGGATTAGCCGCGTCACAGCCGCGCCAATCGAGCCACGTGTAGCAGTCGCTCAGCCTGATGTCCGGCGACGACGCACCACGCTGTACTGCGCGACCCAAACGCCACACGGTTTGCGCACTGAATTGGCCAGCCGCATTCTGCGGGTGCCGAGTGCCCGACTTCGCGTCGTCGCCCTGGACGTGGGCGGTGCATTCGGCATGAAGAGTAACGACTTCGCTGAATACGGCTTGTGTGTACTCGCCGCAGAGAGGCTTGATCGTGCGGTCAAGTGGACTGCCGATAGGTCTGAAGCATTCGTCTCTGATCATCACGCCCGCGACAATCTGTGGCGTGCCGAACTCGCGCTTGACGCCGAACAGCGCTTCCTCGGCATGCGAACAGAGTCTTTCGCCAATCTGGGGGCCTATCTGGCGTACGCCGGAACCCATCAGGCGACCAATAATGTTGGTGGTCTCGCTGGCGTGTATCGCACACCCGCGATGGTTGCGCGCGTGTGCGGCGTTTATACGAACACTCAGTCGGTTTCGCCTTATCGTGGCGCGGGACGGCCTGAGGCAACATTCGTCGTAGAGCGATTGGTGGAGACCGCGGCGGCGGAACTAGGCATCGATCCCGTTGAACTGAGACGGCGCAATCTGATCCAACCCGACGAGATGCCGTTCAAGACCGGGTTGGTGTTCACCTATGACTGTGGCGACTTCCCGAACCTGATGGAGCGTGCGCTCGCTGAGGGCGACTGGGATGGATTTTCATACCGGCGGGAAGTCAGTGAAGCTAGAGGGCGCCTTCGTGGACGTGGGCTTGCGATGGCGATTGAGATTGCCGGTGGCCCGCCAGGCACGCCCTTTGAGGAATTTGCTTCCCTTACTATTGATGCCAGCGGATCAGCCTTCGCGAGAGTTGGGACCCACTCCCACGGACAAGGACACGAGACGGCCTTCCGTCAGATCCTGGCCGAGTGGCTTGGATTACCTCCAGATTGGATTGACATCGCCTATGGCGATACCGACGAGGTTCCACACGGCCGTGGCACCTATGGTTCACGATCCATTGGCGCTGCTGGAGCCGCGCTCGCCGCCTGCCGGGATGAGATCATCAACAAGGCAAAAAGGATAGCCGCGCATTCTTTGGAGGCGGATAGCGATGACGTCACCTTCCGCGACGGCGCCTTCGTGATCGACGGCACCAATCGTGGCATGTCGCTAAAGGACGTCGCGGCAGCAGCCTATCAACCGGCCATGCTACCCAAAGACGTTGAAGCCGGCCTTTCTGCCGCTCACATCGTTTCAACCAAGGGGCCAACCTTCCCCAACAGCGCCCATGTCTGCGAGGTCGAAATCGACCGGGAGACAGGTGTCGTTAGTGTTGAGCGGTATCGTGTCGTCGACGATGTTGGAACGGTCGTCAATCCGCTGCTGCTGCACGGGCAGATTCATGGGGGCGTAGCCCAGGGGATCGGCCAAGCCCTGCTCGAGAACGTCGTCCACGATGGCGATGGACAACTCCTTAGCGGCTCGTTCCAAGACTATGCGATGCCGCGTGCGTCTGATCTGCCGATGATCTCAATTGACAGCCAAGGTGTTCCGACTGCGATGACACCCCTTGGCACCAAGGGCGCCGGCGAGGCCGGCGCTGTGGGGGCGCTTGTCGCCGTTACCAATGCGGTGTGCGACGCATTGCGTCCCTTTGGCGTGGTCCATCTTGACCCGCCGATCACTTCCGAAAAGGTGTGGTGTGCGATGCAATCCGGTAACGCGCCCCAAGCCTTTAATCACCAACAGGAGAGGCAATGATGCAAAAGTTAATGATGGCGGGCCTGGCGGCTACAATGGTTTCCGGTGTGGCGATAACCGCCCACGCTCAGGACTGGCCAAGCGAGCCTGTAACGATATACGTGGCCTACTCGCCGGGGGGAGCTAACAGCAACGTTACGCGCCTCTTAGCAGACGAGTTGACGGAGCGGATGGGACAGTCATTCGTGGTTGAGCATCGGACCGGCGCTAGCGGACGGGTCGCTGCTACGCATGTTGCGAGTCAACCTGCGGATGGCACAGTGTTCTTCATGGGGGCGCCTGGCATCCTTGTGCTTAACCATCTTCTGTACAACGACGTGCCCTACTCGATGGAGGACTTCTCACCGGTGAGCCTTATCGGTATTCTTCCCTACATCTTGCTGGTCAACAATGATCTTCCAGCGACTTCCGTTGAGGAACTTGTCGCCTACGCCGAAGCGTATCCAGGTGAGTTGAATCATGGCGCCACCGGTGGCGGGCCGAATTTCGTTCAAGAGCTCTTCGCCTTCGAAGCGGGGATTGAATTCGAAAACCTCCTCTATCAAGGCACGCCGCCGGCGATCCAAGATCTAATGCGCGGCGACATTCAGTTCATGCTCGACCTAATCCCGGGCGTCACCTCTCAGGTCGATGCCGGCCAGGTACGCGCTTTGGCTGTGTCATCGCCCAATCGATCGCAGGCCTATCCAGACCTTCCAACCGTTGTCGAGGCGGGTGTTGACGGTGTGGACGCCACCAACTGGTTTGGCATCGTCGCGCCTGCTGGAACTCCTGAGGAAATCGTCCAGCGGATGTCTGCTGAGTTGGCGGACATCGTCAACGATCCGGAGGTTGCCCAAGAGCTGCTCGGCATGGGCGTTGAACCGGTGGGCTCAACACCTGAAGAATTCGCCGAGTTCATCGCCAGCGAACAGGAGCGATGGGCCACCGTAGCGGCGGCTGCGGGAATTGAGCCGCAATAATACGGATCGAGGCAACTCGCAGTGGGTGTGATTCCGCGCTCCTGTGAGTTGCCTCATGCCGCCACGATCATCTCAAATTCCTGGTCAATTTCAATCGGTCGGGAGATCAGACCTTGTGCATGCGCCCAACGACTTGCAGCGGCAAGCGCGGCGCGGTCTTGCTTGGTAAGGCTGGTTGGCATGGGGTCGACAGCGGCATTCGCTTGCCAGAAGCCGGTCATAAGCGAACGAATTACAGTCTCCCGCCGATCGCTTGCTCCATATTCCCCGATGCGGCGATGAACGCCAATCATGTGCATTATGGGGAGAAAGCCAGAAAGCGACACGTATTGCTTATCCTCCTTGGCAACGTCGTCGAAGAGACGGCGGAATGCGCCTGTATGGAAGTCATTCGGAGGTCGCAAGCTGATCAGCGCGGAAATGCTTCCGGAATGGAGTTGGTCGCTGAGCGACTTTTCAGGTGCGCTTGATTGAGCCCCGGTCTCGCTTATGAGGCTGTTTGAATTGGCCTGCTCATCCACTGGCCCAAGAACCCATTTCACATCCTCGGGGCTAAGGCCGTATAAATCCTGAAGTACGCCGCGTGCGGTCATTATTGCGGTCTGATCAAAACGCGGGACGCCGATGCGACTTCCGCGTAATTCATCCACGGTGCGGGCTCCGTTGGCTTGGACATAAATCGTGTCAAGCCGAGTACGACGATATGGGAAGATGGGTAGGAAGCGATATTCGCAGGCGCCGCGATCGATCGCCATCAAAGTGCGAGCGAGCGAGAGTTCAGCGACGTCGTACACGCCTTCATTCAAGGCGAGTTGAAACACTTCTTGGAGCGTTACGGTGCTGAGGTGAACGTCCAAATTAGGGAATTTTGTGCTTCCACTATAGATTCCTGAGTTATAGGGCGCCGCAGGATCTAGGCCGACCTTTAGCGCGTTGTTTCGCATGCATTTTTCCCAAGTCTTAGTTTATTGAAGTAGTCGATTCTTGAGCTATTGACCAAGCACCTACTGAGCTCCGCTCCGAGGCTTTGGTCTGAACGCGACGCGCCGACCACGCTGCCTGAGGCTAGGCCTGTTGGTGCGATTGCGGACGCAAGACGCCAAGATGCGATCGCGACGCATCGTTCGGTCTGACGCTACTGAAAGCAGCGGATTGACACTAGGAAGAGAGGGTGGGGCAAGAGAACGTTAGACGCAAGTCCCTCTCCCTCCGCCAATTTTCCTCGCGAAAGCAGTCTCCCGATCGGGCGGCGGCCGGATTTTCTCCTTGTTTTCGAGGGTTATGCGGGACGTGCTAAGCACCGACAGCGGCGCCGGGGAGGCCCGGAAGCGGTCTCTCAGGGCTGATTTTCTCTGCACCTGATGACTGCGCGGATTTGGTGAATTGCTTGCAAGCCGTTGAAATAAATTAGCCTTCCGGTCGAGCAACCTGAACACTTCGACCGGAGTCGCGTTCGGCCTGTTGGAACATAAGTCGAACATTTGCCGGCCTCCGGTTTTCGGCGCATCTCGTACCTATGCGGTGCGGCACTGCAGTACGTCGTGCTGTAAAGGCGGAGAGCCGCGCCCTATCCCGCCTGCGAAGCTTGGTGCTGCTTTCCCCTCTCGGGGAGTAGCGCAGTCGAGAAGGGGTGTATGCCGCAGCCGTCGAGCGATCGACACGATCGCCCCAGGCTGCTGCATCAGTTCACTTCGAGGATGCGCACCTCCTGGATATACGCGCCGGCGTGATACTCGACTTCGTCCCCGACTTCCGCGTCGAGGAGCGCCCGGCCGAGCGGTGTGTGGGTGCCGATCATGCCGTGCTCAGGGTCGTGCCCGGTCTCGACGAGCGTGATCTCGAGCTTGCCGCCCTTATTGCCGAGCTTCTCGAGGCGCACGGTATGGCCCACCCGGATCGGGGTGGCGCCCCGTGCGCTGTCCTCGGCTTCCCGCATTGCGGGCGCCGGCTCGGGCGCCGCCGCGGTCACAGCGCCCTTCGCGGTGCCGCTGAGGGGTCCCGGGGCGTCCGCCTGTCGCTCAGCGAGACGCGTGAAGAGGTCGTCTTCGAGGGAGAGTGTTTGCTGGCGTGCTCGTCGGCGCTCCAGCGCGCGGGCGGCTGGCGTGCCCGGCTCTTCGGCCCGCGCCGTTTGGGAGGCTTCTTCGGACCCGGAGGCCGCGCTCGCGTCGGCCGCTGCCGCTTTGGCCGCTTCATCCTCCTCCGATGCCTCCGGGCGTGGCGCTTCGCCGGCCGGCCCGGCCGCCGGGCTGACAATCTGGCCCAGCGCGCTTTCTTGCTGCGTCTGAGGCGCCTCGACCTCGATATCCTGGGCAGGTGTCTCTGCATAAGCCGCGGTGCTGGTGCCCCAGGGATCGACGAGGATCGACTCAGTGAAGCGCTCGTCGACCGCTGCGGCACCGATCGGCTCGATGCCGAGGCGACTCAGAGCGTCCCGCAGGTTGCGCCACCAGAACTCCTTGTTCGATTTCCACTGGCTGCCGAAGACGCGCCAGAACACCCAGCCCGCGCGCTCGAGAGCCGCTTGGCGGGCCATGTCGCGCTCCCAGACATCCGGGCCGTGATACTGGTCGCCGTCGAGCTCGATGGCGAGTCGGCGATCCTCCCGCCCTTCGACGACGAGATCGATCCTAAAACCGCCCGCGGCAACCTGGGGTCGGACACGGTAATTGGCCTTCATAAGGCGCTGGAGCACCTCACGCTCGAAGCCGCTGTCGCAGCGCTCGAGAAGGTCGGCTGCCTCCTCGCCGGTCGCCCCGCGACCCTCGGGCATCGGGTCCGCGAAGTGGTGCAGGATCTGCGCCTTGATGTCAGTTGGGCGCAGGTCCTCGAGCGAGACCGAGCGGACGAGGTAGAGCCTGTCTCGGGCGCGGCTCATGGCCACGTTGATACGCTGTTGGTCGGCCCTGCTGGTCTGCGCGGTGGCGTGGCCGGGGGTGGCGACCATCGACAGGAAGACGATGGAGCGTTCCTGGCCCTGCATGGTGCGCGCGTCGCCGTAAATGATGCGCCGCTTCTCGATCTGCTCGGGGCCGATCCGCTCGTTCTCGACCAGCATGCGGCCGATCCGCTCGGCCTGCTCGTTGCCGATGAGCGAGATCACCCCGATGTCGCGCCCCTCGTGGGCGGGGTCCTCGATCAGCCGCGCGATCTCGTCGACGATCCAGTGCGCCTCCGAGGCATTGGTTTTGCCGTGGCGCGTGGCGCCGTGGATGTAGACGTCGGCCAGGGGCGGGTCGAAGCGCTCAGAGGCCTTGGGCACGCGTAGCGGCACCAGGGCGTTGTTGTAGAATCGCGTCGAGAACTGGATGATCGGCGCCACGCAGCGGAAGTGCTCGCGCAGCATGACATGGCTGTTGGGATGCATCCGCTTGGTGATCTCGAAGATCGAGGAATTCTGGTCGATGAGGCTCGCGTTCGGCAGCCCCTCGAGGAACTCGGCGCGCAGCGCGTTGATCTTCTGGTCCGCGATGCCGACCACTGACGGGCTCACCTGCTCTTCGTCGCCCACGACCAGGATCTTCTTGCCGCGTGCCAGGGCGGCGAGAGCGGTGATGTCGCTTTGGGAGGCCTCATCGAGGATCACGAGGTCGAAATCGCCGAACTCCGGGGGCAGTTGCTCGGGGATCTTGTATTCCGGCATGATCCAGACCGGTGCGGCCGAGGAGGCCTCCTTGGCGGCCTCCTGCGCTGCGCGAATGAAGCGCGGCGCGCGCTTGCCCTTGCCGGTCCCGATCTTGGAGATGGCTTGGGTGAAGGCCTCCATGGCACTGCGGATGGAGCCCGTCATGCGGTCTTTGAGGCCCAGGAGCGTGCGGGTGCGGATGAGCTCCTCGAAGAGCTTGCGGCGGCGCGCCATGGCCTCGGATTTCATGCTCCGGTGATCGTCGCCATTGCCGAGGGCGACAATGCGGTCGACACGGGCCTTCACTTCTCCCCAGGTCCAGGATGCGGCCCAGGTTGCAGGGATGAGATCGGGCGCGCTCTCCGGAGTAGCGCGCAGCCTTGCCACCCAGTCCGGCGCCCCGGCCTCGGCGAGGGTGTTGAGATCGCGGCCAAGCGCATCGAGGCGCTTGGCGACCTCGGCGAGGCGCCCGAGCTCGAGGGTGATCTCGCCGCGTGCCGTGATGATGTCGCGGGGGTCGGATTCCTCCTGCCCGAGCGCATCGGCGAGGTTCCTGAGTTCCGCGAACACGGGGAGCGTGCTCGCGCCGGCGATCTCGCGCAGCCGGGTGAGGGCTGCGGGGGCGACGTAGTCGTCGGGAAGGTTGCCACGGATGGCAAAGATCGCGGCGTCGCAATCGAGCTCCGCGCGCATCGCGTCGAGATCGAAACCGTAGGGAAAAAGCGCCGCCAGCGCGTCGATTGCGGGCTTCAGCCGGTCGGCGATCTCGAGGGCGGTCTCGATCTCGGCCTGCCTGTCTTTCAGGTGCCGGGCGATTTCCCATGCGCGCGCCGGAACCGCCGGCATGAGCTTTTCGGAGACGAAGGGCCGGAGTGCGTCGCCGATAGTGGCCGCGTCGCGCTCCAGCCGGCAGGCCTCGAGAACGACCTGCCAGTCCTCGTTGGAGGCCGGCGGCGCACCGTCAAGGCGCACCGAGCCGATCGCGGATTTGAGCGCACCGTTGAAGAGACCGAACCCCACCGGTTTCTGCCCGGAGGCACCGCGCGCGGCGGCCTGCTGAAAATCCTCCTCGCCGCAGGCGCCCCGGTCGAAGCGGACGCGGGCGATGCCCTCGAGCGCGCGCTTCTGCGCGATGAAGCCGAGCGTCGCCGCGATGGCCTTGCGGTCGATCGGGCCGGCCGGCTCGAGCGCGCGGACAGCAAGGCCCTTCGCGGCGCTCGGAGCCGCTTCGATCAGGACACCTAGGGCCTCGAGCTCGGCGAGCACCGCGCGCGCTTGCCCCTCGGCGCCGGCGCTGTCGAGGGCCATGGCGGGCGCCGCGCTGTAGTCCACGATCTCGCGCGCGTTCCGAGCACGCTCCGTCTCGTGCGCGGCGATGATCTCGGCCGTGGTCGGCAGGTCGTCGGGCTCCGGGAGTTCGGCACCGGCATAGACGATGTCGGCGGCAAGCGCGGGCATCGTGGTGCGGAGCCGGTCGAGGAGATCCTCGAGCTGGGCCGGCGGCACCTTTCCAGGCCTGTCGGTGAACCACTCATGCGCCTCGGCGCTCTCGGCCAGAATATCAACCAGCTCCATTGGCGTGTAGTCCGCGCCATCCCAGGTCAGCTGGGCGAGGTTGGCGCGCGCGATCTCGGCAAGGTCGTCGTCCGCCTTCTCGGCGATGCGGTCGCATTTGACGATCTGTCGCTCGAGCTGGGCCTTGCGCGCCAACGCCTCGTTGGCGTCGAGATCCACCACTTCGCGGGAAAGCTCGGACACGGCTTCCTGGAGCTGCTGGGCGCTTTCGCGGTCGGTGCCGACCGAGGCGATGACGAGGGGCTGGAGGGCCTCGGGAAGCTTCTCGCGGACGGCGGCGATGGCCTCGGGGGTGCGAGCGGTGACGAGCACGCGTTTTCCCATGGCCATCTGGTGGCTGATGATGTTGGCGATCGAGTGCGACTTGCCGGTGCCCGGCGGGCCCGAAACGCCGATGACATGCAGCTTGGGGTCGTCGATCATGTCGGAAATCTTGCCCTGCTCCTCGTTGAACGGGAGCGGGAAGAAATGGACCTTCCGGCCGGCTGCGAAGGGGTCGGGCGGCGCGGCGTCGCCACCCGATGGGGCGGCACCGCCCGGGCTTGGGCTTCGGCGTGGCTCGCCAGAGGCGGATGGCTCCCAGCCCTTGCTGCCCGTGGCGCCGCCGAGAACGGCGCTGTCGAGCCCGAAGGCGGAGACGTCGGACCTGGGCTTGTCGGGCGGGGGCGCGGCATAACCCTTGATCGAGGCGGGCACCTCGGTGGCCTCGTCGTCGACGCGGGCGCGCAGTGCGTTTAGATCCTGGACGCGCGCCTCGCTCGACCGGGGCCGCCCGAAGATGGCCCAGCTGGAGGTGATCCTGAGATCCTCTCCGGCAGGAGCGAGGCTTTCGCCAGTTGCGAGATCGTCGCGGCTGATTTGGGTGGCGCTGCTGGCAAGGTTGTTGGCCGCGGTGTTGAGGAGCGGCTCCCAGAGGGTGGTGAAGGGGGAAAACTCGGCATCGCCCTTGAGAAGCTGCGCGAGCCGGTTCTGGAGTTCGCTCTGGAGCTTCGGAGACCCGTCGATGTC
The DNA here is from genome assembly GCA_040226215.1 of Azospirillaceae bacterium. GTDB lineage: Bacteria > Pseudomonadota > Alphaproteobacteria > DSM-16000 > Inquilinaceae > JAVKFF01. The sequence goes on from JAVKFF010000049.1 coordinate 25,101, forward strand.
GAGCTCGAGATAGGGTTTCAGCGACAGGTGCGGCGCGAGATCGCGCGGACGGATCGCGATTGCGCCGCCATCTTCGACCTCGATATCGACCAGTTGCTCGATGAGCGGCATGTCGACGCGCTCTGTGCCGCGAACCCAGCGGCCAATGCCGATGCCCCAGACCAGCTCGGGCGGGGTGCCTTCGGAGGTGTGGATCGCGGAATGGATCTTGAAGAGATCATTGTAAACCGAGATCGCGCGCCGAACGGGGCGTTCCTGCCTGGCCCAGTCCGACCAGTCCCCGCCTGCGTAATGCTCGTAGTCGCGCCGCATCTCGACCAGTGTCTCGGCATGGAGAACCACCCGCACGCGGTTCTCGACCTCGACCCCATCTTCGACGATCGTATGCACGTCGTCGGGATTCAGCATTCCACCTTCGGCGAGGTCAGACGCTTCCTCGATCGTCACCTCGACTGCGATCGTTGGCTTGATCTGGGGTCGCCTGTTGGGATCGGAGGGTGTAGAGGTGAGGAATTGCGCGACATGCTCGTCCGGTTCCGGCGGCCACGTTTCCCGCTGTCGGTCGATCCGGAGCCAGGCACCGTCATCGCAGTCGAAGTGAAGCCCCGGCAGGCCGTCGAGATCGCCTTCGTGAAACACCCCGAGGCCCGATTGCATCGCCATCTGGACCTTGGATCGCGCGGTCAGAACGCCCTGGGCAAACCCGAAAAGCCCGGAGAGCTTCTGGCGGTCTTCGGGGGAAATATCGTTGTCGGCAATATCGCTATCAGTGGGCATAATCGGCGCGGACCCTTCATTTACTGGTTTCCTTTGTCCGGTGAAACCGGTCATTGGGTCAATCGGGGACAGGCGGTTTGTGCGGGTTTTCGATCTCTCGTGAAGTGCGCCCCTGCGGGCGGACCGGCTCAGGCCGCGGTTTTGGCAGGGGCGCGGGCGTGGCGTTTCTCGAACTGAACGGGGCTGAGATACCCCAAGGCCGAGCCGGTTGTAGGCGTCGATGAACCTCGGCACGCCGCCGGCGACGCCCTCGAAAGTCTCGTACTCCATCAGATAGGCGTCCTCCACCTTCAGGGTATTCATGAAGCTCTCGGCCTGTGGGTTGTCGCAGTGGTTCCAGGGTCGGCTCATGGATCCTCGATCTCAAACTCATAGAAGAGCGCGCCCTGCGCCACCTGCCTGGGTCCTATCATCGCCGATCCCTCCCGCCTGCCTGCGCGAATTGAGTCAGCGACTTGGCGGTCGATCAACAGAGGCCATTTTTCAACAGAATCGGCCGTGGGCGACCATTAGCTGAAAGGTTGTTTTTGCTCCTCCCATTCCATTGGAAATGGCTCCAGCACACGCGCCAGCGTCACGTCCGGCCTCTGCTTGCCGCCTAGGATGACCTCGACGATGTCGGGCGCGAGCAGTGTTAGGCGCAGTACGCGGGTTATGTAGGAGGGCGCGATCCCCTCGCGCTTGGCCATCTCGGCTACACCGGCATTCAGAGCCAGAAGAGACTGACCCACTACGGGCTATACGACACTGTGATGGCGAGGGAATGAGTCGGGTCGAAGTTTCGAGCGGATGATTGGACAACGGAGGAGCAGCCGAGCTATTACGCGAGCTGCGGCGGTAGGTGAACGCAGTTCACGTCAACAAATCTATTCGGTCAAAGGCGCTACCTGGTCGGAAGTCCCAAGCGGTCGAAGAACGCGCGATTGCGCTCGGTCGCCGACGCGACCAGTCCATCAAATGAGATCACCTGGATGTAGGCATTGTAGAAGGTGCTCGGGTGGTAGCCGAAGTAGCCCATACCGTCCGCCGTGATCTTGAGATGGTGAAGTTCACAGCACGCCCTGAGGTGATCGGTTAGGTCCGCGACTACGTAGACGAAGCCCGGGATTTTGTCGGCATTTGGAATCGGTCTGCCGTTCTTCGCCTTCGCACCCTCCCGTAGCCGTCTCAGGTAGTCCAAAGCCTGCAGGATCGGATCGAGCTCTTCGGACTGTCCCGCTCTGAAGCCCCCGCGCATCGGCCGCTTGATCTCCACGACCGTGAGCGAGGCGGCTGGTCCGGTCGCCTTGTCCGATACGAGAAGCGGGTTGTCGAATGTGCGCAGGGAGGCAATGTCCGGCTCCTTGCCGCAAGCGCTCTCGGTTATCGGCATGGTCGTGATCGGCTTGTCCGATGCGAGGAAGTCGTGGAACGCGAGCCGCTCATCCAGGAGCCACAGGCTATGGCGGCGAAAAGCAAGGTCATCCGAAGTAACGCGCATCGGCACGATCAGCTCATGGATCACATCCTCCCGAACGAACCGACCTGACTCATCGCGTTCGATCGCCTTCGCCAATAGATCGATGATTACGCGCCTGTGGGTGACATAGTTCGCTAGGTCGGACTGCTTCAGGTCCGATACCTTCTGCAGGTAGTCCTCTAGGCGCTTCTCGTATGCCTCCTCAGTCTCATCGTCGCCGGGCGACAGAACCTTGTGCCCTTCGCTCAGAAGATTCTGCTCGACGCGGAACAGGTGTTTGTGCAGCAACGCGTCCAGGTTAGCGTCCGAGATGTTCGCGTCCACGACCAGCTCGTCTGGAGGGATGTGCGCGAGGATGGGGCGGTATCGGGGAGCCTTCTTCGCGACAAACGTCGCCACCCGTTCTTTGCCGGCCGCGATGTTCTGCTCGAGCGCATCTGAAAGGAACTTTTGCACGCGGGGTAACATCGCTTCCCGGATGTCCCGAAACGAGATGTCAGTGGCGACAAACATTCCGTCCACCTCGTCCTCGATATTGAAGCCGATGCGCTGCTCCACGACGCGATCATTCAGGAACGGGCTGGTAAGGTACGCCGCATATGTGAACGGTCCGCGATCGTCCATCACGGTGCCGGCGAGCCCGGGGATCTTCCCTTGGATCGCTTCCTCCTTCACGAGTCTTCCGGCTGCGCAGTAATTCAGGCTGTGCGTCTTGTTGACGGCAGCGCGAAACTTCACGTGCGTGAGCTCGAAGGGCTCCTCTTTGATCTCGACCTGCTCGGTTTGAGCGGCGGAGTGCATGTGCTCGTCGTAGAGTTCGTCTAGAACGAGGCGATCCGGCCCGTCCTCGACTACGATCTCCGGAACGCCCTGCTCTCGCACGAAGTACCATAGGCAATGCTCCAGCAATCCAATGGCGATCACCCGGGCGGTCTTCGGCGCCTGCTCGGCAAAGCGTGGCTCGAAGCCTTCGAGGCACAGTACGGTTCGCTTTGGGCCGGAGGCGGCCTCAACGTCCCCTTCTTGTTTTACGTCGTGCGCGACGTCGAAGCGGAACCGTCGGCACTTGAGCTCGCCGTCCTGGACAAACACCGAGTCGACCCGTACGCGCTTGAATGCCTTCAGCCACATCAAGCGCCCGATGCCGCGGCAGCCTCTCTCAGCTTTCCATAGAGTGTCGAGGGTTTGGAACGACTTCCAATTGTCCTCGGTGAAGCCGATGCCATCGTCCGCGACCTCGAACCCCGTGATCTTCTCGCGCGCGCCGCCTCTCGTCTCGAATTGGAGCGAGGTCTGCTGGGATCGGATCACCCTCACCGTGACCTTGTGTGATCGTATTGGTCGCGCACCTGCGGCAGCATCGTCCTCAATGGCCTGGATCGAGTTCACGGCGGCCTCATACAAGGGGATCATCCCCTTCGAGGCGGCGAGGTAGGTATTCCGAAGGCGGCCCTGCAGAAGGCTGTCCATGAACTCGACCGGCAAATCATTTGCAACGCGGTTGCGCCCCTCTAGACATGAGGCCGCACCTTTAAAACCTTCCACGATTAATTTCCGTAGAAAAGGGTTTTCATGGTCTAAGCGACGGAGTGCGATAGCATTTCGTCGTGATCGTTGCGGCGAAGTCGGCACTCAGCCGAAGTTCAGCGCTTGCTTTCCCCACTCCACCGGTAACGGCTCCAGCAGCCGTGCCAGCGTAACCTCCGGCCCCTGCTTGCCGTCCATTATGGCCTCGACGATGTCGGGTGCGAGTAACGTCAGGCGCAGGACTCGGGTCAGGTAGGAGGAGGCGAGCCTCTCGCGCTCGGCGATTTCGGCGATGGTGGCGAACTCGTCAGACTCCAGCATCCGCTGCCAGCGATGCGCCCGGGCCAGCGCCCGGACAAGCGTCCCGTCGACCCGCGGCGCCGGTGCCCAGGGGTCGGCACCGTCCGGCACGACCACCACCTTGCGTCCACCGCGCCGGGTGAAGGCCATCGGCACCCGCACCGTCACCGTCTCGCCTGCCATCAGGCCGCCTCCCGCTCGGCCGGGCCCCCGACCTCCCGCCACAGGCGCGTCAGCCCGTCGGTGCGAAGGGTGATCGCCAAGCCGTCATCACCTACCCGGACCTTCTCGACCAGCAGCTGGACGATGCGCGCCTGCTCGGCCGGGAACAGCTCATCCCAGAGGGCGTCGAAGCCGTGGATGGCGTCCCGGACCTCTGTCTCGGTGACAACCTCGCCCTCCGCCTTCAACGCCTTCCAGGTGCCGATCACGATCTCGGGACTGCGCAGCAGCTGGCGCAGCTGGTCGATCACCGCGCCCTCGACCGTGGCCGCCGGCACCCGGGCGGCGGGAGAGGTCGCCTGGCCACCCTTCAGCAGGGCCTGGTCGACATAGTAGCGGTAGAGCTTCTGCTTCCGCCGCGTGTGGGTCGGCGTCATCGCTCGGCCGGAAGGACCGACGAGCAGGCCCTTCAGCAGGGCCGGGGTCTGCCCCTGGTCTTGGCTGCCCGGGCCCGCGGGCTCTCCTTGAGGATGGCGTGCACCCGGTCCCAGAGATCCCGGTCGATGATGGGTGCGTGCTGGCCGGGATAGGCCTCGCCCTTGTGCACGGTCAGGCCGATGTAGACCCGGTTGGCCAGCAGCTTGTAGACGAAGCCCTTGTCGACCGGCCGGCCACGCTTGCTGGTGATGCCTTCTTTGGCCAGCTGGCGGGCGAGGGTGGTGGCCGAGCCGATCTCCAGGAAGCGGGAGAAGATCAGGCGCACGGTCCTGGCCTCGGCCTCGTTCACCACCAGCCGGCGGTCGACGACGTCGTAGCCGAGCGGCGGATGGCCGCCCATCCACAGCCCCTTCTTGCGGCTGGCGGCGAACTTGTCGCGGATGCGCTCGCCCGCCACCTCGCGCTCGAACTGGACGAAGGAGAGCAGGATGTTGAGGGTGAGCCGGCCCATCGAGGTGGTGGTGTTGAAGGACTGGGTGACCGAGACGAAGGTCACCTGGTGCCGGTCGAACAGCTCGACCAGGCGAGCGAAGTCCATCAGGGCGCGGGACAGGCGGTCGATCTTGTAGACCACGACGATGTCGACCAGCCCTGCCTCGATGTCGGCCAGCAGCCGCCGCAGGGCCGGCCGCTCCAAAGTGCCGCCGGAGACGCCGCCATCGTCGTAACGGTCGGGCAGCGGCACCCAGCCCTCGGCCTTCTGGCTGGCCACGAAGGCGGTACAGGCCTCGCGCTGGGCGTCGAGGCTGTTGAAGGCCTGGTCGAGCCCCTCCTCGGAGGACTTGCGGGTGTAGACCGCGCAGCGGCGCTTGAGGACCGTCATCGCGGACTCCGGAGACCGAAGAAGGTCCAGCCGTTCCAGCGGGTGCCGGTGATCGCCCGGGCGACGGCCGACAGGGACTTGTAGCGCCGGCCCTGCCAGTCATAGCCGT
>JAVKFF010000050.1:0-10991 GCA_040226215.1 Azospirillaceae bacterium
CCCGCGCCTTCGTCCACGATCCCAAGATCGTGCTGATGGACGAGCCGTTCGGCGCGCTCGACGCCCTGACCCGCGAGCGCATGAACCTGGAGCTGCGCCGCATCTGGGCGGAGAGCCGCAAGACCATCCTGTTCGTCACCCACGGCATCCAGGAGGCCGTGTTCCTGGGCACCCGCGTCGCCGTGCTGACCTCCGGCCCGGCCCGCATGGCCGACACCTTCACCGTCGACCTGCCGAACCCGCGCGAGCTCGACATCCAGAACGAGGCGCGCTTCGGCGCCTACACCCACCGCATCTACCAGCTGCTCGGCCTCTAGGCCGCGCGGCTCCGCCCGAAAGAAAGCACGAGAGACCGAGATGAGCGCGATCCTGACCACCGTCGTCGGCTCCTACCCGATCCCCGCCTGGCTGACCGCGGCACCCTCTCGCCAGGCGCTGATCGACGCCACCCGCGTGGTGCTGGCGACCCAGGAGGAGGCCGGCATCGACGTGGTCTGCGACGGCGAGATCTACCGCTTCGACATCAACCATCCCGAGACCAACGGGATGATCGAGTACTTCACCCGGCCGATGAGCGGCATCCGCCCCGAGCCCACCTTCCGGGAGCTGATGGACTACCGCGCCGACCAGGGCATGCGCTTCCGCGCCCGGCCGCCGGGCGTGGTCGACGGCCCGGTCGGCCACGGCACGCTCGACCTGCCGGGCGCCTGCGCCCAGGTGGCCGGGCTCACGCAACAGACGTTCAAGTTCACCGCCACCGGCCCGCACATGCTGGCCAAGACGCTGCTCGACCTGCACTACCGCGACCCGGCCCGGCTCGCCATGGCGATCGCGGAGGTGCTGGCCGAGCAGATCGCGGCGGTCGACGCCGACATCGTCCAGCTCGACGAGGCCAACCTCCCCGGCCACCCGGAGGAGGCGGTGTGGGCGGCCGAGGCGATCAACACCGTGCTGCGCGCGGTCAGGACCACGCCGGCGGTCCATCTCTGCTTCGGCAACTATGGCGGCCAGTCCATCCAGTCGGGCGGCTGGAAATACCTGATCGACTACCTCAACGCGCTGGAGACCGACCACATCGTCATGGAATGCGCCCGGCGCCCGGCCGAGGAACTCGAGGTCTTCAAGGAGCTCAGGCCGGAGATCGGCTTCGGCCTCGGCGTCGTCGACATCAAGGACAACGCGGTCGAGACGGCCGAGACCATCGCCCGCCGCATCGAGCGGGCGGAAAGCGTGCTGGGCGCCGGCCGGGTGAAGTACATCCACCCCGATTGCGGCTTCTGGATGCTGCCCCGCTCCGTCGCCGACGCCAAGATCCGCGCCCTCGTCACCGGCCGCGACCTGTTCGAGGGCCGTTAGGGGAAGGGCGGGCATGCCCTGGCCATTGTTGCTCCCACGACCCGATCGGGGGCAGGCTGCCGCCCCCTCGTTGTCACCCTCGACTTGACCGGTTCACGCGCCCAACCTCCCGGTGTCACCCGCGACTTGATCGGTTCACGCGCCCAACCTCCCGGTGTCCCCCGACTTGATCGGTTCAAGCGCCTAACCTCCCGGTGTCACCCCCGACTTGATCGGGGGTCCAGCCCGCCGGTGCCTCGCGCGCCGCCGCCTGGATTCCCGCTTCCGCGGGAATGACAAGAAACATATTAGTTTCAAATAACTATCGTCGTCCCGTGCGCAGCGCAGCACGCAGTGATGCGCCGCAGACACAGGACCGGCCGCCCGTCTTCGCCGCCGCCGCAGCCAGACCGCGCGAGGTTCCGGCTCTCCCTGCGGTCGGCCGGAACGACGGGGTTGGGTTCAGTGTGAAAACACCACCGTCGTTCCGCACGAAGCGGAGCGGAGATGCGGAACCCCGAGACCGTCTTCTCCACGCCACAGGCAGGCCGCGCGAGGTTCCGGCTCTCCCTCCGGTCGGCCGGAACGACGGTGGTGGTATGGTGAAAAGTATACCGTCGTTCCGCACGCAGGCGACAGCCGGAGATGCGGAACCCCGAGACCGTCTTCTCCTACCCCGCCAGGAAGTCGCGGATCCAGGCGATCTGGTGCGGCACGTTGAGGGCCGGGGCGTGGCCGGCCAGCGGCTCGACCGCCAGGCGTGCCCGCGGCTGCGCCGCCAGCATGCGCGTCGCGGTTTCCTCGAGCAGCAGGTCCGACTGCGCGCCCCGCAGCAGCAGCACCGGCAGGTCGATCGCAGTCCAGGCCTCCCACTGGTCATAGTCCGTGGGATGGGCGCGGAACTGCTCGGTGATGCGCGGATCGTAATGCAGCGTCACCCGCCCGTCGGGCAGGCGGCGGGTCGATGACCGCGCCATGGCGTTCCATTCGGGATCGCTGATCGGGCCGTAGGGCTTGTAGACCGTGCGCAGATAGGCCTCGAGCTCGCCCATCGTGGCGAAGGCGGGCGGGGTCGAGACATAGGTGAGGATGCGCTCGATCGCCTGGGCCGGCAGTTCGGGGCCGATGTCGTTGGCCACCAAATGGCTGATCCGGCCCGTTAGAAGGCCGGCCGTCACATGGATGCCGAGCGCACCGCCCATCGACGTGCCGACCCAGCGCGCCCGGTCGAAGCCGAAATGGTCGAGCAGCCCCGCCGCCAGCGTCCCCATGAAGGCGAGGCAGTACTCCGTCGCCGGGTCGGCCGCCCATTGGCTCAGCCCCCGGCCGATGGTGTCGGGCGCGATGAGGTGGTACTCGCCCGCCAGCGCCTCGGCCAGCGGCGCGAAATCCGAGCCGGTGCGCGCCAGCCCGTGCCAGAGCACGACCGGCGGGTTTGCCCGGTCGCCCCACTCGCGCACATGCAGCTCGCGCCCCCCGACCGTCACGAAGTGGTGCCGAACGCCGCTCATCGCCCGTGCCTCCACAGCCTGAGCCGGCCGACGATGCCGCTGGGGAAGAAGTAGACCGAGAGGATGAACAGGAGGCCGAGCCACAGGAGCCAGCGGTCGGGATGCACCAGATCGGTCACCACCGGGATGGCGCCGGTCGCCTCGGCCGCCCAGCCCATCACGCCCCTGAGATAGGTTTCCGCCAGGATGAACAGGGTGGCGCCGATGGCCGCGCCGTACATCGTGCCCATGCCGCCGATCACCACCATCAGCAGGATGTCGATCATGATGTCGAGCGACAGGAAGGTGTCGGGCCCGGTATAGCGCAGCCAGACGGCCAGCAGCGCGCCGGCCAGCGCCGCAAAGCCGGCCGAGAGACACGTCGCCGCGGTGCGGTAGAAGACCGTGCGGTAGCCGATCGCCTCGGCCCGGAAATCGTTCTCGCGGATCGCCTGCAGCACCCGGCCGAAGGGCGAGTTGACGATGCGCAGCAGCAGGAGGAACAGCGCCAGCGCGACGGCGAAGACGAGGTAGTAGCCGATCATCCGCCCGTCGATGCGCTGGCCGAGGAACTCGCCCAGGTTGAAGGCGGGGGTCAGCATGCGGGGCACCCGGTAGTTCAGCCCGTCCTCGCCGCCGGTGATGGCGAAGAGCTGGCTGACCAGTATCAGGAAGGCCGAGGCGACGGCCAGCGTCACCATGGCGAAGAAGATCGCCCGCACCCGAAGCGAGAACAGCCCGATCAGCAAGGCCAGCACCACCGCGCAGAACGTGCCGGCGGCCGTGCCGATGAGGATCGAGTCCCAGCCGGCGCCGAGATTGCGGCTGGCGATCGCCACCCCGTAGGCGCCGAGCCCGAAGAACATGGTGTGGGCGAAGGAGACGATGCCGGTATAGCCGAGCAGCAGGTCGTAGGAGGCGACCAGCACGATGAAGACGCAGATCCGCGCCGCCGTGTCGACCGTGCGGGTGCCGGGGAAGAGGAAGGGCGTGAAGGCGAGGCCGATCAGGATCGCCGCCAGCACCACCACCAGCACCGGCTGGCGCGGCACGTCGCCGGAGAGCAGCCAACGGATCATCGGCGCGGTCCCCCTAATGGCCCTTGTTGACGGCGATCAGACCCTGCGGCCGCCACATCAGCACGACGACCATGAGAAGGATGGTGGAGCCGAGCGAGAGGGTGGGCGTCAGGAAGCCGGTATAGTTGGTCATCAGCCCGACCAGGAGGGCGCCGACCAGGCAGCCCTCGACTGAGCCGAGACCGCCGATGATCACCACGATGAACACCATGATCATCAGGTTCTGGCCGATATGGACGGTGATCACCTCGTCATAGAGCGCCCACATCACGCCGCCCAGCGCGGCCAGCGCCGAGCCGACGATGAACACCCCGGCGAACAGCACCCGCACCCGGTAGCCCATGGCCTGCACCATCTCGCCGTTCTCCACCCCGGCGCGGACCAGGAGGCCGACCCGGGTGCGGCGCAGCACGTAGACCATGCCCCCGAAGATGGCGAGGCCCAGCACCGTGGCGTAGACCCGGTAGCGTTCGATCGCCGCGTCGCCGACGAGGAAGGCGCCGGACAGCGCCTCGGGGCGGTTGATCGGGATACGCTCCGGCCCCCAGATCGCCAGCAGCAGCTGCTCGGTGACGATCAGCGCGCCCATGGTCACCAGGATCTGCTTCAGGTGCGCGCCGTAGACGGGTGCCACCACGCTGCGCTCGAAGAACCAGCCGCCGAGTCCGGCGACCGCCATGGCCGCGGCGATGGCGGGGACGATGGCCAGCAGGTTCAGCCAGACATTGTCGGCCGCGAAGGCGGGGCCGAGCCAGAGCAGAACCGTCACCCCGACATAGGCGCCCACGGTGATGAAGGCGCCGTGCCCGAAATTCAGCACGTCCATCAGGCCGAACACCAGGGTCAGGCCGGAGGCCATGATGAACAGCATCACCCCCATGGCGAGGCCGGCGACGGTCAGCGTCACCCAGGTCGGCAGCGAGCTGCCCTGCGCCAGGATCGCCACCAACGCGACGGCTGCCAGCAGGGGGACGGCGAGATAGGGCGCGGCGCGGCCGAGGCGCTCCCGGGCGCCCGGTCCGGGCAGGGCGGCGGCCTGATCGGCGCCGGCATTGTTCGCAACGCTCATGGCGTGGGCTCCAGGGAAAGGCCGAGCAAACGGCCCTGCAGGTCGCGGTCGGCCGCGAGGTCGGCCATGGCGCCGGCATGCACGATGCGGCCCTCGTCCATCACCGCGACCGAGCGGCCGAGACTCTGCGCCATGTGCAGGTTCTGCTCGACCAGCAGGATGGTGGTCTCGCCATCGGCGATCAGCTCGGAGAAGGCCTGGGTCAGCGCGCCGACGATGGCCGGCGCCAGGCCCTTGGACGGCTCGTCGATCAGCAGCAGGCGGCGCGGCTCGATCACCGCCCGGGCGATGGCCAGCATCTGCTTCTGTCCGCCCGACAGGTGGCCCGCCGGCAGGGCCCAGAAGCGTTTCAGCGCCGGGAACAGGGTCAGGATCCAGTCGAGCCGGGCCTGGTCGAACCGTCCGCCGCGCGCCGCCAGGACCATGTTCTCCTTCACCGTCAGCCCGGCGAAGATGCCCATGTTCTCCGGCACGTAGGCGATGCCGGCATTGGCGATCTCCGGCGTCGGCAGGGCCTCGATCGGCCGGCCGTCGAAACGGATTTGGCCCCGGCTCGCCTGCCACAGCCCCATGATGGTGCGCATGGTCGTGGTCTTGCCGGCACCGTTGCGGCCGAGCAGGACCGTCACCCCGCCCCTGGGTACCACAAGGTCGACGCCCTGCAGGATGTGGTAGCGCCCGATATGCGTGTGCACGCCTTCCAGACTCAGCAGGTCGTCAGACATGGGCCGACACCCCCGTGCCGAGATAGGCTTCCTGCACCACCGGCGCGTTCATCACCTCGCCCGGCGCGCCGTCGGCCACCAGGAATCCGTTGTGCAGCACGATGATGCGGTCGGCCAGCGTTCGCATGACGTCCACCTTGTGCTCGACCAGCAGGATGGTCTTGGCGCGGTCCTGTTTGATGCGCTGGATCAGGTCGAGGACCACCGGCGCCTCGTCCATGCTCATCCCCGCCGTCGGCTCGTCGAACATCAGCACGTCGCGCTCCATGGCCAGCAGCAGCGCCACCTCAAGGCGGCGCTGGCCGCCATGGGAAAGGGTGGCGGCGGTCTGGTCGGCCTTGTCCAGCAGGTCCACCTGGGCCAGGAAATGCTCCGCCTGCTCGGTCAGCGCCCGGTGGCTCGACGCCATGGACAGGAGGTTGAAGCCGAGGCCACTTCTGGCCTGAACCACCAGGCGCACATTCTCCAGGCAGGTCAGGTTCGGGAACAGGTTTGTCAGCTGGAAGGCCCGGCCGATGCCGCGATGGGCGCGGCCGGTGGCGCCCAGACGGGTGATGTCCTCACCATAGAGCAGCACCCGGCCCGCCGAGGCGCGCAGCTGGCCGGAGATCAGGTTGAAATAGGTCGTCTTGCCGGCGCCGTTCGGACCGACGATGGCGGTCAGCGTGCCGCGCTCGAAGGCGCAGCTCACCTCGTTCACCGCGACGTGGCCGCCGAAGCGGATGGTCAGCCCGCGCGTCTCCAGGACGGGCGGCTCGGTCGGGTCGGCGGGCATGGCAATGCGTGTCCTGGCGGTCCGGGGGCGCCGGGGCTGGAGCGGCGGTCTCGGGCCGCTCCAACACTGCCGGCACGTAGCCGTGACTACTCGCCCCAGCGGCTCTCGGGGTTGAGGATGGGGATGTCCATGTCCTCGATGCCAAGCTCGCGGATCAGCACCGGCACGCCCCAGTCCACCCCTTCCTGCACCTCGATGCGGAAGTGGTACATCGACTGCAGCGCCTGATGGTCCTCGGCGCGGAACATCATGGTGCCCTTGGGCGTGTCGAATTCCATGCCGCGCATGGTCTCGATCAGCGTCTCGGTGTCCGTGGTTCCGGCTTCCTCGATGGCGGTGACGATCGCCATGCCGGCCGCCATGCCGCCCGCGGTGAAGAAGTCCGGCGGCTCGCCATAGCGGTCGAAATGCTGCTCCACCAGCCAGTCGTTCACCGGATTGTCGGGGATCTCGTAATAGTAATAGGTGGCACCTTCCATCCCCGGCAGGTCGCGATAGGCGACCAGGGCCGGCAGGATGTTGCCGCCCGAGGCTAGCTCGATGTCGAAGCGCTCGGGCTGCAGCTCGTTCAGCCGGCCCAGCGGATTGCCGCCGCCGGCCCAGATCACGAAGATGATCTTGCGCTCGGCCTCGACCTCGTTCAGCGCGTCGAACAGGCGCTGGGCCGGGGCGGTGAAGTCGGTGGTGTCGGTCGGCACATATTCCTCGAACACCAGCTCCGCGCCGGTCTCCGCAAGCGCCGTGCGGAAGGCGGCCACGCCGTCCCGGCCGAAGGCGTAGTCCTGCGCCAGGGTGGCGATGGCCACGCCTTCCGCGCCCAGCGCCACGGCGTTGGAGATCGCGTCCTGGGAGGAGTTGCGTCCGGTGCGGAAGATGTAGCGGTTCCACTCCGACCCGGTGATGCTGTCGGCCACTGCCGGCTCGACCAGCAGGATACGGCCATACTCCTCGGCCACCGGCAGCATGGCCAGCGCCACGCCCGAGGAGACCGGCCCGACCGCGATGTCCGCGCCGTCGTCGCCATAGGCCTGGGCGAGCAGCGCGCGGCCCGTCTCGGGCTGCAGCTGGGTGTCGTACTCCAGCACCTCGATCGGCAGGCCGTTGATCTCCATGGTGCCGTCGGTGGCGTATTCCAGGCCCAGCATCAGGCCGCGATGGCTCTGGGTGGCATAAGCCTCCAGCGCGCCGGTCTGGCCATAGATGTGGGCGATGCGGATCACGCCGTCATCGTCCTGCGCCAGGGCCGGGCCGGCGGCTAACGCCAGGGCCATGGCGGTCGACGCAATAAGGGTCTTGCTGTCAGTCACGTCGCTTCTCCTCCCTCGTGGAACGGCCGTCCGGCCCGGGTTCGGCCCGGCTCGGCCTGTCTCTTCGGCGCGCTTGTCGACGCACGCCTTCGCAGTCGGCCCCACTTACCGCAAGCCGCGTGCCAGTTCGCCGAAATCCGCGGAAACCTGTGCTCGCCGTGCCAGTCGCAATGGCTCGCCGGTCGGGAGAACCAGTATCCGATCGTCCGGAAATCCGGACGATCCCCAGGCAGAAAACCGCAAGCAACTGATAAGTCGGAATGAATTCGCAGGCGTCCGGGAATCCGGACGGTTCGCTTGGTGTCCGGGATTCCGGACTGTCAGGCCGAGGCCTTGGTCGGGGGCGCGTCGTCCAGTCCCTGCAGCTTCTCGTAGAACTGGGCTCGCGAGATGCCGAGCAGCCGGGCCGCCTGAGTGCGATTGCCGCCCGTCGCCGCCAGCGCCGCGGCGATCGCCACCGCCTCGGCCTCCGCCAGCACCGCGCGCAGCGGCCGGACCGGAACCGTGTCGCCGGCGCCGGTCATCGGGGACGCCTCCGTTGCCGTGCGCGCCCGCTCGGGGACCAGGCCGTCGAGATGCGCCGGCACAAGAACCTCCGCGCTCTCCGCCCGAATCGCCGCCTGCTCCAGCACGTTGCGCAACTCGCGGATATTGCCCGGCCAGTCATGTGCCGTCAGACGCGCCACCGCCGCCGGGTCCAGCTCCTGCGGCCCCGTGCCGTTGCGGTCGCGCAATTGCTGCAGCAGGCTGTCGGCGATCAGGGCGATGTCGTCGCGCCGGTCGCTGAGCGGTGGCAGCCGGATCGGCAGCACGTTCAGCCGGTAGAAGAGATCGGCCCGGAAGCTGCCGGCCTCCACCATCGCCTCCAGCGGCCGGCTGGTCGCCGCGATCACGCGGGTGTTGACCTGGCGCACCCGGTTGGAGCCCAGCGGCTCGACCTCCTGGTCGTCGAGCACGCGCAGCAGCTTGGGCTGCAGGGCCAGCGGCAGGTCGCCGATCTCGTCGAGGAAGATGGTGCCGCCATCGGCCAGCTCGAACTTGCCGATGCGCCCCTTCCTCTCGGCCCCGGTATAGGCGCCCGGTGCCGCGCCGAACAGCTCGGCCTCCAGCAGGCTTTCGGGGATGGCCGCCAGGTTGAAGCGCACCATCGGTCCCTGCGCGCGCGCGCCCGCGGCGTGGATGGCGTGCGCCAGCAGCTCCTTGCCGGTCCCCGTCTCGCCCAGCAGTAGCACCGTTGCGTCGCGCGCCGCCGCCTGGCGGGCGTGGCGCTTCATCTGCCGCGCCGGCGCCGACTGTCCGAGGATGCTGGCGAAGCCGTATTTCGCCCGCCGGCTCTCCGCCAGGGCCTTGCGCGCCTGCTCCAGGTCCTTCTGCAGGCCCTGGAACTTGGCGACCAGGGGCTTCAGCGCGTCGAGCCTGTCGTAGAGGATGACGCCGACCGCGCCCGTCGATACGCCGTCATCGTCCATCAGCGGGATCCGGCTCACCACCACCTGACGCTCGCCGATGGGCACGATGTCGAGCAGGTTGGGCCGCCCGGTCTCCGCCACCGCGCGCATCATCGAGTTGGGCACAACCTCCTCGACCGGCCTGCCCTCGACCGGTTCCAGCCCGTTCCAGCCCAAAAGCGCCTTGAACTTGTGGTTCATCCAGGTGACGCGGCCTTCGAGATCGACCGCGAAGGCACCGTCATAAAGTCCGTCGAACAGCTCGGCGATGCTGCGCGCCGTCTGCCGGCGGATGTCCTCTTCGCTGGGCCGCGGCTTGCGCCCTCGGGTGACCATGCCTCGTCCTTGCCGGGCGCCGCCATCGTCGAAGGCGCCATTACCGGGATCATCGCCCCGGGATCATCGCCCCGGGATCATCGCCCCGGGATGATCGCCCCGGGATGATCGCCCCGGGATCATCGCCCCGGGATGATCGCCCCGGGATGATCACCCAGTGAAGCACGGCGCGGTGTCAGGGCCAAGGGCCGCGACCGGCCGCTGCACGATCGTCACCGGGCCGCTCAGACCGCCCAGACGACCGCCAGGATCAGCGCCAGGACGGCGAAGGCAGCCGTCCCGCCGAAGAAGACCCAGCGCTGCCAGGGCTTGCGCAAGTTGATCGTGCCCTGCCGGGCCTGGCGGGCGGACAGGGTCACGGACTCCGATCCCCGACCTTCGCCGCCGGGTGGCGTCGGATGGTCGCTCCTCGAATGTCTTGCCACGATCGGCCTCCAATCTCTCGCCCGTCCATGTGGGCAGCCCGGCCCCTGGCGCCACCCCCCCCCCGCGGCGTGACGACTGGCCTCCCCCGGCAGGATTCCGGCGCGGCGATGCATCCGATCGGCCCAACCGACGCGAATGCCAGTCGCGTCTTTCCGCGTTCAACAAAAGAGGGCTCTCATGCGACTCGCGTTTTCACTCTGCCGGGGCACCGCCCTGATCGCTCTGTGCCTGGGCAGCCACGGCCTCGCCCATGCCCAGGGAATGGACTTCGACGGCAACTGGTACATCCAGGGCGGCGGCGGCCTGAACTTCGCCGACGACATCCAGCTGACCCCACCGCAGGATCCCGGCGAGTTCATCGACTTCGGCTACGATCTCGGCTTCCTCGCCGGCGGCGCCGTGGGCTATCGCTGGGACAACGGCTTCCGCACCGAACTCGAGGGCGTCTACCGCCACAACGAGTTCGATGTACTGTGCGGACCGCTCGACGGTCCGGCCGCGGTCTGCATCGACGCCGACAATCCGGCGCTCGGGCAGTCCGGCATCACCAACGAGGTCTCCTCGATCGGGATCATGTTCAACATCCTGTACGACATCGATACCGGCACGGCGATCACGCCCTATCTCGGCGGTGGCGTCGGCGCCGGCTATGTCGATTGGGAGTACGCCCTCGGCGGCATGAACGTGTCCATCGACGGTTGGGGCGTGGCGCTGCAGGGCATCGCCGGCGTCAGCTACGCGCTGAGCGACAGCTTCGAACTGTTCACCGACTACCGCTACTATACCGTGCTCGGCGGCCACGACGCCACCTTCGGCGCCCCGATCTCCGCGACGCTCGAAATCGACGAGTACGCCGCCCACTCGGTCTTCTTCGGCGCGCGCTACCACTTCCTGCCGCCGCCCCCGCCGCCGCCCGCTCCGGCACCGGTGGCCGAGGAGCCGCCGCCGCCCGCGCCGGCCCAGGACCGCTTCATCGTCTTCTTCGACTGGGACCGTTCCAA
>JAVKFF010000051.1:0-6270 GCA_040226215.1 Azospirillaceae bacterium
CGGCTCTCTTTCTCCAGTAACAGCCTGCGACTATGCCTTGGAGTTCCGTCAGTCCCAAGGCAGCGCCGGAAGACCTGCGTTCTGCAATCGAGTGCGAATGCCCGCTTTGGGTCGCGGCAAGCCAAGCATTTCCGAATGCCGGTACTGAATAGGGGGCATTTCGGGATGAGGAACCAGTCGGCCGACGTCAAGGCGGGCCGGCGGACCCACCCTCCGCTAGCTCTCACCTAATCCGCATCTACCATACCTAGTCCGCGCTGCGACGGCCTTGGAACTTCGTGGTCGCTGCTGCCGAATGGTCATTCTCAGCCGGTAGGACGGTTCCGATATGGGAGAGCATCAAGGCTCGGTTCTCGCCAGGCGGGGTGCTGAACCGGATTGGCTCATCTCGTTGGATATCTGGTTGCCGCTGCTTGGTGGTCTCGTTCTGCTGATCGTCGGCGGCGCGGCGACGGCGGCCGCCTGCATCTTGCTGGGCTCGGTCGACACGATCGAGCTGTTCCTGATGCCGGTGCTGCTGGGGGAGGGGGTGCCGCTGTTCGTCGGCGACGGGGCCGAGCTGCCGATGGCGCTGCGCGAGACCCGGGCCTGGCCGAACGGCGTTGTCGGCTTGACCTACGAGGTCACGTAGCCCCGGTCCGACAGACCGTAGTCCCGACCGGAGTGGCCGGTCGGGACTGAGTGGCCGGTCAGATGTCCGCCCGGAAGGTCGGCCGGTCGGTGCCGTGGTACAGGATCCTCGCCTGGCGCTCGGCCGCTTCCGCCTGCATGGCGACCAGCGCGGGATCCATGTCGCGTTCCGGCCGCGGCTCGAGCTGGAAGTGCCCGTACTCGTCGGTGCCGCGCACCAGGGCGGCGCTGTCATCGTCGATGACGACCTGCCGCACGTGCGTCGGGATGTAGCGGATCGCCAAGCCGATCCGGCGGTCGTCGGCGCGGTTCGCCGGCGAGGCATGGAAGATTTTCTGATGGTGCAGCGACATTTCACCGGGCCGAAGGGTCACGTCGATGGCCTTGTCCTCGTCGACCTCGACGGCGATCTCCTGGCCGCGGGTCAGCATGGCGCCTTTCTTCCAGGTATCGAGATGCGGCACGACTTCGCGGGTGTGGGTCCCAGGGACCATTCGCATGGCGCCGCTCTTCGGCGTGCTGGGGGATAGTGCGATCCATGCTGTCAGCGCCTCGGCCGGGTCCAGGTTCCAGTAGGTCAGATCCTGGTGCCAGGCCACATAGCGCTCATCGCCGGGCTCCTTGATGAAAAAGTGCGTGTTCCAGGCCAGAAGATTCGGCCCGAGGATGTCCTCAACCGCGTCCAGCACCTTCGGATGCCGGATCAGTTCGTCCACCCAGCG
The DNA here is from genome assembly GCA_040226215.1 of Azospirillaceae bacterium. GTDB lineage: Bacteria > Pseudomonadota > Alphaproteobacteria > DSM-16000 > Inquilinaceae > JAVKFF01. Next base: position 1,353 of record JAVKFF010000051.1, read on the forward strand.
GAACAACAGATGCGTCTTGAACATCATCGGGCCACGCAGGGGACCGCCGTTGTCCCGCTCGAAGGCTTCGAGGGCGCTCCGATAGCGCTGCACCTCCTCGGCCCCGAGCACCGGGATCGGAAAGTAGAAGCCGTCGCGCTCGTACTCGGCAATCGCTGCGGCGGTAAGGGTTTTCAGCATGGTTTCCTCCAGGATCCGGTGCAGGATTTGGCAGTCTCCCGCTTGCACAACCGGAATACTGAATACAGAATACGCGCATGACAACCCGAATCCCGATCTCGCCGGTCGCCGGCACCCCCTCATTGCTTGACCAAGTCTACAACCACCTGCTCGAGGCAATCTGCGACTGCCGCCTGGAGCCGGGGACCGTGCTGCGCCAGGAAGAATTGGCACACAACCTGGGGGTCTCGCGACAGCCAGTGCAACAGGCGCTGCAGCTGCTCCGGCGGCAGCGCCTAGTGCACGAGCACGGCCGCAGCGGCGTCCAGGTGGCTCCCGTGGAGGCCGGCTTCGTGCGGCAACTCTACGAGGTGCGAGGCGCGCTGGACGCATGCGCCGCCCGGTTGGCCGCGGACAGGCCGTGCAGCGCCGGTGACGTCGCCACCGGACAGCGCCTTATCGACCAGGGGCGAGCGGCGCTGCGATCTGGCGTCCTGACCGACCGGCTGGCCGCCGACGTCCGCTTCCATAGCTTCATCTACGAATTGTCCGGCAACCCCCTGCTGGACGAGGCCGCGGCCTCGTACTGGCACCACATCCGCCGGCTGATCGCCCTGACGCTGCGCACCGAGCATCCTATGCACGCGGTGTGGGACGACCACGCGGCGATACTGCAGGCAATCGTCGACGGCGAGCCCGGCCGTGCCGAGCAACTTGCCATCGAGCACGCCCGCAACAATGCCCGGCTGCTCTTGGCGCGGCTCGAAGGAGGCTGACCTCGCCCCATCGCTTCGCCGCGCCTTGCGGCACGGCCGCACTGGAGTAGGCTGACGCCAACAGCCGGGAAAGAACCAGTGGGAGGAAGCCATGGCTGCAGCCGTCGAGGCGGGATCCAGTCAACTCGTAGAACGAAGTTCGGCAAGCAGTCGACCATGATGGACCGGCCGCGTCTACGCGCGTACCCGATCGACGCCTTATACCACAGGTCCGCTGCAGACGGCCGATGAAAGAGCGTCACCCTTGTCCGGCGTCCGAGTTCGGCCTATGTTAACACGGTCGTTAGAACCGCATGGTCCACCCGAGGACCGAGACCCTGAAGTTGCGCCGCATTGGCAAGTCGACCGGGCGGATCCTGCCGAAGGATCTGCTGGCCGAGGCGCGCCTGCAGGAGGGTGACAGCGTGAGCGTCACAGTGCGCGGTGACGCTATCGAGATCACCAGGGCGAGCAGGGAGTACGACGAAGCCATGGCGGCAGGGCGAGCGTTCAGCTCCCGCTACGCCCGGACCATGCGCGATCTCGCGAAGTGAGCCAGGTCCGGTTGCCGCCGCCCGAAGCCCTGATCGACCTGCAGCATGAGCTCATCGAGCAGTTCGGAGGGGCTCACGGTCTGCGCGACAGGGGCAGCCTGGAGCAGTCGCTGGCCCGGCCGAGGCAGCTCGAGGCGTATGGTGACGATCGCAGCGACGCAGTCGCGCTCGCCGCGGCCCTGTGCGCCAGCCTCTGCCGTGGACATGCCTTCGTCGACGGCAACAAGCGGATCGCCTTCATGGCCCTCGGTGTGACGCTCGCCCTGAACGATTGCTATCTCGACGCCCAGGAGAGCGATGCATCGCAGGTGATGTTCCGTCTCGCCGCCGGCGAGATGACCGAAGGCGAGTTCGAAGTCTGGGTGCGGTCGAGGACCGTGACCGACGGAGCCTGACGGATGGCGGCCTGCGTGCGGTATCCTGACCGGGCGATCAAGGATCTGGCATGAAACCGCCCAAAGCGGGGTTCCCGTACCACTTCTGCAGAGAGTGCCGCTAAGAGAATACATGTAGAACAATGGGTTGCGACAGTGGCCTTTCTGTAACCAATTGATTTCCCGATAAAAGCAGCTTTCCTGGGACTCGTTGATCGGTCCGCTCTACCGTTCGTGGCAAGAGAGGTCCGATCGGCGGGGGACAGCATGCAGGCGTGGCGGCGACGGTTGCTGGGGATCGATGCTGTTCCGGCCGACCTGTCCGAAGCGGAGATCCGGCACATCTTCACACTCGAGGAGGAGCAGGCCGCAATCGTGGCGCATCGCCGCCGCGAGATGAACCGCTTTGGCCTTGCCATCCAGATTGGCTTCCTGCGTCTGGCCGGCCGCCCGTTGGACCCGATGCGGCTGATACCGCCGGCCGTGCTGGCCTGTGTTGCCGAGCAGACCAGCGTGGCGGCACCGATGATCGCAACCTTGCGGGCGATCTACCGGCGCCGGCGCCGCACGTTGTTCGAGCACCAGCAGGCGGCCATGCAGGCACTTGGCTTTCGGCCCTGCACGCCGGCCGCCGAGCGGGCGTTGACCGCTCACCTGCGCAAGGAGGCCCGCACGGTGATGGATCGGGGCGAGCTCGTCACCCAGGCACGGGCATGGCTCTACGACCACGGATACCTGGCGCCCGGAAAGCGCCGCCTCGACGATCTCGCGTCCGCTGCCCAGAACTTCGTCTTCACCGCACTGCAGTCCGCGATCGTCGACCGTGTCGGGAAAGAAGCCGCCGCATCCTGGGTCCGCGAACTCACCGGCCCTGGCCGGATGACCAGCGAGACGCGGCTGGACTGGCTGCGCAGGCCCGCCGGCGGCACCTCGGTCCGTGACATCAGCGATGTCCAGGCGCGCCTCGACGAGCTTCGTCGGCTCGGTGCCGAGCACCTGGACCTGCCGACGCTGCCGATCGAGCGGATGCGGACCCACGCCCGCCGCATCGCGCTTCGCAAGGCGTCGACATTGAACCGTCTGCGCGAACCGCGCCGGACGGTGGAGATTGGCTGCTGGTTGCGGCTGCAGCTCATCACGCTCACCGATACTGTGCTGGAGCAGACGAACCGACACGTCGGCGACCTCTGGGGCCGGGCCCGGCAGCGGGTCGAGAACCGCGCATTGAATGAGCTCCAACGGTATCGGGTTGGCATGGATGCCGTCTGCGCAGCGCTGGCGGACTCGGATCTGCCGCCAGACGCGTTCAGATCGGCGGTCGCGGAAGCCGCCGCCCCGTTCGTGGGCGCGCCGCCACGGGATTCCAAGGCACACGCGATCCGCACCGAGATGGCCGGGGAGCCGGGACGCTTGCGGGCTCTGATGAGACGGGTCACCGGCCTCGACCTGTCGATTGGCGAACAACACCCACTGCGGATCGCGATGAGCACCTTGAAGACGGCCTACAGGACAGGTGATCCCAGGATTCCCGCCGCTGCGGTACAGGCGCTGCCGCGGGCGGCGCGTCGACCGGTCGAGCGGGCTCCGTCCCCGTCGGATAGGCTGTCCGCCTTCGAGGTTGCCGCCGCCCTGCTGCTCAAGCGGTCCCTGCGCAACGGCCAGGCGAGCGCGCCGCACAGCCTGAAGCATCGAGCGGTCGCGGATCAGCTGATGCCGCGGTCGATGTGGGCCGAGCAGCGCGGCCGCATCCTGCGTGCCAACGGATGGCCGTCGTCACTCGACGCCTACCTGCGCCGCTTCGATCGGCCGTTGGCCCTGCGCCTGGAGATGTTGGACGAGGCGGTCGAGGCCGGCGAGATCGGCATCGAGCGGGACCGCTTCAAGGTCCCGCGCTACCGCCCAGATCCGGTGGATCCGGAGGTCGACCGAACTCGCGACGCGCTCTTCGCCGCGATCGGCGAGGTGCAGCTACCGGACATTCTCGTAGCGACGGATGTCCGGGCGCGGTTCTCCTGGCTGGCGCTCGGCCGCCAGCCTGCGAACGAGCGCGAACTCCTGTCTCACTACGCCGGCCTTCTCGACCTCGGGACGGAGACGACCGCGGCGGCGATGGCCCGAATGGTTGAGGGCGTCAGCACCGACCAGATCGAGCTCGCCATGCGGCAGATCGAGGAAGCCGGTCAGCTGCGCGCCGCCAGCGACGCCGTGGTCGCCGATCTGCTCGCTCAACCGATCGCCAGTCTCTGGGGCTCCGGCGTCCTCGCCAGCGCCGACATGATGAGCGTGGACGCGACTCGGCACCTGTGGACCGCCCGGATCGAGCCGCGGCGGCGGACCCCGGCCGTCGGAACCTACACCCACGTCCTGGACCAGTGGGCGATCGTCTATGATCAGCCGATCGTGCTCAATCGGCGCCAGGCTGGCGCAGCCATCGAAGGCGTGCTGCAGCAGGAGGTGGCTCAGCTCGAGCGTTTGGCCGTCGACAGCCATGGCTTCACGCACTTCGCCATGGCGGTCGCCAAGCTGCTCGGCTTCGACCTCTGTCCGCGCCTCACTGACGTCGGTGGACGCAAGCTCTATCTGCCCAAGGGCATTCCCGTACCCGACCGTCTGGAGCCCATGGTAGAGCGGGTCACGATCGGCCGGGCCGCACGGTCGGGCTGGGACGACCTGCTAAAGCTCGTTGCGTCGTTGAAGGCCGGCTACGGCTCGGCGTCGACCATCATCGACCGTCACGGCAGCGCCGCTCGCGGGATGCCCGTGTACGAGTGTGGGACCGTGCTCGGCAAGATCCTGCGCACGCTGTTTCTGCTGGACTACCTCGTCAACCCGGGCTTCCAGCACGAGGTTCACCGTAGCCTGAACCAGGGGGAGTCGGTGCATCCGCTGCAGCGGGCGCTGATGGCCGGCCGCATTGAAGCCAAGCAGGGTCGCACGAGCCAGGAGATGACGGCGATCTCCGGCGCGTTGACCCTGCTCACCAACGCGGTGATGGCCTGGAATGCCGAGCAGATGCAGCGCATCGTGACGGAAGGCGGGCCAGCTCTCTTCCCCGACGCTCACCTGGCACGGATCG
>JAVKFF010000052.1:0-114344 GCA_040226215.1 Azospirillaceae bacterium
CACCTGCTCGAAAAGCGCCTTCGTTTGGCGTTCCGCCTCGGCCCGGGAGAGCCCGCGATGCTGGATCAGCGCCTCGGAGACCTGGAAGCCCACGGTCAGCACCGGGTTCAGCGAGGTCATCGGCTCCTGGAAGATCATCGAGATGCGGTCGCCGCGCACGCGCTGCATCGCCCGCTCCGACACCGCCACCAGGTCGGTGCCGTCAAGCATCACCCGGCCGGCGGCGATGCGGCCGGCGCCCGCGATCAGGCGCATGATCGACAGCGCGGTGATGCTCTTGCCGCACCCGGACTCGCCGACCAGGGCCAGCGTCTCGTTCTCCAGCAGGTCGAGCCAGAGGTCGCGCACCGCCGGGTACCAGGCGCCACGGATGCGGAACTCGGTGGTCAGCCCCTGGATCGACAGCACCGGCCGCCGGCCGGTCGCGGTCTCTGTCCCGCCCGTGGCGTCGGCCATGCTAGACATCCCGGAGCTTCGGGTCGACGGCATCGCGGATGCCGTCGCCCAGCAGGTTGAGGGCGAAGACGGTCAGCAGGATGCAGATGCCCGGATAGACCGCCAGCCAGGGATTGTTGAAGATCTGCTCGAAGCCTTCGCGGATCATGCCGCCCCAGGTCGGCGTCGGCGGCCGCACGGTGAGCCCGATGAAGCTGAAGCCGGCCTCGATCTGGATCGCGTTGGCGGTCCACAGGCTGGCGAGAACCAGCACCTCGCCGATCACATTGGGCAGGATGTGAACCACCATGATCCGCGTGTCGGAATAGCCCAATGCCCGGCCCGCCTCGATATAGGCCCGCTCTTTTACCGAGACGGTTGGCGCGCGCGCGATGCGGGCGAATTTGGGCACCAGGGTCAGGGCGATGGCGATGATCATGTTGATCAGGTTGGGGCCCAGCATCGCCACGATCAGCAGGCCCATGATCAGCGTCGGGAAGGAAAGCAGCACGTCCATCGCCCGCATGATCAGCGTGTCCGTGCGGCCACCCTTGTAGCCGGCGATGATGCCCAGCGTGCCGCCGAAGATCATGGCCAGCAGCACCGAGGAGACCCCGACCAGCAGCGAGATCTGCGCGCCGTAGAGCAGCCGGCTCAGCACGTCGCGGCCGAAGGCGTCGGTGCCGAGCGGATATTCCGCCGAGGGCGGTTCGACGCGATGCAGGACGCTCTGCTCGGCCGGGTCGTGCGGCGCCAGTACCGGCGCCAGGATCGCCGCCAGGGCGATCACGACAAAGATGCCGAGGCCCAGCCACGACGTCTTGTTGGTGTTGAAGACGCGCACCAGGTTGCCCAGCGCGCGGCGCCAGCCTGCGACGACGATGTCGGTTTCCGAGGTGGCGACGGGCTCGCCCGTCGCGGGGCGGGGGTCGCTGGAGTGGGCGTCGCTCACTGGTGCTTCACCCTGGGATCCATCAGGCCATAGGTCAGATCGGTGATCAGATTGGCCAGAACGATGAAGAAGGAATAGGTGATGATCAGGCCCTGCAGCATGGCGTAGTCGCGCTGGGTCAGGGACTCGACGATCAGCTTGCCGAGCCCCGGACGGTTGAAGACGATCTCGATCAGCACCGAATTGCCGATCACCAGGCCGAGATAGAGGCCGATCACGGTGACGACGGGGATCAACGCATTGCGGAAGGCGTGCCGCAACAGGACGACGCGGCCCGGCAGACCCTTGGCGCGGGCGGTGCGCACGAAGTCCTCACCGAGGGTTTCCAGCACCGAGGAGCGCGTGGCGCGGGTGACGAAGGCGGCCACCCCGAGGCTGCCGGCCAGCGCCGGAAGAAAGAGATGGTGCAGCCGGTCGATCGGGTCGCTGAGGTCGCCCTCGCTGATCACCGGGAACCAGCTGAACTGGATCGAGAACAGCATGATCAGCAGGATCGCCAGGAAGAAGACCGGGAAGCTCAACCCCAGCAGCGAGACCATGCGGGTGATGTAGTCGGCCCATCTGTTGCGCCGCACGGCAGCCAGGAGACCCGCGGGAATGCCGAAGACGACACCGATCAGAACCGAGGCGATGGTGAGGTCGAGCGTGTAGGGCAGCACCCGGAGGATCTGATCGAGAACGGGCTGGCCGGTGCGGATGGACAGCCCCAGATCGCCCTGCACCAGGCCGGCAATGAAGTTGAGATACTGGATCAGGAGCGGCTCGTTGAGGCCCATGCGCTCACGCAATGCGGTCAGCGCGCTTTCCGTCGCGCTGTCGCCCAGCATGGCGATCGCCGGATCGCCCGGAACGACGCGGATGACGAAGAACACGACGGTCACGACGGCCAGCAGGGTGGGCACCGCGAGCGCCAACCGTTTCAGCACGAAACCCAGCATGGAGCAGGAGCGCCTTGCAACTGTGCGCCGCCGCGCCATCGCTGCCGTCCGCGGACGGCTGCGATGGCGTCACAGACGGCAGGTTTGCTGGAGGGCTATTCCACGAAGGCCGTCGTCGGCAGGATCGGCGGACCAAGATTGATGTCGCCCTGAAGCGTATAGCCCAGATCCAAATTGGACCGCCGGACATAAACCTGCATCAGCTCGAAGATCGGCACCGCGCAGGCATCCTCCATGATCAGGACCTGCGCCTCGCGGTAGAGTGCGTCGCGTGCTTCACCGTCGCGTTCCTGACGGGCCTCGTCGATCAGCGCGTCGGCCACCGAGCAGTGCGAGAAGTTGGTCTGTCCGGTCGGCGTCTGGACGATCGAGTTGCTGTGGAAGAACGGCGTCAGAATGTCGTCCGCGATCGGGAAGGCGGCGGCGCCGTAGATCACCAGCGCGCTTTCGTTGCGCCGGATGGCGGCGTGCCAGGCGGCGTGGTCGAGTTCCTGCAGGTCGAGCGTGATGCCCACGCGGCGCAACTGCTCCTGGATCAGGATCATCGGCACGTTCAGGCTGGCGATCTGCGAGATCATCACGTTCAGCGTCAACCCGTCGGGGAAGCCCGCCTCGGCCAGAAGTTCGCGGGCGCGGTCGGGATCGTATGCGGGGCTCTGGACGTCGTCGGCGTGGCCGGCATAGCCGATGGGCACGACCGTAAAGAGCGGCCGGGTGATGTCGGGCCCGATCAGACCCAGGAACTCGTCGCGATTGATGGCGTGCTGGATCGCCTGGCGCACGCGGATGTCGTCGAGCGGCGCGATCGACCTGTTGATGTGCAGCAGGCGGGACTGCGCCGGCTCGAAGATGTCGATCTCCGCCTCCGGCACCTCGCTCATCCGCTCAACCCAGTCCTGCTCGCGGCGGCCGTAGAAGAGGTCGATCTCGTCGCCGCGGAAGGCCAGTTCGCGCGTGTTGTCGCTGGCGATGTAGCGGTACTGGATCTCGTCGATCTCGGGCGCGCCGCGGAAATGGTCCTCGAAGGCGCGCAGCGAGACGAATTGCTGGGGCTGGTACTCCACGAACTCGAACGGGCCGGTGCCGATCGGACGCTCATGGTAGTTCTGGTCGCCCAGCTCCTCGGCCGCCGCCTGGCTGATGATCAGGCCCTGACGGGCATTGGCGACCAGGCCGATCAGCAGCGGCACGGGGCTGGAGAGCTGGATTTCCACCGTGTAGTCGTCGATCGCGGTGACGCTTTCCATGGCGGCCAGCTGGGAGGCATAGGCCGAACGCTCGGGATCGGCGGCACGGGTCAGCGAGAAGACCACGTCATCGGCGGTCATTTCGCCATAGCCGCCGTGGAACTGCACGCCCTGGCGCAAGTGGAAGGTCCAGGTCAGGCCGTCCTCGCTCGACTCCCAGCTCTCCGCCAGGTCCGGCTCGAGGGTCGCGGGATCCATCGAGCCTGGCTGAAACCGCGTCAGGCCGTTGAAGATCATGCTGAAAAGGTAGACGTCCGCGCCAGTTCCCGAGAAATGCGGGTCGAGCCGATTGGCGTCGGCCCCGAAGGCGCCGACACGAAGCACATCCTGGGCGATGGCCGTGTTTGGCGCGGAGAATGTCGAGCCGAGCATGACGGCAGCGACAACGCCGCCCGTGAGCGTGAGGGCAAGTCGCATTGGAAACCTTTCACGATGGGGCACGGGTCTGCGCGACCCTGCCGGGTACAAGGTTTGCCGCGGCGCTGAGTCGCCGGACGGGGGAGGAGCCGAGCTGGATCGCTCTAAGGCGCAGTGTACCCCGCTCCGTTCGGCGAAGCGAACCGAAATCGGCAATTTTGGGTGGGGATACCGCCATGCGGCCTCGACTGGCCGAGTAGGCCCGCGGAACCGTGCCGACGTCAGCCGGTCCTGGGCGACGCGGCGGCGCCGAGCGCGCATCGGGGATTGACCCGGGCGGTGTCCTGTGTGACCGTTGGAATAGACCGACCGGTCTATTCCGTCATCAGAAAGGGAGTATGTCCCATGACGATGCAACCGATCCTCCTGCTTCAAGGCCTGCTTCATCGCCTGACGGCCGGCGCGCTCGGCGTCGTGGTGCTGGCGGCGCTTGCCGCGGGCCCGGCGGCAGCCCAGTCGGGAGAGGCCGGGGCGGCCGAAGCCCTGGCGATCAAGGCCGACGATCCGTCGCTGGAGTGGGGGCCGTGCCCTGACTTCATGCCCGCCGGATGCGCCATCGCCCTGCTTCAGGGCAACCCGGGCGAGCCGCGTGCCGATATCTTCTTCCGTCTGGACGGTGGCGCGGAGGTGGTTCGCCACTGGCACACCTCCGCCGAGCGCATGGTGCTGGTCGCCGGCGAGATGACGGTCGACTACGACGGACAGGATCCGGTGACGCTCGAAAGTGGCACCTATGCCTATGGTCCGCCCGAGCTGCCGCATTCGGCCGAATGCGTGTCCAGCGAGGCCTGCGTGCTCTTCATCGCCTTCAACGAGCCGATCGACGCCGCACCGGTCGCCGAGACCAACTAGGCAGTTCGCCACTCGTCGGGACGGAGCGGCTGAAACGGCCGCTTCCGTTTCCCCCAAACCACAGACAAGGAGATCACGCCATGACCACTGCGATCGAGACCCGGCGCTTCGACAAGCCCGACGATCTGCTCGACATGAAGGAGTCCGGCGCAATCGCCATCGTCAAGATGGATACCGGCGCGACCGGCATGCATGCGGTGTTCGAGCCAGGCTGGACTTGGGAGAAGGACGAGAAGCCGCTGCTCGGCAATCCGGATTCCTGCCCGATGCACCACACCGGCTACTGCATCGCTGGCACCCTCAACATCAACATGCCCGATAGCGGAGAGCAGACGACCATCAAGCCCGGCGACTTCTTCGAGATCCCGCCCGGTCACCACGCGCATGTCGAGGGTGACGATCGGGTGGAGTTGATCCTGTTCGCGCCGCCCGAGCACCAGCACTGACCCGTGGTCCCGGCAGCCACGCCCGGTCCCGCCGCAACGGACCCCGCCGGCGGGTGACGCGGCTGCCGACCGTTCGGCGCGTGAGGGTCGCCCCCGCGACAGGGGGCGGCCTTGACGTTTGGGTCCCGGCGATCGAGTCTCACAGATGCGGAACCATCGCCCGGACGACATCTCGATGAGCGAATCCACCAAGCAGCGCATGCTCGACGCGGGGCTGCGCATGCTCCTGCGCCACGGCTACAACGACCTCGGCATCCAGGCGGTTCTCAAGGAGACCGGGATGCCGAAGGGGTCGTTCTACCATCACTTCGCCAGCAAGGAGGATTTCGCCCTGCAGGTGGTCGACCGCTACATGGACGAGGTGCACCAGGGACTCGACGCATCCTTGGGCGACAGCGCCCTGGCGCCGCTCGACCGGGTCCGCAAGTTCTTCGAACTGACACGGGAGAAGTACCGCCAGGACGGTTTTCTCGGCTGCATGCTGGGCGGGCTCGGACAGGAGCTTTCCGGGATCAACCCGGTGTTCCGGGAGCGCATCGAGGCCTGCCTGGCCACGATCGCCGGGCGCATCGCGGAATGCATGGCCGAGGCGCGGGCGAGGGGGGACCTGCCGCCCGACGCCGACCCGCACCACATGGCCGACCTGATGCTCGACTGCTGGGAGGGGGCGGCGCTGCGCAGCCGCCTGCGCCGCGACCCGGCGCCACTCGACTCCATGCTGGACTTCTACTTCACCTCCGTCGCCGCCACGCCGGGGTCACCGGCTGGAGCGGCTTTCGGCTGACCCGCCGCCGGGCGCTCGAGAAGGACGCCGACCGGCGCTGTGTCAACGACGCGATGCCGGCTGTAGCGCTTCAGCGCCAGATCCGGTCCTCCTTCCCAATCCCCGGAACAGACGAGTTTGGTGCGGCAGGATTACGTGCGTCCCGGTGCAGGCGTCAACGCGTCAGCGCAACGCGAAGACCGCCCGTGGGTTGCGTGTGCGTATCCGCGCCCTGGTCTCGGCGTCGAGGCCGCCAATGTCGTGATCGGCATCCGGCGTACCCATCGGGAATGGCCAGTCGCTGCCGAGCAGGATGCGTTCGGGACCGAGCAGGTGGATCGTCGCGCCGAGCTGGGCCGGCTGGTGGACGATGCTGTCCACATGGAAGTGCCGGATGGCGTCGATGGGGGAATGGTCGAGCCGTCCGATTCCGGGCCGGTCGGTGTCGTAGCCCCGCTGCCAGCGGCCGGCCAGGGCACAGGCGACGCCGCCGCCATGGGACAGGATCAGCTTGAGGCCCGGATGGCGACCGAAAACATTGCCGAAGACGATCTGCGCGGCGACGATGGCCGTCTCGACCGGGTTGCCGAGGAGATTGGTGAGATAGAAGGGCTGCAACCGCGGGTCGGGCGGCTCGGAAGGGTGGATGAGCACCGGCAGGTCGCGCGCGACCAGGGCCGACCAGAAATCGTCGAACACCGGATCGGCATAGGAGTGGCCGGCGAGGTCGGTGCCGACGATCGCACCCGCCCAGCGCTGGTCCAGCGCCGCCGTAATCGTCGCCGCGAGGGAAGGGTGGTCGGTCGGCAGGTAGGCCATGGGGAGCAGCCGGCCTGCCGACGGCGTCACCATGTCGAGCAGCGAGGCGTTCAGCGCCTCGACATAGGGCCGGCGCTCGTCGCGGGGCAGGTCGGCGCGGAAGAAGGGCGGCGGCACCGCCACCATGGCGCCGTCGAGACCGTCGGCGTCGATCCGCGCCAGCAGCGCCTCTGGCGCCCCCACACTGTCGAGCGAGACGGTGTTCCCGCCGGTCAGCAGCGTGCGGGCATTGCCGGATAGTCCGAAGCGCCCGGCCGCCGCCATCTCCAGGACCACCGGCGGCACGAGGTGGGTATGCACGTCCCAGCCGCCCGGACGGGATGACGCCGCCCGCGACGTTTCCGCCCGCGACGTTTCCGCCCGCGACGCGTTCGTCACCGGGCATCCTCCGGATCGCTGTACCAGGAGGGCTTAACCGGGTAGTGCGGCCCGTCATAGATCTCCAGGAAGACACTGGTCTCGTCGGCGACCGTCGGCCCGTGCACGCTGCCCTCAGGGTTCCAGTAGAAGGTGCCGGGCACCAGCGTCGTGCCGGTGGGGATGTAGCGGTACTGGCCGGAGAGGCAGAACATGAACTGATTCGAGGCGTGCTGGTGGGCGTTCGGGATTCCGGCCCCCTTCTCGAAGCGGATCAGGGCGATCGAGGCGCCGGTCTCCTCGTCCCGCCAGAGCATCTTCTGCGCCAGGCCGGGCAGGGATTTCGGCTGCCAGGCCTCGTCGGACGTGCTGATCAGCACCTCGCGGAAGGCGGCGGCGCGGGCCTCGTCGGCCTCCGCCAGGGCGGCGTCCGGCGGCGGCAGGTCGCCGGCGAAGACCCAGCGCACGGCCTTGAACTCGATCAGCGAGAAGACCTGCTCGTGGCGGGAGCGGTTGACGATCCGCTCGGCCCGGCCGCGATCCTCGACCAGACGGGTCTCGCCGGCGTCCAGCACCAGGGCAGTGGTGTCGCCGTCGACCGTCTCGATCGCGATATCGCCTCCGGTGACCGCGACCATGGCGTGCGGGTGCCGGTGCAGGTGATAGGCCGTCGCCTGGCCCGGCCGCAGGGTGAGGGACCAGACGCGGCAGGTGTCGCTCTCCCGGGTCACCCGGTCGGCGATCTCGCCGACGGGCAGGCCGCGTTCCCGCGCGTGCTCGAGGCCGCCATCGATTGGGGCGGCGTTCGGGGCGGCGTTCGGGGAGTCGGCCGGAGCGCCGTTCGGATCTGCGGTCATGGTGTCCTTCCCGGGGTTGGGATCAGGCGGTGGGCCGGGTGAGATCGACCCGCGTCATGCGGTTGTGCAGCGCGCCGAGCTGCGGGCTTGACGAGACCACCATATCGCCTTCCTTCAGGAACAGCGGCGGCGTGCGCGCGTTACCGACGCCGGCCGGGGTTCCGGTGAGCAGCAGGTCGCCGGCGCGCAGCGTCATGCCGCGCGACAGCTCGGCGATGAGTGTGGCGATTGGGAAGGCCATCAGCGCGGTCGAGGCGTCCTGCAGCCGCTCGCCGTTGACCTCGCAGGCGATGTCGATGGCGTCCGGCGCCACCGCGTCGGCCGTCGTGATCCAGGGGCCGAATGGCATCGTCTGGTCGATGCTCTTGCCCTTCAGCCACTGGCCGCCATGGGCCCGTTGCAGGTCGCGCTGGCTGATGTCGTTGGCGAGACAGTAGCCGAAGACGTGGTCGAGAGCGGATTCCTCGGTGATCGAGCGCCCGTCGCGGCCGATCACCAGCGCCACCTCGACCTCGTAGTCCCATTTGGTCGAAAGGGCGGGGTCGTAGGCGATTGGCCCGTCGGGGTCGACGACGGTGTCGGGACCCTTGGTGAAGAAGGTCGGATGCTCCGGGCGGTCGACCTCCTGGCCGTCCCGGCGGCCGCGGCCTTCCTCGAAATGGTCCCAGTAGTTCCAGCCCGCGCACAGAATGTCGCGGCGGAAGCGCCGCAGCGGCGCGCGCAGCAGGTGCCGGTCGAAGGGGACCGTCTCGAAGCCGCGGGCGGCGTTCTGGAAGGTGGCCAGTGCCACGCTGCCGCCCCGCGCCAGATCGACGAGGTCGCCCGCAGCCGCCGGCGCGACACGGAAGCGGTCGTCTTCCACCAGGGCCAGCCGGTGGGCCCCGCCGATTTCGACGACGCCGATCCTCACGACGCCGCGCCCAGGTCGGGCAGCACGGCAATGGCGCTGATCTCGATCAGGTACTCCGGCGCCACCATCTTCGCCACCTCGACCATCGTCGAGGCCGGCAGCGGCGGCTTGAAGTACTCCCGGCGCACCGCATGGATGCGCTCGAAATCCTCGATGTTGCGGACATAGACGTCGACCCGGCAGATGTCCTCCAGCGTGCCGCCCGCCGCCTCGACGGCGGCCTTGAGGTTCTCGCAGACCTGTCGGGTCTGTTCGGACACGTCGCCGATGCCGGCGATCGTGCCATCGGCCTTTCTCGCCGTCATGCCGGAGATGAAGACGAGCCGGCCCCGCGCCTCGATCATCGTCGCCTGGGAGAACTGGCCGGGCGGGGTGCGGAGCTTGTCGGTCTGGATCTGCTGCTTGGTCATGTCAGGCTCGGTTCCGTCGTTCGTTGCGTAGGGCGGGCGGTTGGCTGACTCCAAGACCTTCCGCGGTCTCGGCGAGGCTCGAGACCACGCTTCCGGCCAGGTCGATCATGCCGGCCTGCGCCGCGGCATGGCGCCATTCCGGCTCTCCGGGTGTGAACAGCGCCTGCGTTCCCGGCGCGCGCCGTCCCTCGCGCACCTGTCTCGCGGCGTCGGCGGCACGCTGGCGGAGCACCGCGGGATCGCCGAAATGAGCGAGGTCGATGGCGAGGAAGAAGTGCGAGCAGTCATAGGGTTCGGAACGGTCGCCGTAGAGCGGCCGGACCTCGCCCCCGATCGCCCCGCCCGACAGCAGGCCGCACATCAGGTCGATCACGAAGGCGAGGCCGAAGCCCTTCGGCCCGGCGCTGGGCAGCAGCATGCCCTCGATGGCGGCGGTGGGATCGGTGGTCGGCATGCCCTGGGCATCCGTCGCCCAGCTGGCCGGAATGGCGCGTCCTTCCCGGGCGGCGACCCGGATCTTGCCCATCGCCGCCTCGCTGGTCGCCATGTCGAGGACGATGGGGATGCCGTCACCGGTCGGTATGGCGATGGCGACCGGGTTGTTGCCGACGACCCGCTCGGCACCGCCGGGCGCGGGCATCAGCGGGCGCGTGTTGCACAGGGTGATACCGATGCAGTCCGCCCTGGCCGCGGCCTGCGCGAACCGGCCGGCGGTGCCGAAATGGAAACCGTGGCGCACCGCGACGACGCCGACGCCGAGTTCGTGTGCCCGCCTGACCGCATGGTCCATCGCCGCTTGACCGGTGACCACGCCCAGGCCGTTGCCCGCGTCGATGACGATGCAAGCACCGCGATCCGAGACGATGCGCGGAGCGGCCGCCGGCGTGACCGAGCCGGCCCGCAGGCGCGCGACATACATCTCGGCCAGCATGACGCCGTGGGAGTGGATGCCCGCCATATCGGCGTCCACCAGGGCGTCCGCCGTCGCCCTGGCGTCGATCGAGGGCACGCCGCAGGCCTGGAAGAGGTCTGTAACGAAGGCGGCGAGTTCTGTCGCGGCGATACGGACGGTCATGACGCTTCCCGGATCGGATCGGCAGGGTGGCTCACGGACCGGCGCTGTGGTGCCGTTCGAGCTTCGCCGTCGTCCGCGCGATATGCCGGCGCGCCAGGTCGACGGCGCCATCCGCGTCGCGGGCGAGCGCGGCCTCGGCGATCTCGCGATGCTCGGCCACGTCGTCGCGGATCTCGGCGGTTTCCTTGATCGACAGCGCCACGTAGCGTTCCGCCTGGTCGAACAGGCGCTGGTAGATGGCGATCATGGTGGGCGACTCGCAGGCGGAGATCAGGGCCAGATGGAACGCGCGGTGATAGCGCAGCCATTCAGCGCTGCCGGCGCCGTTGCCGCTGTGATCCGTCTTGTCGACCGAGTTCAGGCGGTGCAGGGCGCCGACCACGTCGCCTTCCCACTCCATGCCGCCGCTCTCGATCGACCATCTGAGCGCGATGCTCTCGATCTCGCTGCGGGTACGCGCGACGTCGAGAAGGTCCTCGCGCGAGACGCTGGAGACCCGGAAGCCCTTGTTCTGCTCCAGCCGCACGAAGCCCTCTGACTCAAGCCGCATCAGCGCGTCGCGGATGGGCGAACCGCCGACGCTGTAGCGCTCCCGCAGGCTGTCGACGCGCAGCCGGTCGCCGGGCCTGAGGTGCCCGGAAAGGATCTCCTCCCGCAGGCGCCGGAACACGGGAGAGCTGCTCGTGGTGATTTCGTCGGACATCCCTGCTCGCGATCGTCGTGAACCCGCACCGCCCGCAATCCGGCGGCGGCGAGAACCATACGATGGGGTCCGCGGCGCGACAACATGATTTTCGTGATAATTAAGAAATCTCGATAAACAAAAAATTTTCGAAGATTCATTGACGCATCGGAAATGGCGTTGTTTCATGCCCGTCGAGATGGACGGCGACCAACGCCGTCCACGCGGTGCGCCACGGATGGCGCCGGAAACCGAGGAGGCTTTCCTATGGGTTCACTTCGCGTTCGACAGACATTCCTGGCCACGGCGGCCGCCTGTGGCCTCGCCGTCGCCCTGCCGGCAGGCGCCACCGCCGCCGAGGCCACCTTCGGTTTCTCGGGCTGGGCGGTGGGCTACCTGCCGACCGCCATCGCCATCGAGCGGCTGAACGAGATGGGCCACGACATCGAGATCGTGGAACTCGGCGGCAACTCCAACCAGCTCCAGGCGGCCGCCTCCGGCGCCATCGACATCACCGTCCTGGCCCAGGTGATGGATGCCATCGACCAGGGCTTCGACAGCCGCATGTTCATGGCCGCCAACACCAACGAGTTCCTGATGGTGGGCCGGGCCGAGCTGGAAGGCTGCGACTCCCTGGCCGGCCAGGACGTCGCCATCCATTCCGTCAGCTCGTTCGTCGGCCAGCTGACCCTGCAGTGGATGGAGGCGGAATGCCCGGATGTCGAAGCCAACATCCTCGTCATCGAAGGGTCGGAGAACCGCCTGGCGGCCTTGCTCGCCGGCCAGATCGACGCCAGCCCGGTCGACCTGCAGGACTGGGCGCTGCTGCAGCGCGAGCGTCCGGGCGAATTCGCGGTGACGGAGGACTTCACCGAATCCGTGCCGATCCTGCGCGCGGCCTTCGCCGCCCAGCAGTCCTTCATCGCCGAGAATCCGGACCTGATCCGGGACTGGATCTCGGTCCATCTCGACGTCTACCAGGAGATCTACGAGAACCCGCAGTTGCTGATCGACAAGGGCGAGGAACTGCTGGGCGAGATCGACCCGGAAGTTCTGCCGGACATCGTCAACGCCTTCATCGAGGCGCGCATCTGGCCGACGGATGGCGACCTCAGTGACGAGTCCGTCCAGCAGACGATCGATTTCTTCAACAATGACGGCGAGCCCTATGCCACCATCGAGTCGCCGGACGACGTGGTCGACCGCACGCTTCTCGACGAGGTGCTCGCCAACCGATGAAGGTCTCTTTCCGGACCGGCGGCTCCAGGCGGGCCGCCGGTTCGTCCCGTCACTGGTCGGAACTGCGGTCGGCGCGCTGGGGCGTGCGGCTGGCCACGCTGGCGGTCTTCCTCGGCGCCTGGCAGTGGGCGGGAGATGATTCTCTCGCCCTTCTGTTTCCGACCTTCACGCGCACGCTGGAGACCTTCATCGGCCTGGTCGCCGACGGCAGCCTGCCGCTGGCGCTCCTGATCACCAACCAGACGCTGGTGGCGGGGTTCGGCATGGCCGTCATCATCGGCGTCACCATCGGCGTGTTGTCCGCCCGGGTGCCGATCGTCGATCGCGTCGTCTCACCCTATTTCAACCTGCTCGTCGCGGTGCCGATCATCGCACTGGTGCCCGTCGTGCAGGCCCTGATGGGCCTGTCGTTCCAGGCCCGGATGACCATCGTGGCCCTGTTCGCGCTGCCCTACATCGTCATCAACAGCGCCGTGGCCGTGCGCCGGGTCGACCCCGCCCTGGTCGAGATGGCGCGGAGCTACGGGGCGGGACGATTG
This sequence comes from Azospirillaceae bacterium, assembly GCA_040226215.1. Classification (GTDB taxonomy): domain Bacteria; phylum Pseudomonadota; class Alphaproteobacteria; order DSM-16000; family Inquilinaceae; genus JAVKFF01. Next base: position 12,939 of record JAVKFF010000052.1, read on the forward strand.
GCCGTGCTGCGCGAGGTGGTGCTGCCGGCATCGGTGCCCGGCATCATGACCGGCATCCGCATCGGCCTCGGCCAGGCGCTGATCGGCATGGTGGTCGCGGAACTGACCATCGTCGGCGCCGGCGTCGGCAGCCTGATCGTCGAGATGCAGGGCCGTTTCCGCGTCGCCCCGGTTCTGGCGGTGGCGATCACCGTGGTGCTGCAGGGCGTCATCCTGATCACCCTCGCCGAATGGCTGGAGCGGCGCCTCAGCCGCTGGAGAAGCTGATGTCCGAGAATTCCGACGGCGCCGCCATCGCGCTCAGCGGCGTGTCCAAGGTCTACGAGACCGGCGACGACCGCACTTTCCGGGCGCTGGACGGCGTCGAGCTCAGTATCCGCCGTGGCGAGTTCGTCTCGATCATCGGCCCCTCGGGCTGCGGCAAGACGACGATCCTCAAGATCGTCGCCGGCATCCTCGGCTGGAACGACGGTGACGTGCAGGTGCTGGGAAGGTCGGTCACGGGGCCAGGGCCGGAGCGGGCGACCGTCTTCCAGTCCTTCGCGCTGCTGCCCTGGCTCAGCGTGCTCGACAATGTGGCCTTCGGGCTGAAGCTGCGCGGCATGGCGCGCGACGAGCGGCACCGGCGAGCCCGGCGGCTGCTGGAATCGGTCAACCTGGCGGATTTCGCCGCCGCCTATCCGCGCATGCTGTCCGGCGGCATGCAGCAGCGGGTCGGGCTGGCGCGGGCACTGGCCGTCGAGCCTCAGGTGCTGCTGATGGACGAGCCGTTCTCGGCGATCGACGCCCAGACCCGGCTGCTGCTGCAGACCGACCTGCTCGACATCTGGTCGCGCACCGATCTCAGCGTGCTGTTCATCACCCACGCCATGGACGAGGCCGTCTTCCTCTCCGACCGCGTGCTGATCATGGGCGCGCGGCCGGGCCGGGTGATCGACGAGATCGCCATCGACCTGCCGCGGCCGCGCACGGAGGAGACCAGGCGCGACCCGCGCTTCGTCGAACTGACCGGCTATGTCTGGGACCGTCTGCGCGGCATGATCAGCAAGGACGGCGGCGAGGTCGCGGCGTGATTGCCGGGCGCCGTGTTCGGACCGGGATCCGCAACGCCGGTCCCTTCCTGGTGTCCGTCGGCGTGCTCGCCATCGCTTGGGAGACGGTGGGCCGCACGGCCGACATCCTCACCATCCCGCCGCTCAGTTCCGTGCTCGCCGCCTTCCTCGACATGTGGGTGCGCGGCATCATTACCGCGCCGCTGCTCGACAGCACGCTGGCGCTCCTGACCGGCCTGGCGATCTCGCTCTTCGTCGGCACGCTGGTCGGCGTCGGCATCGGCCTCTCGCGGCTGGTGGAGCTGTCGATCGGCCCCTTCGTCAAGGCGGGGCTCTCGGCGCCGATGATCGCCTTCGTGCCCGTGTTCATGATGCTGTTCGGCATCGGCTCGACGACACGGATCGCCACCGTCGTCGCCTTCTCCATCTTCATCGTCGCCACCAATGCCGCCACGGCCGTCCGCGCGGCCGATCCGCGCCAGCTGGAGATGGCGCGCTCCTTCGGCGCCGATCGCTGGCAGCTTTTCTGGCAGGTGCGCCTGCCAGCCGGCGCGAGCTACTTCCTGGCTGGCACCCGCTTCGGCGTCTCGCGCGGCATCAAGGGCCTGATCAACGGCGAGGTGCTGATCGCCGTGATCGGGCTGGGCGGCCTCGTCAAGCAGTACGGCACGGTCTTTTCCATGGACCAGCTCTACGCGGTGATCATCCTGATCATCCTTTATGCCGCCATCGGCGTCGGCCTCGTCACCCTGATCGGCCGCGTCGTGCTGCGGCGAAGTCTGGAAGAGGTGAACTAGCCGCCGACAGGTCGCTGCGACAGGGCCGGCACGGCGACAGGGCAGGAGCGAGGCGTCCGGCCTCAGGCCGCTTCCCTCAGGCTCTCAAACCTCTGGCCTCAAACCTCTACCCCCAGGCCTCTGCCCTCAGGCCTCTTCGCAGATGTCGAGGATCGCCAACATGTAGATGCGGATCATGTCGAGGTAGTCGGCGATCTCAACCCGCTCGTCGGGCATGGTGTTGTACTTGCCGCCCGGCCCGCAGACGATGCCCTCCATGCCCAGCTTCTGATAGAGGTGGGCGGCATCGGTGCCGTAGAAGGCGGGCGGGCGCAGGGCACCGGTCGGTTGCTCGATCCCCCGTACGGCGTGGTAGGCCTCGTTGACGGCGCGCACGATGCGGGAATCCCTGGCCACCTCGAAGGGCGGCATGGTCGGCCGGTTCTCGTCCCGATCGGAGCTGATACGGCATTTCAGGCCCGGAAACTCGCGCTCCAGAAGGTCGAGCATCTTCCTGAAATCGGCCAGCACGCCGTCCTCGCTCTGGCCCGGCGCGTAGCGCGCGGAGCCCTTCAGGCGCACCACATCGGCCACCTGGGGCGGCCGCCATTCGTGGAACTCCGAGCCGAGACCGCCGCGCATCACGCCGACATGCGCCCGATTGACCGACAGGTGCTCGGCCGACTTCGCGCCGGAGAAGGTCATGCGGTTGATGCGCGGGATCAGCTCGGCGGCCGCGGCGATGGCGTCGACCGCCTCCTCGCGTTTGGAAAGGTGACGGGTGTCGCCGATCAGGTCGATGGTGAAGGAGAAGGCGCCGGCATGCATGGTGAGGGCTTGCAGGTCGGTCGGCTCGGAATTGATGAAGTAGTCGGCCCGGATACCGCTCTCGATCGCCGCCACTGTGCCGATGCCGCCCTGCAGTTCGCCGACGACGAAGGTCAGGATGACGTCGCCCTTCAGCTTGACCCCGGCGTCGATCAGCGTTTTCACGGCGCAGTAGTAGGCGGCGTCGCCGGCCTTCATGTTGGACACGCCGATGCCGTAGATGAAGTCGTCGTCGATGACGCCGCCCCATGGATCGACCGTCCAGCCCTCGGTCGCGGGATTGGTGTCGAGATGGCCGTTGAACAGCAGCGCGCTGCCGTCGCCGGTACCCTTCCAGCGGCCGATGGCGTTGACCCGGTCGCCGGGTACGGGGCTCAACTCCGCCTCCAGCCCGAGATCGCGCATGCGCTCGACCATGAAGCCGGCCAGCGCCTTCTCGCCCTCGGTCTGCGTGTAGCTCTTGTGCCGCACCATGGTCGCCAGGAAATCGAGGCAGGCGCGCTCATCGATGCGGTCGAGCAGGGCCTTTCGGCTCATTGTCTTCTCCAGGTCTGGGTAAGGGAGATCATCGGCGGATCAGCCGACCGGGGTCGGCACGGCGCCGAGCAGTTCGCGGGTGTAGGCATGGGCCGCAACGGTGGCGATGGTCTCCACGGGTGCCGTCTCCACCACGTCGCCGCGATACATCACCACCAGGCGGTGGGCGATCTGGCGCACCAGGTTCAGGTCATGGGTGATGAAAAGGTAGGCTGTGCCGTAGCGTTCGCGCAGGTCGAGGAGCAGGCGCACGATCTGAGCCTGGATCGACACGTCGAGCGCCGAGGTGATCTCGTCGCAGATCACCAGTCGCGGCCGGCTGGCGAAGGCGCGGGCGATGGCGACGCGCTGCTTCTCGCCACCCGACAGCTGGTGCGGGAAGCGGCGTCGAAAGTCGACCGGCAGGGCGACGTCCTCGAGCAACCGGCCGATCGTCGCGGCGATTTCGCGGCGGTCGCGCGTCCCGGCGAGGATCAGGGAGCGTGCCAGGATCTCCTCGACCCGCTGGCGCGGATTGAGCGAGGAGTCCGGGTGCTGGAAGATGATCTGCACGTTGCGCCGGTAACCGGCGTCCATGTCGCGCGGGCCAGCGACCGTTCGGCCGGCGAAGCGCACCTGCCCGCTGAACGCGTTGAGGCCGACAAGGGCCCGCGCGATGGTCGACTTGCCGGAACCGGATTCGCCGACCAGGCCGAGGATCTCGCCCGGCCGCACGGCGAAGGAGACGTCGCGGGCGCCCACCACGCGTTCCGAGCGGCCGAACAGCCGCTTCAGGATCGACGGGCGCCCGTACGAAATGCCGACACCATCGAGTTCGAGCAGCAGGGGCGTTTCGCCGGTCGCATCCGCGAGGGGCGGCGTCAACGGCCGGTCCGGCCGCGGCACGCTGGCGATCAGTTGTTTGGTGTAGTCCTCGCGTGGGGCGCGGAAGACCTCGTCGGCCGGCTCTTCCTCGACGATGCGGCCGCGATGGATGACGGCGACGCGGTGGGCGATCTCGGAGACCAACGCCAGATCGTGCGAGATGTAGAGCGAGGCCACACCCGTCTCGGCCTGCAGTTCGCGGAACAGGTCAAGGATCGAGCGCGCGGTGATGATGTCGAGCGCCGTCGTCGGCTCGTCGAAGAGGATGCATTCGGGCTGGCAGGCGAAGGCGGTGGCGATGGCCACGCGCTGCTTCTCCCCGCCGGACACCTCGTGCGGATAGCGCGCCATCATCGCTGCCGGGGTCTTGAGCCCCACCCGCTCCAGCATGCCGGTGCCGCGCTTCCAGGCCGCGCGCCAGTCGAGGCCGTGATGGCGGACCAGCGTCTCGGCCACCTGGGTGCCGAGCGTCATCGTGGGGTTCAGCGCGGTGCCCGGGTCCTGGAAAACCATGCCGATGCGCCGGCCGCGAAAGCGGGCGAACTCGCCGGTGGACAGGCCGCGCAGATCGGTGCCCGACAGCCGGATGGTGCCGGCCTGCTCACGCGCGTTGCCGGCAAGGTCGCGCATGATGGCGAAGGCCAGCGTCGACTTGCCCGAGCCAGACTCGCCGACCAGGCCCATGACCTCGCCACGGGCGATCGTCAGGTCGATCTCCTCGAGCGCGCGCAGCGTGCCCGTCGGCATGAGGTAGTCAAGGGTGTAGCCCGCGATATCGAGGACGGGGACGGCGTTGTCTGGCGTGTCGCTCATGCCGGCCTCACGTCTTCGGGTTCAGGGCGTCGCGCAGACCGTCGCCCAGAAGGTTGAAGCCGATGGCGACCATCGCGATGGCGAGGCCCGGCCAGATCATCATCCACGGGTTGCGGAACAGGTAGTCCCGGGATTCCGAGACCATCAGCCCCCATTCAGCCGAAGGTGGCTGGGCGCCGAGGCCGAGGAAGCTGAGCGTGGCCAGCAGCATGACGGCGAAGGCCACGCGGATGGTCGCCTCGACGACGATCGGAGCGACCACGTTGGGCATCATCTCCCGGGCGATGATGTAGCTGGCCCGCTCGCCGCGGGCGATGGCGGCGTTGACATAGTCCTGCTTGCGCACGGTCAGGGCGACGGAGCGAGCCACGCGGGACATGCCCGGCGCGAAGGCGATGCCGATGGCGATGAAGGCGTTGACGCTGCTGGCACCCAGCGCGGTGACGATCAGCAGCGCGAAGAGCAGGCTGGGGATCGCCATCACCGCGTCGACGACGCGCATGATGACCTCGTCGGCGCGGCCGCCGAGATAGGCCGAGGCGGTGCCGATGAAGGCGCCGAGCAGGGTGCCCAGCAAGGTCGACAGCACGGCCATGAAGATGGTCGCGGGCGCGCCGCTGAGCATGCGCGAGAACAGGTCGCGCCCGAACTGGTCGGTGCCCAGAAGGAAGGAGGCGCCCGGTCCCTCGAAGCGGGCGGTGTAGTTGAAGGCCTCCGGATCGGCCGGAGCCAGCCAGGGGCCGAAGGCGGCCAGCAGGAAGACGAAGACGACGATGACGCCGCCGATCGCGCCCTGGGGCGAGCGCGCCAGGCGCCGGAGGAGGTCAGTCATACTGGATCCTCCGGTCGAGCAGGGCGTAGGTGAGGTCGGCCAGGAAGTTGGCCAGCGCATAGGTCGCCGCCATGATCAGGGCCCCCGCCTGAATGGCCGGCAGGTCGCGGCTCTCGATGGCGACGATCAGCTGCCGCCCGATGCCGGGGAAGGCGAATATCTCCTCCACCACGATGATGCCGCCCAGGAGATAGCCGATATCGAGCGCGATCACCGTGACCGTGGGCAAGAGCGCATTGGGGACGGCGTGACGCCACAGCACGCGCCGCCGGCTGAGGCCCTTCAGGCGGGCGGCGCGGATATAGTCGGTGTGCAGCACGTCGACCAGTTCGGAGCGCACCATGCGAGAGACATGCGCGATCAGGATGACGGAGACGGTGAGCACCGGCAGGGCGAGGTGGTGCAACCCATCCCAGAAATCCTCCGTCAGGGGCACGTACCCGGTCGACGGGAAGAGGCCGACCTCGGGACTGGCCAACACCAGCACGGCCAGCGTGGCGGTGACGAATTCGGGTAGCGAGACGCCGACATAGGAGAGCAGGCTGACCCCGACATCAGTCGCCTTGCCACGCCGGAGCGCTGCCAGCACCCCCATCGGTATGGCGACGACGATCAGCACCAGGAGGGCGAAGCCGGCGAGCAGGAGCGAGCGCGCCAGGGCCGGGAACATCATGTCGGCGACCGGCAGGCCGGTGCGCAGCGAGATGCCGAAATCGCCCGCCAGCAGTCCGGAGAACCAGGCCCAGAACTGCACCGGGATCGGCTCGTCGAGGCCGAGCCGCTCGCGCACCGCGGCCAGCGCGTCCTCGGTCGCGTTCTCTCCCAGCAGCATCTGCGCCGCGTCGGCCGGCAGCGCCTGGGTGATGAAGAACACCAGGACCGAGACGATCAGCAGCGTGAAGAGGATGTAGCCCGTCCGCTTGACGAGGTAGAGCAGCGACATGAACGGCTATCCGGCGAAGTCGGAGAATGTGGGCGGCCCGGCCTCGAGGTGAGGCAGGGCGAGACCGGGCCGCCCGGGCGCCACGATGTCAGCGGCGATCGGGATCAGCCGCGATCGGGCGCGCCATCTCCGAGCCAGACCTCGTCGAGACGGAAGATCGCCCCGCGCGGGTGGATCTCGTAGTTCTCGACATAGTCGCGCCTTGCGGAGAGCTGGTCGAAGAACACCGGGATCACCGTCGGCACCTCGTCATGCATGAGCTGCTGGGCCTCGGCGTAGATCTCCGCCCGCCGGGCGTCGTCCGCGGTCTCGCGGCCCTCGGTGACCAGGCGGTCGAACTCGGCATTGTTCCAGCGCGTCTCGTTCCACGGCGATTCCGAGGTGTAGAGCAGCGAGAAGATGCCGTCAGGCGTCGGCTGCATGTTGTAGAAGCCGACATAGAACTGGCCCTGCAGCCACACCTGATCGAGATATGTCGAGTGTGGCATGGTCTGCACCTCGATGTTGAAGCCGGCCGGTGCCGCCATCTCGCGCATGGCAACGCCCAGCTGGGTTCGGGTGCCCGGCCGATCGGAGGCGACCAGCGTCAGGTCGAGACCGTCAGGATAGCCCGCGTCGGCGAGCAGGCTTCGCGCCTCGTCGATGTTCATCTGCCGGTCGCCGACATCGGCGTGGTAGCGATAGGCCGGCGAGATCGGCGTGTCCTGCCCCTCGGTGCCATAGCCCTCGGCGACGAAGGCGATCAGCGCCTCGCGGGCGACCGCGAGCGCCAGCGCCCGGCGCACCCGCGCGTCGTCGAAGGGCGGCTGGTCGCAGCGCATGATGACGTTGAGGAACTGGCCCGACGGGATGCGCATGCCAACGACGCCGCCGGCACCTGAGATGCGCTCGAAATCGGTCGGCGCGGTGCGCACCATCAGGTCGGTGTCGCCGGTGATGATGGCCGAACTCTCGGCGGTGGAGTCTGGATAGATGACGATTTCCACGCGGTCGAGATAGGGCCGTCCCTCGATGAAGTAGTCGGGGTTGCGCTCAACCACCACCAGGCGCTCCGGCTCGTAGCTGACCAGGCGGAAGGGACCGGTGCCGATGACCTCCTGATTGAGGCGGCCGATGTCGTCGGCCAGGACCGCGGCCGGTACGATCTTGGCATCGGTGTAGGCGACCGCGATCGGCAGGTCGGCATAAGGCCCGGTCAGCTGGAAGACGACGGTCATGTCGTCCGTCGCCGTCACCGATTCGATCGGCCCGACATTGCGGCGGGCGGGCGAGCCGGTGGCCTCGTCGAGGATGGCGGTGAAGGTGGCGACGACATCCTCGGCGGTCAGCGGCGAGCCGTCGTGGAAGACGACGCCCGGTCGCAGGGTGAAGGTCCAGCTCGTCAGGTCGTCCGAGGCGCTCCAGTTCTCCGCCAGGTCCGGTTCCGCCGTCATGTCGCGGGACAGTCTGGTGAGGCCGGAATAGAGCAGCTCGCCCATCAGGTATTCCGGGTTCACCCGGTGCAGCAGCGGGTTCAGCACGTCCGGCCCCTGGTCGACGCTGACCCGGAGCGTGCCGCCCGGGACGGGCTGGGCGACCGCCAGCCGCGGCATGCCCAGCGAGGAAATGGCGAGCCCGCTGGCGCTGCCGGCGAGGAAGGTGCGGCGCTTGACGGTGAATGGCTTTCTCATGGTGAGGTCTCCCTGCTGCTGGTTCGTGAAACTAGGCATCCGCCCGATCGAGCGGGTGGTCGGCGAGGTAGAGGAGGACGCTTCTGGCGAGCGCCTTGAGGTCGGTGAGCGTGGTGTACTCGTCGGCGGCGTGCGCGCCGTTGTCGGGCCTGGTCAGACCGCCCAGCAGGATCTCGCGGATCCCGGCCTGCTGCACCCAGCCCATGTCCGAACTGGTGCCCGAGCCGTATTCGCGGAAGCTCTCACGCGGCCAGCCGAAGCCTTGCGAGAGGGCGGCCTGCCAGCGCGGCCAGTGCGGGCCGGTCGGATCGGAGACCGGCGCCAGGTGGCCGATGACGGTGACCGACCAGTCGAGCGCGTCGGTTTCGGCGACCGCTTCGGCGACGGTCCGCTCCACCTCCGCGATCACCTCTGCGGCGTCTTCTTCTGGCATGTAGCGGCGGTTGACCACGAGGCGGCAGAGGCCGGGGAGGGCCGAGCCCTTGTCGCCGGCATGCGCGGCCGCCAGGGTCAGCCGGGGACGCAGCGGCTCACCCGGCGGGAAATGCGGCGGCGGCGTCATCGCCGAGGCGCGCTCGCGCAGGGCGCCGCCGAGCGTCTGCAAGGCCTGCATGACCGGCAGGGCCGCCGCCAGCGCGTTGACGCCGCCCACCGGATCGCCGGAATGGGCGGTGCGGCCGTGGATCCTGATCTCCAGGTCGATACTGCCGAAGCAGCCGCCCCAGATGCGCGGCGCCGCCTGGCCGTTGAAGCTGAGCAGGTGTCCCTCGATCTCGCCCTTTTCGGCGAGATAGCGGATACCGGGATAGAGCCCGCCCTCCTCGTCGGTGCAGAACAGCAGGTCGACGTCGAACATCAGGGGCAGGCCGGCGGCGTCGGCGGCGCGGATGGCGGCGAGCACGCTGACGATCGTGCCCTTCATGTCGGCCGCGCCGCGCCCGTGCAGCCTGTCGCCGCGCCGGGTGAGGCGGAACGGGTCCATCGACCAGCCATCGCCGGGCGGCACCGTGTCGACATGGAAATAGACCGCGCAGACCGGCCGGCCGGTCCGCCGGCGCGCCACCAGGTTCACGCGCTCGCCGTCGGCGGGCCCGCCCGGCGTGCGCCACAGCGCCTCCGGCACGAGGACCCGGTGCGAGGCGAAGCCCATCGGCCCGATCATGCCGTCGAGCACGTTGGCGAGTTCGGCGTAGTTGCGCCCGGGCGGGAAGGATGTGTCGACCGAGATCGTGCGGCCGAAGGCCTCGATCATCCAGGCCTCGTCGCCGTCGATGTGTTCCAGTGCCTGTTTCAGGAGACCGGTTCGGTCGTGTCCGCCATCCGGCACTGCCGCCTCCGCTTTATTTCTATATAGTTTATATGAAAGCGCATCGCTGGTAGGGTCTGTCAATCTCAAATCGACCTGGGCTATGAACCAAGGTTGAGACATTCGGGAGTGACATGCGTGACCGTCGCCATCGGTGACCGGGGCAATCTTCAGTCGGTGCCGCTTTACGAGCAGATAAAGCGTCAGATCTCCGAACAGATTCTGATGGGCGCCTGGCCGCCCGGCACGGTGCTGCCGAGCGAGGTGGCGCTGGGTCAGCGCTTCGGTGTCGCCGTCGGAACCATCCGGCGGGCGCTGTCGGACCTCAAGGCCGAGGGCATGATCATGCGCCGGCGCAAGACCGGCACCGTGGTCACCGGGCGCATGCCGCAGCACAATCTGCGCTATTTCTTCCAGTATTTCCGTCTGCATGGCGCCGACGGCGCGCTGCTGCGCTCCCGCGCGCGGGTGATCTCCCTGACCCGCCGCGCGCCGGACGCCCGGGAACGCCGCGAGCTGAACCTTCCGGAAGACGCCGAGGTGCTGGCGCTGCGGCGCACCCGGGCCGTCGACGGACGGGTGGTCATGCACGAGGAGTTCGTACTCGACCGGTCACGCCTGCCGGACTTTCCCGAGCCGCCCAACGTGCCCGAACTGCTCTACCTCTACCTGCTCGAACGCTACGGCATCCGCCTCGACGCGGTGCGGGAGCAACTGACGGCCGACGCCATCAGCGCCGAGGACAGGTCGCTTCTCGACATCGGCGAGGCGCGCGCCATCCTGGTCATCAACCAGACCGCCTTCGATCAGGGCGGCGCACCCACCATTGTCGCCTGGCATCGGGTGGTGACCGACGGCTTCACCTACGTCAACGAGGTGCGATAGGACGCCGCGCGACGCCACGGTCGGGGCCCGGTCGCGCTACGGCCCGTGCGCTGCCGGGACCGGGATCGCCGGCGTCATCACGGTCGTCATCACGGTCCGCCCCGCTCCATCGCCCGCCACCGGCGCGGGCTGACCCCGGAAGCGCGCTTGAAGTCGCGGCTGAAATGATAGACGTCGCAGAAGCCGCAGCGCTCGGCGATCTCGGTGACCTGAAGATCGGTGTCGAGCAGGAGGCGTTGGGCGAGCAGGAGCCGCTCGCGCATCAGCCATTTCCGCGGCGTGCTCTGTAGATGCTTGCGGAACAGGCGGCGAAGATGGGTGGCGCTGATGCCCGACATGCGCTGCAGATCGGTCTCGTGCCAGGACTCCTGGGGCGCTGCGTGCATGGCATTCACCGCGTTGTGCAGCGGCGTCGGCAGGCGCGACGGCTCCGCACCCCGCCGCGAGTCCTCGATGATCAGGAGCAACTCGGCCACCAGGCTGTTGAGCATGGCGTCGATCTCCGTGTTCTCGCCGCGCAGGGTGTCGAACAGCCTCTCGAACCACACGAACACGCCGCTGGGCCGCTTGATGGTGACGACAGGGCGATCGCTGCCGAACTGCTTGTGCCGGCAGGCTGCGTTGTCCGGTCCGTCCAGGCGAAGCCAGAGCAGACGCCAGGGTCGGGAGGGGTCCGGCCAGTGGGCGTGCGCGCCCTCGTTGGCGATCCAGGCGAGCTGATTGGCGTCGACGCGGTGGGTGCGCCCGTCGGACGAGATGTAGCCGGCACCGGACAGGCAATACAGCAGGTCCTGCCCCGGGTAGTGCGGCCGGGAGATCATGTAGCCGGGCGCGGCGTCGACCCGCCCCGCCCGCAATATGGTGAAGCAGTACCGCGTCCAACCGGGCGCGGGGAAGTAGTGGAAATCGTCGATGAAGCGCGACGTAGCGAGCATCTGGGGCATGTTCGTTTTATACAAGCGCATGGATGTATCGTCCATTCCAATGCGTTCCAGGGTTGCCTAGCTTGGCCGGCAACGGACACGAGACGCCCTCAACCCGAGCGGAGGTCGGTAATCGGTCCACGCCATGCGCGAACGACGCCGACCGCCAAAGAAGCGGTCCGACCATGGAGCGGTCGACACCGTCGGCGCTGGCAGCCGCCGATCACCGGATCGGTCGGACGGGATGGTGATCCAGGATAGGGCGAACTGATGCTTGCTCCGTCGGAAGTCGAGTGCGGCCTGTACCAGAGCGAAGGTTACTTCGTGCGGCCGGGACTGCTGTCGCCAGCGGAGGTCGACGACTTCCGCGACCACGCCCGGAAAGATCTCGAATCCGCCGCCGCCAAGTCGGCGGTGATGGAGAAGGGCGACCGGGACGGCAACAAGACCCTGCTGAAGATGTGGAACACCGCGGCCGACGACAAATACGGCCTGCTGGCCCGCGACGAGCGCCTGGTCGGCCTGGCGACCGGCCTGATCGGCGAAGAGGTCTATCTCTACAGCCATAAGATGACGATGAAGCAGCCCGGCGAGGGCGGCGCCTGGGAATGGCACCAGGATTTCGGCTACTGGCACGAATATGGCTGCCTGGCGCCGGAGATGCTGAGCATCTGGATCGCCCTGGACAAATCGACCGCAGCCAATGGGTGCCTGCAGGTGCTGCCGGTCAGCCATCGCCTGGGGCGGCTCAAGCACACCCGCGAATCCGGTCAGACCAATGTCGACCCGGAGTTCATCGCCGCTGCCCTTGAGCGTTTTCCGAAGAAGTACGTGGAAATGGAGCCCGGCGACGCGCTGGTCTTCCACTGCAACCTGCTGCACCGCTCCGACGCCAACAAGAGCGACACCTATCGCTGGGGCTACATCTGCTCCTACAACGCCGTCAGCAACGCGCCCTTCAAGCGGGTGCGGGACTACGGCAACTACGAGAAGCTCGACGTGGTCTCCGCCGGCAGCTTCATGCACGCGGCGTGACGGCAGGAGACCGGCGTCGGGCCGTCGGGCGACAGGTCGTGGCGACAAAGTCGTCGGTGAGCCCCACGGAGCCGCCATGCGAGGAGCAGCATGTCATCACCGATAAAGTCTGAGGAGGAGCGCGGCTTCGGCGATGCCGGCCAAGGTGGCTTCGGTCTGCGATCGATGGTCGGGCGGGCGCTTGGCGCGCGCGAGACGGGCATCTTCCTGGCATTGGTCCTGATGTGCGTCGGCCTCTCCTTTGCCAGCGAGTCCTTCCTGACCTCGCAGAACCTGCTGAATGTCGGGCGTCAGGTCTCGCTGCTCGGGATCATGGCGGTCGGCATGACCTTCGTGCTGATCTCCGGCGAGGTGGACCTCTCGGTCGGCTCGACCTACGCGCTGGCGGGCCTGGCGACCGGCATGCTGATCGTGGCGCAGTGGGCGCTGTTCCCGGCAGTGATCGTCGGCCTTTCCATCGGCGTCGCGGTCGGCGTGGTGAATGGCGTGCTGACGACCTACGGCCGGATTCCCTCGCTGATCGCCACGCTTGGCATGCTCAGCGTGATCCGCGGCATCGCGCTCTTGGTTACCGACGGCCAGCCGGTGACGGTGAACGAGCGCCTGGGTGCCGTTCCGGAAGTCCTGGAGAGCTTCGAGTTCGTCGGCCAGGGCTACCTGTTCGGCGTCATCCCGATGCAGCTCGTGTTCTTCGTGGCGATTGCGCTGGTCGCCTGGATCGTGCTCGCCCACACCAATTTCGGTTTCCGCATCTTCGCCGTCGGCGGCAACGCCAAGGCGGCCCGCGTCTCCGGCATGCCGGTCAACGCGGTCAAGATCTGGGCGTTCGTCGTCATGGGCCTGCTGGCGGCGATTGCCGGCATCCTCAGCATGGCCTTTCTGCCAAGCGGACAAGCCGGCCGTACAGGTCTCGGCCTCGAACTCGACGTCATCGCCGCGACAATCGTCGGCGGCGCCTCGCTGTCGGGTGGTGAGGGCACAATTCTCGGCACCATCTTCGGCGTGCTGATCATCGGCGTGCTGCGCAACGGTCTGGTGCTGCTGGGCATCTCGCCCTTCGTGCAGGAACTGATGATCGGCCTCGTCATCATCGTTGCCGTGGGCATCGACAAGTGGACGGCCGGACGGCGTGCGCGGTGACGCCTTGTCGGGTCAGAAAAATCACCGAACCACCGCTTGCTAGGGAGGGCAGGACCTTGAGGAAATCGACTTACCTGGCGACGGCAGCCGCCGTCGCCCTGACCGTCCAGTTCGCGCCGGCGCACGGCCAGGACGGCACGAACGTGGCCGACTTCGCGCTCGCCGACCGTATCGCCGAGGCGGTCGCGGGCGGCGAGACGCTGGACATCTACGTCTCCTATCACGACGTCTCGAACGAATTCGCGCCGTTCATCCGCGACGGCGTGGCCCGCGCCGGCGAGGAGCTGGGCGTGAACGCGGTCTTCATCGGCCCGGTCGGCGCCGACGCCGACGCGCAGATCAGCGAGATCGAAACGCTGATGGGCCAGATGGACGGACTGGCGATCTCCTCGGTCAGCACCGACGCCCTGGCGCCGCTGATCAACCGGGTGATCGAGGCCGGCATCCCCGTCGTCACCTACAACACCGACAATCCGGAGAGCGACCGCCTGGTCTTCGCCGGGCAGGATCTGGTGCAGTCCGGACGCGAGGCCGGCGATCTGATGGCCCAGGTGCTGGACGGCAGCGGCCAGGTGATCATCACCACGCTGGACGCCGCCGCCCAATGGTCGATCGACCGCGAGACCGGCGCCCGCGAGGCACTCGACGCCTATCCGGACATCGAGGTGGTGCAGACCGTCAACACCGGCACCGACCCGCAGGAGATCTATGCCAGCATCGAGAACGCCATGCTGGCCAATCCCGGTGTCGACGGCATCCTCTCGCTGGAGTGCTGTTCCACCCCCGCCGCCGGCGAATGGGTAGACCGCAACGCCGCCGGCGACCGGGTCAAGGTCGTGGGCTTCGATCTTCTCGACCAGACCATCGACCTGATCGTGGACGGCGCCATCCAGGCGACCATCGACCAGGCGCCGGAACGTCAGGGCTTCGAGGCGGTGAACCTGATCTACCAGTTCCTCAACGGCGAGACGATCAGCAACCTCGATACCGGCGTGGGCATCTACACCGCCGACAACATCGAGGACGTGTTGTCGCGCTAGCAGGCATGCGAATGGCTGGGACGCGTGGCGATGCCCCGCCGCGCGTCCTGCCGTCCGGCCGCCGCTTTCCGCATCCAGGACCAAGCGCGTTGACCGCACCACCCATCGTCGAGCTGAAGGGAATTACCAAGCGCTTCCCCGGCGTCCTGGCGCTGGACGATGTCGGGTTGTCGATCGAGGCGGGCTCGGTGCACGCCGTGGTTGGCGAGAACGGTGCCGGCAAGAGCACGCTGATGAACATCCTGGCGGGTGAACTGCAGCCCGATCGAGGCGAGATCCTGCTGGACGGCGAGGAGATCACCATCCCGTCGCCCATGGCCAGCCAGCGCATCGGGGTCAAGGTCGTCTATCAGGAACTCTCGCTCTGCGCGAATTTGAGCGTCGCCGAGAACATCATGCTCGACCGGCTGGCGGCCCGGCCGGCCTACGGCCTTTTCCGGCGCCGGGAAATCCGCCAGGCCGCGCGCGCCAGCCTGAAGCGGCTCGGCATGGAGCACCTCGATCCGTCAACACCAGTCGCCGATCTTTCGGTCGCGCAGAAGCAACTCGTGGAGATCGCCCGGGCGATCTCACAGAAGGCCAGGATCCTGGTCCTCGACGAGCCGAATTCGGCACTTGCCAAGAGCGAGACCGCGAGGCTTTTTCGCGTGATCGAGCAGCTCAATGCCGAGGGCGTGACCATCGTCTACGTCTCTCACCACCTCGAGGAGGTGCTGCACATCGCCGACCGGATTTCGGTGATGCGCGACGGCCGCCATATAGAGACGGTCGAGAACAATGCCGGCGTCACGCCGGCCCATCTGATCGCCTCCATGGTGGGCCGGGCGCTCGAGCTCTCGACCAGGGCGCATGCGCAGCCGATCGCCGCCAACCAGGACCGTCCAGCGGTGCTCGCCGTCGAGCGGCTGAGCGCCGCGCCGGTGCTGCGGGACGTCGGCTTCCAGCTGCGCGCCGGCGAGATCCTCGGCGTCGCGGGCCTGCCTGATTCCGGCAAGGACGACCTGCCGGCGGCCGTCTTCGGGCTCATCCCGCGCGGCGGCTCGGTGACGGTGGTGGGCCAGTCCGTGCCGCCCCTCGCGCCCCGCCGCTCGATCCGGGCCGGCATGGCGCTGGTCCCGGCCGACCGCCGGGGGGCGGGGGCGCTGCTGTCGATGAGCGTACAGGAGAATGTCGTCGCCTCCTCACTCGACAAGGTCAGCCGCCTGGGCTTTGTCGACGGCCGCAAGGTGCGGGCGCTCGGCCGCTCCTATGTGCGCCAGCTCGACGCCCGGATCGCTCATCTGAGGCAGAAAATCCGCACGCTGAGCGGCGGCAACCAGCAGAAGATCATCATCGCCAGGGGGTTGGCGACGCGGCCGCGGGTGCTGATCCTGCACGAGCCGACACGCGGCATCGATGTCGGCGCCAAGGCGGAGATCTATGGCATTCTGGCGGGGCTGGCCGAGCAGGGGGTTGGCATCCTGCTGATCTCCTCGGAAATGCCGGAGTTGATCAGCCAGTGCCACCGCGTGCTGATCATGCACGAGGGGCGCGTGCGTGGCGAAGTGACAGGCGACGACATCACCGAGGAGACGATCCTGTCGGCCGCCATGGGACAGTGACGCACGTCGCCGGGACGCGAGGCAGGCGCGGGGGAGGGCAGAGATGGCAGGATCCAGGATAAGTGTGGTGGGCAGTTTCGCCGTCGGCATGACGATCCGCTCGCCCGAACTGCCGGTCTTCGGCCAAACGCTGCTGGGCTCGGATTTCGACATGGGGCCGGGCGGCAAGGGATCCAACCAGGCCGTCGCGGCCAGCAGGCTCGGCGCGCGAACCGCTCTCGTGGCCATCCTGGGCGACGATCCGCTTGCCCGTATCGCCCACGACCTTTACGCGGCCGAGGGCGTGGACACGACCCACCTCACCACCACGACGGAGCGGCCCACGGGTGTCGGCTTCATCATCCTCAACCGGGACGGCGACAACTTCATCATCCTCGACATGGGCGCGAACGAGCTGATGGGCGAGGCGCATGTGGAGGCGGCCACGCCGGCGATCGCCGGCAGCGGCATCGTCATGACGGTGCTGGAGATCCCGACCGAGGCGGCGCGGCGGGCCATGCAGGTCGGGCGCGAGCACGGCGCGCTCACCATCCTCAACCCCGCTCCGGCGCGCGAGCTCCCGCCCGACATCTTCCGCTTCGTCGACTACCTCACGCCCAATGAAAGCGAGATCCGCATCCTGCTGGGCCTGCCCGCCGACGACCCGACACCGACACCGAAATTGGCCCGGCGTCTGCGCGATCTCGGTGTCGGCAACCTGGTCGTGACCATGGGCGAACGCGGCACGCTTGTGCTCACCGACGAGGGCGAGGAGACCGTGCCGGGCTGCAAGGTGGCGGTCGTCGACTCCACCGGTGCGGGCGATGCGTTCAACGCCGGCTTCGCGGTGGCGCTGGGGGAAGGGCGGCCGATCCTCGATGCGGTTCGCTTCGGTTGCGCCTGCGGTGCGCTCGCCTGCACCCGGCTCGGCGTCATCCCGGCGCTCGCCAATCGCATACAAGCTGACAAGCTGTATCAAGAAACCTATGGAACCTTTTGAGGAGATTGGAATGAACCGCGGCAACATCCTGAACGCGGAGCTGTGCCACGCGATCGCCAGCATGGGGCATGGCGACCTGATGATCGTCTGCGACGCCGGCTTTCCGATCCCGCGCGACGCCTGGCGGATCGATCTCGCCCTGGTGCCGGACGTACCCGATCTGGAGACGGTGCTGACGGCCATCGCCGGCGGTTTCATCGCCGAGAAGGTCGCCTATGCCGACACGCTGCCGACCAACAACCAGCCGCTGCTCGACAAGGTCAGACGGCTTTTCGCCGACGCCGAACACGACATGCTCACGCATGAGACGATCCTCGGCGAGATGGCGGCCCGGGCGAAGGTGATCGTGCGCACCGGCGCCTTCGACCCCTGGGGCAACATCCTGCTCTACTCGGGCGTGGACGTTCCCCAATGGTTCGCCAAGCCCGGAACCGTGGCGCCCGATTACTATGCCGAGAAGATGCGGCAATGATCGGCGGGCTGACGTGAAGCGCATCTTCGACTGGGGCGCCCGGCCGGCGATGCGCAAGTTGACCATCGCCGACCTGAGGGCGGCACGGGGGCAG
This sequence comes from Azospirillaceae bacterium, assembly GCA_040226215.1. Taxonomy (GTDB): domain Bacteria; phylum Pseudomonadota; class Alphaproteobacteria; order DSM-16000; family Inquilinaceae; genus JAVKFF01. The sequence goes on from JAVKFF010000052.1 coordinate 30,729, forward strand.
CGGCAATACGTCCAGGTGACCGCGAATACCGCGGAGGAGGCGGCGGCGGCCGAGGCCGCGGGCTGCGACATGATCGTCTGCCGGTCGCGTGGCGTCGAGGCGATCCGCCAAGGCTCGCCGCACCTCTTCGTCACTGCCGCGCTGGGCTTCGCCGAGCGCATCACCGACGAGGAGTTGCTGCGCGAGGCATTCTTCGCGCTGACCCATGGCGCCGACGCGGTGCTGATCGGCCGCGGCATGGGGGTCGTCCAGATGCTGGCGGATGAGGATATCCCGGTGGTCGGACATGTCGGCATGGTGCCGCGCAAGTCGACCTGGGTGGGCGGTGTACGCGCGGTGGGCAAGACGGCGGCGGAGGCCCTGGATCTGCACCGCAGGTTCCGGCGGCTGGAGGAGGCCGGCGCTTTCGCGGTTGAGGCGGAACTGATCGTGGAACCGGTGATGGCTGAATTGACGGCACGCACGGGCCTGGTGACGATCTCGCTGGGCTCGGGCCGGCATGCGGACGTGATCTTCCAGTTCATGTCGGATGTCTGCGGCGAGGAGGAGCGCAGCCCGCGCCACGCCCGGACCTATGGCCGGATCGCCACGCTACGCCAGCAGATCCGGGAAGAGCGTGTGCGCGCCCTGACCGCCTTCTGCCGGGACGTCGAGAGGCGGGATTACCCCGGTCAGGCGGAAACCGTCGCCGGAAGCCAGGAGGAACTGGACCGATTCAAGCAGCTGCTCGACCGGGAAACCGCCTGAGCCGGACGTGGCCCCGCGGGCGTTACCCCACGGGCGTGACGCCGACAGCAGCGACGATGCCGCTTCAGCCTGTCTGGATCGCGGCGTGCCCCAGGGTGAAGGCCGGCGGCGCGGCCGGAACGCTTGACCGGACCTTGTCGCAGACGGCCGAGACCGTGGCGCCGGCCGCCGGTACGCTACGGGCGTCGCAGGCCTCGAATATGGCGGCGATGCTGCGCTGCAGATTGTCGGCGACCCGGTCACGCCGGTCGGTGAAGTCGTTGTCGTTGTGCGTGACGATCATGATCATCGGCACGGCCGGCGCACGGTCCACGATCTGGGCGACGATGTTGCCGGCGATGGTCGGATAGTCGGCATCCAGATAGTCGGGCCGCAGGTCCCAGTTGAAGCTCCTGGCGTTGCGGATCTCGGTCCGCGAGGTGTCGACCGTCAGCGGCAGGTTGACGAAGTCGAGCTGGCCCGGAAGCAACCGGAAGTCCGGGTTGGCGCGGTGCGGATCCGGCGGCGCGCCGATCCAGGAGGCATAGAGATCGGGGAAGTTGCGGCCCGGACAGGAGATCGAGCCGCCGCGAAAGCCCAGTTCCTCCAGCACCGCGAAGGTGGCGTCGTTGGCCGAGAAGGTGCCGGGCCGGAAATATTCCGGCCGCCGGCCAAGCGCGCGCTGCCAGATCGCCGTGCCCTCCGACACGAGCGCCGTCTGTCGCATCGCGCTCAGCGAGCCGAAATGGGTCGGATAGGTCTCGGGGTCGAATTTGTAGGGATGCAGGTGCAGGCCGAGGCAGGCGCCGTCGCTTTCCAGGTCGAGGAACAGGCGCGGGTGCGCGGCCGCGGTCTCCGGATGGATGAAGAAGCTGACCGGCAGCCCGAACTCTCGCGCGATGGCTGCGTAGCCCTCGATGAAGCGGGCGCTGTCCTCGTAACTGTTGGGACCGCTGGTCGCCGGGCCCTGCCGGTCCGCCGGCCTGACCGGCTCACAATCCATCGAGATCACGATATTGATCGGTTCCATGGCGGGGTCTCGCGGTCAGTTGTGGTGCGGGTCGAGGTGGTCGCGCAGGGCGTCGCCGAGGAAGTTGGCGCCGAGCACGAGCAGCGTGATGGCGGCGCCGGGAAAGACGACGATCCACCAGGCGGTGTCGATGTAGGAACGGCCGTCGGAGACGATCGATCCCCAGGTCGCGGTCGGCGGGCCGACGCCCATGCCGAGGAAGGAGAGAGCGGATTCGAGCAGCACCGCCTCGCCAAGCTGCAAGGTGGCCATGACGATCATCGAGCTGATCAGATTGGGCAGGATGTGGCCCAGGATGATGCGCCCGTCGCGGGCGCCGAGCACGACCGAGGCCTGGACGAACTCCCGCTCCTTGAGCGACAGCACGATGCTGCGCGCCAGCCGGGCGTACTGCACCCAACCCCAGGCCGAGATGACGATGATGATGCTCAATAGGCCGGCGCCGAAGAAGGCGATCCAGGCGATGGCGAACAGGATCATCGGAATCGAAAGCTGGATGTCCATGAAGCGCATGACGATGGCGCTGGCCATGCCGCGGTAGTAGCCCGCGAACAGCCCGATCGTGGTGCCGATGACGCCGGAGACCAGCACCGCGCCGATCGCCACCATGATCGAGACGCGCGCGCCGTGGATCACCCGGCTGAGGAGGTCGCGGCCGAGCGCATCGGTACCCAGCACGTAGAGCTGGCCCGCATCGTCGCGCCACATCGGCGGGCGCAGCCGCGCCAGCAGGTTCTGCAGGGTGGGGTCCAGTGGCGCCAGCACGTCGGCGAACAGCGCGGCGAGCACCGCAATGGCCAGGACAGTGGCGCCGATGGCGCCCTTGGCGGTCTTGAGCAGCGACACCATGCGCCTACTGCCGGATCCGTGGGTCGATCAGATAGTAGGAGAGATCGACCAGCAGGTTGATGACGAGGAAGATGACGGTGAAGACGAAGACGCTGGCCATCACCACGGGTATGTCGCGGGCCAGCACGGCGGCGACGCTGGCGCGGCCGAGGCCGGGCCAGGAGAAGACCGTCTCGGCGACCACGGTGCCGGTGAGCAGGTTGCCCGCCTGCAGGCCCCAGACCGTGATGATCGGCACCTGGGCGTTGCGGAAGGCGTGGCGCATGACGACGCGGCGTTCGGGCACGCCCTTGGCGCGGGCGGTGCGCACGTAGTTCTGGTTCAGCGTCTCCAGCATGGTGGAGCGCACCATGCGGGTGATCAGGGCGTTGAAGTACCAGCCCAGCGTGACTGCGGGCAGCACCAGATGCGCCAGCGTGCCGCGGCCGCCGACCGGGAAGATCGGCAGGGCCACGGCGAAGGCCAGGATCAGCAGCATGCCGAGCCAGAAGACCGGCATGGACTGGCCGAGCACGGCGACCATGGTGGCGACGAGGTCGATCGGCTTTCCCTTGTTGCGCGCCGCCGTGATGCCGAGCGGGATCGAGATTGCGGTGGCGATGACAAGGCTGGCGGCGGCGAGTTCCAGCGTGGCCGGGAGCTGGCCCAGCACGAAGTCCATCGCCGGCAGGCGGTGCCGGAAGGAGGTCCCGAAATCGCCAGTCAGCGCATCGCCGAGGAAGGACAGGTACTGCACGATCCAGGGACGGTCGAAGCCGAGCTCGCGCCGCATCGCCTCGAGGTCGGCGTCGCTGGCGCCCGGATCGGCCAGCAGCAGCACGGGATCGCCGCTCGCCGTCACGAACAGGAAGACGATGAGGGTCATGCCGAGGAGCGCTATGGGCACCTGCAGCAGGCGCGATCCGATGGTGCGGAGCATGGGGCCGTTCCGGTGCGGCCCGGGCGGCGCGACGGCCGCCCGGGTGTCGGTTCACCGATTGCGTATCGGTCAGTCGGCGAGCTGGATGTCGTAGGCCCAGATCATTTCGTCCGAGCGGGCCGACCACTCGATGCGGTTGTTCACGCCGTAGAGGTCCTCCTGGTCGTAGAGGAAGATCCAGGGCGCGTCCTCGAGGATCATGGCCTGGATCTCAGCGAAGATTTCCTCGCGGCGTTCGGGATCGAGTTCCTGGATCTGTTGGTCGATCAGGGCGTCGAGTTCCGGCCGGTTGTAGAAGTCGCCGCCGCGTCGGCTGTCGAATCGGTAGCCCATGGTCGCCTCGCAATCGAGGATCGGGTTGCCGGTGCCGATGAAGTACATGCCCTCGATATCGCCGGACAGGAAGTGCTGGATGAACTCCGACCATTCCGGCATGTGATGCTCGACCCGGACGCCGATAGCGGAGAGCTGGCCGGCGATGGCCTCCTGCATCTCGCGGTCCTTCAGGTAGCGGCCGTTCGGCCCCCACATCGTGACCGTGAAGCCATCCGGATAGCCGGCCTCGGCCAGCAGTTCGCGCGCCTGTTCCGGATCGTAGGCATAGGGCTCGATCGACGGATCGTAGCCGAAGATGGCGCCGGAGCAGGGGCTGGCATTGGGATAGCCGTGACCGCCGAGGATGGCTTCGACCAAGGCCGGCACGTTGACGGCGTGGTTCATCGCCCGGCGCACGCGAATGTCGTCGAAGGGCGGAACGTTGGGGTTCATGCCGACGAACATGTTGCGCACCGAGCGCACGGCTTCCACCCTGAGATCGGGATCGGCCTCCACTTCGGGCACGCGCTCCGGCGCGATGTTGCCGATGATGTCCACCTCGCCGGCCTGCAGCGCGGCGAAGCGGATGAAGTCCTCCGGGATCGGCCGGATCACCACGCGGTCCACATCGGCAGCTCCGCGCCAGTGCTCGTCATAGGATTCCAGCACGATCTGCTCGTTGCGGTCCCATTGCGCGAGGGCATAAGGCCCGGTGCCGACCGGTGCCTGGCCGTAGGCGTCCTCGCCCATTTCCTCGAACGCGCTCGCCGACAGGATCGGATAGCGGGCGAGGTTGGCGACGATGGTCGCCTGCGGCGTGGGCATGTTGATGCGCACGGTGTGGTCGTCGATCGCCTCGGCGCTGTCGATGATGCCGGCGATCTGCGGCCGGATGGACAACGGGTTCTCCTCGCGGACATAGCGGTTGAGGGAGAAGACGACGTCCGCCGCGGTGAATGGGCTGCCGTCGTGGAAGGTCACGCCCTGCCGCAGGTCGAGTTCCATCACAGTGGGTTCGGGAAAGCGCCATTCGGTCGCCAGCGACGGCACAAGATCGCCCTCGCCGGTGCGCTGGACCAGCGTGTCGTAGATGTTCAGCATGGTGGACACGCTGGTGATCAAGGTGTCGTGTCCCGGATCGAGGACGTCGGGGTCGACACCCTGGGCGATCGTCACGGTGCTCTGCGCCCAGGCAGCCGGCGCCGTCGCCATCGACACGGCGAGGCCGAGCGAAAGGAGCGCGGCGCGCGGCAGGCGGATTGTGTGCATGGTCATGACAGGTCTCCCGTGGTTGTGGTCGTGGCGATGGGGCGGTCGGTGGTGCCGTCCAGGCGGGCGACGATGTCGCCGCACTGGGCGACGGCACCGAAAAGCCGCGCGAAGCAGGCAAGGCTGGCCTCGTGGCTCTCCCGGTCGAAGCTGGCGGCGCCGTCGGCCAGCAGCGTCACGCGATAGCCGCGGTCTGTCGCATCGCGTGCGGTGGACTCCACGCAGGAATTGGTCAGCACCCCGCCGATGATGAGCTGCCGCATGCCGAGTTGGCGCAGATGGGCGTCGATACCGGTGGAGGTGAAGGCGCTGCGCGTCGTCTTGTTCAGCCGGAGCTCGCCGATATCCGGCGCGAGTTCGGGCATGGCGGCGTGATCGGGCGTGCCGAAGGGTGGCACGGGGGGCACCGCCGCGCCGGTGGCGCGTGTCCGGTCGCCCAGCATGTCGGAGCCGTCGGCGAGATGCGGGCCGACGCTGAGGTGGATGACGGGCAGACCATGCGATCGCCAGGTCCGCAGCAGGGCCGAAAGACGCGGCAGGACGATCCGGTCGAGACGGTCGTAATAGTGGCGGTAGAGCTCGGGGTATCGCGACGCCAGCACCGGTCCCCAGCCGCGATCCCGGGCGCAGTCGAACACCTGCAGGTCGACCAGCAGCAGGGCCGTCGACGCGTCCACCGGGTCGAAGGGCGGCACCAGGGGCGGCCAGCCGGCCGTGAGGCTGCTCCCGGTCACGGTGCGGAGGCCCCGGGGCGATCGTCGGTCGTGGCCGTGAGCTGGAAGGCGGCGGCGATCAGCTCGCGCGTGTAGTCGGTTCGCGGCGCGGCGAAGATGGCCTCCGCCCGTCCCGACTCGACGACCCTGCCGGCCTTGAGCACGAGCAGGTGGTCGGCCAATGCCCGCACCACGGCGAGGTCATGGCTGATGAAGAGATAGGCGATGCGGTATTCCCGCTGCAGCCGGGCGAGCAACACGACGATCTGTTTCTGCACCGAACGGTCGAGCGCCGATGTCGGCTCGTCCAGCACGATCAGCTTGGGCCGCATGATCAGCGCCCTTGCGATCGCCACGCGCTGGCGCTAGCCGCCGGACAGTTCGTGCGGGAAACGGCGGGCCAGCGCGGGCTCGAGTTCCACATCGGCCAGCGCCTCGGCCACCGCGCGGTCATAGGCGATCCGGTCGCGGGCGAGGCCATTGACACGCAGGCCTTCGCCGACAATGGGTCCGATGCGCATTCGCGGGCTGAGCGAGCCGAAGGGGTCCTGGAAAACCATCTGGATGGCGCGCCGGTGCCGGCGCAGCTCGTCGGTCGGCAGGGTGACGAGGTCCCGGCCCTGGAAGACGATGCGCCCCTCGGTTGGAACCAGGCGAAGCAGCGCCCGGCCGAGCGTGCTCTTCCCCGATCCGCTCTCGCCCACGACACCCAGGGTCTCGCCCTCGCGCAGGCTGAGATCGGCCTGCTCCAGCGCGGTGAAGTGGCTCCGGACACGGCGCATCAACCGGCTGTACACCGGATAGCGGACGGCGATATCGGTGGCGCTGACCAGGAGCGTGTCGTCGGTCGGCCGGCTCGCGCGTTCCTCGGGCTCGGAGTCGAGCAGTTCGCGCGTGTAGGGGTGGCGCGGCCGTTCCATCACCTCTCGGACGGCGCCGATCTCCACCACCTCGCCCGCGCGCATGACGCAGACCCGGTCGGCCATCGCCCGGACCACCCGGAAATCGTGGGTGATCAGCAGCAGCGTCATGCCGAGCTGGCGCTTCAGGCGGCGCAGCAGCGACAGGATCTGCGCCTGCACGGTGACGTCGAGAGCCGTGGTCGGCTCGTCGGCGATCAGCAGGTCCGGCTCGTTGGCGATCGCCATGGCGATCATCACGCGCTGAAGCTGGCCGCCGGACAGCTGGTGGGGATAGGCATCGACGCGATCCCGTGGCCGGTCGATGCCGACGAGGTTCAGAAGCTCCAGGATGCGGTCGCGACGCTTCCTGGCTCCCACCCTGCGATGCGCGTCGATGGCTTCGTCGAGCTGCTGCCCGATGGTCAGCAGGGGGTTCAGGGAACTCATCGGTTCCTGGAAGATCATGGCGATGCGGTCGCCGCAGAGCCGCCGCATCTCCTGATCCGGCAGGCCGGAGAGATCCCTGCCGTCGAAGACGATGCGGCCGGAGACGCGCTCGATCGCCTGCGGCGGCAGCAGGCGCATCAGCGCAAGGGCGGTGGCCGATTTGCCGGACCCGCTCTCGCCGACGAGACAGAGCGTCTCGCCCCGGGCGACGTCCAGGGAGATGCCGTCGACCGCGGAAACCGTCTCGTCGCGGCGGCGAAAGCGGATCGAGAGGTTCTCGACCACAAGGATCCGGTCCGTCCGCGCCGGGTCCGTTTCGGCCTCATCGGGCGTCGACATGCCTTCAGGCCCGCACGGCCGTCACCTGGATCTCGACCTTGAGCTCCGGGCGGGCGAGCCTGGCCTCGACGCAGGCCCTGACCGGCGGCTCCCGGCCGTCGATCCAGTCGTCCCAGACACTGTTCATGGCATCGAAATCGCCGATGTCGGCGAGCCAGATCCAGGCCTGCAGCAGATGGGAACGGTCGCTGCCGGCCTCCCCCAGCAAGGCGTCGATCTTCGCCACCACCTGGCGCGTCTGATCGGCGACGTCGGCGTTGGCATCGTCCGCCGTGAGGCCGGAAAGATAGACCCGGTCGTCATGGATGACGATGCGGCTCATACGGCGGGTCGAGCGCAGACGGGTGATTGCGGCCATGACGCGAATGCCTTTTCGACGGTAGCGACAGGCCGAGTATGAGTGGCCGGAATCATTCGAACAAATATCAAATCTTCTTCATACTATTCAGAAGCGATATGAGAGATGGAGGTCCAATGGCGGCGCGGCAGCTCACCTTGCGACAGATCGAGGTCTTCCGGGCGATCATGCTGACCGGGTCGGTGACACGCGCCGCGCTCAGCCTTCATACCTCGCAACCCACGGCGACGCGCGTGCTGGGCGATCTGGAGGAGATTGTCGGGTTCACGCTGTTCCAGCGCCTCGGCCGGCGGATGGTGCCGACGACGGAAGCGCGCGCCTTCTTCAAGGAGGTCGAGGGCAGCTTCGTCGGGCTCGACCGGCTGAGCCGGGCTGCGCACAACATCGCCACCTTCCGTCCCGGCCATCTGCGCATCGTCGCGGTCACCAGCATCGCCGTTGGCCTGCTGCCGGCGGCGATCGCCGAGTTCACCGGCCGTTATCCCGAGGTCTCCGTCGCGCTCGAGGTCAGCGACTATGACGGCGTGGTCAGCCGCATCCTGTCCGGGCAATGCGATCTCGGCTTCGCGGTCGTCCCGGTGGGCAGGCCCGAGGTTCGCATCGAAAGACTGGTCGATCTGGAGGCCGTTTGCGCGCTCCCGCAGCGGCACCCGCTCGCCGCCCGCGAGGTGATCACGGCGGACATGCTGGAAGGCGAGCCGTTCGTCTCTCTCGGCGACCAGTTTCCGTCGCGTCCGAAGATCGACGCGGTTTTCGAGGACGCCGGCGTGCAGCGCCGGCTGATCGCCGAGACCCAGGCGGGCTCCGTCGCCTGCGCGATGGTTCAGGAGGGTGTCGGCCTCTCCATCACCGATCCATTCTCCGCCAACATCTTCCGCGACCGGGGGCTGGCCATCCGGCCCTTCCGGCCGGTGATCCCGTTCAACTACAGCGTGATCTCGCCGCACGAGCAGCCCAAGTCGCGCCTCGTCGACACGTTCATGGCGACCCTGACGCCCGATCGCATCGATGCGATCGCATCGGGCTGGAGGGCGCTGTCGGCGTGATGCACCGGCAGTCGGCCGAAACGCTGCCGCTGTCGCTGCCGGCGTCAGCTGGTCCCCGTCTGCTTGAAGCGGCCGATGGTCGGTATCTCTAGGCGAAGGAGCGGGGCGTGATCCTCACGCGCGAAACGGACGAAGATTTCCGGGTAGTAGGAGGCGATAACGGCATCGCGGGGCACGGCGCGGAAGAGGTCGCCATGCCAGTGCTCCAGCACGCACGGATTGCCGATGATGTCGATCGTCAGCCCTTCACCGTCCAACCGCACCGGCACCGTGCCGTAGACGGGATTGGCATAGTCGCCCGCGTAGTCGGCCGCGGCGAAACTCGGCCGCCAGTCCGCATGACGCATGAGCGGCCGCCAGTAATAGGGTTCGCCGTCAAGCATGACCAGCGGCCGCTTGGCGCCTTCCGACACCTTTCGGAAACGCGCGTCCCAGTCCCGCTGCGGCAGTCCCAGCGCCTCGGCCAGCAGCAGGTAGCGCAGCGGGTTCACCACGTCGGACTTGTGCTGGTTGGTGAGGATGACGACGGCGAGGCCGGCCTCCGGTACCGCGCAGCCCAAGACGAAGAAGCCCTCCAGCGCCCCGGTGTGCTCGCTGATCCGGTGGCCGGCGAAGTCGTGGGCGTACCAGCCGCAGCCATAGCCGACGAGCTTCGCCTCGTAGCGCGAGACCCAGCGCTGCGGATGGATGCCGGTCGGGTTGACCAGCACGCCCGGGCGGAGCATTTCCCGCACGGTCTCCTCTTTGAGCAGGCGCGTGCCGTCGATCGTGCCGCCGAGCGCGAACAGCGAGAACCAGCGCTCCATGTCCCGCAGGCTGGAGACGACCGAGCCGGCAGGCGCCAGGTTGTCGAAATTGCGGTGCGGCACCACGCGGCTGATACCGTCGGCATCGGTCACGTGCGCATCGCAGGCGATGCTGGTGTCGGCGAGGCGGAAGTAGCTGGCGAAGGTGTCGGCGAGGCCGAGCGGCTTGCAGATTTCGCTCTCGACGAAATCCTCCCAGGATCGTCCTGACCGCCGCTCGACGACGGCGCCGGCACTGATCGGTCCATAGGACTGGTAGGCGCATTCGCTGCGGAAGCCGACGCGAAGCGGCAGGTCGGCGATCTGGGCGATGATCTGGTCGCGGCTGAAATGCGAGTGGTAGTTGGTGATGTTGTCCTCGCCATGGCCGATGCGCTGGCCGACGAGATCGCGCAGCCGCACCATCGGCGTCAGCGAGGCGTCGCTGAGCCGCCAGTCCGGCAGGTGATCGATCGCGCGGTCGTCCCAGTCCGCCTCGCCACGGTCGATGACGAGCGCCAGGGCGGCGGCGTTCACCGTCTTGGAGATCGAGCCGATGTCGAACAGGGACCGCTCGGTGACCGGCCTGCCGTCGTCCACCGACATGACACCGTGCAGATGGCGGAAGACGGTTTCGCCGCCCCTGGCCACGCCGACGGCCGCGCCGGGCACGTTGTAGGTCTCCAGCAGCGTTCGAACGTCGTCGGCGAGGCGCGTGCTGTCCAGGGTCATCGGTCGGAACTCCCTTGTCGGTACCTTCAGGGGCGCAGATGGCAGGCAACGGCGCGCGTGTCGTCGACCGGCAGCAGCGCCGGGTCACGCTCCGCACAGAGCGGTTGGGCGATCGGGCAGCGGGTACGGAAACGGCAGCCCGACGGGATCGCCGACGGGCTCGGCGGATCGCCCTTGAGAAGACGCCTTCGCGTCAGGCCGGAGCGCGCCGGATCGGGTGTCGGGGCGGCGGCGAGCAGCGCCTCGGTATAGGGGTGCAGGGCGCCGGCGAAGAGATCCGCGACGGGCGCGGTCTCGACGATCCGGCCGAGATACATCACCGCGACACGGTCGGCGAAATGCTCGACGACGCTGAGATCGTGCGCGATGAAGAGATAGGCGATCCGCCGTTCGTCCTGCAGGTCCATCAGCAGGTTGAGGATCTGTGCCTGGATCGAGACGTCGAGCGCGGAGACCGCCTCGTCGAGCACCAGCAGCGCCGGATCGAGAGCCAGCGCCCGGGCGATGCCGATACGCTGGCGCTGGCCGCCGGAGATCTCGTGCGGGAACCGGTCGAGGTGCTCGGCATCCAGCCCGACATCGCCCAGCAGTCCGGCGACCCGTTCCCGAAGCGCCGGACGGCGGATGGCCTCGTAGTTGCGGATCGGCTCGCCGATCAGGTCGACGATGCGCAAGCGCGGGTTCAGCGACGCGGCTGGGTCCTGGAAGACCGCCTGTATCCGCCGCCTGATCGGCCGCAGGTCGGATTGCGTCACTCCGGCGATCTCGTGGCCGTCGAGGCGGATGCTGCCGGCGTCGGGATCGAGCAGACGCAGTGCCAGCCGCGCTAATGTCGACTTGCCGCAGCCGCTTTCGCCAACCACGGCCACCGTCTCGCTCGGTCCGACGGCCAGACTGACGCCGTCGACCGCGCGCAGCGGCCGCGGGCGGTGCCAGCGCAGGCCGCGGCGGGGCCGGAAATGCTTGACCAGTCCGTCAAGCGCGAGCAGCGGCGGCGTCATCGGCCCCACAACTCCCCGGCGCGCCAGCAGGCCACGACGTGACCGGTTTCGATCGGCGCCAGTTCCGGCGCTTCGACCCGGCAGCGGTCGACGGCGTGCGGACAGCGCGAGGCGAACAGGCAGCCACGGCGGAGCGCGGAGAGCGGTGGCACGACGCCGCGGATCGCGGTGAGGCGCCGCGTGCCATCGGCCCGCGCCCGGCTCGGCAGCGATCCCAGCAATCCCTTGGTGTAGGGATGTGCCGGCCGCGCGAACAGTGCCGTGGTGGCGGCTTCCTCGATCTTCCGGCCGGCATACATCACGATCACGCGGGATACGGTCTCCGCCACCACGGCGAGATCGTGGGTGATCAGGACCAGCGCCATGCTGAGCCGTTCCTGCAGCGACAGGATGAGATCGAGGATCTGCGCCTGGACCGTGACGTCGAGCGCGGTGGTCGGTTCGTCGGCGAGCAGCACCCTGGGGGCGCAGGCGAGCGCGATGGCGATCAAGACGCGCTGGCGCATGCCGCCGGAGAGCTGATGGGGAAATTCTCCCGCCCGCGACCGGGGATCGGGTATCTGCACCAGTGCCAGCATCTCGACCGCGCGCTCCCAGGCCGCGCGGGGTGACAGGCCTTCGTGCTGGCGGACGACTTCGGCGACCTGTCGCCCGACGGTCAGCACCGGGTTCAGCGAGCTCATCGGCTCCTGGAAGATCATCGAGATGTCGCGTCCGCGGATTGCCCTCAGCCGCCGTTCGGGCAGCCGCGCCAGATCCGCGCCGTCGAACAGCACGCGCCCGGAAACGATGCGGGCGACCCTGGGTTCCAGGAGACCCATGACGGAGAGCGCCAGCATCGACTTGCCGCAGCCGCTCTCGCCGACGATGGCAAGGCTCTCGCCGTGATGGAGGCTCAGGCTCACCCCGTCGACGGCGGGAAAGCTTGCCTGGCCAACCCGCACCCGGGTCTCCAGCGCCTCGATGGCGAGGATCGGCGCGCTGCCCGCCGTCATAGTGTCCGCCGTCACAGCGTCCGCCGCGTGCGGGGGTCGAGCATGTCGCGCAAGGCGTCGCCGAGCAGGTTGAGCGCCAGGACGGTGGCGGCGACGAAGGCGCCGGGGATCAGGATGATCCACTCGGCGATCAGGACGAAGCCGCGCCCCTCTGCCATGATGTTCCCCCAGCTGGGGAACTCCGGCGGAATGCCCGCGCCCAGGAAGGAGAGATAGGCCTCGATCAGGATCGCCAGGCCGCAGATATAGGTGGCCTGCACGACGAGCGGCGCCAGCGAGTTTGGCAGGATGTGCCGTATCAGGATGCGACCGGGACGGGTGCCCAGACTGCGTGCCGCCTCCACATAGGTCTGCTCGCGCAGCGTCAGCACCACGCCGCGCACCACCCGCACCACGACCGGAATCTCTGGCACGGCGATGGCCAGCACGATCGTCGACACGCCGCCGCCAACGATGGTGGCGAGCGCGATGGCGAGCAGAATCCCCGGGATCGCCATGATGCCGTCCATCACCCGCATGATCAGGGCGTCCGCCAGGCGGCTGAAGCCGGCGACGAGGCCGATGGCGAGGCCGATCAGGCTGCAGATGACCGCGGTCAGGATGCCGACGGTCAGCGACAGACGGCCGCCGTGCAGCACGCGGGCGTACAGATCGCGGCCCAGCATGTCGGTGCCGAAGAGGTGCGCGTGCGATGGTGCGCGCAGCCGTTCGGCGGGCACCAGCGCGAGCGGGTCGTGCAGTGCGAGGAGCGGCGCCAGGACGGCGCTGCCGGCCAACAGGACCAGCAGCGCTGCGCCGAAGCTCGCGGTCGGGTTGCGCCACAGCCGGGAGAGGGTGGTGGCAAACGTGCCGGTCGGCTTGACGGCTGAGGTCTGTGCATCTGTGCGGAAGGCGCGGGGCAGGCTGCGCATGGTCAGGCCGCGTAGCGGATGCGCGGGTCGAGCAGCGTGTAGAGCAGGTCGACCAGCAGGTTGACGATCACGTAGACCGCCGAGAAGACCAGCAGCACGCCCTGGATCACCGGGATGTCCTTGCGCTGGATCGAGTCGACGGTCAGGCGGCCGATGCCCGGGATGGCGAAGACGCTCTCGGTGATCACCACCCCGCCGATCAGGAGCGCGAAGCCGAGGCCGATGACCGTGACGATGGGAATGGCGGCGGCGCGGAGGGCGTGGCCGATCAGCACCTTGCGCATGGGCAGACCCTTGGCGCGGGCGGTGCGGATGAAGTCCTGTCCCAGGACCTCGAGCATGCTGGCCCTGGTGATGCGCGCGATGAGCGCGGCATAGGCGGTGCCGAGCGTGACGCTGGGCAGGATCAGGTGGGAGAGGAACGGCCAGAGCCCCTCCGACAGGCTGGCATAACCCTGCACCGGCAGCCAGCCGAGATCGAGAGCGACGCTGAAGATCAGCAGGTAGCCGATCCAGAAGGCCGGCACCGATATGCCCAGCGTCGCCAGCAGCATCAGCGCCCGGTCGAGCAGCGTGCGCGCCTGCCAGGCGGCGACGACGCCGATCGGCACGGCGATGGTCACGGCGACGAGGATGGTCATCAGCGCCAGGCTGACCGTGGGCTCCAGACGGGCCATGATGAGCTGCAGGACGGGACGCTCGGAAAAGATGGAATCGCCGAGATCGCCCGACAGCACCTGGCCGATCCAGGCGAGGAACTGCTCAGGGATCGGCCGGTCGAGCTGGAGCTGCTCGCGGATCTCCGCGACGTGGGCCGGCGTTGCGTAATCGCCGGCGATCACCGCGGCCGGATCGGTCGGGCTGAGGTGGATCAGGCCGAAGACGATGATGGCCACCACGCCCATCACCGGGATGGTGGCCATCAATCGCTGCACGAGATAGCGAAGCACGTTTCGAGCGGTCTCCGGCGTCTGCCAATGGACTTGCGAGACTACTCCGCCCGGTCCACGTTCCAGTAGACGCTTATAGGCGTTCCTGGGATGTAGCCCGTGATGTCGTCGCGATGCGCCCGGGAGGTGAAGAACTGACCGTAGGGGACGTAGGGTACCACCTCGTAGGCCCGTTCCTGCAGCGCCTCGGCGATCTCGCGCCGGGCCTCGACGTCGGACTCGGTGCGCCAGGCCGATCGCAGATCTTCGATCTCCTGGTCGCAGGGCCAGCCGAACCAGGCGTTCTCGCAATTCGCCGCGAGCGTGATGTTGGTCAGGGGCGAGGCTGCCTCCAGGCCGCCGGTGTAGGTGACCAGGATGTTCCAGCCGCCCTCGCTGACGGGTGAGGTACTGGTGCGCCGCGAGGTCAGCGTGCTCCAGTCCATGGCCTGCACGTCGACGGTCGCGCCGGCGGCCCGCAGCTGCTGGCCGACATAGAGGGCCACGGCGTGGAGGTCCGGCAGGTCCGTCGGATCGAGGATGACGATCGGCGAACCGTCATAGCCGCTCGCCTCGAGCAATTCCGCCGCCCGCGCGATATCGGCTTCCTCGACCACGCCGACGACGCCGGCATCGCTCTCATAGGGGCCGCCGCAGGTGAGGTAGGCGGCGCATTCCTGCCACAACGCCTGGTCGCCGATGGCGGCGGCGAGAACGTCCGACTGATCGACGAGATGGAGCAGTGCCTGGCGCGCCTCGGGCTGGTCGAAGGGCGGGTTCAGGTGGTTCGGCCGGATCACGCCGTGGGAGTAGGCGCCGCGTTCGACGACGATGCCGGGCGAGCCTTCCATGGCCACCGCCAGGTCCGGCGGCACCAGTTCCCAGATGTCGACCTCGCCGGCCATCAGCGAGGCCATGGTGGTGGTGGAGTCGGGGATGTAGACCCACTCCACGCGATCGAAGTTCACCACCTTGCCGCCCGACATGAAGTCCGCCGGCTCGTCGCGCGGCACATAGTCGGCGAAACGCTCGTAGACCACCGTGCTGCCGGGTTCCCAGGCATCGGCCAGGAAGACGTAGGGGCCCGAGCCGGTGTAGTCGGAGATCTGCTCGTCCGCCGGTGTCGCCGCCACGTCGGCTGGCATGATGAAGGGCGGGTTGCCGCGGACGCCGGCCAACGCGTCGAGCACCAGTCCGAAGGGTTCGCTGAGGGTGATGCGGATGGTGGCGTCGTCCACGGCCTCCAGCGACTCCGTGACGCCGGCCAGGGTTTGGCCCATGCCGTCGCGCTGCCACCAGCGCTCCAGCGAGGCGACCACGTCCTGGGCGGTCACCGGATCGCCGTCGTGGAACGAGAGCCCGTCACGCAGGGTGATGGTCCAGACGAGGCCATCCTCCGACACGGTGTGCCCCTCGGCCATCTGCGGTTGCGGCACGCCGGCGGAGTCGAACTCGTAGAGCTTGTCGTAGATCATGTAGCCATGGGCCAGCGTGATGCCCGCAGTGGTCCAGATCGGATCGAGGTTGCGCAGATCGGCGTGGATGACGACGCGCAGCGTCTCGTCCTGGGCCAGGACCGGGGCGGCGGCAAGCGCGCCGGCCAGCGCCAGGCCGGAGACCGCGCCCAGCCGGCGGCCAAGCGTTCCGAGGACCGAAGTGACATTCCCAGTCATGATTAAGCACCCTCCTGTCGTGAGCGGGACGTGCCCGCTCCGTTTTCCGATCGTCTCGCCCTCCTGGCGGCTCTTCCCTTGTCGTCGTCGTCGGCTCAGGCCCCCCAGACCGCGCGATAGACGCGCATCCAGTTGCCGCCCAGCACCTTGAGCGCCGCCTCCTCGCCAAAGCCGCGTTCGAGCAGCCTGGCGGTCAGGTTGGCGAGCGTGGCCGGCGTCTCGATGCCGGCGGGATAGTGGTGCGGCGGCGGCGGGTAGGTATCCGGACGCCAGACGCCGCTCTTCAGTGCCGCCTGGTAGAAGTTCATCGCCTCCTCGTCGGAGACGATCGGCGCCTGGCCGTTGTAGTAGTCGATGCCGAGGCCGACATGGTCGATGCCCACGAGATCGGCGACATAGGCGATGTGATCGACGAAGCGGTCGAGCGAGGGCCGGTTGGTCGAATCCACGAAGCCCGGAAAGCCGACGATGCCGACGAGGCCGCCGGAGCCGGCGATCGCCCGGATCATCTCGTCGGTGATGTTCCGGCGCGAGGCGTGCAACGCGCGCGGGTTGCCGTGAGAGACGACGACCGGGGCCGCGCTCGTCTCGACGGCGTCGAGCGTCGTGCGCTCGCCGGTGTGCGAGCAGTCGACGATCACCCGCGCCTCGTTCAAACGCCGGACCAGCTTGACCCCGAAATAGCTGAGACCGCTGTCGGTGCGCTCGTCCGCGCCGTCGCCGACATGGTTGCGGACATTGTAGCAGAGCTGGATGATGCCGACGCCGAGATCCTTGTAGGCAAAGACGAGATCGAGGTCCGATTCGATCGGATCCGCGCCCTGGAAATGCATCAGGATCGCCGTCTTGCCGGCTTCCTTGGCGGCCTCGATGTCGGCTGCCGTGTGCGCCTGGACCAGCCGCTCGTCCGCGGCGATCAGTCCTTTCCACAGGGCGATCTGGCCGAGCGCGTAGCGCGCGCCCTCGACACTGGCGATGGTCGGCGCCACCAGGGTGAGCCCGCCCTCGATATAGAGATCGATCGTCGACGGCGTGCGCAGGAGGGGGCACACCGCATCGATAACGATGGCACGGTCGTGCAACGAAAGGGCGGCAGTCATCCGGTCCATCCCCGTTGCTTGTTTTTGCGGGTCGGGAAAAGGCTACTGGGATTGTGCCTTGATCGGAAATACCATCTCGGCAGCGATTATTGACGGATTTGATAATAATGAGTCTGGAAAGCCGGCCGCTACGGGCCTTCGTCGCCGTCGCCGAGGAACTCAGCTTCGTCAACGCCGCCCGGCGGCTGCACATCGCCCAGCCCGCCCTGACCCGCACGATCAAGGAGATCGAGGCGGAAATCGGCGTGCGCCTGCTGGAGCGCACGACCCGCGTGGTCCGGCTGACGGAGGCGGGCGAGGCCTTTCTCGGGCATGCCAGGCGCACCCTCTCCCAGCTCGAACAGACGGTGCAGATCACGCGCGATATCGGCCACGGCCTGACCAGCCACATCGAGATCGGCTACATGGACTTCGCCATCTACGGACCGATGCCCGAGATTCTCGCGCGGTTCCGGCAGAGCTACCCGAAAGTGAAGCTGTCATTGCATCGGCGCCGCTCGGACGAGCAGTCGGCGGAGGTCGCCAGCCACCGGCTCGACCTCGGGTTCACCGTACACCACCGGTTCGCCAACACGGTCGAGGTCCAGACGATGACGCGCGAGCCGCTGGTCGTGCTGCTGCCGTCCGACCATCGGCTGGCCGGACGGGACGCCATCTCCGTGGCCGACCTGGCGGACGAGGACTTCGTCATGGGCAGTCGGCGCGGTTGGCAGATCTTTCTGCCGATCGTCGAGGAATTCTGCGGCCGGGCCGGCTTCGCGCCGCGCTTCGCCATGGAGGTCGAGGACGGCATCGCGATGTTCTCCGCGATCGCCAGAGGCCTCGGCGTCTCGGTCTATCCCGCCTGCGCGCTGGCGGTGGGAATGCGCGGCGTGGTCGTCCGCCCGTTCGCCGAACAATCGCCGGAGATCGCCACGTACTGCGTCATGCGCCCGGACAGCGACGTGCCGGCGATCGAGCACATGAAGGCCGTCGTGCGCTCATTCGCCCTGGACGGTGGGGGCGGGGCGATCTGATGGACGCGGCCGGCATGGCGTCATTGCCGGACGGCATCCATCGCTTCCGCCCGTCCATGCCGGATCCCCGGCCCGTGCCTCGGCTGCCGGCGGCGGCACCGTTCGATCAGACGAAACCGATCTGGCGGGCCTTTTCCGCGGCCTGCGTGCGATTGCGGACCGAGAGCTTGGAGAACACGTTCTTCAGATGGGTCTTCACCGTCTGCTCGCGGATGCCGAGCGCGAGGCCGATCTCGCGATTGGTGAGACCGCGGGCGACCAGCCCGGTGATCTGCCGCTCGCGCTCGCTCAGCAGGTCGTAGAGCGTCGGCGCGCCGCGGTCGTCGCCCAGTGCGATGCCGCCGCCCTTGGCGCCGGCGAGCCGTTCGATGGCCTGCAGGAAATCGGCCCAGCCTTCGTTGGCCGCCCGCAGGCCGAGCGCTTCGGCGTGCAGGCTCAGACATTGCGTGAAATCCGGACCGAGGTCGACCAGGCTGCGGGCGATTCCGCAATCGGCGCCGATCCGCAGCGCCTGGGACAGCGACCGGGCGGCCTCCTTCCGGAGCCCCTGTCCGCTTTGCGCGATCCCGGTCAGCGCCTGCAGGACCGCCACTGAATGCAGTCGCTCCTCCCGCACGGCGCGGTCCAGCAGCGGCTTCAGCGCCTCGAGCGCGGCGGAGAAGCGGCGGCGGGAAACGTTGATCAGGACACGCACCGCATGGGCCGGCTCCCAGACCTGCCAGACCAGTGGCGGCAGGCGCCCGGACTGCTCGGCGAGACCGGCCATCAGGTGGTCGCTCTCCCGCTGCGCCTCGCCCAGGCGCCCGGCGAGGAGGAAGAGGCGGGCCCGTTCGTTGCGGATGGCCAGGGACAGGCGCACATTGCCCGTTTCCAGCGCGAAGCTGTCGCCGCGGTCCAGGACGGTCATCGCCTCCGCCGCACGTCCGGTCGCGGCGAGCAAGCGGGACAGCGTCACGTAGCCCACCACATGGCGGTCGTCGAGCCCGGCCCTGTCGATCTCCGCCGTGCCGAGCGCACCGGACCGCAACAGCGCCTCGGCATCGGCGATGCCGTCGCATTCGTAACGGACGAGGCCGAGCAGCACCGACGACAGTCCCACCATGTAGGAGGTGCTGGCGAAGTTCGCCCGGGCGATCTCGAGCGCGTCCTGGAAGTAGGTTTCGGCCTCGACGACCCGTCCCCGGGCCAAGGTGGCCATTCCGGCGATGGCCTTGGAGTGCACCAGTCCCCAATAGCAGTCGATCGCCTTGTACTTGCCATGGGCTCGCCAGGTGAGGTCGAGCGACCTGTCGAGCGCGCCGAAATGGAGATGGCCGAAACCCAGGATGGAATCGAGGTCAACCTGCCCGAACGGCCCGTCGTCGATCACGGTGCCGCCAAGGCTCTCGGTGAGAGCGTGGAAGCGCGCCATGTCGCCGCTATAGGCAGCCACCAGGCAGTCGAAAAGGCGCACCCGCTCCAACAGCCGCAAGGGCGATCCGGTATCGGCTTGCGTGCGGTCCAGCCGCTGCTCGACATCGCGCAGCGTCCGGTCGGCGCGCTCGTAGTTGCGGGAGTTGATGTCGCGCCAGACGTGCAGGAGCATCAGCAGCGGGCGGGCGTTCAGCACGGCATCCGGCAGGCTGGCGAGCCAGCCGTGATAGATGTCGAACAGGCCGTAGCTGAGATAGTCGAAAAGACAGCGGCTCTCGATGATGGCCGCCGCCCGCTCCATCTCTCCCGCGGCCAGCAGGTGGCGGACCGCCTCGCGATGGTGGCCGTTGGCTTCGAACCAGGCGCCGGCGCGGCTGTCGATTTCAGCGATCGCCGTCTGTCCCAGCGACTGCGCCCGGTTGCGCAGGAACTGCGAGAACAGCGCGTGGTAGCGGAACCAGGTGCGATCGGTGTCGAGCGGCTGCGTGAAGATGTTCCGGCTGACCAGCAGGTCGAGCACAGCGACGCTGTCCTGCCGCCCCATGATGGCGTCGCACACGCCGGCGGACATGCGGTCGAGCCGGGAGGTGCGGACGAGAAAGGCCTGGAGCGCTTCCGGCAGCGTCCGGAACACCTCGTCCATGAAGAAGTCGAACACGTCCGCGCTCGCCGCGAAGGCCTCCAGCCGGTTGCCGCCGCCCAACCGGTGCCAGGACAGGCTGGCGAGGCGCAGACCAGCCACCCAGCCTTCCGTCTGGCGCAGGAGAGAGGCGGCCGCGAGCCCCTCGACGGTCATGTCTGGATGGCCGGCGAAGAACCGCTCGATCTCCTCGGCGGTGAAGCGAAGTTCCCGCGGCCCGACCTCCCACAGCGAATCCGTCATGCGCAGGCGGGACAGGGGCAGTCCCGGCGCGACCCGGCTGGCGATGACCAGGCGCATGCTGGTGGGTCCGCGCAAGGCGAGCTTGCCGAGAAATTCGGTGATCTGGGGGTTGGCGATGACGTGGAAGTCGTCGATGAAGACGACGAAGGGATGGTCGATCGCCGCCATCTCGTTGACCAGCAGGCCGAAGGCATGCCGGTTCACCGCCGATTCCTGCGCCGACAGAAGCTGGCCCAGCGCGTCCTTGGCGAAGGTCGGATGGATCGTCTGCAGCGCACCGACGAGATAGGCGAGGAACAGCGGCAGGCCGTCATCCTCGCTGTCCAGCGACAGCCAGCAGGCCGGGACGCCATCGGCGATCAGCGCGTCGTGCCACTGTGTGAGGCAGGTGGTCTTGCCGAAGCCGGGTGGTGCCTCGACGATGGTCAGGCGGCGCTGGGGCAGGCGCCCGGCGCCCACGAACAGGCGCGGTCGGGCGACCACGCCGGCGGGCAGGGAAGGCGGCCGCAACTTGGTGGCGATGAGAGGGAGGATCGCGCTCGTCGCCATGGGAAGATTTCGTCTCCTGCTCTGTGGTGAACATGGGGGGCGAGGCGACCACCCCTCGGCGCCGGAGCCTGACCCTTTCGGGGTATGACATGTCCGGAACTGTCACCCTAGCATCCCCCCTCCTGGATGTTGGGAGCAAGTTCGACCATGCGCCAGTCCGCCATCCCGTCCGGCCGGACCGCCCTGTCGCCCTCGGAATACGCCGGGCACGACGCCGTCTCGCTCGCCGGCCTGGTCGCGACAGGCGCCGTCCACCCGATGGAGCTGCTGAACACGGCGGTGGCGGCGGTCGAGGCGCTCGATCCCACGCTGAACGCCGTGGTGATCCGCTTCGAAGAGATGGCACGGGCGGCGATCGAACAGGGCCTGCCCGAGGGTCCGCTGCGCGGCGTCCCCTTCCTGCTGAAGGACCTGACGGCGCATATGGCCGGCACCGTCACCAGCTGCGGCTGGCCGCCGAGGGCCGAAACGATATCGACCATCGATACCGAACTCGTGGCGCGGTTCCGCCAGGCAGGCCTCGTCACCTTCGGCAAGACCGCGGTGCCGGAACTGGCGATGGACTGGAGCACGGAAAGCCGCCTTTACGGACCGACCCGCAATCCCTGGTCGCCGGCGCACTCCACCGGCACCTCCAGCGGCGGTTCCGCGGCTGCGGTGGCCGCGGGCATGGTGCCGGTCGCGCATGGCAATGACGGTGGCGGGTCGATCCGGGTGCCGGCCTCCTGCTGTGGCCTGTTCGGGCTCAAGCCGTCACGCCACCGCAACCCGGCCGGACCGGTGGTCGGCGATCTCTGGCAGGGGATGATCTGCGAGCACGTGCTGAGCCGGACCGTGCGCGACAGCGCGGCGGTGTTGGACGCCACGGCGGGGATCGATGTCGGTGCCTTCCACGAGGCGCCTGCGATGCCGTGCTCCTTCGCCGCGGCCGTGAACCAGGCGCCGCGGCCGCTGCGCATCGCCCTGTCGACCGAGGCGCCCTATGGCGCGCCCACGCACGGCGACTGCCGCGCCGCGGCCGAGGACGCGGCCGCGTTGTGCGAATCGCTCGGCCACCACGTCGAACGCGCCACGCCGCCGCTGCCGGACGAGGGCTGGCAAGCCTTCGAAACCTTCATCTCGGTCGAATACGCGGCCGACATCGCGCGGGAGGCGATGACCCTCGACCGCGACCTGACGGAGGCGGATTTCCCGCCGGTGCTCTGGGCGATGATCGAGCGCGGCCGGTCGATTGGCGGCGTCGAGGCGGCGCTGGCCCTGTCGGTGCTCCACCGCATCAGCCGCGACCTCGGCCGCTTCTTCCAGGCCTTCGACGTCGTGCTCACGCCGACCCTGGCGGTGCCGCCGGTCAGGCTGGGCCATTTCGGCCTCGACGTCACGCCGGAGGCGCACTGGAAGGCCTATCTCGGCTTCATGCCCTACACCCATCCCTTCAACATCGGCGGCCAGCCGGCCATGTCCGTGCCGCTCTACTGGAACCAGGACGGGCTGCCAATCGGCGTCCAGTTCGCCGCGCCGGTCGGTGACGAATACACCCTCTTCCAGCTCGCATCACAACTAGAAGCCGCCCGGCCCTGGCTGGATCGCACGCCGCGCATCTCGCTGAAGGGCCAATGACGTGGCCGCCAACGCATCCGTTCCATCAGCACGCAAGGAGGTATTCACAATGGCCGTTAATGCATCCAGTCCCGTCCGCGCGATCACCCGTCATCTCCTGTTGGCATCGAGCGCCCTGGTCGGCGCCTTGACGATGCTGGGGGCGCCGGCGCTCGCCCAGTCGGACACCATCACCGTCGCGCGCTCCGTGGACGCCGACAGTCTCGATCCGCACCGCACCTCGAACACCCAGTCGCTCCAGGTCACCAACCTGATCTACGACACGCTGCTCACCATGGACGACAGCGGCACCATCCATCCCGGGCTGGCGTCGGCGTGGTCGATCTCCGAGGACGGGACGAGCTACACCTTCAGCCTTCGCGACGGGGTCGTGTGCCACGATGGCGAGGCCTTCGACGCGGCGATGGCCGCGGCGAGCATCGAACGGGCGGTCGATCCCGAGACCAACAACCCCAACGCCTCCTCCTGGGGGC
This sequence comes from Azospirillaceae bacterium, assembly GCA_040226215.1. GTDB lineage: Bacteria > Pseudomonadota > Alphaproteobacteria > DSM-16000 > Inquilinaceae > JAVKFF01. The sequence goes on from JAVKFF010000052.1 coordinate 53,719, forward strand.
CGATCGAGGACACCTCGGCCGACGGCAATACGCTGACCGTCTCGCTGAGCGAGCCCTATGGACCGTTCCTCAGCTTCCTGACCAGTATCCAGGCGCCGATGATCTGCGCCGGCTCGACGGCGGGCGAGGAGTTCGACCCGATCGGCACGGGTCCCTACGCACTCGTTGACTGGGTGCGCAACGACCGGATCACGCTGTCGGCCAACGAGGACTACGAGAACGTCCATCCGCTGATCGACAATCCGGGCGCGCCATACATCCCCAATCTGGTGCTGCAGGTGATCCCGGAGGGCGTGGCCCGGATGGCGGCGCTGCGCAGTGGCGAGGTCCAGTTCGCGGAGCCTTCCCTGGAGGAGGCGGCGCTGCTGCAGGACGATCCGGACTTCAACGTCCACGCCGCCATGCTCAGCGGCCAGCAGATCCTGATGGCCTTCACCTGGCGCATCCCGCCGCTCGACGACGAGAATGTGCGCCGGGCGATCGGGGCGGTGGTCGACCGCGCGCTCTATGCCGACTTCGCCTTCGAGGGGCTGGTCGCGCCGGCCTACTGCCCGGTCGCTCCCGGCCTGCTGGGCACCGACCAGGAGATGTGCCGCGAAGCCGGCGTGCCGGAGGACGTGGAGCAGGCCGAGGAACTGCTCGCCGAGGCCGGCTACGGTCCGGACAATCCGCTCGAGATCGTGCTCTCGGTGCATCGCCTGCCGGGCTGGGACCGCATGCACGAGATCATGCTGCAGCAGTTCGAGACGGTCGGTATCGAGGCGACCATCGAGCAGCGCGAGGTGGCCGCCTTCTTCGACCAGATGTCCGAGGAGAACCAGCGCACCGACGGGTCGCCGGTGGTCTGGACCATGGGCATGTCGGGGGTCGATCCCGACTACCTCTACTTCCTTTGGCACACGCCGGGCTTCGTCAACATGGGCCTGAACGAGGAGGTCGACGCCATGCTGGCGGCACAGCGGGGGCTGACCGGCGAGGCGCGCGTCGAAGCGATCCAGGAGATCCATCGCTATTTGCTGGAGAACGTCTACGCGGTGCCCCTGCTGTCGCCTGGCTGGGGCTGGCTGATGGCTTCCAGCGCCGATCTCGAGGGCTTCAAGATGGGGCACATGGTGTCGCTGATCTTCAATGACGTGCAGTATGTCGACTAGTCGATCCTGAAGGGAGCGCGATCGGGCTCCGCCGTTCTGCCCGCCGGGCCACGCCCAGCGGGCCGGGACGGCGGAGCCGCCATTCTTGAACCGGGCCGACCATGCTGACCTTCCTCGCCCGCCGTGGCATCGCGGCGGTGATCACCCTTCTCGTCTCGACCTTCGCGGTATCGATGCTGATCCACATCGTGCCGGGTGACCCGGTCACGGTGATGATGTCGCAGTCGGTGACGGCGACGCCGGAGGCGATGGACGAGATGCGCACCCGGCTCGGCCTCGATCTGCCGTTGTGGCAGCAGTATCTGAACTTTCTCGGCCGCGTGGTCTCGGGCGATCTGGGCCGCACCATCATGGGGAACGAGCCGGTGCTGGGCCTGCTCGTCGACCGGCTTCCCAACACGCTCGTCCTCGCCGTCTCCGGGCTCGTTGTCGCCTGCGCGGTCGGACTGCCGCTCGGTATCCTGGCGGCCCGCAGGCAGGGCAGCCTGTTCGACAGCCTGGTGATGGTCGGCGCGGTTGTCGGCGTCTCGGTCCCGAACTTCTGGCTGGGACTGATCCTTCTCGTCTTCTTCTCGCTCACCCTGGGCTGGCTGCCGGTGGCGGGCGAGGGCTGGCAGAGCCTCATCCTGCCGGCGGTGACGCTGGGCGCCACCTATTCCGCGGTGATCGCCCGCATGTGCCGCTCCTCGATGATCGAGGTCCTGTCGGAGGACTATATCCGCACCGCGCGGTCGAAGGGACTGTCGCAGCGCACCGTCCTGCTGCGCCACGCCCTCAAGCCGGCGATGATCAGCGTCGTCACCGTGATCGGCCTGATCTTCGGCTACCTGATGGGCGGGCAGGTGATCATTGAGAACGTCTTCTCCTGGAACGGCATCGGGCGCCTCGCGGTGCAGTCGATGCTGCAGCGCGACTACCCGCTCATCCAGGGATTTCTGCTGATTTTCGCCACCACCATCATCTGCGTCTCGATCATTCTCGATATCGTCTACGTCTTCCTCGATCCGCGCACCGCCCATGGCTGAGTCCGATATGACGCGGCGCACGCTTCGCCGGCTCGGCGCGAACCCGGTCCTCGCTATCGCCGGCGCCGTCATTGTCTGCCTGGTCGCCGCCGCTCTGCTGGCCCCGCTGCTGGCGCCGTTCGACCCCAACGCGATGCGGGTCGGACCGCGCCTGTCGCCGCCTGGCGGGCCGCACCTCTTCGGCACGGACGAGTTGGGGCGCGATCTGTTCAGCCGGGTGCTCTACGGCGCCAGGCTGACCTTGTGGGTCGGCGCCGTCGCGGTGGGCATCGGTCTCCTGGTCGGCGTCATGACCGGTCTCGTCGCCGGCTATGTCACCGGCCTCGTCCGGTCGGTGCTCATGCGCGGCATCGACGTGCTCTACGCGTTCCCCGACACGCTGATCGCCCTGGCGCTTCTCGCCTTCCTCGGGCCCAGCCTGACCAACGCGATGATCGCGATCGGCATCAGCGTCATCCCCTACTATGCCCGCGTCACCTACAGCGTCGTGCTGGTGGAGCGCGCGAAACCCTATGTGGACGCCTGCGCCATGGTCGGCGCGGGGGGCGCGCGCGTGCTTTTCCGTCACATCCTGCCCAACTGTTTCGCGCCGCTGATCGTGGTCGCCTCGCTCGGCTTTTCCTCCGCCGTGCTGTCGGCGGCAGGGCTCTCGTTCCTCGGCCTCGGCGCGCAGCCGCCGGCACCGGAATGGGGGGCGATCCTCGCCAACGGGCGGAACTACATCACGCGGGCACCGTGGATCCTGATCTTTCCCGGTCTCGCGATCACCTTCACCGTGCTGGCCTTCAACATCGCCGGCGACGGTCTTCGACGCAGTCTCGATCCGCGCCAGAGGAAGGTCACGTGACGGCAGTGCACATGCCGGCGGTCCCCGCGCCGGGCGGATCTCCGGGCCCGGTGCTCACCGTTCGCGACCTGGGCATCGCGGCCGGCAAGGGCGCCGGGCGGCAGACGCTGGTGCAGGATCTCAGCTTCGAGATCCATCCGGGCGAGGTCCTGGCGCTGGTCGGCGAGTCGGGCTGCGGCAAGACCATGACCGCGCTGTCCATCGCCGGCCTGCTGCCGCCACGCGTAGAGATCAGCGGCGGGCAACTCAAGCTTCTCGATCAGGCACTCGCCGGCGCCAGCGAGCGGACGATGAACCGCGTCCGCGGCCGTCATGTCGGCATGATCTTCCAGGAACCGATGACCTCGCTGAACCCGGTGCTGACCATCGGCACGCAGTTGACCGAGGGCCTGATCCGCCATCTCGGCATGTCCGGGCAGCAGGCGCGGGCGCGGGCGATCGAACTGCTCGACCTGGTGCGCATCGCCGATGCGCCGCGACGTCTGCGCGACTATCCGCATCACCTGTCCGGCGGGTTGCGCCAACGCGTCATGATCGCCATGGCCCTGGCTTGCCAGCCGGCGCTCCTCCTGGCCGACGAGCCGACCACGGCGCTCGACGTCACCATCCAGGCTCAGATCCTGGAACTGCTGGAGGCGATCCGCCGCGAGCTTGGCACGGCGATCCTGCTGATCACGCATGATCTGGGCGTGGTCGCCGACATCGCCGACCGGGCGATGGTGATGTATGCGGGCCGGGTCGTCGAGACCGCCGGGGTCGACGATCTGCTCAACCGGCCCCAGCACCCCTATACGCGCGGCCTGATCAAGGCGCGGCCGGAGCTTGCCTCGGCGCTGGGTGCGGCGCATCGCCAGCCGCTGCAGACCATGCCGGGGATGGTTCCCCGGGGTGGCGCCGGCATTGCCGGCTGCGCCTTTCGCGAGCGCTGTCCCTTGGCGATGGCGCGCTGCGCGGAGGAGCGGCCCCCACTCGAACCGCGCGCAAGCGGGCACGCCGCGGCGTGCTGGGCGACGTTATGAAGGCGAGCGCGCTCCTCAAGGCCGAAGGGCTGAGCAAGCGGTTCCGGGTTGGCAGCGACCTGCTCGGCCGGCCGCGCGCCCACGTCCACGCGGTGAGCGACGTCTCGCTCTCGATCGCGCCCGGCGAGACGCTGGGCCTGGTCGGCGAGAGCGGCTCAGGAAAATCCACGCTCGGCCGCTTGCTCGTCGGCCTGGAGCGCGCCGATGGCGGAACCATCGATCTCGCCGGCGAGCGCATCGTCAGGCCCCGCGGGCGCCAGTTGCGCCAAATGCGCCGGCGCGTGCAGATGATCTTCCAGGACCCCTACGCCTCGCTCGACCCGCGGATGACGGTGGGGCAGTCGGTGAGCGAGCCGCTGACCATCCACGACCTGGCCCGTGGCGGGGCGGCGCGCGACCGGGTGGACGACCTGTTCCGCCAGGTCGGACTGCGTGGCGACATGATCGATCGCTATCCGCACGCGCTGTCCGGTGGTCAACGTCAGCGGGTCGGCATCGCCCGGGCGCTCGCCGTCGAGCCGCAACTGATCGTCGCCGACGAGCCGGTTGCCGCGCTCGACGTCTCGATCCAGGCCCAGATCGTCAACCTCCTGCTCGCGCTGCAGGCGGAGCGGGGTCTGGCCTTCCTGTTCATCTCCCACGACATCGCCGTGGTCGCCCATGTCAGCCACCGGATCGCGGTGATGTATCTGGGCGAACTGGTCGAGACGGGGACAGCGAAGGCGATCATCGGCGCGCCGCGTCATCCCTATACCGAGGGCCTGATCGCGGCGACGCCGGATCCCGCCCGGCGGGCGGTGCGCAAGATCGTGCCCGCCGGCGAGATCCCGAGCCCGACCGACCTGCCCACGGGATGCCGCTACCATACGCGCTGTCCGCTCGCGACCGATCTCTGCCGACGCGAGAGGCCCGTTCTCACACCGCGCGACGAGGGGCGGCTGGTCGCCTGCCACCATCGCTGAGGCAGCCCGGACCTGGCTGCCGCAAACGAGGTCTGCGGCCGACATTCGGCATCGTCGCCGACCCCGGTTCTTCGAGCTCTCCCGACCACCCCGACGAAGGGCGGCGTGCCGGAAAATCGCTTCGCCTGGGTGCGGCGATCAGCGGGTGTCCCGGTCGCGACGGCTTGCCGGAAGCAGGGACACGATCGACGGCACGCTGATGGCGATGGCCAGGAAGCGGGCCATGTTGCAGACCACGATCGAGGCGACGTCGAGCCCGAGTCCAAGCGCCATCACCGATGTTTCCGGCAGGCCGCCGGGCGTGAAGATCAGGATCAGCTGACTGGCTTCCTGGCCGAGGGAGGGCGCCAGCAGGAATGCCCCGAGGATCGCCGTGCCGAGGATGATGGAGGCCCAACCGAGACCCAGGATCATGTCGCGGATCAGCATGGTCAGGCGCAATCCCGCGAAGCGCAGGCCAACGGAGATGCCGATGATAACCTGGACCGCCGCCAGCAGCTCCGCCGGTGGCTCGGTGGCGATCAGTCCGGTGGCGTGCGCGGCGGCGCTGAGGATCAGCGGGCCCAGCACGGTCCGTCCCGGAAGCCGCAGCATTCCGCCGATCGCCACTCCAATGGCGCCGAGGCTGGCCAGAACCAGCCAGTCGACCGGATGCTGGCCTTGGGACAGGGTTTCGGCAGCGGCTCCCGGGATCTCGGCCGGTGCCGCGAGCACCGTCAGCAGCAGGGGCACGACGCCGAAGATCGCCAGAACCCGCATCGCGTGCACGACGGCGATGCGCCGTGTGTCGCCGCCGATCTCCTGCGCCAGCATCATCAGCATGACGAAGCCTCCCGGCGCGGCGGCGAAGGTGGCGGTGGCGCTGTCGTATCGGGCGACCTTGCGGAAGAACAGCCAGCCGGCACCGAAGGTCAACACGAAGAGCGCCAGGGTGACAGCGACGAGCAGCGGCCAGTGCGCCGCCTGCGACAGCATGTCGGGCTGGAATCGCGATCCGATCAGCAGGGCCAGGATGACATGGGCAACCTGAACGCAAGGTGTCGGCACGCCCACGGGCATCCGGCTGGCCATCGCGACGGCCGTCACGAACAGGGCGCCAAGGAGCCAGGGCAGCGGTAGCCCGGCAACCGCGAACATCGTCCCGCCGGCGACGCCGAGGACAAGCGTGGCGGACGCCCATCCGGCTCGCCGGTCCACCCCCGGGGTCACGCGCCGAAGATCGGGACACCGGCTCCATGACTGGCGGCGAGCTTGCGTCGGAAGTAGTTCCACGAATGCTCGATATGGGCTGGCGTCATGATTTGCGAATGCCGGCGGTGGCGATCCTCGGCCGAGGGCAGGTTCCAGCGCGCCTGCATGCCCGCGGCGAGCAGGTGCGCCCGGCAGGCCTTCTCCAGGAAGACCCCGACGCAAATCGCATGGGCGACGCTTGTCCCGCAGAAGGTGACGCCATGATTGGCCATGAACACCGCGACGTTTTCGCCGAGCGCGTCGGCCAGGTCGGCACCGAGCGCGGGCGTGTTGATCAACGCCGACGTCTCGGCATGTCGCGGCAGGTCGACGAAGTAGTCGGCGTCGACCGTCACCGGCAGAAGCGGATCGGTCGACCCGGAGATCACGCAGGCGTGGATGGGATGGGTATGGGCGACCACGGCGATATCGGGACGCTTTTTCAGGATCTCGGCGTGGATCGGCCATTCGGAATGGCGGCCGCCATCCCCGGCCAGCTGGTTGCCCTCGAGGTCGAGCAGCACGAAGTCCTCAGGCCCGACGATCTCCCCGAGACCGGCCCGGTTGCGCTTGAGCCAGAAGCCGCGCGATTCGGGGTCGCGAACCGAGAGATGCCCGAGGGTCATGTCGCCATGTCCCTCCATCTCGAGGATCCGACAACCTTCGGCGAGCTGGTGCAGCAGGTCGGTCACGACCGCGGATTCTGGCATCTCTGTTCCTTCGCGTATCAGTTGTGCGTTGTTCAGATCGGCGCCGCAGAAACCTGCACCATATGTGAAACAAGGTTCCGCTGGATGAAGGCGGGCCTATTGATATCCCGAAACATACGATCCGGGCAAACGCCCTGATTTGACCTTGACGCTCACTGGATCGGCTCCGTATGGTTATTATATTAACAATTGTTCCGTATATGGAACACCAACATCAAGAAGTTCCAGCCCGCCGGACCGGCGTCAAGGAACCGCCAACACCGGAACCGGGATGGGCGGATGTTTGTCGGAAAACCGCTGAGGCGGAGGGAAGATGTCAAGTTCGTAAGCGGTCGAGGCCGCTTCGTTGACGATCTCCTGCCGCCGCGGACCGCCCATGTCGCCTTCGTTCGCAGCCCCCACGCGCATGCCAGGATCGTCGATATCGATGTCGAACAGGCCAGGCAGGCCGATGGCGTCCTGCGCGTCCTGACCGCCGAAGACTGGGATGCCGCCGGGCATGGCTCGCTGGTCTGCGTTCATCCCATGCCGTTCAGCGACGGCCGGCCGATGAACGAAGTCCTGCGCCCTGCGTTTGCAACTAAAAAGGTTTGTCATGTCGGCGACATCGTCGCCGCCGTCATCGCCGAGACCAAACATGACGCGGTCCACGCCGGCGAACTGGTCGAGATCGACTACGAGGTGCTGGCCGCGAATGTCGAGACGGGCAGGGCCCTCGACGAGGATTGCCCGATCGTGCACGAGGTGTTCGACGGCAACCTCGTCAACGACGTGATCCATGGCGACCGGGAGGCGACGTCCGCCGCCTTTGCGGAGGCGGCGCATGTCACGAGCCTCACTCTCGTCAGCAACCGTCTCGCGGCGATGCCGCTGGAGCCGCGCGCCTATCTGGCCGAGCACGATGCCGAGCGCGACGAGACGACGCTTTGGGCCACGGCCCAGATGCCGCACATGCTGCGGCAGTGGATCTGCCGCTACGCGCTCCATCTGCCCGAGCACAAATTGCGCGTGATCGCGCCCGATGTCGGCGGCGGCTTCGGTGTGAAGGGCAATTTCACGCCGGAAATCCCCACCATCGTCTGGATGGCGCGCGAACTCGGCCGGCCGATGAAGTGGACCTGCAGCCGGTCGGAAGCGCTGCAGTCGGACTCGCAAGGCCGCGATCACGTCACCCATGCGCGCATGGCTTTCGATGCCGACGGACACATCCTCGGGCTCGAGGTCGAGACGCTTGCCGCGCTCGGCGCCTATCTCAGCAACTTCGCGCCCAGCATCCCGGGCAATTCCTACCCACAGACGCTGACCGGTCTCTATCGGACGCGGGCGGCGTATGCGCGGGTTCGCGGCGTCTACACCAACACGGTGCCGATCGATGCCTATCGCGGTTCCGGCCGCCCCGAGGCAACGCTCGTCAACGAGCGGCTGCTGGAGAACGGCGCCCGCGAGATGGGCATCGACGTGGTCGAGATGCGCCGCCGCAACCTGCTCTCCCGGGAGGACTTTCCCTACAAAACGCCGATCGGACGGACCTATGACAGCGGCGACCCGCCGGCGATGCTGGAGAAGCTGCTGGCCATGGCCGACTACGACGAGTTGCGCCGGGAGCAGGCGCGCCTGCGCGCGGAAGGCCGGCTGATGGGCATCGGTCTTGCCGTCTTCCTCGACAAGTCGGGTACCGGTCCGAGCAAGGCGCTGGCGCGCAAGGGAGGGCTGCACGGCGGCTACGAGACCGCCTGTGCGCGGGTCAACTCCGATGGCGGCGTGACGCTGTTCATGGGCACCCACTCCCACGGCCAGGGTCACGACATCACCTACGCGGCCATCGCGGCCGACCGGCTTGGCCTCGACATCGACGCGATCGAGGTCGTCGAGGGCGATACCGGGCGCATCGCGCATGGCAACGGCACCTGGGGTTCGCGCTCGGTATCGGTCGGCGGCGCGGCACTGCACCGCGCCTGTGGGGAGGTTCTGGCCAAGGCGCATCGCATCGCCGCCCACCTGCTGGAGGTCGCTGTCGAGGATCTGCGCTACGAGCCGCCGCTGTTCACCGTGCCGGGCAGCAACCGCAGCGTATCGTTCGCCGAAGTCGCCGACGTGGCCTATCACGGTGCGCGCCTGCCGGCGGATCACAGCATCGAGCCCGGCCTGGAGAGCACGATCTTTCACGATCCCGACGACTCCAACGATCCGTCGGCCATGCATCTCGCCGTCGTCGAGGTCGATCCGCGTACCGGCCGCGTGGCCGTGCGGCGATACGTCACCGTGGACGACTGCGGCACGGTGATCAATCCGATGATCGTCGAGGGGCAGGTGCATGGCGGCCTGGCCCAGGGGCTGGGCCAGGCCCTGATGGAGAACGTGGTCTACGACCCGGCATCCGGCCAGCTGCTCTCGGGCACCTTCATGGACTACGCCATGCCGCGCGCCGGGGACATGCCGCGCCTCGACATGGACTTCCACGCCTCTCCAACTCCCAGCAATGCACTGGGTGCCAAGGGCGGCAGCGAGACCGGGACGATCGGCCCTCCCGCCGCCATCACCAACGCCATCGTCGACGCGCTCTGGCACCTCGGCGTCCGCGACCTGCGCATGCCGCTGACGCCGGCCCGGGTCTGGGGCGCGATCGCCGAGGCACGCGATGCGGAGCCGGAGCATGCCTAGCGTGCCAAGCAAGACGATCCACCTGTCGGTGAACGGCCGCCCGGTCGAGGCGGAGGTCGAATGCCGCATGCCGCTGGCCGAACTGCTGCGCGACCGCCTGCGGTTGACGGGCACGCATATCGGCTGCGACACCAGCCAGTGCGGCGCCTGCACGGTGCATGTCGACGGGGTGGCGGTGCGGTCCTGCACACTGTTCGCGGTGCAGGCCGATGGTTCGGAGGTGCGGACGATCGAAGGCGTCGGCACGGCTGGCGAACCGCATCCGCTGCAGGCGGCCTTCCAGGAGCATCATGCGCTGCAGTGCGGCTTCTGCACGCCGGGCATGATCATGACCGCCTTGGAATTGCTGCGCACGGTCCCGTCGCCGACGCCGGAGACGGTCCGCCACTATCTCGAGGGCAATCTCTGCCGCTGCACCGGCTACTACAACATCGTCAAGGCGGTGCTGGCGGCGGCAGCCGAGACGCAGGGCACGGGCCGGCCGGCCGACGAGGGGAGCGGGCATGCATCCCTTTGACCACCAGGCGCCCGATACGCTGGCGGCCGCGGTCAAGGCGCTCGCCGAGGACGAGGACGCGCAGGCGCTGGCCGGCGGCATGAGCCTCGTGCCTGTCCTGCGGCACCGGCTCGCCGCGCCGAGCGTACTGGTCGACCTGTCGCGGATCCCCGACCTCTCCTTCATTCGTGACCACGGAGACCGCCTGGAGATCGGCGCCATGACCAAGCACGCGACCGTGGCGGCATCGCCCGAGGTCAGGCGGCGGATTCCTGCACTGGCCGGGCTGGCCGGGGATATCGGCGATCCCCTGGTGCGCAATCGCGGCACGATCGGCGGCTCTCTGGCGAACAACGATCCCGCCGCGTGCTACCCGTCGGCGCTGCTCGGGCTGGGCGGGACGGTCCGCACCGATCGGCGGGAGATCGCGGCGGATGATTTCATCCTCGGCACTTTCGAGACGGCACTTGCGCCTGGCGAACTGATCGTCGCCGTCTCCTTCCCGGTTCCCGAGATGGCGGTGCACCTGAAGGAGAAGAACTTCGCCTCGCGCTTCAGCGTGGTCGGCCTCTTTCTTTCGCGGACCGGAGGGCGGGTCCGCATCGGGGTCACCGGCGCCGGCCCGCATGCCTTCCGCCCGACGGCGTTCGAAGACGCGCTTTCGGCCGATTTCACGCCCGGCGCGCTCGGCGGGCTCGCTGTCCCGGCTGGGGAACTCAACGAGGATCAGCATGCCTCGGCGGCATACCGCTCGCACCTGATCTCCGTGCTGGCGGCCATGGCGGTCGAGCGCTGCCTGGCCGGAGGCGATGGGCCACGGGATGGCCGCGCATGAGACGACTTCGAACACGGGGAGGTGAAGGATAGGCATGGCCGATCCAAGCGAGGTATCGAGACGGGTCGCGGAGGAATTGGCGGCGTGCGGCGTAAGCCTGGTGGCCAGCCTGCCGGACAACTGGATCACCGGCGTGATGGATGCCATTGAGCGCAACAACCAGCTGACCCACGTGCCGGTGAACCGGGAGGAGTCGGCGATCGGCCTGTGCTCGGGCGCCTATTTCGGCGGCATCGGCGCGGCCGCGCTGATGGGGGCGTCGGGGTTCATGACCTCGATCTACGCCATCACCAAGATCAACTACACCTACGAGGTGCCGCTGCTGATACTGATCACGCTGCGGGGCACCTTCGGCGACCATCACAAGCACCACGTCTCGAACGGCCTCTATCTGGAGCCCGTCCTCGACGCCATCGATCTGCCCTATCTGATCGTGGACCGGCCGGACGAGTTGCCGCGGATCGGCGAAGCCTATCGTCACAGCCGCACCTTCAGCCGGCCGACGGTGGTGGCACTGACGAGATCCCTGCTGAAGGGAGGGCATTGACCGTGAAGTACCGCGACTGCTTTGCCCATCTCGCCAGCCGGCAGACCGACCAGCTGGTGGTGACGTCCGCCGGCAACTCGGGTCAGATCTGGTGGGACGTCACCCGGGACCACGAACGCGTCTTCTACCTCGACGCCTCGATGAGCCTGTCGACCATGTTCGCCTCCGGTATCGCCATGGGCATTCCCGACCGGCAGGTCTGGGCCTTCATGGGCGACGGCGCCTTCTGCATGAATCCCGGCATGCTGATGGTCGAGCGCCAGATGAACCTGCCGAACCTGGTTCACTTCCTGGTCTCCAATCGCAGCTATGGCGCCACCTCCAACGCGGCGCTGCCCAACGGCGCCGGCAACGACTACGCGGCGATCGCGCGCGGCATGGGGCTCACCCGTGTCTTCGAGTTCAATGAACTGGCGGCGCTGAAGGCCGGGCTCGACGAGGCGATCGGCGGCGCCGGCGGTCACACATTCGTGGTCCTGGAGGTCGAGCCGCTCAGCGAGGCCGAGCAGAAGCTGCCGCAGCCGCCGATGGACGGGCCGGAACTGAAATATCTCTTCGGCCGCCATGTCGAACGCAGCACCGGCAGGAAAGTTTTCGATCACGCCTTGTGACCAATGCCGGGAGCTCTCCCGGCCTGGCGGGGCGTGGTGCCACCACCGGCACAACAATGAGGAGGAGAATTCGATGTCACAGGTGATGAAATTGGGCTGGACCCGCTGGGCGGCCACGGCGCTGGCCGGCGCCGCGATGTGCGTGTCGGTGTCCGCCGCGGCACAGACACCCGAGGAGTTCTACCAGGGCCAGACGGTAACGATCCTGGTCGGCTCGCCGCCGGGTGGCGGCTACGACGCCTATGCCCGGCTGCTGGCGCCTTATATCGCCGAGCGGCTCGGCGCGGAGGTCGTGGTCGACAATCGGCCGGGCGGCGGGGGCCTGCTGGCGCTCAGCATGCTGGCGGACGGCAGCCAGGACGGGCTGACGCTGATGCATGCAAGCGCGGAAGGCGCGATCATGAGCCAGCTGGTCGACCGCGAGGGCGTGCGCTGGGACGTGGGCGAGCTGAACTGGCTGGCACGCACCGCCGAGGAGCCCAAGGTGCTGCTCTTCGGCCCGGAGTCGCCGCTGCAGACGGTCGAGGACGCGATGAATGCCGACGTCGTGACCTGGTCGGCGACGGGACCGGCGGACAATATCAGCGACGTCGCGGCCGTGCTGTCCCATGCGTTGGGCATCAATTCCGAGATCATCACCGGCTATCAGGGCGCACGTGACATGTCCCTGGCGGTGGTGAACGGCGAGGTCGACGCCGGCATCCTGTCGGCCAGTTCCGCATCGCGCCTGGTCGAAGGCGGACAGTTGCGCGCGATCGCGATCATCCATCGCAACCGTACGGCATACATGCCCGACGTTCCGACCATTTTCGAGCTTGTCGACATTTCCGAGGAAGACGCTTGGTGGATCGACTTCCGGGCGGCGATCGGCGAGCCGCACCGCGCGATGGTGACAGGCCCCGGCGTGCCCGAAGACCGTGTCGAGTACCTGCGCCAGGTCATGGAAGACGTGCTGACCGATCCCGAGGTTATCGCCGAGGGCGAGGAGTCGGGGCGCCGCATCGGCTACCTGCCCGGCGCGGAGCTGCAGCAGCTGATCGTCGAGACCTACGACTCTGCCGCCGGCGACCGCCTGGAGGAGGTCCGGCGCGTGATGCTGGAAGACTATCTCTGATCATCCGTTCGGCGGCCGGGGCGGCGATCCCGTCCCGGCCGCCCCGTCCGAAACGACCCTGGAAATGGGAGACCGTGTGAGCCCATGAGCGACATCCTGACCGGACTGGCCAGTTTCGGGAGCCCGGAGGCGCTGGCCTTCATGCTCGCGGGGATCGCGATCGGCTGCATCTTCGGTCTGGTTCCCGGGCTCAGCGGCCTGACCGCGATCGCTCTGCTGTTGCCCTTCGTCTATGGCATGGACCCCGGGGTCGGGCTGTCCTTTCTGCTGGCGACGCACGCGGTGGTGAATACCGGCGGCTCGCTGACCGCCATCCTGGTCGGCATACCCGGTGCGCCGTCGAACACGGCCACGGTTCTCGACGGCTATCCCATGGCGCAGCGCGGCGAGGGGGGCCGGGCGCTGGGTGCCGCATTGACGGCGTCCGCCATCGGCGGCGTCCTCGGTTCCATCGTGCTGATCGCCATGCTGCCGGTGCTGCAGCCGATCGTGCTCTACTTCCAGTCGCCCGAGACCTTCATGATCGCCGTGCTCGGCGTCACCTTCATCGCCGTGCTGGGCAGTCAGGACATGGTCAAGGGCCTGCTGTCGGGCGCGCTGGGCATGTTCCTGGCCACCTTCGGCTACCATTCGGTGTCGGGCGTGCCGCGCTTCTGGCTCGACATCGACCAGATGCTCGACGGCTTCCCGCTGATCCCGGTCGCCCTGGGTCTTTTCGCTATTCCGGAAATCGTGGCCTTGGGCCAGACAGGCGGTGGCGTGGCGCGACGCGGCATCGCCGAGACCTCGCTGCGCAACATCCTGAAGGGGGCGGCGGATGCCTTCGTGCGCATCTGGCTCGTGGTGCGCGCCTCCCTGATCGGCGTCTTCGTCGGCCTGATCCCCGGCCTGGGCGGTGAGACCGCACCCTGGATGGCCTATGCGGCCGCCAAGGCGACATCGCGCAAGCCCGAGGAATTCGGCCACGGCTCGGTCGAGGGCGTGATCGCGCCGGAGGCCTGCAACAATTCCAAGGAGGGCGGCGCGCTGGTGCCGACCCTGGCCTTCGGCATTCCCGGCAGTTCCGCCATGGCCATCCTGATCGGCGCCTTCTTCGTGCTCGGCCTGGAGGCCGGTCCGCAGTTCCTGCGCAACCACATGGACATCGCCGTCCACCTGTCCGTCACGCTCGCCGTGGCGAACATCGTCGCCGCGGTGCTGTTGATCCTGCTTGGTCCCTATCTGGCCAGGGTCACGGTCGTGCCGGGACGGATTCTCGCACCCCTGCTCATGGTCACCCTGATCGTCGGCACCTACTCGGTGGAGAACAATCTCGCCCACGTCCTCTTCCTGATAATCTTCGGTGTGCTCGGCTTCCTGTTGAAGGAGTTCAAGTTCAACCGGCCGGCCCTGCTGCTTGGCTTCGTCTTGGCGCCGATGATCGAGACCTACATGCACATCGCCAGCCGGGCGCATGGCTGGACGTTCATCTTCCGGCCGCTGCCCCTGGCGATCCTCGTGATCATCCTGCTTGCCCTGCTCTGGCCGGCGGTCCGGCGCCGACGCGGAAGGGCGGATCGATGAAAAACTACCGCAGCGCGGAGTTCGCGTTCCTCATCGGCATCGTCGTCGTCCTCGGCTTCTTCCTGATCCTCGGCGCCTGGTACTACGCCTATAACTGGTCGGTTTTCGCCTTTCCGCTCGTTCTCGGGCTGCTGGCGATCGCCCTTGCCGGCATGCGCATGGTCAAGATGCTGGGCGCACCGGCGGCCGAAGACGAAGCGGACACCGACGGCACCGAGGCTCCCGCCCAGTCTCCCGTCCAGTCTCCCGTCCAGTCACCGATCGCCGCACCGGCGCTGTTCGAGGGTGCGGCCTGGGCGCAGCTGGGCTGGTTGATCGCGATGCTGATCGTCAGCTATCTGCTGGGCTTCCTCGCCGGACCGGCCCTGGTCGTCGCAGCGTATCTCAAGGTCCATCGCTTCGGCTGGCTGGCGATCGTCCTGATGATCGCCGGCACGCTTGCCATCACCTATCTCGGATTCACCGTCGTGCTCCAGGTGCCACTGCCGCTGGAGCCGTTCTGGTCGCGCTAGACCGGCCGACGGCAGGCACATCGCGGCGCCGCTACACGGGGCTGCGGAGCGACCGTTTCAGCTAAGGATTGATGCCATGACCAGCAATACCTCTCCCGCCAACACCGATGAAGGCGTCCGCATCGAGGAGCAGGCGGGCGCCGACGGGACGGCGGCCACGATGACGATCCGGGCCTTCGACTACGAGAAGCCGGCGGACGCGCAGACCAGCAAATCCATCGTGCTCCTGGGCCGGTCCGACATCATGCGGGCAGCCGTCCAGGTAGTCCGGGAAGGCGGGGAGAACAATCTCCATGCCCATGCCGGCATGGACATCTTCTACATGGTGCTTGCCGGCAAGGTGCGGTTCTACGGCATGGGGGATGCCGTGCTCGGCGAGTTCGGGCCGCAGGAAGGCCTGCTGATACCCCGCAACGGCGCCTACTGGTTCGAGAGCATCGGCGATACCGACCTGGAACTGCTTCAGGTCGCCGCCTTCGACCGCGGTGTGGAGAACAAGCGGATCGATCACCAGCCGAGAGGGCGGGAGATCGAGCGCGTCAAGCAGTTCAGCGCCATCGTGAAGTCCGGCTGACGAGCCGGGCGAGGACCGCACTTCCATTAGCCGGACGCCGGGACGTGGTGCGCCGGGCAGTGGCATGCCCGGGTCCGACAAGGGTATGGCCACATTGATCTGGTTGATATACTGTTAATACAACCCAGACCACGAGCTCCGACCAGGAGCCGCAAGGGTCGGCATCCCGACAGGAAAGTCCACCACAGAGGAGGCCCGGATCATGACTTCACCGATCGACCTGACGACGTCGCGGCGCAGCCTGATGAAGGCGGCCGGCACCCTTGGCAGCGTCGCTGCCGTCCAGGGCGTCGCCACGACCCTTCTGCTCAGTCCGATGAACCGGGCGCTGGCCCAGACCCGCGAAGTGCAGACCATGCGCTCCACGGCGAAGTCGTGGCTTTGGGCTGGCGAGGACTTCGCCGCGGGCGGCGGGTTCTTCGAGGAGGTCGGCCTGAACGTGGTGTCGAACGCCTCGGGCCGCGGCGTCAATGTCAACGCACTGATCGGCGGCGCGGTCGACATCGTGCTCGGCGCGCCGGGACAGACCATGCGCGCCCAGGCCCAGGGTCAGCCGATCAAGATCATCGCCGGCACGGTCAACAAATACGCCAGCAACATCGTCGTCAATGCCGAGATCCTGGCCGAACGCGGCGTGGACGAGAGCTCGCCGGTCGAGGAGAAGATCGAGGCGATGCGCGGGCTCCGGCTCGGCACCACTGGCCCCGGCGCGGCGCCTGACAACCTGTTCCGCTACCTGTTCGACCGGGTCGGCATCGATCCCGACGCCGATGTCGAACTGGTCAGCGTACAGGGCGGCGGCTCCGGCATGCTGGCCGGCATGGAGCGCGGCACCATCGACGGCTTCTGCCTGTCATCGCCGACCTCCGACGTCGCCGTGCAGCAGTTCGGCGCCGCCTATCTCTTCAACATGGCGACGAACCCGCCGGAGGAGCTCGAGGACTATCTCTATATCGTCGCGCAGGTGAGCGACGAGACGATCGCCGAACGCCGCGAGCTGGTCTTCGACTATTGTCGCGGCACCGCGCTGGCGCTGCGGGCGATCCATCAGGAGCCGGAGACCTTCCGGGCCTGGGCGATGGAGTGGTTCGAGGGTCTCGATCCCGAACTGTTCGATACGGCCTTCGCCACCAACAGCCAGATCTACATGCCCAACCCGATCCCGACCGAGCGCCATTTCGAGCTCAACAAGACCTTCGTGAATCAGGGCTTCGCGACGCTGGGCGAGGATCCGCTGCCCGACGATTTCGGCTTCCTGGACGCCTACGACCCGTCGATCGCCGAGGAGGCGACCGCGGCGATCGAGTAGCCGCCACAAGGGACGCCGGGCGGGAAGCGCTCCCGCCCGGCATGCCGGCCTCGATCGGGGGCTGCATCGTCGGGATGTCGGGAGAAGCGATGTCGATTGTCGTGGACCAGGTGGTCAAGCGCTTCGTCAGCCGTGGCCGCGAAGTGCTCGCCCTGGAGAATGTCGACCTGGAGATCGAGGACGGCGAGTTCGTCGCCTTCGTCGGCCCGTCTGGATGCGGCAAGTCCACGCTGCTGAACATGTTCGCCGGCATCCTCGCCCCCAATTCCGGCACCATCCTGCACGACGGCCGGGCGATCGAGGGCATCAACCGCCGGGTCGGCTACATGACGCAGGCCGACAGCCTGCTGCCGTGGCGCACGGTGCTGCGCAATGTCCAGCTGCCGCTCGAGCTCCAGGGCGTCAGCCGGCGCGAGGCCCGGTCGCGCGCCCGGGCGCAGCTGGAGAAGGTCCAGCTCGCCGGTTTCGCGGACCATTTCCCGATCGAGCTGTCCGGTGGCATGCGCAAGCGCGTCGCCATCGCCCAGGTGCTGGTCTACGATCCGGGCACGCTGCTGATGGACGAACCGCTGGGCGCGCTCGACGCACAGCTCAAGGTGATTATGCAGGCGGAGCTGATGCGGATCTGGGAGGAGACCGGCAAGACCGTGGTCTTCGTCACCCACGATCTGGTCGAGGCGATCACGCTGGCGCAGCGCGTCGTCGTGTTCTCCGGCCGGCCGGGCCGGATCAAACACATCGCCCGCATCGAGATTCCGCAGCCGCGCGATGTGTTCAAGGTCCGCTTCCAGCCGGAGTTCCAGCACTATTACGAGACGCTTTGGGCCGAACTGGCACCGGAGATCTCCAAGGGAGAGGCCGTATGACCGACGCGCGCACCTCCGTCTTCGAGGCGGGCGAGGGCGGCCCCGTCGAACGCTCCCACGCCGTCATGGCCGTCGAGGCCGCGGAGATCCGCAAGCGTCGCGTCCGCCGCGTGCTGCAACTGGTCGTCGGTATCGCGCTTCTGGGCTTCTGGCAACTTGCCTCGGGCACGCTCGTCGATCCCTTTTTCATCTCCTCACCGGTCGCCGTGGCGCGCGAACTGGGCGAATGGATCGTCGACGGCACCTTGTGGCGGCATCTGTCGATCACGCTCTACGCCATGATCTGGGGCTTCACGCTGGGGTCGATCATCGGCTTCGGGCTCGGCTTCCTGTTCGGCCGGTCGGAGACGGTGGCGGCGATCTTCGATCCCTACATCACCGCGCTCTACTGCATCCCCAAGATCGCGCTCGCGCCGCTGTTCATCATGTGGTTCGGCATCGGCATCGAGTCGAAGATCGCGATGAGCGCGACGATCGTCTTCTTCCTGGTGTTCCTCAACACCTATTCAGGCGTGCGCGACGTCTCGCCGATCTACATCCATGCCACGCGGATCATGGGCGCCTCGCAGTTCCAGCTGCTGCGCACCGTGATCGCGCCATCGGCCGCCGCCTGGGTGCTGACCGGCCTCAAGGTCTCCGTGCCCTACTCGCTGATCGGCGTCGTGGTGGGCGAGTTCATGTCGTCCAATCGCGGCATCGGCTTCCTGATCGCCCAGGCCTCGGGACTGTTCAATACCGCTGCCGTGTTCTCCGGGCTCGTCATCCTCGCCCTGGTCGGAGCCGGCATGAACGCCGCGCTCAAGCGGATCGAGAAGCACCTGTTGCGCTGGCGAGGATAGGCAGGCTCGACTCGCCCGGGCCGGGCGCCTCGATCAGTAGGGCGACGGGATGCCGCCTGCCTCCGCCGCGTCCGCCCAGCACTGTACGGCGTCGATCAGCGTCGGGCCGCCGCAAGGCAGCAAGAGATAGCTCAACCCCTCGGCCAGTGCTTCCGGCGTGACACCGGCGGCGAAGGCGCGCGGCAGATGCACGCGCATGCCGTCATGCGTCCGCCGGGCAGCGTGGCAGACCAGGGCCAGGATTTCCGCCAGCGCCGGGTCGAGACCACCGCGGGCCGTCTCGAACAGCTTGAGATAGCGAGGCGATGCCTGTGCGTCGGGGATCCAGCGCTGCCAGTGCGTCGGTCCGAACCGCATGGCCGGATAGGCCTCGACCGCGGCGGCGATGGCGGCGGCGTCGGCCAGCGCGGCGGCGTCCAGACCGGCGGCCTCGGCCCGGCGCATGTGGATCGTCCCCTGCTCCTCCCGAGAGGCGACCAGTAGCGCGGTCCAGATCAGTTCGCGCTCCCTCGTGGAGACGACGCGCGGCGCCAGGGTGAGCGCGGTATAGAAGCGGTCGTACTCGTGCAGAAGCTCGGCCGCGTGGCGGGCCAGCATGCG
Organism: Azospirillaceae bacterium; assembly: GCA_040226215.1. Taxonomy (GTDB): domain Bacteria; phylum Pseudomonadota; class Alphaproteobacteria; order DSM-16000; family Inquilinaceae; genus JAVKFF01. The sequence continues at coordinate 73,190 of JAVKFF010000052.1, forward strand.
ATGGTAGGGCAGGCGGTATCCGCGCTTGGCCTCGACCTCGACCAGAACGCGCCCGCCGACGAGCGCGCCGTCGCCCTCCGGCTTCTCCTCTCCGGTGCCGCTCATCGGTCATGCCCGCCCGTCGCCTCGTCATAGCCGCCCTGGCCCTCGATCATCGCCCAGGCGCGGAAGGGCGGGCTGGCATCGACCTTGCCGTCGCGGATCAGCTGCATCCACTCCGCGCAGGCGTCGACGAAGACGGGCACGCTGCCGGGGAACATGGTCAGCGATATGGCCTCCGCGAGTTCCAGTTCTGACGCGCCGGCCGCGTAGGCGCCCTCGACATGCCAGGCAAAGGCCGGCCACTGCCGGAGGCAGGCGTGGATGGCGGCCATCGTCATCTCCACGAGGTCAGCCTCGAGTGCGCCGTCGGACAGGAGCGCCTTCAGCGCGTCGCGATAGGCGCGACGGGTCTCGTAGGCCGGCAGGTGCCGGCCCCAGTGATCGCCGGCGAAGCTGAAGGCCGGTACGGCGCGGGCGAATCCGGTCAGCCGCACCGCCAGCTCGATCTCCGCGTCGGTGCCGCCGCCATTGCGAAATTTCGGGATGTGATGGGTTGCGATCGCCTCGTCCATGGCGATCAGGATGCCCAGCCAGACGAATTCCTTGCGGCGCTCGTCGAGATGGCGCGGGCGCAGGGTGAGGGCCGTGTAGGCGGCATCATAGGCCGTCAGAAGCTCCGGATCGGCGACTGCCAGCAATCCGTGATGGGGCAGGAGATAGCCCCGCTTCTCGCGCACGGCGGCCAGCCGCTCCTCGGCACCGGCCAGGAGGTCGTCCGGTCCTTGCCGGCTGTCGGGAGATGGTGATCGCACGGGCGTTTCGGACAAGGAACCTTCCCTTTTCTCCCGGGCGCGCATCATTGCCTGCCCAAGGTTAGATGTTATAGTGATCTATCTTTAATACAATTGATCCACTGGACACCAGAGCGCAGGGACGGCCCGATGGCTCGGCGAGACGGGGGAGAGGCGCGACGAGCCCCGAACAGGCGCCGAGAACGCCGCCTCGACGAGGCCGGCCGGGCGCGTGACGATGGATCTCTGACGGCCGGGGCGCGTCCGGCGGTATGCCGATGACCGGCGAGCATGCGGGAAAGCGGCTGCTGATCACGGGCGCCGCCTCGGGCATTGGCCGCGCGACGGCGGTGCTGGCGATGGCCAGGGGTGCGCGGGTCACCGCCCTGGTGCGGGACGCGGACGAGGCGGCCGCCACGGCCGCCGACCTGCCCGATCTGCCGGCGGATCGGGTGGTGGCCTGCGATCTCGCCGATGCCGGTAAGACCGCGTCGATCCTGGCCCAGGCGATCGCTGCGGAGGGCGGCATCGACGGACTGGCGCATTGCGCGGGCATCTACGACCACCGGGCGGCGCTGGAGACGGATATCGGCGACTGGAACCGGATGATCGCGGTGAACCTGACCGCTGGTTTCGTGCTGGCCCGCGCGGCGGCTGCGGCGATGGTCGAGGCGGGGGCCGAGGCGGGGGCCGGCTCCATCGTGCTGGTTTCCAGCCAGATCGGCCTGGTCGGGCATCCGCGGGCCGCTGCCTATGCCGCGGCGAAGTCGGGCGTCAACGGGCTGGTGCGTGCCCTGGCGATCGAACTCGCGCCGCGTGGCGTGCGGGCCAACGCCGTCGCGCCGGGACCCATCGCCACACCCATGACCGCCATCGCGCGCGACGACCCAATGCGGCGCGAAGCCCTGATCGCGGGCGTGCCGCTCGGACGCTTTGGCGAAAGCGCGGAAGTGGCCGAGGCGATCCTTTTCCTGCTCGGCGACCGGGCGTCCTTCATCACCGGCCACGTGCTGTGCGTCGACGGCGGCTACACTGCCCGATGAGCGCGGTCGCCCACGCCCCGGGCCGGATGATGGCGGGTTGGAGCGCCGGTGGCGCCGCACCTTGCGCGTCGCGACGGTTGCACCTATCAACCCTCGAACGCGCCCACACCGAGCGGCCGTTTCCGCGCAGGGAATCGGCGATGACGTTCTGGCATGACGCCGCCATGGCCGGTCTCCCGGTCGGGCGCGCCGGCGGAAAGCGACCGGACAGATGACGACGAGCGACAGCCGCGCCGACCTGATGCCCAATACCGCCTCGCCGCTGCCGCTCTACCATCAGATGTACATGGTGCTGCGCGAACAGATCCTGGAAGGGGCGTTCGACGCGCAATCGCCGATGCCGAGCGAAAACGAACTCGCCCGGTCGTTCAAGGTCTCGCGGATCACGGTGCGCCGCGCCCTCGAGAAGCTCGAGCGGGAGGGGATGATCCGGCGGCGGCGCGGACTGGGGACGTTCCCCATCCAGCGCGCGGCACGGCCGGCGGAACTCAGAACCAGCATCACCGGATTGCTGGAGAACCTGCTGGCGATGGGCTTGTCCACCGAGGTCCAGCTGATCGATTTCCGCTATGTCGGCGCCTCGGAGGACGTGGCCGCGAAGCTGGCCCTGCCGATGGGCTCGACGGTGCAGAAAGCGGTCCGCGTGCGCAAGATCAAGGGCCAGCCGATGTCGCATCTGACGACGTGGATTCCCGAAGACATCGGCCGGAAATACGCACCGGACGACCTCGCGGCGGAGCCCCTGCTGGTGCTGCTGGAGAACGTCGGCATCAAGGTGTCCTCGGCCGATCAGACGATCACCGCGCGCCTGGCCGACGCGACGGTCGCCGGCCTGCTGGACGTGCCGGTCGGCTCGCCGCTGCTGGCGGTCAAGCGTGTGGTGTTCGACCAGGACGATCGGCCGGTCGAGTACATCCAAGCGCTCTACCGCCCTGACGTCTACGAGTACCGTCTGACCATGTCGCGCAAGACCAGCGATGAGTCGTCGATCTGGCAGCCGACGGGTTGACTGGGGCCGCGCCCGGACCGTGCGCCGGCGCGGACCGGGCCGCTGTGCCAGTCGCCGCTCACCGGCAGGTGGACGTCGCCACGACGGGAAACAGCGTCCAGAGCATGGCGACGAGGCCGACCCAGGCAGTCGCCTGGCTGAGGCGCCGCACGAAGCGGGAGGGTGAGCGCAGACGCGGCGCATGGAGAGCGACAAGCAGCAGGCTGCCGATCGCGACGGCGCCGAGCCAGGCCATGGCGAGCATCAGGCGCAGGAGCGGGATGCCCCAGACGCCTGGTTCGGCCCAGCCGAAGGCGCAGGCGATCCCGTGCAGTCCGTAGACCGCGCTGAACGCCCCCAGCCAGGCCAGCGGCCCGACCACGATGCGCAGCAGATCCGTCATGCCGCACCGCCCGGTAGCTGCGTGAGGAGGAGCGTGACGACCGTGATCAGAGCCATGTAGTCGACCCAGAGGCCGGCAATGGGCAGTTCGGCGCGGCGCCGCGGCGAAACGAAGCCGCATGCGACTCTCGCGGCGAGGAAGGCCAGCATCAGTGCGGGGAGCAGGGCGTGGACCACCGCGTAGCTGCCCAGGACGAGGAGCGTCGCGTTGTAGGCGTGCGCCGCGGGTGGCGGTATGCGCAGGAGCAGCGCGACCAGCGCCAGAAGAATGGTGACCGTGCCGGCGCCCGCAAGGGCCAGTCCCGGCCAGGGCGCCGCGCCGCGGCGATTGGCCCGGATGGCGAGCCGCATGCCGGCCGGGGCCAGCAGGGCACCAGCGACCCCGGCGAGCAGCTCGGCCAGGGAGGGTTCCAGCCATGCCGGAGGCGGCCATCCTGGCGCGATCGTGAAGAGGAAGGCGTAGCCGAAGACCAGCGATCCGAAGAAGACCGCATCGGCGACCAGCAGGAAGAGCGAGCCCCACCAGCCGGGCGCGCGATCCACTTCGCAGGCGTGCGGCAAGGACAGTCCGAGGCCGACATCTTCCGGCCCGACGTCACCTCGCCGCCCCAGCGACCAGACCCAGCGCAGTCCGAGCGCGGCGACACCGGCGAGCGCGACCGGAACGAGCCAGTAGAGCTTGAGCAGGACGGCGAGGAAGAACAGTCCGGTCACCGCCGCCAGGACGATCGGCAGGTAGGTGTTCCCGGGATAGACCACGATGTAGTCGGGCGTGCCGCGGGAGGGTTCGACCGTCAGCGTTTCGCGGCGGTCGTGTCGGGGTTCTCCCAGATAGCCCCGTCCCTGCGCGAGGCGTACCGGAAGAGCGGCGTCCCCGGTCAGCGGGTCGCGCCGTGTCACCAGCGGCAGGCTGGCGAAATTGTAGGCCGCGGGCGGTGTCGTGGTCGCCCATTCCAGCGTGCCCGCGCGCCAGGGATTGCGCGGGCTGCGCCGTGCCGCGGCGACGTGCAGCACGAGATCGAGCAGCACCATGGCAAGGCCGAAGGCAAGAACGAAACTGCCGATCGACGAGATCAGGTTGATGGTCGTCCAGCCGGCATCCGCGTCGTAGGTCCAGATCCGCCGGCGTTGCCCGAGCAGCCCCGCCCAGTGCATCGCCAGGAAAGTGCCGTGGAAGCCCACGAAGACAAGCGCGAAGGCGACCTCGCCGATGCGAAAGAAGCGCTGGCGTCCGGTGACGTGCGGAAGCCAGTAGTAGAGCCCGGCAAGAATCGGGAAGACGAAGCCGCCGAACAGCACGTAATGCAGATGCGCGGTGACGAACGCCGTGTCGTGCGCCTGCCAGTCGAAGGGCACGATCGCGACCATGACGCCGGTGAGACCGCCGATCACGAAGGTGACGAAGAAGCCGAGGATATGCAGCATCGGCAGGCGGAGCTGCGGCCGACCCTTCCAGAGCGTGCCGATCCAGGCGAAGACCTGGACGCCCGTCGGCACCGCGACCAAGGTCGAGGCGGCCGAGAAGAACGCGAGCCCCATATGCGGAATGCCGGTCGCGAACATGTGGTGCACCCAGAGCCCGAAGCTGAGGAAGGCGAGCGCCACCACCGACGCGACCACCCAGCCATACCCGAGCAGCGTCGTGCGCGCCATCACCGGCAGGACGGTCGAGACGACGCCTGCCGCCGGCAGGAAGATGATGTAGACCTCGGGGTGTCCGAAGAGCCAGAACAGGTGCTGCCAGAGCAGGCTGTCGCCGCCGAGTTCGGCCTGGAAGAAGGGCAGCCCGAACGCCCGTTCCGCCTCGAGCAGGATCGATCCCAGGATGAGCGGGGGAAAGCCCGTCAGGATCATCAGGACCGTGACCAGCATGTACCAGGCGAATATCGGCATCCGGTCGAGCGACATGCCGGGCGCCCGGTAGCGCAGCACCGAGACTGTGATCTCGACCGCCGCGGAGATCGCCGAGATCTCGACGAAGGTGATGCCGAGCAACCAGAAATCGGTGTTGATGCCGGTCGAGAAGAGCGGGCCGGTGAGCGGCGGATACATGAACCAGCCGCCATCCGGGGCGATCCCCAGGAGCATGGAGACGAGCAGCATCGCTCCACCGAACACGTAGCACCAGAAGCCGTATGCGGTCAGCCGCGGAAAGGCGAGGTCACGGGTGCCGAGCATCTTCGGCAGGAGGTAGATCGCCACGCCCTCGATTGCCGGGATGGCGAACAGGAACATCATGACCGTGCCGTGCATCGTGAACAGCTGGCTGTAGACCTCCGGGCCGACGAAGGCGGAATGCGGCGTGGCCAGCTGGGCCCGGATGAGCATCGCCAGAAGACCGCCCACCGCGAAGAAGAAGAATGCGGCGAGCAGGAACATGCGACCGAGATCGCTGTGGTTCACGGTGGAGAACCGGCCCCTCCAGCCGGGTTCAGAAGCCCAGATCGCCTGCAGCCGGCGGTGGCGTTCGAGGGCGGTCATTCATCCGTCTCCGCCAGGAAGCGGTCCCAACCGGCCGCATCGTGGGCGACGACCACGAAGCCGTGTCCGGCATAGCCGTCGCCGCTGAACTCCGCGCTGCGTCCCGGATAGCGTCCCGGCGACTCCGCCTCGATCCGCAGCACGTTGACACGCCCGGGTATGGCGTCGAGCTTGCCGGCAAGGCGCGGCACCCAGAAGCTGTGGATCACGTCGGCGCTGGTGATCGCGACGTCGACCGGGCGGCCGGCCGGAATGTGCAGGACGTCCTCCGTCACCCGACCCGGAACGTCGTCATAGGCGAAGTGCCAGCGCCATTGCCGGGCCTCCGCCTGAACGGAGACGGCGTCGTCGTCGAGGCGCGGCAACAGGCGCTCGCCAATGACGAGCCCGTAGGCCAGAAGACCGGCCAGCACCGAGATCGGAAAGGCCAGACCCAGCCCCACGATCCACAGCCGTGTCGACTCCCTGCCGGTTGACCTGCGAAGGAAGGCCGCGGCGACCAGGGCGGTGACGAGGGCGAAGATCCCCACCGAGCCGGCGAACATCACCCACCAGAGCGTCGCGATGTGACGCGCAGCCGGTCCTGCCGGATCGACGGTCGACAGTCCGCCGTCGCAACCTATGAGGGCCAACGGTGTTGCACAGATGACGATTGGTTTCAGGAGGTCCCGACCATGTCCCCGCCAGGTTCCAGGAACGACGAGGTGGTTGCCGATCCGATGGCGCAGACGCCGGGCTTCGACGAAACGGAGTCGAAGATCTCGATCCTCGGCCATCCGATCCACGCAATGAGCGTCGCCTTCCCCGTTGCGCTGACATTCTGCGCGCTTGGCGCCGACCTGTTCTACTGGTGGACGGGCGATCCATTCTGGGCGCGGGCGGCCCTGTGGGCAGCGGGAACCGGGTTCCTGTTCGGCATGGTGGCGGCGTTCTCGGGCACGGCCGAGTTGCTCTTCGTCAGGGGTATCCGTGTCCGCGCCGCGCCGTGGACCCACGCGATCCTCGCGGTGACGCTGCTGGGGCTGCTGGGAGCGAACTGGGGAAGCCGGCTTGCCAGCTACGAGGCGGCGGTGCTGCCCTATGGCCTGCTGCTCTCTGGTCTGAGCGCGATCATGGTGGTGTTCACGGGCTGGCATGGCGGAAAGCTCGTCTTCGACTATCGTCTGGGGACGTCGAAGAGCAGCTGACCGCCGCGCGGCTCGGTCAGCCAGTCGGGAAAGACGTTCGCCGAGAGATCCGGCTTGCCCAGCACGAGAGCGAGAATGGCCAGCATCGGGATGAGCGCGGCCGCGACCGGCAGGAGTGCGGCGGGCGGCCGCTTGCGCCTGCCACTCTCGGCCACGGCGACGATGATGTGACCGATCCAGGCATGGGCGCCGACCAGAAGCGCCACGAACAGGAGCTTGGCGTAGAGCCAGGGCACGAAGGCCTCGCGAAAGAAGATGAGCCAGGTTCCCGTGACGACCGCGACGACGGCTGCCGGCGTCACGACCATGGTGTAGGTGAGATGGGTGACGCGCTGGATGCGGCCGAAGACCTGCACGCAATGCGCCGGGTCGTGACGGGAGAGCATGAGCGGTAGGGCGAACAGTCCGCCGCACCACAGGATCAACGCCGCGATGTGCAGCGCCTTGAAATAGGGAACGGCGGCCACCACCCACTCCGTCATGCCCGGTCGCCCGCAAGTCGGGACCAGCCGCGACGCGCGATGGCGACCGCCACGATGGCGTAGGGCACGCCCGCCGGCACCCACATCAGCAATCCGCCGAGCTGCTGGTCGGCCAGGGGTGCCAGTCCCCAATCGATGGGCGCCAGAGCATGTGCGGCGTAAAGCGGATGCGGTGCGAAGGTGAGCAGCGCACCGAGCAGGCCCATCTGCGTGAAGGCCGCGAGGACCAGGAGCAGGGCGTCGAGCGGCGGACGCCGACCGGCGAAGACCGAACGCCAGAACCAGATCGCGGTTCCAGCGAGGCTCACCTGCATCAGCCAGTAGACGCCCTTGTGCGCGAGCGCGAGGTCGTAGGCCGCCGGGACATGCCAGAACCAGAGGACCGCCGTGGCGGCCGCGAAGGGCAGGGCGGCCGGTCCGACCCGGTGCGACGGCATGGTCCGCGCGGCCGGGATGCCGCGAGGCTGGTGGTTGTGGAAGCCGACGGCTATTGATATCTCAGCACGCCCGGCGAACGTCGCCTCCGGCCCCTCATCACCTCAACGGAACCGAGCTGTCTTGACACGCCCCAGGAACGGCAAGAACGGTCAGCGGAGAGGCCGGCGCTACCTCCACGACACGGTCGAGACAGCCGTCGAGGAACGGATCGTCTATGCCGAGACGGTCGATGGTTTCGACCTGCGCGGCGCCCTGATCCGGCCGCAGGGGGCAAGCGAGCCGGCCGATCCGCTTCTGATCTGGATCCATACCCGGCAGCAGAGCTTCGCCGACCTCGAATATGTGCGCATCGGACGACTGCTCGCGGGGCGGGGTTTTCATTTCCTCACGGTCGACACGCGGGGGCACGATTTCGGAGCCTGGTACCGCACGCCCGACGGCCCGCGGCTGCAGGGCAGCGCCTGGGAGCGCTTCTCCGACTGCGTGAACGATATCGATGCCTGGATCGAGGCGGCGCGGGAGCTGGGCTATCGCAGCGTGGTGCTGATCGGGCATGGCTTCGGTGGCGCCAAGTCGCTGCACTTCCAGGCGCAACGGCAACTGCCGCAGGTCGCCGCGGTGGTTCTCGCCTCGTCGGGCTCGTCGGTGCGCGACAAGCTGCCGGCGGACCTCTCGGACCTGGCGCAGCGCATGGTGGCGGAGGGCAGGGGGCTCGATCTCCTGCCGTGGGGTACCGGCGAGAACTACGCCAGCTCCGTCAGCGCCGAGTACTACGTCGCCCGGTCCATCCTGCGCAAGGAGCTCTACGGCACGCCCGACCTGCCACCGGCGGTGGCCCGAATCCGCTGTCCGCTGATCGCCTGGTTCGGGCGCCTGGAGGACCGGCCGAGGCGCCGGGTGGCGCAGTTCCTCGAATGGATCGACACCAATGCGGTCAAGTCGCCGCATGTCGACTGTGCCCTGATCGACGGGATCGGCTTCTTCTACAGTGGCAGGGAGGAGGTGGTCGTCCAGCATCTCTGCGCTGCCCTGGAGCGGATCGGTCTGGTCGCCAAGGCACCGGTGCCGCTGGCATGACCCGCAAGACCGCCTCGCAGGATTCGGCTTGGACCGACCGGACCCGCGCCCTCGACCGGGGCCTGCAGATCCTCGAGGAGGTTGCCGGCCGGTCCAGCATGACACTGGCGGAAATCTCCGCGGCGTGCGGGCTTTCGCCGTCGACCGCCACGCGCATCCTGCGGACGCTCGAACTGCGTGGCTTCCTGATCCGCGATCCCGACAACAAGGCCTATCGGATCGGCCTGAAATCCTTCGAGATCGGCTCGAAGTTCCTGTCCGAGACGCGCCTGCAGGAGACCTGCCGGCTGATCCTTCGGAAACTGACCGCGGCCAGCGGCCAGTCGACGACACTGGCGATCCTCAATCGCGCCGACGTCGTCTATGTCGAGGCGCATGAGGCGACGGCGCCGCTGCGCTCGACCCCCCTGATCGGGATGCGAACGCCGGCGCATGCGACGGCGTCCGGGAAATGCCTGCTTGCCGCGCAATGGGCCGAGGGTCTGCTCGAGGCCATCGGGCCGGGGCCCTATGTCGGCCTGACGGAACGAACCATCACTGCTTTCGACGCTCTGAAGCAGGAGCTGATCGCGGTGCGCAAGAACGGCATCGCCTTCGATCATGAGGAACTCCACGCGGACATCTCCAGCATGGCCTGCCCGGTCTACGACCGTTCGGGCGAGGTCATCGCCGCGCTGGCCATCCACGCGCTCACCTCCCAGATGACCAGCCATTCGGACGACTGGTCGATCCTGCTGCGCTCGGCGGCGGCGGAGTCTTCGCTCCGGCTGGGCTGGCGCGACAGGTATCAGGATGCGCAGGTAAAGGCCTCCTCCCTGCTGATCGACTGATGCCTGTCGCGTCCTGAGCGACCGCTGCGGCCGACCGGCGTCGGCGCGTCGGAAAGGCATCGACGCACCCGACTTCAACACCCACTGCCGACCGGCGAACTCCCGACAGGCGACACGTGTCGAGGCCACCGCTGGCATGGCCGCGGCAGGCGCGCTCCAGCGCCCCGCGTCCCATCCCGCCTCGGCCGGACCGACCGACTGGCCGGACCGGCGCCATCCGCGTTGTCGGAACCAAAATTCCACTAGATGGAAATGAATTTTGATAGTTGACGCTTGGTAAGGCGCCCGGCAGGCTTACCTCGATCGTCACCACCGACGGTCCATGCTGGACATCGGCCGGGGCTAGCCAACGCGTCGGAGCCGCTGCGCCGTCACCGATGGCGCAGGCCGCCCGGGAAACCGGCGCGGTAGCCGAAAGGCCCAAGGCAGCCGGTGTCCAAGAACAGTGGAGGAACGCCCATGTTCATCGGCAAGGTTAAGCATGCCGCATTATCCCTGGCACGGATCGCGGGGCTGGTCGCGTTTTCGCTCGCCGCCACGGGATCGGCCGCCCACGCGCAGTCCGAAGATCGCAGCATCGACGTCGTGCTGTCTGTCGAGCCGACGGATCTCGACCCCGGCAACACCGACTACCGGACGATATCCCACGTAACCAAGCTCAACGTTTTCGAGCCCCTGGTCTTTCAGGATATCCGGGACAGTTCGATCAATCCGCGGCTCGCCACGTCGTGGGAGCGCATCGACGACCGGACCTACCGGTTCACGCTGCGGGAAGGCGTGACCTTCCACGACGGTACGCCGTTCAACGCCGACGCTGTGGTCTTCAGCGTCGACCGCCTGTTCAACGAGAACATCTCGGCCATCACCCGGGCCCAGTTCTTCGGCGAGAATCCGGTCGAGGCGATCCGGGTCGACGACTACACGGTCGATATCCAAGCGGAGTCCACCGATCCGATCCTGCTGACCCGCATCGCGCAGATCATGATGACCTCGCCGAACACGCCGATGGACCAGATCATCCGCGATCCGGTCGGCACCGGTCCCTATCGCCTCGCCGCCTGGGAGGCGGGGGTCGAGATCGTCCTGGAGCGCTCCGAGGAATATTGGGGCGAGTTGCCGGAAGTCGAGACGGCGACCTTCGTCTGGCGCGGCGAGCCGACCGTCGCGGCGCAGATGGTCGAAGTCGGCGAGGCCGACATCACCATGTCGATCCCGGAGGAACTCGCCACCAGTCCCGAGATGGACCGCGCCTATCCTAATTACGTCACCTTCTACTACATCGTCGGCGCCTGGGAACCGCCGCTCGACGATGTCAGGGTTCGCGAGGCGCTGAACTACTCGATCGACCGCGAGGCGCTCCTCGGCACGCTGCTGCCGGCGCAGGAAACGCTGGCGACCGCGCTCTTCCCGCCCGCGACCGTCGGCTATAACACGGATCTCGAACCCTATCCCTACGATCCGGATCGGGCGCGGGCCCTGCTCGAGGAGGCGCGCGCCGACGGTGTCGACGTCGATGCCGAGATCACCATGATCGGCATCCAGGGACACTTCCCCCGATCCGACGAGATCCTGGAGGCGGTCAACGCCATGCTGCAGGATGTCGGCTTCAACACCTCCATGCGGATCGTCGAGAACGCGCTGTATCGCCAGTATCGCGACAAGCCCAGGATCGAGGGCGGCCCCGTGCTGCTGCAGGCCAACCACGACAACACCACCGGTGACGCCGGTGCCACGGTGACGCGGCACCTGTGCAGCAGCAACCGCAACCCGATCTGCGACGAGCATCTCGACTCGCTCATCCTCTCCGGCCTGGAAGCCGAAGGCGACGAGCGGCGGGAGATCTGGGAAGAGGTCGCCCGCTACATGCACGAGGAGGTCATGGTCGACCTGCTGATGACGCATCGCGTGGGCTTCGCCCGTGTCGGCCCGCGCATCGAGTTCGATGTGGTGGGACGCAACCAGGCGAACTTCTTCCTGGAAGAAATCTCGTTCGCCGACTGAGCGCCACGACCCATCCCCCGGCGCCGAGGCATGGCGCCGGGGGCAGCGCGCCGCTGAGCGGTGGCGCGATCCGGCGTTCCGGTCTCTACTGACGCCACGACGGACATCTCGGGGGATTACGGCGCGGTGCAGAACTACGTCTTCAGCCGCCTGGTGCAGAGCTTCATCTCGCTGATCGGCCTCGTCGTCCTGGTGTTCTTCATGATCAGGATGACCGGCAATCCGGCGGATCTCTACCTGCCGGACGATGTCTCCGCCGCGGTCCGCCAGGCCTTCATTGAGCTGCACCAGCTCGACGATCCGATCATCCTTCAGTTCGGCCGCTTCCTCGGCGATCTTGTTCACCTCGATCTCGGCACCTCCATCCGGCAGGGTCGGTCCGCCGCCGTGATCGTGCTCGAAGCCTATCCGACAAGCCTCACCCTGGCGGCCATCTCCATGGGCATCGCGCTCGTCCTCGCCATCCTGCTTGGGGTCTGGGCCGCGGTGCGACCGACGGGCGCCGTCGACCGGACGATCAGCGTGCTCTCGCTCGCCGGCGCCAGCGCGCCGAATTTCTGGGTCGCGCTCACCCTGATCTCGATCTTTGCCGTGGGACTGCAGCTCGTGCCGACCTCGGGCATCGGCGGCTGGGAGCACTGGATCCTGCCGGTCGCGGTACTGGTCCTGCGTCCGCTTGGGCTTCTGTCCCAGGTCGTCCGCGAGGCCGTCATCCGCTCGCTGTCCGCGCCCTACATCCGTACCGCGCGATCCAAGGGCGTTCCCGACCGGTCGATCCTTTATGTCCACGCCTTGCGCAATGCCAGCCTGCCGATCCTGACCATGGCGGGCAACCAGACGGTGGCGTTCATCAACGGTTCGGTGGTCATCGAGACGATCTTCGGCTTCCCCGGCGTCGGCAAGCTGATCATCGACGCCATCGTGCAGCGTGACTTCGCCGTGGTGCAGGCGGCGGTCATCATCACCGCGACCGTCATCTTTCTCCTGAATATCGTGATCGATCTGCTCTACGCGCTGCTCGATCCCCGGATCCGGCACTCATGAGCACGACCGATCCCCCCGTCGGGGATACCGCCGGCGAGGCGGAGTCCGTCCAGACGCCGCGCCGTCCCGCCTATCTCCACTTCCTGCTGCGCGACCCCTTCGCCCTGGCATCGGCGATCTGGCTGCTCTTCATCCTCTTGTGCGCCACGGTGGGGCCGCTGTTGCTCGACGACGCGGCCACCGACATGAACCTGCGCGCGCGCAACCTGCCACTGGGCTCGATCGAGAACAGCTGGCTCGGCATCCTCGGCTACGACCCGCTTGGCCGCAGCGTCCTGGCGCGCAGCATCGTCGCCACCCAGACCACGCTGGGCATCGCCGCTGCCGCTGCGCTGGCGGCACTGTTCATCGGCACCGTCGTCGGGCTCTATGCGGGCTATATCGGCGGCCGCATCGGCCGCGTCATCATGCAGCTCTCGGACATCGTCCAGAGCTTCCCGTCGCTGCTGCTCGCGCTGTTCGTGCTCTACATGCTCGAGCCGCGGCCCCTCAACATCGTGCTGGTGCTCGCCTTCGGGCAGATCCCGATCTACCTGCGCGTCGCCCGGGCGGAGGTGCTGGAGCTGCGCGAACGGCTCTTCGTCGATGCCGCCCGCGTGCTGGGGGCGCGCTCCCACCAGATCCTGGCGCGCCACATCGGACCGCTGGTTCTGCCGGTGGTGATCAACATCGTCACCATCGACTTCGCACTCATCATGCTTTCGGAGTCGAGCCTGAGCTTCCTCGGCCTCGGCGTTCAGGCGCCCTCGATCACCTGGGGCGTGCTCGTCGCCCAGGGACGGGAATACCTGCAGTCGGCCTGGTGGATTTCGTTCTTTCCGGGCTTGATGATCATGCTCACAACGCTGTCCATCAACCTGCTGGCCAACTGGCTGCGTCGTGTCCGCGATCCGCGGGAGCGCTGGCGCTTCGACCGTGCGCGCCATACGAGGAAGCGCACATGAAGCCGATTTTCGAGCTTAGCAACCTGACGGTCGAGTTCCGCTCTTCGCTCGAGACCGTGACCGCGGTGCATGGGCTCGATCTCGTGGTCAACGAGGGTGAGAGTTTCGCCATCGTCGGCGAGAGCGGCTCGGGCAAGACCGTGTCGATGATGTCGACCATGCGTCTCCTGCCGTCGCCGCCCGCGCATGTCACGGCGGACGTCATGCGATTCGACGGCCGCGACCTGAGCGCGATGGGCAGGCGCGAATGGCGCCATCTCTGCGGCGAGCGCATCGCGATGGTCTTCCAGGACGCGCTGACGGCGCTCAATCCGGTCTATACGGTCGGCTGGCAGATCGGCGAGATGTTCCGCGTCCATCGCCCGCGAATGGGCCGGCGCGAGATCAGGGAACGCACGGTCGACCTGCTGGGCGAGGTCGGCATTCCAGAACCGGCCCAGCGCGTGAACGACTATCCGCACCAGTTCTCCGGCGGCATGCGCCAGCGCGCCATGATCGCCATGGCGATCGCGCTGGAGCCCGCCTTCCTGATCGCCGACGAGCCGACGACGGCGCTCGACGTCACGGTCCAGGCCCAGCTCATGGATCTGCTCGCCCGGCTCAAGGCCGAACGGGGCATGTCGATGATCCTGATCACCCACGATCTCGGGCTGGTCTCGGAGAATGCCGACCGTGTGGCCATCATGTATGCGGGCTCGGTCATGGAAACCGGGGCCGTCGACGACGTGCTCGGCGACCCGCGGCATCCCTACACGCTCGGGCTGCTCGCCTCGCGGCCCCAGGCCGTCGCCAAGGGCGAGAAGCTGACGTCGATCCAGGGCTCGCCACCCAATCTCGCGCAGAAACCGCAAGGCTGTCCCTTCCACCCGCGTTGCCGCCTGGCGGAGCCCATCTGCCGGACGACCAGGCCGTTGCTGCTCGAAACCGGCACCGGCCACGGGGTCGCCTGCCACGCCGTCAATCCGCCGGACACGGTGAGCGCTCCGGCCCGGGAGCCGGCGGGAGCCGGCGCGTGAACGACATGTCCCCGATCGATCGACCGGATCGCGCCTCGACCCGCCAGGGCCGGCTGCTGGCGGTGACCGATCTCGTCAAGCATTTCCAGATCCGCTCGCGCCGGCTTTTCGGCAAGTCGAAGACCGTCAGGGCGGTCGATGGCGTCAGCTTCGAGCTCGACTGGGGCGAAACGCTCGGCATCGTCGGCGAGTCGGGGTGCGGGAAGTCGACACTCGCCCGGACGCTGCTGCGACTGGAGACGCCCGATGGCGGCAGCTGCATCTTCGACGGCAGCGACCTCTTCGGACCCGCGCCGGAACGTTCGCTCAGACGGCGCATCCAGGTCGTCTTCCAGGATCCCTTCGCCGCCCTCAATCCACGCATGACGGTCTACGAGGCCCTCACGGAGCCGTTGCGGCTTCATCCCGGCACCCTGCCGCGCGAGAAGTGGCCGGAGCGGGTTCGCGACCTGCTCGGGCGGGTCGGTCTCAGGCCGGAATTCGCGCAGCGCTACCCGCACGAGTTCTCCGGCGGCCAACTGCAGCGCATCGGCATTGCCCGCGCGCTCGTTCTCGGCCCCGATCTAATCGTCCTCGACGAGCCCGTGTCGGCCCTCGACGTCTCGATCCAGGCGCAGGTGGTCAATCTTCTGGAGGAGGTGCAGGAGGAGTTCGGCGTCGCCTATATCTGCATCTCGCACGACCTCTCGATCGTGCGTCACATCGCCGACCGTGTGGCCGTGATGTATCTCGGCAACTTCGTCGAGATCGGCGGTTGCGAAGACATCTATGCCAGCCCCGGACACCCCTACACCAAGGCCCTGCTGAGCGCGGAGACGCGGATCGCCACCGGCCGCACCCGGCGTCGCCGGATCCTCCTGGAAGGCGAGGTTCCCAGCCCGATCCAGCCGCCTTCTGGCTGCCGGTTCCGCACGCGCTGCTGGCTGGCCACGGACAAGTGCCGCGAGGTGCCGCCGCCGGTCCGCAACCCGAAGACCGGCCAAGTCGTCAGATGCCACTTCCCCCTCTGGGACTCCGGATGAGCCGATCACGCGCCATCCCCAGCTGTGCCAGGACCGCCGCATCGGAGCTGAACGTCCATGAAGATCACCAAAGTCAGGCCTATCCTCGCCGACCGTTTCCTCTTCGTCCTGGTGGAGACGGATGCGGGGTTCACCGGCGTCGGTGAGTCGGGGGCGTGGGGGCACCTCCCGGCCTCGGCGACGGCCATCCAGACCTTCTCGGAATACCTGGTCGGCCGGGATGCGGGAGAGATCGAGCAACACTGGAATACCATGCACCGCTTCGGTCATTTCCGCGGCGCGGCGATCTGCGGGGCGATCTCGGCGATCGACATCGCGCTCTGGGATATCAAGGGCCAGGCGCTGGGCGTGCCGATCCATGCCTTGCTCGGTGGCCCGACCCGGCGGCGCGCGCGGCTCTACGCCCATGTCAAGGCGCCGACGCGGGAGCGTGTGGTGGAGATCGCCCTGCAGCGCAAGGCAATGGGCTTCACCGCGATCGGGCATCTCAATCCGTTCCTCGACGAGGACCGGGAGCGGCCGTATTTCAGAAGCCACGCACGCAAGATCGACGACGGCGTGCGGGTGGTCGCCGAATTGCGCGACGCGCTGGGACCCGACGTCGATCTGTGCGTCGAGATCCATCGCCGCCTGACACCGCCGGAGGCGATCGTCTTCGCGCACGAGATCGCGCCGTTCCGGCCGATGTTCTACGAGGACCCGATCCGACCCGGATCGGCCGAAGCGATGGGCCGTGTCGCTGACGCCATCAGCCTCCCCATCGCGACGGGCGAGCGGTTCTTCTCGCTCGAGGAGTTCCAGATCCACATCTCGCGCGGCGCGCTCGCCTATGCGCGGGTCTCGATCTCGCTGTGCGGCGGCATCACCGGGGCCCGCAAAGTCGCGGCGCTCGCCGAGGCGTTCGATGTCGCCATCGTGCCGCACAACCCGTTGTCTCCGATCTCGCTGGCGGCGGCCCTTCATCTCGATGCGGCAATCCCGAACTTCGCCATCCAGGAATATCCCCTGACGGGAGACTCCGCCGGCGGGGACGAAGGAGCGCCCCATTTGCGCGGATGGCACCTGGTCGACCGGGCCTTCGAGGTCGAGGACGGGTTCGTGGCGATACCGGGCGAGGCCGGTCTTGGCCTTCGCCTCGCGGCTGGCTGCGAACAGGCGCCGGTGGTGGCGCGTGACATCCGGATGCGCAGCCATCTCGATGGCCATGTCGTTGATCAATAGATCCTCCGGGCTCGGCACGCTCCTGCGCGAGCCAGGCGTCGCCTCCTTCTTTGCCGGGCGCTTCCTCGCCGCGATGGGCGCCTGGTCGGAACGCATCGCGATCGGCTGGCTGGTCTGGGACCAGACGCAGTCGCCCAGCCTGGTCGGCGCCGCCGCCTTCCTGCGCCTGGCGCCCGCCATCGTTCTGAGCCCGATCGGCGGTGTGCTGGCCGACCGCCACGGTGCCGTCGGCATGCTGCGCCGGACCTTCGCGGTCAACGTCGCGCTGGCGCTTCTGCTCGCCCTCGCGGCGACGGAGCTCCCCCTCTGGGCGATCCTCGGATGCACCGCGCTGCTCGGCTTCGCGCAGGCGCTGGCGGCGGCGCCAATGAAATCTGTGGTGCCTCAGATTGTGGCGCGCGCCCATCTGCCGGTGGCGATACCGCTCAGTTCCGCGACCTTCAATCTGGCCGGGTTCGTCGGCCCTGCGGTTGCCGGCGTCTCGATTGCCCTGATCGGCCTCTGGGCCGCCTTCGCCGTGTCCGCCGCAGGATGCCTGATCTTCCTCGTCGCGCTGTCCCGCTGGGCGGCCGGCGACCGGGGCGGGGCAGCCGATCGGCAGGGGGTGCTTCGCGAGATCGGCGACGCGATCCGCCACGTTCGCGGCGATCCGGCGCTGCGCCCGATATTCGTGCTGCACCTCGTCGCCGCGCTCTGCCTGCGCCCGTTCATCGACCTGTTGCCCGCCTTTGTCGGCGCGTCAGGGGCAGGCGGCGCCGCCATGCTCGGCCTCGCCACATCGGCCATCGGCGCGGGCGCTGTACTGGGCGCTGTGTGGATGGCCATGTCGTCGGACGCCGCCTCGCTCGTGAAGCGCATGCTGGCCGGAACCCTGCTCGCGGTCGCCTGCCTGTTCGGCCTGACTGGATGGGGGTTCTCCGATCTGATCCTGCCCGTCGTCCTGCTGTTCGGCGCGGCGATGGTGGTGCGGTCGACCGCGACGCTGACGCTCGTCCAGCTCGTCGCGCCGCCGGCGATTCGCGGCCGCGTGGCGGGGCTCTACAGCATGACGATCCGCGGCGGCTCCGCGGCAGGCGCGGCTGCCATCGGCCTCCTGGCCGAGTGGCTGGGCCTGCGGTCCGGCATGACGGTCGCGGCGGTGTGCTGCGTCGTCTGCCTTGCGGTGTTGTCGCCGGCGATCGGCCGGCTGGCCCGCCTCAGGGCCGCGACGGCGCAAGACGACGGCCGCACCCGATGCATGACCTTCGAGGATGGGAGACAGAAATGAGTGGCTGGCGTTGGGCAAGTCCGCTGGGCCAGGGGCAGGTCTCGATCGGGATCGTCGGCGACACCAATATCCAGGATCGCGAGGAGCCCGCGTCGGCCTTCGTGCACCTGCTCGGAACCCTGCGCGGTTTCGACGTGCTGATCGGGCAGTGGGAGTGCCCGCTGACCGCGTCGCCGGCCAACGACGGCGGCTCCGATGTCGTCTTCAAGCCGAGATGGCGGCATTCCCGGCCGGCCATGGCCACGGCCCTGACGGCGGCCGGCTTCAAGGCGGTCAGCCTGGCGTCGAATGTCGCCTACCCGCCGGCGGCGGCGGTCGAGACGGCCCGGCACCTGCGACGTCTGGGTGTCGGCCATGCCGGTGTCGGCGGGAACCTGGCGGAGGCGCGCAAGCCCGCGCTGATCGACCGGTCGGGTGCCAGGATCGCCCTGCTGTCCTACACCTCGGTCTTCTGGCCCATCGAGCAGCCGGCCACGGAGAACGCCCCCGGCGTCGCCACGATCCGCGCGCACACTTCCTACGCCCCCGGCCGGCGGGCACTGGAAATGCCGGGTGCCGCGCCCGACATCCGCACCTGGGCCGATCCGGCCGAGTTGGAGGCGATGATCCGCGACGTGTCGGAAGCGGCGCGGATCGCCGATCTCGTCGTGGTCTCGTGCCATTGGGGCGTGTCGTCCCAGGAGGAGTTCGTCGAGTACCAGCAGGAGATCGCCCATGCGGCGATCGACGCCGGGGCCGGCATCGTCTACGGCACGCATCCGCACAAGATCCAGGCCATCGAGGTCTACAGGGGTGCGCCGATCTTCTACTCCCTCGGCAATTTCGCCTTCGACTGGGAGAAGATGCGCAACCGTCACCTGGACGGCCTCCTGGTACGCTGCGTCCTGGAGGGCGCGCGGGTCGTGGCAACCAGCTTCGTCCCGGTTCGGCGCGGTGCCGACAACAATGTCGCCATCCTCGACCCGAGATCGGGCGAGGGGGCGGCGATCGTCGCGCGGATACGGGAGCTTTCGGGTGATCTCGGAACCGGCTTCCGGTTCATGCGGGACGAGGTGCAGGTCGACCTTCACGCCGCGCGCTCGCCCGAACGCGGACTGCCTGCGTCGATCTGAGCGCGGGTTCAGCAGACGCTGATGGCGCGGGCATCGGCCTGGATTTCCTGGCGCAGCCGCTCGATGAACGCGTCCGCCAGCCTGGACGGACGCCGTCTTGCCGCCCGCACGACGCGAAAATCGAAGGCGATCTCCGGCAGGAAGGGGCGAGCGGCCAGACGATCGCCCTCGAAGACTTCCGCCGTGAACGGATCGACGATGCTGACGCCCAGGCCGTGCGAGACCAGCGAGCAGGCCATGGAGGAGATCAGCGTCTCGGTGCGGATATCGAGATCGATGCGGCGGTCGGCGAACAGCGTCTCCAACTGCATCCGCACCATCGTGTAGCGCGGCAGCCCGATGAAGGGCTGATGCAGCAGATCGTCCACGGTGACCCGATCGAGGGCGGCCAGCGGATTGTCGGCCGGGCAGACGCACACGCAACGCGCGGAGAAGCGGGCCACCGTGTCCAGCCCGTCCACGGGGCCGCGGCCCAGGGCGACACCGACATCCAGGTCCTGCGCGGCGACCGCCTCGAGAATGTGCTGCGAGCTGCGCTGTTCGCACAGCACGCGGACGCGCGACTGCCCGCGCGTGAATGCGGCGATGGCGCGGGGCGTGATCTCGAAGGCGAGCGCCGGCACGGTGGCGACACGGAGACTGCCGGTGGTCAGGTTGCGGATGTCCTTGGCCACCCGCGTCAGGCGGTCGATGCCGGCGAAACTCTTCGCGACTTCGTCGTGGAAGCGCGAGCCCTCCGGCGTGATGGTCAGGCGCTGGCGATCGCGCTGGAACAGGAGAAAGCCGACGCTGCGCTCCAGGTCGGCGACGAGGCGGCTGACGCTGGGCTGCGAGATGTTCAGCAGGGCCGCGCCGGCGCTGATTCCACCGCCTTCGACAACCGCCACGAACGCCTCGAGCTGGCGCATGCTCATCCGGCTCGAGGCGGGGAGGGACCGCAGGGTCGACGCGGCGGATTTGTCGGTCATGGGGCAACTCCGTTCGCCGGGAACGCTGCCCGATTTCATAGCATTTTCGGATGACATTCTGAAAACTCGCTATTTGCAAACCTCCTTCACTTGCCCCTGTGTTGGTCCCGACGGTGGAAGGATCCGAGCGGGAGGTTGGGTTTGGCAGGTATCGGCCTGGAGCGGACGGGACGCGGTGTCGTCGTCGTCACCATCGATCGACCGGATGTACTGAATGCGGTCGATGTGCCCGCCAAGGAGGCGCTTGCGGCTGCCTGGCGGGAGATCGAGGCCGATGACGCCATCCGGGCGGCGGTGATCCGCGGTGCCGGATCGCGCGCCTTCAGCGCCGGATCGGACATCAAGGAGATCCGGCGGACCGGGCAGATGGTCTCCACCGAGACGCTGATCCGCGCGATCCCGAACGGCGAGGGGCTGCTGAAGACGCCAATCGTCGCGGCGATCCAGGGCTACTGCATCGGCTTCGGTCTGACGCTGGCGCTGCACTGCGACTTCCGGCTCGCGGATCCAGCCGCCGTCTTCAGCTTTCCCGAGGTCGATCACGGCATGATCAGCGCGGTCAGCGCCTGCCGCCTGGCGCGCGTGGTCGGGACGACGATGGCGACGGAGATGCTGCTGCTCGGTGGGCGCTATTCGGCCGATCAGATGAGGGCCTGCGGTCTGCTCAACGAGATCGCCGGGGACGTCGTGGAACGGGCGCACGACATGGCGCAGCGGCTGGCCGACAAACCGGTGCCGGCGGTGCAGGCGCACAAGCGGCTGGCGGCTTTCGCGGGACGCCAGTTCCTGGAGGCGGAGCGACGGGAGATCGAAGCGGTGCGCGCCTGGCTGGAATCCCATGACGACTTCAAGGAGGGCGCGGAACGCTTCGATCGGCGCAAGTCATGAGCGGCCGGCACGAGATGACGAGGGCATAGCGATGGCGAATAGCATGCGCGCGATGAGCTTCACCGAGTTCGGCGGGCCGGAGGTCTTGCGCGAGATCGCGGTCGAGATGCCCGAGCCCGGCCCGGCCGACGTGCTGCTCAGGGTCGTCGGCGCCGGCATCTGCTATCACGACGTGCTGTCGCGCGCCGGCAAGCTGCCGCGGGACAAGACCGGCATCGTCCTCGGCCACGAGATTTCCGGGGAGATCGTCGCCTGTGGTACCGACGTGGACCCGGCCCGCCTGGGCGAGCGCGTCGTTGTCTATCAGCGTCTCTATTGCGGCACCTGCCGGTACTGCATGTCCGGCCGCCACGACCTCTGCCGCACCAGCCGCATCGTCGGCGAGGATGGCGGCGGCGGCTATGCCGAGTTCTGCCGGGTGCCGTCCGTCAACGCCGTCCGGGTGCCCGATGGCCTCGACCTGGTCGCGGCGACGCTGGCCAGTTGCCCGGTCGGCACCAGCGTGCGCGCCGCACTTGGCGTCGGCGGCGTCGGACCCGGCGCGACCGTGCTGATCACCGGGGCGAGCGGCGGCCTCGGCCTGCACCAGATCCAGGTCTGCAAGAGCGTCGGCGCCCATGTGCTGGCCGTCTCCAGCAGCGAGGCGAAGGCCGACATGCTGCGCGAGACGGGTGCGGACGAGGTCATGGTCAGCCCCGACCTCGCCTTCAGCCGCGAGGTCTGGCGCCTGACCGCCAAACGGGGGGTCGACGTGGTGCTGGAGAATGTCGGCACCTCGACCCTGCCGGAAAGCATGATGTCTTGCGCGCAGGGCGCCACCATCGTCCTGCTCGGCAATATCGGCGCCAAGCCGGTGGCGATCAATCCGGGCCTGACCATCGGCCGTCGCCTGCGCATCGCCGGCTCGGGCAACGCCACCTATCGCGATCTCTGGCAGTCCCTCGACCTCCTGGCCTCCGGCCGGGTACGGCCGATCATCCAGGAAATCGTGCCCTTTGCGGAAGTCGGCAGGGCGCACGCCGCCATCGAGGCGCGCCAGGTGACCGGGCGCATGGTGCTGAGCGGATGGTGACGGACGCCCATCTCTCGACCCGGCTGCTGCGCCTGGCCGACCGGCACGGCGACAAGGTCGCCCTCGCCGAAGGTGGCGAGCAGGTCAGCTTCGCGGCCTTCGTCGAACGGGCGTTGCGCTTCGGCTCCGGCCTCCGGCGGGCGGGCCTGCGCGAGGGCGCTGCCGTGGCGCTGCTGCTGCCGGACATTCGGCAGTATCTCGAGGCCGATTACGGCCTCATGGCGGCGGGGCTGGTCCGCGTGCCCATCGACCCCCGGCTGGCCGGGGAGGAGATGGTCGCCCAGTTCGCATTGGGCGGGGTCAAGGCGGTGGTGACCTCCGTCGCCGCGGCTACCGAGGTCGCGCGGCTGAAGTCGCGGTTTCCCGACCTCGCGGTGATCTCGATCGACGGCGGAGCCGACGGCACCCTCGATTTCGAGGAACTGGTCGCCGCCGGCATGCCCGAAAGCCCGGCAAGGGGCGACGGGGAGCAACTCGCGGCGCTGAACTTCAGCGGCGGATCGACCGGCGCGCCGAAGGCCGTCATGCTGCGCCACCGAAATCTTTCGGCCGTGATGGACGCGGTTCCGGGCGCCTTCGACATCCGCGCCGACAGCGTCTTCCTGAACGTCCGGCCGCTGTGGCCGATCGCCCAGGTGATCGTCATGAGCTACCTGTTCGCCGGGTCGACGGTCCATCTCGGTGGCCGGTTCGAGGCCGAGGCCTTTTGCGGTCTCGTGGCGGGCACGGGCGCCACGCGCACCTCGCTGGTGCCGACCCAGCTTGTCCGCCTGCTTCGGCGGCTGCAGGAGGAGCCGCCGGGCGACCGCCTCGACCGGCTGGAGGTGGTCCATGTCGGTGGCTCGCGGCTCAACGCCGACGCCTTCGCCCGCGCGCTCGACCTGATCGGCCCCAAGATTGGCATCCTCTACGGTCTGACCGAGGCGCCGATCACCACCTATCTGCCGCCGGCGGATCTGGCCGCCCCCGGCCCTGGCAGGCAGCGCCTGATGGGCTCGGCCGGCTACGTGCTGCCGCCCTACACGGTGCGCCTCGGCGACGGATCGCCCATGGCCCGGGACGAGGCGTTGGGCGAGCCCGGAGAGATCCTGATCCGCGGCGACAACGTCATGGCCGGCTACTGGCGGAACCCCGAGGAGACCGAGGCCGCGCTCCGGGACGGCTGGCTGCACACCAGCGATATCGGCGCCTTCGACGAGGCCGGCCGGCTCTTCATCGTCGGCCGTCTGAAGGACGTGATCCGCACCGGCAGCAGTACCGTCCTGCCCAAGGAGGTGGAGGAGGCGCTGGCCACCTTCCCGGGCGTTTCGGACGTCGCGGTCGCGGGCCTGCCGGACCCGGAATGGGGCGAGGCGGTGACGGCGTTCGTCAAGCTGGAGGACGGCGTGACGACCTCGCCCGAGGCGCTGATCGGCCATTGCAAGGGACGCCTGGCCTCCTTCAAGCGGCCGAAACGGGTCGTCTTCGTCGACGAAATTCCCCGCTCGCACTACGGCAAGGTGATCAAGCCGCAACTGATCAGGATGGCTGGATCGATCTCGGGGGACGTTCACTAACACCTCACCGAAGGGAAGGCAGATGATGAACAGGAAAATGCTTCTCGTCAGCGCAGCGGTCGTTCTCATGACCGGAACGCCGGTCGCAGCACAGGTCGACGAGCCCAGCCGGCTGACGATCGCGTCCGGGCCGATCAGCGGCGGCTGGTATCCGATGGCCGGCGTCTTCTCCGAGCTGATCCAGGCCAGGTTCCCGGAAACCAACGTGACGGTGACGACCGGCGGCGGGGTGGAGAACGTGCCCCGGGTCGCCGGTGGCGTCGCGGATATCGGCTTTACCCAGGCCGACATGCTGGCCGCCAGCGTCGAGGGCCGCGCACCCTACGAGACGGCTTACGAGGGCGTGGCCGCGCTCGGCTATCTGGGCTTCGTGCCACAGGCCTACTTCCTGGTGCCCGACGATGCCGACTACCAGTCGATCGAGCAGATCATCGCCGACCAGGCTCCCGTGCGTCTGGTGGTGCCGCCGCGCAACAATGGGGGCGAGCTGATCATCCGCCGCCTGCTGGCGGCGGAAGGCGTCACTTATGAGGATATCGAGAGCTGGGGCGGCAGCGTGGCCTTTCTCGGCTATGGCGAGGTGCCGGGCCTGATCGCGGACGGTCATGCCGATGCCTATGTCGGGCCGGTGATCGGCGCCATCCGCGAACTGATCACCCAGCAGGACATGCGCTGGCTGCCCTGGCCAGAGGAGACGATCGACGCCATCCTCGACCAGGGTTACGAGAGGCAGGTCACGCCCGCCGGGCAGTGGTACTTCGTCGCCGAGGACACGGCCGTGCCGGCGCTGACCAACATCCTGGTGGTCAGCGCGGCCCTGGACGATGCCGTGGTGGGCGAACTCGCCGCCGTCCTGGCTGAGAACGAGCAGGCGATCCGCGAGTCCGCCGGCATGTTCCAGTCATTCAGCGGCGACACTCTCGACCAGGTATCGAACGTGCCCGTGCATCCGGGCGCGGCCGCCTATTTCGAGACCATGAACTAGGCGGGATACGGAGCGTGACCGGCCGCGCATCGATCGGAATTCCCGGCACGGGCCGCAACGGACCGGTGTCGGGAGGATGATGCGCGGCCTGGATCGCGCGCTGCAGGCGCTGGGGGCCGTGGTCGCCCTCGCGCTCGCCTGCTTCCACCTCTACACGGCCGCCTTCGGCTCCTTCGTCGCCATCGAGCAGCGCTCGCTCCACCTCGCGCTGGTGATCGCGCTCGTCTTCCTGACGATGCCGGTGAGAGCGCTCGGTTTCGCCGGTCGGGTGGTCGACATCGCGCTGGGCCTGACCGGGATCGCCGCCTTCGCCTATGTCGCCATCGACCACGAGGCGATCCTCATCCGGATGTCCTTCGTGACCCCCCTGACCTGGCTGCAGGCGGTGCTCGGCGTCGCCGCCATCGTGCTGCTGCTGGAGGCGGCCAGGCGGGCGCTCAACCTCACCATGATGCTGCTGCCGGTGGTGGCGATCGCCTATGCACTGCTCGGCGGCGCCTTTTCCGGCCCTCTCTCGCATCGCGGCTTCTCCGCCCAGCAGGTGGTCGAGTACATGTATCTCGGCACCGAGGGCATCTTCGGCATCCCGATCGGCATCGCCGCGACCTATCTCATGCTGCTCGTCATCTTCGGCACCATGCTGGAGAAGTCGGGCGTCGGCGGCTTCATCATGCGACTCGCCCTGTCGGTCGCCGGAGGCACCCGCGGCGGACCGGCACAGGTTGCCGTGGTCTCCAGCGCGCTCTTCGGCTCGGTCAGCGGCGCGGCCGTCGCCAATGTTTACGCCAGCGGCACCTCGACCATCCCGCTGATGAAGCGCTGCGGCTACCGGCCCAATTTCGCCGGCGCGGTCGAGGCGGTGGCCTCGACGGGCGGCCAGCTGGTGCCGCCGATCCTGGGTGCGGCAGCCTTCATCATGGCGGACCTCATCTCCGTGCCCTACACGGCGATCGTCCAGGCGTCGATCATCCCGGCGATCCTTTTCTTCCTGGCGGTCGGCCTGATGGTGCATTTCGAGGCGGCACGGCAGGGCATGACGGCGCTGCCCAGAAGCGAGCTGCCGCGGCTGCGCCTTGTCCTGCGGGACGCCTATCTGATGCTGCCGCTGGTCGGCATCGTCACGGCACTGTTCATCGGCTATTCGATCTCGCGCTCGGCGCTGATCGGCATCGTGCTCGCCTGGCTGGTCAGCCTGCCGAACCCGGAGACCCGCATGGGGCCGCGGCGGCTGGCCGCGACGCTGATCCTCGGCGCCAGGCGCGGGCTGGTCATTTCCATCGCCACGGCCACGGCCGGCCTGATCGTCGGCGTCTTCACGCTGACTGGGCTCGGCCTCACGCTGACCAGCATGGTGGCGCTGCTGTTCCAGGACAATCTGTTCCTGGCGCTCACCTGCACCGCGCTCGCCTCGCTGGTGCTCGGCATGGGCGTGCCGACGGTCGTGGCCTATCTGCTGGTCGCCTCCCTCGCGGCGCCGATGCTGACCAATCTCGGCGTCGATCGCCTGGCCGCGCACATGTTCGCCTTCTATTTCGGCGTGCTGTCGATGATCACGCCGCCGGTGGCGATGGCATCGTGGGCGGGCGCGCAGCTGGCCGAGAGCGACTTCATGCGCACCGCCCTGACCGCCACCAAGCTCGGCCTCGTCGCGTTCATCGTACCCTACTTCTTCATCTATGGCCCGGAGCTGCTCGGCTTCGGAACGACGGTCGAGATCGCGATAACGCTGGCGGCCGCCTGCCTCGGCGTATTGTCGCTGACCGCGGGCCTGCAGGGCTGGCTGCTGCGCCGGGTGCCGGCGCCCCAGCGCCTGCTCCTGATCGCTGGCGGCGTCTCGCTGGTCTGGAGCGGGGTGGTGACCGACCTGATCGGTCTGGCCTGTTTCGGCCTCGTCCTCGCGCTCCAGCTACTCGGCCGCGAGGCGGCGGAAACCGTCCGGCGGGCGCGGCCGGGAACCCGCGATACGGGCGCCTGAGCCGCCCTGACCGCGGATCAGGTCCGCTGGCGCTCAGCGGCAGCCGAACGGCGAACGACCCGCAGGGTCCCGGCATTGCCGCCGCCGCAGAACAGCCTGTCGCCGCCATCGGACTCCAGCCCGGAAACGCCCGTTTCCGCCGGCATGTCGAGGCGGACGCGCACCTCTCCGGAGGCGGGATCGATCTGGCGCAGATCGCTGCCGTCGTCCTGCCAGGTGCCGTGCCACAGCTCGCCGTCAACCCAGGTGACCCCGGTGACGAAGCGGTCGGACTCGATCGTGCGCAGGATGCTTCCGGTTTCCGGGTCGATCTGATGGATGCGGCAACTCCGATACTCGCCCACCCACAGCGTTCCCTCGGCCCAGGCGAGGCCCGAATCGCCGCCGGCGCCAGGGGCCGGGATCGTCGCCAGTATCGCGCCGGACACCGGATCGATCTTGCGGATCTTGGCGTCGGCGATCTGGAACAGATGCCGGCCGTCGAAGGCGGTGCCGGCATCGGCGGCGACGTCGAGCGTGCCGGCGATCGCGCCGGTTTCCGGGTCGAGGGCGTTCAGCCGGTCGCCGCTGGCGAACCAGATGCGCTCGCCGTCGAAGCTGACGCCGTGGACCCCGTCGATGCCCGGAAAAGGCCCGTACTCTCGGAGGATTTCTGCAACTGCATGTTTCATGTCCGCTATCCTAGAGGCCCGGCGGCGCGGCGGGGAGTAACAAGCTTGTCGGGAATCCCGGCAGGCTTCGCGCGATCCAGCGGCAGGCCCGTCCGCGGCCGAAAGACTCCACCTTGTCGGCCTCGGCCAGACGCTCGAGCGCGCGGAGCACGGTCCGGGAACTGACGCCGAGCGCCAGCGCCAGCGCCGAGCTCGACCAGGCCTCGCCGTCGGCCAGCAGGGCCAGCACCTCGGCATGGTCGTCCTCGACCGGTGGCGCCAGCACGGCCACCGACGCATCGTCGCCGGGAACCAGGACGAAGCCGGCCTTCGTGGCCTGCAACGCAGCGAACGGACGCAGCGTCTCGCGCAGTCGGCCGATCTCGACGCGCAGCCGGGCGCGATGCGAGGAGTCGGCGTGGCGCGCTCCGAAAGCCCTGGCGAGCAGGGCCTCGCGCGACACGTCGCGGGGCGAGGCCTCGCCCAGCGCCCGGGCGAGCGCGAACAGGACGGGGCGCCGCGAGAGGTCCAAGACGGTCTCGCGGGCGCGCACCTGGTTGCGGCAGGCGTCGATGACCAGCGTGCCGGTGTCGAGCAGCCGCTCCACCTCGGCGAGCCGGAGCGGCCGGCTGCCGACTCGGGCGACCAGGCGGGCGGCCGGTTCCTCCAACGCGCGCCGGGCCCGCTCCACCTCCGCCAGCAGCGCCGGGATGCCTGTCTCGCGCGCGGCCCGTTCCGCTGCCTCGACCGCGGCCAGGGCCGGCGCTGCGCGAATCCGGCGCATGGCGATACCGGCGGCAACCAGCCCGAGGCCGACCCTGGAAGCCAGGGGCAGGGCGCCGGCGTCGATACCCCGCAGCACCGCCTCCGCCTGGTCGAGCCGGCCGACAAGCAGCAGCCGGCGCGCCTCGAGGTAGCCGGTATGGGCGGCGTTCGTCCGGTCGCCGAATCTCTCCAGCACCACGCGCGCCGCGCCCAGCGTGTCCTTGATACGGCCCAGATCGCGCGAAACGAGGGCGATTTCCGCCTCGGCGACCACGCACCGGGCCCGCGCCACCGGCTCTCGCGGGCCGAAGGCGCGGGCGGCGGCACGCAGCAGTTCGGTCGCCCGCGTGAGATCGCCGAGACGCGCCATGGCGATGCCACGCAAGGCCAGCGCCGGGGCATCGTCGCGCAGGGCGACCCGGTTCAGCGCCGCGAGCACGTCGCCGGCCGCGAGCGCCCGTGCCGCGGCGGTGATCAGCGAGTCCATGCAAATCCCGTCACACTTGTAACTCCCACCGCCTGCGGCATGGCCTCTACATCTCGGCTTGGCCGCGCGGTCGGCCGGATGCAGTCACAACCAGTCGGACACCGGAACACGGACGATGTCAAACAGGCCACGACAGAGCGATGCGCGACCCTCGGGGAGATGGAGAGCGGCCGGCTGGCTCGGCCTCGCCGCCTCGCCGACCTTCGGGCTGATGGCCTGGTACAGCGAGGCGACGCGCCTGCCGGATGCGCTTTGCTCGACAGGCGTCGGCCCGCTGCCGATCGGCGGGATGACGCTGATGTACCTGCTGATGGGCCTGTTCCACCTGTCCCCCTGGCTCCGGCTTGCTTCCGACCGGCCGCGGCGGGACGCAAGCGAAACCCTCCGAACTATAGGAGACCGACCATGAACCCCACCATCGTTTCCCGCCAGGAGTGGCTCGAGGCGCGCAAGGCGCTGCTGGCCAAGGAGCTCGACCTCACCCACGAACTCGACCGGCTCCGCGCCGAACGGCGCCAGCTGCCCTGGGTCAGGGTGGAGAAGGACTATATCTTCGAGGGACCGGATGGCCCCTGCGCCCTGGCCGATCTGTTCGGCGCGCGCAGCCAGCTTGCCGTCTACCACTTCATGCTGGCGCCCGGTTCCGACAATGTCTGCTATGGCTGCGCCTTCACCGCCGACCATATCGACGCCGCCCGCCAGCATTTCGAGCAGGCGGACCTCGCCTTCGCCGCGGTCTCCCGCGCGCCCGTCGAGCGCATCGAGGCGGTCAAGCGGCGCATGGGCTGGGCCTTTCCCTGGGTCTCCTCCGGCGACGGCGATTTCAGCTACGATTTCGGCGTGTCGTTCAGCCAGGAGGACCGTGCCAGTGGCAGGGCCAGCTACAACTACGGCAAGACGACGATCGAGCGGTCGTCCGACATGTTCGGCGTCAGCGTCTTTGCGCGCGGCGATGACGGCGCCATCTACCACACCTATTCCACCTATCACCGCGGCACGGAACTGCTGATGGGGGCGTTCAACTGGCTCGATCTCGCACCCAAGGGACGCAACGAGACGGGCGGCATCATGAGCTGGGTGCGTCTGCACGATCAGTATTGAGCCCGTCCTTCAGACAGGACCATGCGTGGCGCGCCGTCCACGCATGGTCCGGGCGCGACCGGGCAGTCGCGCTGCCACCGGACGACGGCCGACACCGGTTGACCGGCGGTTTCTACCCGGCGTCCGCGAGGCTGCGCGAAACGGGAGCCGTAGCGGGGGTGCCGCGGTCCTGAAAGGCGTGGTGAATGCGATCGGTGATGGCGCGCAGGAGATCGAGGTATCTGCCCGCGAACTCCTCCGCCGTCATCACCTCCTTGGGCCAGAGCAGGTTGACGCAGCCCAGCACGCCATCGGCGTCGCCCACGGCGACGGCGATCGCCTGCAGTCTGTCGTTGGTCTCCGGCCATTTCGAAGTGGCGCCGGTGAAGCCCGAATGGCGGATGCCGTAGCCGCGCCGGCGGGTTCGCTCGATTTCCTCGAGAAACGCTTCCCGGGTGATCGAGGGACGGCCAACCTGTCGCCAGCCCGCCTGGTCGAGGTCGCGCAGGATGTCCCGTCGCTCCGCCGCGCCGCAGGCGGCCACATAGGCGCGGCCGACGGCCGAAAGTACGATGTCCACCCGGTCGCCGATCTCGTTGCGGTTGACGATCAGCGGCGTGCGCGTGCGGCTGGTCTCGACGATTTCCATGTGGATGCCGTTGCGCACCAGAAGGTCGGACGGCCAGACGACGCGTTTGGTCAGCTCCTCCAGATAGGGCGCGGCGATGGCCGCCAGACGGCCGACGAAACCGCTTTGCGCCAGGGCCTGGCTGACCGGCGCACTGACATTGGCACGGAACAGCTGGTCGGCCAGGCTCTGGCGTACGAAGCGATTGTCCTCCAGCGTCACCAGCACGCGGCGCAGCGTCGACTTCGGAATGCCGGTGGTGCGGCAGAGATCGGCCAGGGACTGGGCGCCATGGCGGGTGAGGGCTGACAGTACCCGTAGCCCCCGCTCCAGCGATCTGATCGGCTTGGGTCCTTCCATTCACCCCTCGCTCCTGCGTGGGATCGTGCCACAGGGTGGCGCGACGACGCAATTCGGCTGGCACGCATGTGCGGGCTGACATCAGATGCGCGATGCCAGTGGGACGCCGCTTGAGAACGAGCCCACGCCAGGGAGGATCGTCATGCACATGAAGCACGCCATTCTGGGCTCCGTCTACGCCTTGGCGCTGACGCTGCCGACCGCCGTCTCGGCCCAGACCACCCTGCTGTTCAACAGCTTCTTTCCGCCACAGCACTTCATCAACACCGACGTCCTGCCGGCCTGGGCGGCAGAGGTCGAGGCGGAGACCGAGGGACGCGTCGTCATCGAGTTTCCGGCCAGCAGCCTGGCGCCACCGCCCGCACAGTGGGACGCGGTGACCAGCGGCATCGCCGACGGCGCCTACATCTTCAACGGCTTCGCGGCCAACCGCATCGCCCTGCCGCTGGTCGCCCACGTGCCCTGGGTCGGCATCGACGACGCCGAGGCGATGTCCGTCGCGCTGTGGCGTACCTACGAGGAATTCTTCGCCGACGCGGGCGAGTATGCCGACGTCCAGCTCATCGGCCTGTTCACCGCCGCGCCGGCGGAGTTCTACAGCCTGACCGACACGCCGGTGACCTCGGTCGCGGACCTGCAGTCCCGCCGGGTCTGGGCGCTGCCGGGCACCCCTGCCGAGGCGATGGCCGCCGTCGACGTCTCGGTCGTCTCCGGCCCGGCCGTGCAGATCCACGAGACCGTGTCACGCGGTGTCGTCGATGCCTTCGTCGGCATACCCTTCAATGACGCGCGCGCCTTCAGGGCCTCCGACTACGTGGAGTCGGCGACCGTGTTCGAACGCAAGATCTTCACCCCGAGCTTCTCCATGTTCGTCAGCGCCGACCGCTGGGCGGAGATCTCGCCCGAGGACCAGGAAGCCATCATGGCGGTCTCCGGCGAGACCTTCGCGCGCACCATCGGTGCGGCCTACGACGCCGACAACACCAGCGCGCGGGAGGAACTGATCGCCAGCGGTGCCGAACTCGTTACACCGTCGGCGGAGTTTGTGGCGGAGATGGAGGCGGCGACCCAGCCGCTGGTCGACGCCTGGATCGCCCGCGCCGGCGAGCTTGGCGTCGATGGCGAGGCCGCGCTCGCCTTCTACCGCGAGACCGTCGACACGCTGGCCCGGGACTGACCGGCCCACCCCCGATGCGATCGTCCCGCCGCCTAACCGGGTGGCGGGACGGTGCGGGAGGAGCCTGCCACCATGACCGCGATCGAAACCCTGTCGAAACTGCTGAGCGGGCTGCTGCTCGCCGTCGCCACCGCGCTTCTCAGCGCCATGATGGTGCTGACCGCCGTCGACGTGTTCATGCGCTATGTCATGGCCGCGCCGATCTTCGGCGCCAGCGAGATGATCCAGTTCATGCTCGCCATCGTCATCCTGGCCGGCCTGGCGCTCGTCTCGCGCGACAACGAGCACATCGTGGTGTCGCTGTTCGAGGCGCCGCTGCGGCGCCGTTTCGGCCGCCTGTATGACGGTGTCGTCGCCTTCTTCAACCTGGCCGGCAGTGTGCTCCTGACGGTGCTGCTCGTCGACCATGCCGGCCTGGTCGGTCTGTTCGACCAGCGCTCGATCGTGCTCGGCTGGCCGCTCGCCACGCTCGCCTACGTCCTGGCCGGGTTGGCGGCCATCGCCAGCTTCATGGCGGTGCGCGCCTGGCTGGTCCGGGCGCGGCCGGCCCAGCACGGCTCGGCGGAGTAGGGGCGATGGTCGACGCGCTGATCGGCTTCGCGGTCCTGCTCGGCATCTGCTTCCTCGGCGTGCCGCTGGCCTTCGCCACGCTGATCGTCGGCATTGCCGGCTTCGCCATGGTGCGCGGCGTCAACGCCTCGCTGGTCATGGCCGGCCAGCAGATCCTGGAGATCGTCATCAATTACGGCCTCTCCGTCATTCCGCTGTTCATCCTGATGGGCGCCTTCATCCACCGCGCTAACATCTCCGACGACCTCTACGACGCCGGCTATGCCTGGCTCGGTCGGTTCCGGGGCGGGCTGGCGATGTCGACGGTGGGCGCCTGCGCGGGATTTTCCGCGGTATGCGGCAGTTCGCTGGCGACGGCGGCCACCATGTCGCGCGTCGCCATGCCGCCGATGCGCCGCTACGGCTATGCCGACAGCCTGTCGACGGGATCGCTCGCCGCCGGCGGGACGCTGGGCATCATGATTCCACCCTCCGTGCCGATGGCGATCTACGGCATCGTGGCGGAGGAAGATATCGGCAAGCTGTTCATCGCCGGCATCCTGCCGGGCGCCATCCTGGTGCTGCTCTACATGCTGACGATCCGCATCCAGGTCTGGCGGCGCCCGGAGTCCGGACCGCCGGGCGAGCGCACGAGCTGGCGGCGCAAGATCGAGAGCCTGGCCAAGACCTGGCCGGTGCTCGCGCTGTTCGTGCTGGTGCTGGGCGGCATCTATCTGGGGATCTTCACGCCGACCGAGGCGGCCGGCATCGGCGCGCTCGGCGGTTTCGCCTTCGCGCTCGCCCGGCGGCCGAAACGGCTGCACCGGGTGCTCATCGACTGCTTCGCGGAGGCGGTGAAGACCTCCGCCCTGATCTTCTCCGTCGCCTTCGGCGCGCTGGTCTTCGCCAACTTCGTCAACATCGTCGGCATGCCCCAGGCCCTGGTTTCGCTGGTCGAGAGCCTCGATCTCGGCCCGCTCGCCATCATCCTGGCGATCGCCCTGATCTGCGTCCTGCTGGGCATGGTGTTCGAGAGCATCGGCATCCTGGTGCTGGTGATCCCGGTCTTCCTGCCGACCCTGATGGCCGCCGACATCGACCTGATCTGGTTCGGCATCATCGTCATCATCGTCGTCGAGATGGGGCTGATCACGCCACCGATCGGCATGAACGTCTTCACCGTGAAGTCGGTCGTGCCGGATGTGCCGCTGACCGCCATATTCCGCGGCGTCATCCCCTTCGTCTTCGCCGATCTGGTGGCGCTGCTGCTGATCCTGGCGCTGCCGGGACTGGCGCTCTGGCTGCCCGGCCTGATGCGCTGAGCCGCCCCCATCCGGAGTCCGAGAGCCGATGACTGAGGCCATCCGCAACGTCCTGTTCATCATGTGCGACCAGCTGCGCTGGGACTATCTGTCCTGCTACGGCCATCCGCACCTGGAGACCCCGAACATCGACCGGCTGGCGGCGCGCGGCCTGCGCTTCACCCGGGCCTATGTGCAGTCGCCGATCTGCGGTCCCTCGCGCATGAGCTTCTATACCGGCCGCTATGTTCAGTCGCACGGCGCCACCTGGAACGGCGTGCCGCTGCGGGTGGGGGAGTTGACGCTGGGCGACTATCTCCGGCCACTGGGCGTGCGCACGGCGCTGGCCGGCAAGACGCACATGAAGGCGGACCGGGAAGGCATGGCGCGCCTCGGGATCGATCCCGACTCGGTGATCGGCGTGCGCACGGCGGAATGCGGTTTCGAGCCCTTCGAGCGGGATGACGGCCTGCACCCCGACGGCGGCTACGACGCCGACCCGCCCTACAATGACTGGCTCAGGCAGCGCGGTTATGACGGGCCCAATCCCTGGGACCGGTGGGCCAATGCGGCCGAGGGCGAGGACGGTGAAGTCCTCTCCGGCTGGTACCTGGCCAATTCGGACCGGCCGGCGCGGGTGCGCGAGGAGGACTCCGAGACGCCCTACATGACCGAGCGGGCCATGGCCTTCATGGCCGAGGCCGGCGATGAGCCCTGGTGTCTGCACCTCTCCTACATCAAGCCGCACTGGCCCTATATCGTGCCGGCGCCCTACCATGCCCTCTACGGTCCCGGTGACCTCACGCCCCCGGTGCGCAGCGAGGCGGAGCGCCGGGATCCGCACCCGCTCTACGGCGCCTTCATGGATCACCGGGTCTCGCGCGCCTTCTCCCGCCAGGGCACGCGCGAGACGGTGATCCCGGCCTATATGGGCCTGATCAAGCAGATCGACGACCAGCTCGGCCGCCTCTTCGCCTTCATGGAGGCGAGGGGCCTGATGGAGGAGACCCTGATCGTCTTCACCTCCGACCATGGCGACTATCTCGGCGACCACTGGCTGGGCGAGAAGGAGCTGTTCCATGACTGCTCCGCCCGCATTCCGCTGATCATCGCCGACCCGCGCCCCGCCGCCGACTCCACGCGCGGCACGGTTTCCGACGCCCTGGTCGAGGCGATCGACCTGGTGCCGACTTTCGTGGAGGCGTTCGGGGGGGAAGCTCAGCCGCACCGGCTGGAAGGTCGCTCGCTCATGCCGCTGCTGCGGGGCGAGACGCCGGCGGACTGGCGCGACCAGGTGATCAGCGAATACGACTACTCCTGGCGGGAGGCGCGCGCGGCGCTCGGCCAGTCCGTCACCGATGCGCGGCTGTTCATGGTGGCGACGGCGCGCTGGAAATACGTGTTCGTGGAGAACATGCCGCCGCTGCTGTTCGACCTCGCGAACGATCCCGACGAACTGACAGATCTGGGGCGCGATCCCGGCCATGCCGGGGTGCGGGAGGAAATGGCGGAACGGCTGTTCCGCTGGGCCAGGCGGCACAGCCAGCGCACCACGATATCGCCTGCGGAGATCGAGGCCGTCTTCGGCCAGGAGGCCGACGCCGGCATCCTGATCGGCTATTGGGACGAGGAGGAGCGCGCGGCCGAGCGCATCGCCCAACATTCGGGAGCAGGGCAGGCCTGACCGGCGCGGCTGTGGAGGGTTCGCCGGCTTGCGGCAGGCGGCGTTTGTGTCCAGGCGCGGATCGGGCAGTATCCCTGGCCTGTCATCCGTCGACCGGAGAAGAGCGATGCCGCAATCCGCAGGAAACCCCCTTGGCGACACGCCGGAGGAGGAATACCGGGATATCCGCGAGGGCGTGCGCGCGCTCTGCCAGCGCTTTCCAGACAGCTACCACCGCGAGATCGACGCCGGGCGGGGCTACCCCGAGGCCTTCGTCGAGGCGCTGACCCGGGAAGGCTGGCTGGCGGCGCTGATCCCGGAGGAATATGGCGGCGCGGGGCTCGGACTGACCGCGGCCTCGGTGATCCTGGAGGAGATCAACCGCTCCGGCGGCAATGCCGGCGCCTGCCACGGCCAGATGTACAACGTCACCACGCTGGTCCGGCACGGCACGGCCGCGCAGCGGCGCCGCTACCTGCCAGCCATCGCCACAGGCGCGCTTCGCCTGCAGTCCATGGGCGTGACCGAGCCGACAACGGGCACCGATACCACCAGCCTCAAGACCACGGCCGTCCGCAAGGGCGACCGCTACGTGATCAACGGCCAGAAGGTATGGATCAGCCGGCTCCGGCACTCGGACCTGATGATCCTGCTCGCCCGCACCACGCCGCTGGCCGAGGTGGCGAAGAAATCCGACGGGCTGTCGATCTTCCTGGTCGATATCCGCGACGCGCTGAGCCGCGGCATGAGCCTGCGGCCGATCGCGAACATGGTGAACCACGAGACGAACGAGCTGTTCTTCGACGATCTCGAGATCCCGGCGGAGAACCTGATCGGCGAGGAGGGACAGGGTTTCCGCCACATCCTCACCGGCCTGAACGCCGAGCGGGCGCTGATCGCCGCGGAATGCATCGGCGACGGCTACTGGTTCATCGACCGGGCGACGCGCTATGCCTCCGAGCGCCAGGTTTTCGGCCGGCCGATCGGCCGGAACCAGGGTGTGCAGTTCCCCATCGCCGAGGCGTTCATGGAGGTCGAGGCGGCAAACCTGATGCGCTATCGGGCCTGCCGGTTGTTCGACGCGGGCCGGCCCTGCGGGGCGGAGGCCAACATGGCCAAGCATCTGGCGGCCAAGGCCTCCTGGGAAGCGGCCAATGTCTGCCTGCAGACCCATGGCGGCTTCGGCTTCGCCACGGAGTACGATATCGAGCGCAAGTTCCGCGAGACCCGGCTCTACCAGGTGGCGCCGGTCTCCACCAACCTCATCCTGGCCTACATCGCCGAGCACGTGCTGGGTCTGCCGCGTTCGTTCTGACGGCGTTGCGGCGGGTCAGATCCGGTGTGGCGTCTCCTCATGGCGGATCACCGGTCGCCCCTGGAGGAACAGCGCCCGATGCCGCTTCCGATCGGCGACGCAGCCGATGTCGGCGAGCGGATCCCCGGCGACGACGAGGAGATCGGCGCGCGTGCCCCGGGCGATACGGCCGGTATCGGCGAAGCCCAGCAGGTCGGCCGCAATGCTGGTGGCGGCCTGCAAGGCCCGTCGCGGCGGCAGCCCGGCATCGACCAGAAGGGCGAGTTCGCGCGCGTTGCCACCATGCGGCGTGCCGGGGGCACCGCAATCGGTGCCCATGGCCACCTTGCCGCCCGCCCGGGCGAAGCGTCGGCAGGCCTGCCGCGTCCGCTCCTCGAGGGCGTGCGCCTGCTCGTAGCGCTCGGAATCGGTCGCTGCCGCGCCCATCGCCCGGTTGATGTTGCGCCTGGCCAGGAGACAGGGCACCAGCACCGTGCCGTGTTCCAGCATCAACGCCGCGCCTGGCTCCTCGAGGCCGCTGCCCTGTTCGATCGAGGCGACCCCGGCGGCCGCCGCGCCGGCGATGTCCTCGGCGTGCTGGGCGTTGCTGGCGACCGGCTTGCCGTGGCGCCATGCCACCGCGACCGCGCCGGCGAGATCCCCGTGCGTGTAGCCAGGCGCGCGGGACCGGTCGAAGGGGTCCTCGGTCGCCATCACGTTGAGGAAGTCCGCGCCGTTGGCGGCCAGCCGCGCCACGGCGTCGAGGAGTGCCGGTCCGCTCGCCGCAGGCAGGGCGACGCGGTCGCCGAAACCGTCCGTCCCCGGCCGGATGATCGGACCGCAGGCGCGGATGCGCGGGCCGTCCAGCAGGCCGGCCGCGATGCGATCGCGGACCGCGAACTCCGGTCCTCCGGTACCGCCGCAATCGCGCAGCGCCACGATGCCGCCGCGCAGCGCCTCGCCGGCACGAGCGCTCAGCCGGTCGGTCAGCGCCTTAGCCGTCACCTCGCTCAGTGACTCGTCCGGGTCGTCGTCCGCGCCGAAGCTGAGATGCACATGGGCGTCGACCAGCCCCGGCAGCAGGGTCGCGCCGGTCGTGTCTTCCACCATCCCGTCGAAGCCCTCGAAGGCGGCCGAGGGTGCGATCGCCTCGACCCGACCGTTGACGACAAGCACGCCGAGGCCGGGTCGGTGCATGGCGGTGCCGTCGAAGACGGCGCCACCGATGAACAGCCGAGGTGCGTCGGTGCCGCCCATGTCAGGATACCTGGCCCTGCAGGCTGGACGCGGCGACATCGAGGCGCAGCCGGTCGACCAGCCGGGCATTGGGCGTGCTTCCATCGGGGTCGGCGGCGAATTCCGGCTTGAGCCGATCGAGGAAGTACATGGCCATGGCGCTACCGTCCTTGCCGGTGATGGAGCCGCGCCCCGTGAATTCGAAATAGGCCTCGACATGATGGTGGACGGTCTCTGAAACGTTGATGCGCCCGGCCTCGCCGGCTGCCTCCATCGTCGCCGCCGTGTTCACCGCATCGCCCCAGATATCGTAGGTGAAGCGCCGGCGGCCGACGACGCCGGCGATCAGCGGCCCGCTGTGGATGCCGATGCGCAGCTCGAAATGCGGCAACCGCAGCTTCTGGCGCTCCTTGCGAATACCCTCGCAGATGCGCAGCAGCGCCAGTCCCGTGAGGCAAGCCCTGACCGCATGGTTGCGGTCGAGACGGGGCACGCCGCCAACGGCGAGATAGGCGTCGCCGATCGTCTTCACCTTCTCCAGGCCGTTCTCGGCGATGGCGTCGTCGAAAGCGGCGAAGTAGCGGTCGAGGAGGTCGATCAGCGAGGCCGGCTCCGCCTGACGGGTGAAGGTGGTGAAGCCCTTCACGTCGCAGAGGAGGACCGTGGCGGACTGGAAGAAACGCGGTGCCACGCGCCCGTTGCGCTTCAACTCGTCGGCCACCGATTCCGGCAGGATGCGGTGCAGCAGGTCGTCGGAGCGCGCCTTCTCGTCGGCCAGGGCACGATGCGCCCGGTCGAGTTCGGCCATCGCCTCGTCGAGCTCGATCATCCGCCGCCGGTGCTCGAGCAGCCCGACAAGCTGGTGGGCAAGGCGGCGCAGCGATTCCTGCTGCTCGACGCTGAGTACGCGCGGCTCGAAGTCCATCACGCAGACGGTGCCGATGGAGAAACCCTCCGGCGTGACCAGCGGCATGGCGCAGTAGAAACGGAAATGCGGCTCGTTGACGACGAAGGGGAAGTCCCGGAACCGCTCGTCCTCGACCAGGTCCGGAGCGATCACGAGGTCCGCGCCGCACACCGTCACGGAGCAGAAGGCGATCTCACGCGGGCAGCCATGCATGGACTCGTCGATGCCGTATTTCGACTTGAACCAGAAGCGGTCCTCCTCGATGAAGCTGACATAGGAGACCGGACAGCCGCAGATCTGGGCGGCAAGCTCGCCGATCTCGTCGAAGGCCAGCTCCGGCTGCGTGTCCATGATCCGGTAGGACCGGACCACCTCGTTCCGCTCCGTCTCGTTCTCCGGGACTGGATAGGCCATCGCTGCCTCCGGTCGCGCGCGGCGACACTCCTCGTCGGCTTTCCCAACGCCCTACCGGCAAGGATGCAGGGTGAATTCGCGCGGACGGCGAAGACTATCACGCTTTCGGGGGCGGGGGCCAAGGCCGGCGGCGGCCTCGCCCGGGGCGAGCAATCGTCGCGGGATTCCACGACGATGTTTCATGGCACGCTGGCGCTTCGCGGCCCGCATGGTAGACAGGCGCCATGACCGCGCCACTCACCATCGCACTGCGTACCGACCTCTACGAGGCCGCCGTCCTCGCCGCGCTGCAGAACCATCCAGGCTACCGTGTCGTCGCCGCCAGCGACGGCGATGCGCTTCTCGTCCTGCTGGCCGAGGCCGAATGCCTCGTGATCAGCCCGGGGAGCTATGACGGTGCGATCGCCGAGGCGGTGCGCGTGGCGCCGCGACTGCGGCACATGCATCTGCTGAGTTCCGGCCGCGACCGCATCGACCGCTTCGGTCCCCTGCCGGACACGCTGACGGTATCGAATTCCGCCGCGGCGATCGGGCCGACTGTGGCGGAGCATGCCATGGCGCTGGTCCTCGGACTGATGCGGCAGCTTCACGGCGCGGAACGCGCGCGGGCACGCGCCCGGTGGGAGCGTGAGCGCCTGGTTGCCGGCCTCCGGTCGCTGGCCGGCGCGCGCCTCACCTTGGTCGGTTATGGCGCCATCGGCGCGGCGGTGGCGCGGATGGCCGCCCCGTTCGGCTGCGAGATCGCCGTCGTACGGCGCGCCGCGACGATAGCGGCCGAGGGATATCGAACCCGGCCGCTGGACGAGGCGCTGCCAGAGACCGACGTGCTCGTCCTGGCCGTGCCGCTGACGCCGGAGACGCGGGGCCTGATGGACGCGCGAAGGCTGGCATTGCTGCCGCGCGGGGCCATCGTCGTCAATGTCGGCCGCGGCGGACTGATCGACACGGAGGCGCTACTGGCCGCACTCCGGTCCGGGCAGGTGGGGGCGGCCGGCCTCGACGTCTTCGAGCAGGAGCCGCTGCCGGAGGCGCACCCGCTCTGGTCCGAACCGAATGTGATCCTGACCCCGCACCTCGCCAGTTTCGGCCATGAGGGCAAGGGCGAGGAGATGGGCCGGTGCTGCCTTGCCGCGCTCGGTGCGCGGTTTGGTGCGTAGACAGGATCATGGCTTCACGGAGCCGGAGCCGGCTCCGTGAAGCCGTGTGAATCCTGACTATTATCAATCAATTAGAGCGGATTCACATAGCTTGACGGAAGCGCTTCCGCGATTCCGTCAAGCTATGATCCGCTCTGGGCCGCAAGGCCAAGCCGCGTCAGGCGGTCAGCGGCGGGGCGCGGTCGGGCGGCAGCCAGGAGCGATAGCCGGGGTGGTCCGCGGCGAGCGGCAGCGAGACCGGATCACCGCAGCGGGCGGAATGGTAGATGGCCGTGACCAGCTCCAGCGACTGGCGGCTGTCGGCCAGGGTGACGGGCGGTGTCGTGCCGGTGACCAGCGCGCGGTGGAAGGCCGCGAACTGGCCGGCGAAGCTCTCTCCGGCCGGATAGGTCTCCGGTAGATCGGCCAGCGCGCCATCGACCGCCCGCTGGCGTTCGGCGTCGGGCGCGGTAAAGGTCCAGGGATCGCCCGTGAACTCGTAGGCCGTCGAATTGCTCTCGACAGTTAGGTGTTCGAAGACGAAGCGCAGGCGGGAGGTCTGGGTGGCGGCGCCAAGGGTGGCGGAGAGGGTGGCGAGGCTGCCATTGGCGAACTCCAGCACTGCGGCGCTGCAATCCTCCACCTCGATCGGATTGACGGCCGTGCGTTTGGCGGC
>JAVKFF010000053.1:0-28459 GCA_040226215.1 Azospirillaceae bacterium
GCCGAGGCGGTCGCCCGCGCCGCCCGCACCGCCGGGGGCGAGGGTCCGGTCGTGCTGGCCGACGGCGCCGATGCCACCAATGGCGGCTCGCCGGGCGACAGCACCTGCCTGCTGGCCGAGCTGCTGCGCCAGGATGTCGCCGGCCCGGCCCTGCTGACGCTGGTCGACCCGGCGGCGGTGGCCGCCGCCTGGGCGGCGGGCGAGGGGGCCGAGCTGGAGCTTGCCCTGGGGGCCGGCGTCTCCACCCGCTTCCACCGGCCGGTGACGGCGCGGGTCCGGGTCGACCGGCTGGCCGAGGGCCGTTTCCGGATCGACGGGCACATCTCCGCTGCCGTCGATATCGGCCGCATGGCGGTGCTGACCGTCGGCGGCATCCATATCGTCGCCAGCGAGCATGCGGGCCCGGGCCACCATCCGGCGATCTTCCGCCATGTCGGCCTGGAGCCGCGCGCGGCGCAGATCGTCGTCCTGAAATGCACCGTCGGCCACATGGAGGTCTTCAAGGACATCATGCGCGAGAGCCTCGCCGTCGAGTGCCCGGGCCCGAGCCCATCCTATCTCCACCTGCTGCCGCACCGGCTGGTCGACCGGCCGCTCTATCCGATCGACCGGGACATGGCCTGGGAGGTGCCCCGATGAGCGTGACGCTGGATGGCCGCGCCTATGTCGTCACCGGGGCGGCCAGCGGCATCGGCCTCGGCGTCGCCGAGGCGGTGGTGGCGCGCGGCGGCCGCGTCCTGATGGTGGATCTCGATCCGGCAAGGCTGGAGGAGACGGCGCGGCGGCTCGGCGACGTTTCGCGCGCCTTGGCCCTGCCGCTCGACGTGACCGAGCCGGATGCCGGAACCCGCATGGCGGCGGCGGCCGGGGCGGCGTTCGGCCGGCTCGACGGCTTGGTCGCCTGCGCCGGGGTGATCGCGCTGGGGCCGATCATGGACCTGACGCCGGCGACCTGGGACCGCACCCTGGCGA
Organism: Azospirillaceae bacterium; assembly: GCA_040226215.1. Lineage (GTDB taxonomy): Bacteria > Pseudomonadota > Alphaproteobacteria > DSM-16000 > Inquilinaceae > JAVKFF01. The sequence goes on from JAVKFF010000053.1 coordinate 973, forward strand.
TCAACCTGAAGGCCGTCTTCTTCAACGTCCAGCAGGTGGCGCGGGCGATGCTGGCCAGCGGCGCTGAGGGGGCGATCGTCACCTTCTCCTCCACCTCGGCCCATGGCGCGCGGCCCGGCAACGCCGATTACGGGGTCTCCAAGATCGGCGTCGACCACCTGACCCGCTCCTTCGCCATGGCCCTGGCGCCGTCGGGCATCCGGGTCAACGCGGTCAGCCCGGGCCCGGTGGAGACGCCGATGTGGCAGGAGGTCGACCGCGAGCGCAGCCGCGCCATGGGCGGCAGGCCCGGCACCGCCGCCGCGGCGACCAAGGCGGCGACCCCGCTCGGCCGCTTCGGCCTGCCGGCCGACATCGCCTCGGTGGTCTGCTTCCTGCTGTCCTCGGAGAGCGGCTTCGTCACCGGCCAGGTGATCGAGGCCGATGGCGGCTTCATGCTCGCCAATCCCTGACCCTCCTCCGGGCGGGACCGCGTCAGGACATGGCGAACGGCGCCGGGTCGTTGAAGCGGGTGAGCACGTTTGCGGTGATGCGGGCGATCGGGTTGTCGCCGGCATTCCAGCCCAGGCTGCCGCTCCAGGCGATCGAGCCGACGGAGAAGACGGCGCCGCCGCCCGGCGTCTCGAAGAACACCATGTCGGCGCGCAGCGGGTCGGGCGCGTCCGGGTCGGTCGACGGCAGGATGTCGACGATCGAGCCGACCATCAGGTCGAACAGGTTGGAGTGGCCGCCGGAGGAGGCGAGCACCAGGGCGTGGGCGGGGGAGCCGAGTTTGCGGTCATAGCGGTCGATCTCGTACCCGGCGGCGCCGCCCATCAGGATGCCGAAATCGCCGATCACCCGGTCCGGCACGCCCTCGAGGATGAAGGCGGCGCGCGGATTGTCTGCGTCTGGCCGGCGGAAATAGGGGGCCGAGGCGTCGAAACCCTGGGTGATGTAGCCGACCCCGGCGATCATCTGCGGCGGTCGGCCGACCCGCGACCAGGAGCCGCCGGGCTCCGGCACGCTGGAGAAGACCTGCTCGCCGGCACCACCGGCCCAGATGCGCTCCATGCCCGTGCGGCGGACCTCGACGGCCGAGGGCCGGTCGGGATGATAGGCGGTGCGCCAGAAAAAACCGTTGCCGCCGAGATACATCAGCCGCCCGCCCTGGCGCAGCCAGCCCTCCAGCGCGTCCAGCATCGGCGTCGACCAGTATTCGGGGTGCGAGCCGGTGAGCACGGTGCGGTAGCCGGCCAGCGCCGCGCCGCCCTCCCGGTGCAGATCCTCGTCGGTGAGGATGTCGAGGTCGAAGCCGGCCGCCTCGGCCCAGGCGATGATCAGCATGTCCTGGCAGAACTTGTAGATCCGCCCCTTGGGCCGGAAATTCGTCACCGGGCGGTCGAGGCTGGAATAGAGCACGATCGAGCCGTCGGTGTGGTTGTCGTAGGTCGACTTGCCGAGACCTGGATGGGAGAGCAGCAGCAAATCGGTCTCGTCCAGCACCGTCAGCCGGCCATGGATCAGCTCGTTCCACTGGCCGGTGATCCTGACCGTCAGGTTGGCGTAGGCCGAATAGGTGCAGGTCGGCACCAGGAACACCGCGTCGGCCTGGCGCTGTCCGGCGGGCGGGCGCACGAAGAACGGCACGAAGAATTCCGCCTCCCCGGCGCTGAGGCGCACGGCGTAGCAGCCCGACGGCCAGTCGGCCCCGGCGGTGACTGTGAAATCGTTTTCCCAGCCGGCGTCGATGAGGTCGTGGTCGGGGAAATGGATGGCGCCGTAATGGGCCGGGTTGGCCCGCCAGTCGATCTCGCCGGTGTCCCAGAGCGAGCCGGTGACGCCCCGCGCCGGCATGTTGTGCAGGACGCCGTCATGACCGTTCCCGGAGACGTCGACCGCGCGCTCGCTGTCGATCGCCCGGGCGAAATCCCAGTCGGCCACCGCCGGCCGAGGCGCTGCCCGGTCCGGCGCCAGGCGGCAGAGCGCCAGGCGCTCCGCCTCGTCGGACCAGCCGGCGAGCCAGCGGGGGCGTTCCAGGCGGCCATTGAAGACGCCGGCGGGGTTGCCGTCGGCGTCGCGGCCGGCGGCGAGCCGCAGCGAGCCGGGCGCCAGGCGGAGCGGCCCGGCCAGGCGGCCCTCGTCGCTCGCCACCGCCGCCGGATCGAGCCTGTGGCCGGGCAGCCCGGTGACGCTGGCGGCGACGCGGCCATCGGCCGGATCGATGGCGATGGCGAGCGCTGACCAGCCGTCGGTCGGGCAGGAGAGAGCGGACCGCCAGCGCGTCGGTCCGTCGGGGCCAGCCGCCTCGACCAACAGCGTGCCGTCGTCGTCGAGCGCGATCTCGACGCCGGCGGCGCGGCCGCCATCCAGCGTCGACACCAGCACCCGCGGCCCGCCGGACAGCAGCGTTGGCAGCAGGCGGAGAGTCACGGTGAAGGGCGCGCGTCCGGCGAAAGCGTCGGCGGTCACCCCCTCGACATAGGAGCCGAGGACCAGCGGCTGCACCCGGGCGGGATGCGGCCCGTTGGCCGGGCTGTCGACCGGATCGGCGCGATAGGGATAGGCGTGCGGCGGCGGGCCGACATCGGGCGCGATCAGCCGCACCACCTCGGCGGTGTAGCTCTCCACGCCCTCGGCGCTGACCTTGATGGCGATCGTCTCGCCGGCCCGCAGCGATCGGCGGTCGGCATAGCCCATGACCACGGCCATGTCAGGCGCCCTCCGGGTCGAAGCCGTAGCGGTCCTGCCAGCGCCGGCGGAAGACGTGCCATTCGGCGTCCTCTATCCGCGTGAAGACGGTGTCGCGCTCGACCGTCCAGGTCAGCGGCCGGGTGGTCGAGAAGTGGGCGAGCGCCCAGCGCCGGTGCTGTTCGACCATGTAGAGGAAGGGCTTGCCCTCGATCGGCTCGGCGCGGAACCGGTCCAGCAGCGCCTGCAGGTCGGCGGAGTGCTGGCCGAAAGGCCGGATGCGGAACTCCTCGACGATGCCGCGCCAGTTGGCCGGGGGCGTCTCGGTCATGCCACCTGGTACTTCTCGATCACCGCCCGCTTCGGCGTGACGCCGAGGCCAGGGCCCTCGGGCGCGACGGCCCAGCCGTCGACCGGGTCGACGGGATTGTCGACCAGTTCGTGCTGCATCGGGTTCTCCAGCGGCTTGAACTCAAACAGCAGCGCCGCGCGGCTGGTCAGCGACAGGTGCAGGCTCGCCGCCGAGGTGACGGCGGTCGACCAGGCATGGGCGTTGACGTGCCGGCGATGGGCGTCGACCAGCTCGGCCACCTTGCGGAAACCGGTCACGCCCTGGGCCCGGCCGGGGTCGATGCCGACCACGTCGACCGTGCCGGTCTCCAGCCGGCGCCGGTACTGCATCACCGTCCAGTCGCGCTCGCCGGCGGCGATCAACGTGCTGGCATCGGCGCGCAGCCGGGCATGGGCCTCGATGTCGTCCGGGTGGAAGGGCTCCTCGATCCAGGTGATCTGCGCCTCTTCCTCGAAACGGCGGGTCAGGCGCAGCACCGTGGAGACGTCGTAGGTCACGGCGTTGCCGAGATCGCACATGATGCCGGGACCGGGCCCCATCGCCTCGCGCACCAGCCGCACGAACTGCGCGTCATGTTCCGGGTCGCGGCCCAGATGCGCCTCCCCCTTCTTCCCGAAGCCGAACTTGACCGACTGGAAGCCTTTCGCGACATAGCCGGCGAGTTCCGCCGCACCGGCCTCCGGATCCTTCTTCGAGGGATGGGTGGAGGCGTTGGCTGGCAGCCGGTCGTGGACCTTGCCGCCGAGCAGCCGGTAGAGGGGCTGGCCGAGCAGCCGACCCTTCAGATCCCACAATGCCATGTCGATGGCGCTCATGGCGAAACTGGCGATACCGCCCTCGCCATACCACCACAGATGGCCGGCCATACGCTGCCACAGCCGCTCGACGTCCAGCGCATCCTCGCCGATCATTAGTGGAGCCAAGCCCTCCTCGGCGACGGTCCTCGTCGCGCGGCATGCCTCCGGCCACATGGCAATACCCTCGCCCCAGCCTTCGGCGCCGGAGCTGTCGGTGACGCAGACCAGCATGGTCATGCGCATGGCGCCATAATCGTTCGGTTCCGGGTAGCGCAGGATGAAAGTCTCGATCGATCGGATCGTCATGAGCACCCATTGAAACGTTTCATCGTCTTCTAGCGATTAGATACTGCAGCGTCAATGCGGAGTGCGTGCTCAAAACGGGCTTGTCGCCATGATATTGGCGATCGCGCCTGATGGCACGGCATGACCGGGCGCAGAAGTTCAAGAGCTTTTAGGCTAAGTTGAACCTTAAGACATCGAGGCCGTGCGTGCTTTCAATGCCCGAGTACTGCATGTGCGAGAATCGACCTGCTGCTATGTGCTTGATCTCACGGTTTGATGGTGTGGTCCTTTCGAGTGACTGGAAGGAAGCACTCTTGGACAAGTTCGTCACGGGAGCGCCACGACCACGCACGCCGTCCGCGCTGCAATACAGCGATCGCAAGCATCGCGCGGAGGCGCTGAGCAAGGAGCATGGAATCAACTCCACGACCGTCGCCAAGTGGCGGAAGCGGGCGACGGTCGAGGACCTGAAAACCGGGCCGAAGGAACCACGCTCCACGGTTTTGAACGAGGCCGAGGAGGCGATGGTCGTGGCTTTCCGGCGGCACGCGCTGCTACCGCTGGATGATTGCCTCTATGCTCTACAGGCTTCGCTTCTGCACCTGACGCGGTCGACGCTGCATCGCTTTGAGGGGGTCCCCGTCGTTCGGACAGATTGGCGGATTCTAGTATGCTCTTCCCAGATGTCGTTCATGCCGCCAGTCTGCCGCTTACACTTACCCGAAGCGAAGTAGTGCAACGCGACCCGATTGTCCTTCATCCACGCAACGATGGCGGTCGAGGTGAACTGCGTGCCATGATCTGAAACGATCGTTCCCGGCTTGCCCAAGTGGCCGATAAGATCGGTCAGATCGCGCGAGGCGACGGCCAGAGATCGATGTGTTGGGTCGCGCAGCCAGGCACTCCGGCGTCACGTCGCCGACGATATTGAGCACCGCGAACTGTCGCCCAAAGCAGCGCCTCGCTGATCCCGTGCTGGCGGCCTAGATTGACTTGCGCCTGACCAGCTCCCCCAGTCGATCTCTCAGTTAAGGTGGGAGTCCGCGACCAGTGTCGCTGAGCAAACAATTTCAGAGTGAGACGGTTTCGGGGGAGCAGGTTGCCACCGAAGTGTTCCAATTCGCCGGGCGTGCCAGGGTGACTGCGGTGAAAGGGGTGACGTCATGCTGCAACATAATGACCGCACTTGACACATTCTGAAATTTATTGAAAAAAGCTGGAATGGAATTCCGCGCCAACGTCCCCACACCCTGCGTAGCGCTGGTCATGGGCGATCCAGCCGGTATCGGCCCGGAGATCACCGCCAAGGCGCTGCTGCGCTTGCGCGCTCGCTGCCAGGCGGGTGAGCTGCGGCTGGTCGCGGTGGGGGCGGGAACGGCGTTTCGCGAGGCTTCGGCGTCGCTCGGCGCAGGCGAAGTCCCCAGCGACTTTCTCGTCGAGAACGCCGAGCGACTCAAGGCGCGCCCGAGGGCGGCTTTCAACCTGCTCGACATAGACCCGGGCGGTGCTTCGATCCCCCTCGGTGAGGTTAGCGCGGCGGCGGGCGACATCGCCTACCGATCGACTGTCGAGGCCGTGCGCTTGGTCGAGCGCGGCATCGCCGACGCCATCGTCACCGCGCCGCTCAACAAGGAGGCGCTCTACCTCGCCGGCCATCGCTACGCTGGATATACCGACATGCTGGCGCAGCTTACCGGCTCGGACCAGGCGGTGATGATGCTCTCGCACGACAGACTCAAGGTCAGCCACGTCACCACCCATGTGGCGCTGCGCGAGGTGCCGGCGCTGATCACGCCCGAGCGTCTGGAGCGTGTCATCCGCCTGACAGAGCAGGCGCTCGTCGACTTCGATATCGCCGACCCTCGTATCGGCGTGGCCGCGCTCAACCCGCATGCGGGCGAGGGGCGCAATTTCGGCGACGAGGACGACGATGTCGTCATACCGGTCATCGCGCGCCTGCGCGGCGAGGGGATCGACGTAGAGGGACCGGTGCCCGGAGACACGGTCTTCGTCAAGGCGCTCGGCGGCCAGTACGACGCGGTGGTGGCCATGTATCACGATCAGGGCCACGTGCCTGTCAAGCTGCTGGGCTTCAAGCTGGACCCGGCGACCGGAGAGTGGCTGGACCTGAGCGGCGTCAACATCACGCTCGGCCTGCCCGTGATCCGCACCTCCGTCGATCACGGCACCGCCTTCGACATCGCCGGCAAGGGCGTCGCCAAGGAGGGTAGCCTCCTGGAGGCGATCGACATTGCGCTACGCCTCGTCAATGGCCGCCGGAGCCGATCGGCGGCGCTGGAAGACCCAACCGAGGCCAACTCAAGAAAGATGGGAGGAAGACGATGAACACCCAGACCAAGACCCTGTTGACCAGCAGCGCGCTGGCCGCCGCGATCGTCGTGTCGACCGGCACGGCGGGGGCTCAGGAGTTCCAGTTCGTCCATGCGAGCCTGAACCCCAGCAACCACATCGACTATCCGGTCAACATGGATTTCGTGAACCGGGTGGAAGAGCTGAGCGATGGCCGCATCGCCTTCGAGGTCTTCGAGGGTGGCGTGCTGGGCGACGAGCGCGAGATGATGGAGCAGATCGCCACCGGCACGATCTCCACGGCGCGGCTGGCGCCGGCCGTGATGAGCTCGATCTGCCCGGAGATGTCCATGCTCAATCTCCCCTTCCTCTATGAGAATGGCGAGGAACTGCTGGAGGTGGCACGGTCCGACGATTTCGACGCGATCTGCGGCGAGGTGCTCGTTGGCGAGGGCATCCGCCCGCTCGACTACTGGTGGATGGGCGTGCGCGACGTCTACGCCTCGGTGCCGATCGAGAGTCTTGAGGATGTCGCGGGCGTGAAGCTGCGCACCTGGCAGGATCCCTACGTGCTCGCCGCCTGGGAGGCGCTGGGCGCGATCCCGACGCCGATCTCCTTCAGCGAGCTCTATACCGCCATGCAGACCGGCACCGTCGATGGCGCAGAGGGTTGGGCGGCCAGCTACAACTCCCGCAGTTTCTATGAAGTGGCGCCGCATCTGACGCGCATCGGCTACATCCACATCGCCAGCGCCCTGGTGATCTCCGAGCAGGCCTGGCAGAGCCTGCCGGCGGACCTGCAGGCGGTTGTCGCGCAAGCGGCGGCGGAGAACGCCGAGTTTGCCTACGAGACCTTCAGCGCCGAGCAGAACAGCATCTACGACCGCGCACGGGAAGTGGCGACGGTTCACGACCTGACGGACATCGAGGCCTGGCGTGAGGCCACGGCTCCGGTGATCCAGCGCTTCGCCGAGGACTATCCGGGACCGGCCGGCGATCTGGCCTTGTCGCTGGCCGACGGCGAGTAGGTCATCGAACCGGCGGCGGGCATCACCCGCCGCCGGCTTCCCGATCGCGAGGCATTTCCCCCATGCACGAGACCGTCGACCGGCTGATCGCGCGGATCATCGAGGTGATCACCGGGCTGCTGGTTCTGCTGATCGCCGGCGTCCTGCTCGTGCAGGTGCTGGGTCGGCACCTGCTCCAGTACCCCTTCTCCTGGCCGGAGGAGGTGGCGGGTTTCCTGTTCGTCTGGTTGATCTTCCTGGGCGCCGGCGTCGCCTATCGGCGCGGCGGGCTGATCGGCATCGACTGGCTGCTGTCGAAGGCTTCGTCGCGCCTCGCCGCGGCAATCAAGCTCGTTTCTGACCTGACGGTGCTGGCCCTGCTGGTCGGGCTGGTGTGGACCGGTGTGGAGGCGACAGTCGGCGTCGCCGGGACCAGCACCACCGTGCTGCGTTTTTCCTGGGGCTGGGTCTACCTGGCTTTTCCGATCGGCTGCGGCCTGCTGCTGTTCGCCTTCGCGCGCGACATCGCCCGCGACCTCCATCGCCTGCGAACCGGCGGGCACGAGAACCACGAGCGAGAGGACGACCATACCTGATGGAGATGGTCCTTCTCTTCGGCCTGCTTTTCCTATTCATCGCGATCGGGATGCAGGTGCCGCTGGCGCTCGCCGCCTCCATGCTGGCGACCATCCTGCTGGCGATGCCGCTGCTCGACCCGGTGATCCTGGCGCAGCGCGCGGTCGGAACGATGGCTCGTGCCTGGCCGCTGCTGACAATCCCGATGTTCATCATGCTGGGCGAGATCTTCAAGGTCGGCACGATCTCCCAGCGCATCGTCGATGTAGCGAACATCCTGGTCGGCCGCCTGCCGGGCGGCCTTGCCATCGTCAACATCGTCTCGAGCTACTTCTTCGGCGGCATCTCTGGATCCGCCAGCGCCGACACCTCGGCCGTCGGCGGCGTAATGATTCCGCTGATGAAGAAAGAGGGCTATCCCTCAGCCTTCGCGACCGTCGTGACGATCACCTCTTCGACTCTCGGGCCGATCGTGCCGCCCAGCGTCCTCGTCATCCTGATCGCCTGGGTCACCGAGCAGTCGGTCGGCACGCTGTTCCTGGCCGGCTACGTGCCGGCGTTCGCCAGCATGCTAGGCCTCATCGCGGTCAGCATGATCATCTCCGCGCGTCGCGGCTACCCGCGCCATCCCACGCCACCGCTGGGTGAGGCGCTGCGTATCGTCACCGGCGCGCTGCCTATCCTGGTGACACCGTTCATCATCGTCGCCTCCATCGTCTCGGGCGTGGTGACGATCGTCGAGTCCTCGGTGATCGCACTTATCTGGGCACTGCTGATCGCCACCTTCTGGTATCGCGAACTGAAGTGGCACCACCTCTGGACGATCCTGCGCAACACTGTGGCGACCACCGCCTTTGTCGGCCTGCTGCTGGCCTTCGCCGCCGCCTTCGCCTGGCTCGTCACCTTCTCCGGCCTGCCGCGCGATGTATCGCAGACACTTGTGGCGGCGAATGTCGGGCCGATCGGATTCCTGCTGATAACCATGGTCGCCTTTCTCGTCCTCGGTACCTTTCTCAATGCCGGGGAGATCGTTCTGATGGCGATCCCCATCCTCTATCCGGCGGCATTGGCGATCGGCATCGATCCCGTTCATTTTTGCATGGTGGCAGCGCTGTCCATGGTCATCGGCAACGTCACGCCCCCGGTCGGTCTGTGCCTGTTCATCGGCTGTGCGATCAGCGGCGACAAGGTGGAAGATCTGATCGGACCTCTGATCCCCTATGTGCTGGTGATGATCTGCGTGATCGTCCTGCTCATCCTCGTGCCCGACGTGGTCCTCTGGCTGCCGGGCTTGTTTGGCTATTCACCATTGTGAAGAGATCGAAATGAGAGAACCCATCACACTCGAATACGACCTCGTCGTGTTCGGCGGCGGTCCAGGCGGCATGTCTGCGGCGGTCGCGGCCGGCCGCCAAGGTCTCAAGGTCGCCCTGGTCGAGCGCTCCGCGGTCATCGCTGGCACCGTCAATGTCGGTCTCTGCCTGCACGGCTTCGAAGACGGCCACGGCAAGCGAGTGGTCGGAGGAGCCTCCTGGGAATTGATCCAGCGCTGCATCGACGAGGGCGGATCGGTCGGGCCTACCCGATTGCATGACGCGCACATGTACTCCACCACGCCGGTTGACATGGCGGTGCTTCAGAAGTGCGGGCTCGACATGCTGGAAGAAGCAGGAGTGGACTGCTGGTTCCACACCCTGGCGACCGAGCCGGTCCTCGACGGCAGCCGGGTGACCGCGGTCAGGGCATGGTCGAATTCAGGCGAGTTCGAGTTTCGCGCAGCGACTTTCATCGACGCGACGGGCCATGCCGATATCGCCTACCGGGCCGGCGTGCCGATGCGCTCGGGGCGCGTCGCCGACGGCGCGATGCAGCCCATGACGCTCGGCCTGACCATGGCGCCGGTCGACATCGACGCCATGATGACAGCCATCGGCGAGGGCTACGGCATGGCGGTGAAGCCTGGGACGGAGCGGGAGGACTTTGTCTGGTTTGCACTCAACCTCTCGCCCTGGCGCGACGAGATCGAGGGGATCGGCATCCGGCTGGGCAACAAGGGCACTTGCTGGGGCAACTCCATCTACCCACGCATCGTCAACCTCAACGCAGTCAAGATCATCGGCCTGAACGGCGCCGACACGCGCGAACTCTCGCGAGCCGAAGTCGCGGCACGGCGCATCGCCGTCAACTTCACCCGGTTCATGCGCGAGAACGTGCCGGGTTTCGGCGAGGCCTACATCACGCGCACCTCGCCCTGGATAGGCATCCGGGAAACGCGCCATATCGACGGCCTCTACACGCTGAGCGACGAAGACGCGGTGGACGGCCACGTTCCGGAAGACAGCATCGCGCTCTGCGGCTATCCCATCGACATCCACGACCCCAAGGACGGTGTGGCGGAGTTCCAGGCAGTTGGCGGTGGCCGATTCGGCATCTCCTACCGCGCGCTGGTTCCGCGGACAATTGACAACCTATTGATCAGTGGCCGCGGAATCTCCGCCTCTGACAAGGCGTTCGGCTCTGTCCGTGTGATGGGAACCTGCCTGGCCATCGGTGAAGCCTGCGCCTATGCAACGTCGCTGGCGCGACACCGGAACGCTGACGTAGCCAGCATCGACGGCGTGGCGGTACGCCAAGCGTTGGAAGCGGACGGCGTCCTGTTGCCCTGACTGGCGTCCGAGACGATGCTGTCTCTGTCGGCAGCCGTGGTATGGGACAGCCGCTGCCTGAACGCCACGACGGCGGCCGGATGATCGAGGCGCGCGAGGAGAGATGCTGAAGGAAAGACGGCATGCCCTGATCGTGGAGCGTATCCGCGCCAGCGGTGCCGCGACCATCGGTGAACTCAGCGAGGCGATCGGCGTCTCCGGCTCAACTGTTCGCCGCGATCTGAAGTCACTCAGCGAACGCGGCCAGGTCCGACTGACCCACGGCGGTGCGGTCCTGCCGCAGGAGCATCTGGCCGCGTTCGAGCTGGATAGCACTCTGGCTGCGGAGATCGCGCCGCGCCAGAAATCCGCCATAGGCAAGTTCGCCGCCTCGCTGGTGGAACCGGGCCAGACCGTGATCTTCGACAGTTCCACCACCGTGCTGGCCGCTGCGTGGGCGATTCTCGAACGAGAGCTGACGATCACCGCCATCACCAACAGCCTCGAGATCGCCACCAGCCTGTCGCGCAGCCGGACGATCGAGGTCATCACAGTCGGCGGCCGGGTCCGGCTCGGCTCGCCCACTCTCACCGGTCCGCCGGGGCTGTCGTTTCTGGAAGACCTGCACGCCGACCTTGCGCTGCTGGGCACGCACGCGATAAGCGGCACACTTCTGACCGAGACCTCGCTCGACGTCATCGCCATGAAGCGTGCGATGATCGCGGCCTCCCGGCGCGCCATGGTGCTGGCCGACGACAGCAAGTTCCAGCCGCCAGCCTTGTTCACGATCTGCCATATAGATCAGATCGACGAGGTCGTCACGAATGCCGGCGCTGATGCCGAAGCCCTCTCCATCCTGCGGGATGCGGGGTGCCGGGTGCATCTGGCGCCCTGCACTCCCTGACACGGCACGCCAGACCGGTGAGCACGGCCGGCATCCTCGCGGACGATCTGACCGGCGCGCTCGATGCCGGTGTCGGATTTTGCAGGACGTTCGGGCCCGTCGATTTCGTTTGCGATCCGTCAGACGCGGTTGCGGGCGGCAGTCTCGTCCTCAGCAGCGGCAGCCGCGACATGGCTGACGAGAACGCAGCGGTCAAGGCGACGCTCGAGCAGTTCGGGATGCTTGCAGGTAGGGACATCGCCTTCAAGAAGGTCGACAGCCTGATGCGCGGGCACGTGGTGGCCGAGGTCGCCGCGATCATGCGCCATAGTGGTTTCGACCACTGTCTCTTCGCGCCGGCCTTTCCGGCGCAGGGTCGGGTGACCGTGGCGGGGCGGCAATGGCTGCGAGAATCCGACGGGCGCCTTGCTGTCCTCGGTCCGGATCTCGCGAGCGCGTTCACGGCGGCAGGATTTGAGACGGCGGTGGTGTCGGTAGAGGCAGACTGGCTGCCAGAACACGCGACGATCTGGATCGGCGATGCAGCGGACGACGCTGACCTTAAGGCGTTGGCGGCGCGTGCGGCGGGTCGTGGGCGCATCCTGTATTGCGGCACGGCCGGGCTTGCCCACGCCCAGGGCGGCGGTGCGCCGTCATGGCCGCTGCCACTCCCTCCGCCCGTTCTTGCGGTCGTCGGTTCGCCACACCCCATTACGCGGCGACAGGTGGCCGGTCTCCTGAATGGTGCGGAACCCGCCGCTATCTCCTCCCATATCGTCGCCAGGGCGGGGCAGGCGACGCTCGAGGCGGTGGACATCGGCCGGCGGGTGCGCCTGTTGCTTCCTGCACTGCCGCACGACTGTGCCACGACAGACGCCGCCGGATGGGTGGGCAGGTTGCTCGCAACTCACCTGCCGACGACGTCACCCGTCGGCACGCTCCTGGTCACGGGCGGCGAGACGCTCGCCCAGACGGTTGGGGCGATCGGCGCGCGGCGCCTTCGGCTACATGGCGAGGTCGAGGCAGGCCTCCCGGTCTCGCGGATCGCCGGCGGACCCTGGGACGGGCGCCTGCTGGTCTCCAAGTCTGGTGCCTTTGGCGACGAGGACACGCTGGCAAGGCTGGTCGGTCCAGGTGCCGAGGAAGCCGATTGGCGCCGCCGCGGGTAGAATCCGGTCAGGATTTTGCCGCGACCACCGCGATCTCGACCTTGAGGTCGGGGAAGGCGAGCCTGGCCTCGACCGTGGCACGGACCGGCGGGTGCTCGCGGCTGACCCAGACATCCCATACCGCATTCATTGCGTCGAACCCCGCCATGTCGCTCAGCCAGATGGTGGCGCTGATCAGGTGATGCTTGTCAGAGCCAGCCCGCTCCAGCAGACTCTCAAGCTTTTCCAGGATGTTCCTGGTCTGCGCGCCGACATCAGCCTGAGGGTCGTCGGCCACAGTTCCGGCGGTGAAGATCGTGTCGCCGTGTATGACCGCCTGGCTCATTCTGGGGCCACGGTCGAGACGCTGAATTCCGGACATCGATTGCCTCCGCTCGCTCGGAAAATTCACCCGGGAAGGTGGTGATGATCGCGTTACAGTTTCGTATGGTCAATGAAGTTTCTCATTGGACATCGAAAACCGAATGTCCATAATCTGCGCGTCACAAGGTGGATCGGATTGGGGAGTACAACGATGCGCATCACCACGTCACCCATCATCGTCTTGTCGGTCGCCGCCATGGCGGCCTCGACCGTGGCTACCGCACAGGACGGCGAGCCGATCACCATCGGCGCCGCGATCGCTCTGAGCGGTATCGTCGAGGCCTATGACGCCGACCCGGCCCGCGCGGCCGAGATGGCCATCGCCGACATCAATGCGGCCGGGGGCGTGCTGGGGCGGCCGCTCGAAATGATCTACGCCGACACCCGCAGCGACTTCACCCAGGGTCCGATCGCCGGCATGGAGGTGATCGACAGCGGCGCCGACGTGGTGATCGTCACCGGCGATTTCGACTTCGGCGGCGGCGCGGCGCGGGTGGCGAACGCCCAGGGCATTCTCGCGGTCTCGCCCTTCGCGGCCGATCCGCTGTTCGGCGTCCAGGGCATCGGCCCCTACGCCTTTACCTTCGCCACCGCCAGTGTGAGCTCCGGCACCATCCTGGCCGAATGGGCCCACGACCAGGGCTGGGAGACGGCCTATGTGCTGACCCAGACCGACATCCAGTACGACCAGTCGGTGAGCGAGGCCTTCATTGCCCGCTGGGCCGAGCTTGCCGGCGAGGACGCACTGCTGGGCGAGGACGTCTTCTCGCTCGGCGACGCCTCGATCAGCGCCCAGATCACCCGCCTCAACAATCTGGCCGAGCAGCCGGACTTCATGGTGCTCTCGACCTTCACGCCGGCGGGTCCGAGCGCGCTGCGCCAGATCCGCGCCGCCGGCATCGACATTCCGGTGCTTTCGGCCGAGGACATGGATGGCGACTACTGGCTGGAGGCGGTTCCCGACCTCAGCGACTTCTACTTCGTGGCCCTCGGCTCACTGTTCGGCGACGATCCACGGCCAGAGGTAAACGAGTTCATCGCCCGCTTCGAGAGCGAGCACGGCAACCATCCCTCAACGGCGCACACGCTGACCGGCTATTCCGCGATCGAGGGCATCGCCCGGGCGATCGAGCGTGCCGGGGAGACCGGTGGCGACGCCCTGCGGGCCCAGCTGGAAGCGTTCGATGAGGAGCCGCTGCTCGTTGGCCCGACCACGTTCAGCGCCGACACGCACATCAATTTCTACCGCCCCATGGTGGTGATGCAGGTGCAGGGCGGCGAGCACAGCGCCGTGGAGCTGCGCGAGCCGCAGGCGATTCCGGGGCAACCTCGCTGATCATGGATGCCGGCAATGGAGGGGCGGGGGGCGGTGAGGGCCGCCTTCATGCCACCGACATCAGTGTCTCCTTCGACGGCATCCAGGCGCTTCGAGACGTCTCGATCGAGATCGTCCGCGGCCAGGTCCTTGGGCTGATCGGTCCGAACGGGGCTGGAAAGACCACCCTGGTCAACGTCATCACCGGGTTCCAGAAGGTCGATGCGGGACGGGTCGCCATCGACGGACGGGATATCACCGGTAGGCCGCCCTCCGCACGCTGTGCGGCTGGCATCGCCCGGACATTTCAGGCGGCGCGACTATTCGATCGAATGTCGGTGCTGGAGAACGTGGAACTGGCGGCGCTGGTGGCGATGAGCGACCGTCGGGCAGCGCGGGAGCGTGCGGCGGAGCTGCTCGACTGGGTCGGGCTCGGCGGGTCCGGGCAGCTCCTGGCCGATCAACTCCCGCACGGCGACAAGCGCCTGGCGGGTGTCGCCCGTGCGCTTGCGGCGTCACCCCTGTTCCTGCTGATGGATGAACCCGCCGCCGGGCTCAACGAGAGCGAGGCGCAGGACCTCATGGAGGTCATCGGCCGGGTCAGGGAGCGCTTCGACTGCGGCGTCCTCCTGATCGAGCACAACGTGCCGCTGATCATGGCCGTGTCCGACCGTGTCCACGTGCTCAGCGAGGGGAGAAGCCTGTTCGAGGGCACGCCCCGTGAGGTCGGCGGCAGTACCGCGGTGCGCCATGCCTATCTTGGCGCCGGGGCGGTCGCGGCCGAGACGCCGGCATCCGGAACCATGCCGCCGGCAACCGCGCCGGCGCCGCGAAAGTCGCTGCTGGAGGTCGACGCGCTCGGCGTGCGCTACGGCACGGTGGAAGCGGTGCGGAACGCGACGATCCAGGTCGAAGAGGGCGAGTGCGTCGCCATCGTCGGACCGAACGGCGCCGGCAAGTCGAGCCTGCTGCACGCAATCGCCGGTGTGGTTCGTCCGGCGGCCGGCGCGATCCGGCTGAACGGCGCGGCGCTTGCCCGCTGCACGATCGAGACCATGGTCGGCCAGGGTGTTTCGCTGGTGCCGGAAGGACGGCACGTCTTCGCCTCGCTGACGGTGCTGGAGAACCTGCAGGCGGGTGCGACAAGGCGGACGGATGCGGCCGCGGCGCGGCGGGACGTCGAGGCGCTGATGGACGACTTCCCGGCCCTGCGCGAGCGCGCGACGATACCGGCCGGTCGTCTGTCGGGCGGCGAGCAGCAGCAGTTGGCGATCGCCCGCGCCCTGGTCGCCAAGCCGCGCCTGCTGCTTCTCGACGAGCCGTCCCTCGGTCTGGCGCCGCTCGTGATCGATACCGTCTACGACATGCTGCGCCGGATTCACGCGGCCGGCATGTCCATCCTCCTGGTAGAGCAGGACGCCGCCCGCGCCCTGGGGTTCGCCCGGCGGGCCTATGTGCTGCGCTCGGGCTCCGTGGTGATGGCCGGTGCCTCGGCCGACCTCGCCCGCGACCCCGGGTTCGAGCATGCCTATTTCGGCTTCGACGGCGTGGAGGCCGCCGCCTCGTGAGCGCTTTCCTCCAGCACGTCGTGGACATGGTGAGCGTCGGCGGTCTCTACGCGCTGATGGCCCTGGGCATCGGCCTGATCTTCGGGATAATGCGCCTAATCAACTTCGCGCATGGCGAGCTGATCATGGTGGGCGGCTACGCAACCTGGCTGGTCGTCGATCTGCCCGGGGTCGCCGTCATCGTGCTGACCCTCACGATCGTCGTGCTGTTCGCGATCGGGATGGAGCGGATCGCCTTTCGTCCGCTGCGCGACGCCAGCCCGGCGACGCTGCTGGTGGCAGCTTTCGCGGTCAGCTACTTCCTGCAGAACCTGGCGCTGGTCGTGTTTGGCGGCCGGCCCAAGCCGTTCACCTTCGCCGACACCCTGATCGAGCAGGTGACGATCGCCGGCCTGCGCATCCCGCAACTGCAGGTGATGTCGCTGATCCTCACCGTGCTCACCCTGATCGGCCTCGCCGTGATCCTGAAGCGGACCAGCATCGGCGTGCAGATGCGCGCGGCCGCGCAGGATTTCCGGATGGCTCGCCTCGCCGGCATTCGCGCCAACCGCGTCATCGCACTGGCCTTCCTGATCAGCGGCGTGCTCGCCTGGGTCGTCAGCCTCGTCTACGCGGCGCAGATAGGCCAGATCAGTCCGACGATGGGACTGCAGCCCGTCATCGTGGGCTTCGTAGCGACCGTCATCGGCGGACTCGGCAGCCTCAGCGGGGCGGTGATCGGCGGCTTCCTCGTCGGCAGCCTGACAGTTGCACTACAGGCACTGTTGCCGGGCGATCTGCGCGAGTTCCGGGACGCCTTCCTGTTCACCGGCCTGCTGCTCGTCCTGCTGGTCCGGCCGTCGGGCATCATCGCCACGCGTGCCTTGAAGGAGCGCGTCTGATGGCCGGCACCCGCCCTCCCGGTAACGCCGAAGCGTGGTGGCCGGCGCTCGCGCTGGTGCTCCTTCTCGTCGCGATCACCGTGCTGGTCGGCCTGGCGAGCCCCTCACTGCAGCGCGTGGCGACGGAGATGCTGATCCGTGTCGTCATCGTCGTGGGCGCCTACATCTTCATCGGCAATTCCGGCGTGCTGTCGTTCGGTCATGTGGGCTTCATGGCGGTCGGCGCCTATGTGACGGCGTGGCTGACCATTCCGGTTGCCCAGAAGCCCTTTATCCTGCCCGACTTGCCCGCGTTCCTGGCGCTCACCGAACTGCCGGTGTTCCCAGCGTCGCTTGCCGCCGGGGCCGCGGCGGCGCTGGTGGCGCTGTTCTTCGGAATACCGCTGATGCGCCTGTCCGGCATCGCGGCCAGTATCGGAACCTTCGCGATGCTGGTGATTATCCAGAGCGTCTTTTCGCACTGGGACGAGATGACCGGCGGCGCCAGTTCGCTGTTCGGCTTGCCGACCTACACCACGCGCTGGGTGGCCCTCGGCTGGGCCGTCGCCACGATCGCGGCCGCCTTCGCTTACCAACGCACGCGCTCGGGTTTTCGCCTCAGGAGTTCGCGGGAAGATCCGGTCGCCGCCGCCAGCTTCGGTGTCAGCATCACTCGCGAGCGGCTCGTCGCCTTCGTCATCAGCGCCTTCTTCGTGGGCATCGGCGGTGTTCTGCAGGCGCACTTCCTAGGCATCGTCGTCGCCGACAGCTTCTTCCTGGCCTCCACCTTCCTGGTCATCGCCATGCTGGTCGTCGGCGGCATCGGCAGCGCCTCGGGCGCGGTGATCGGCGTCATCGTGGTCACGGTGCTGGGGGAAGTCCTGCGGCGGGCTGAGGGCGGCATCGACCTGGGCGTGGTGGCGCTTCCAGCCCGGCCCGGCCTGCGGGAAGTCGGTCTCGCAGTGGCGCTGCTCGTCATTCTGATCTTTCGGCCGAGAGGCCTCATGGGCGGGTTCGAGATACCCGTGCCATCCGTTCTCGGGCGCGCCCGCGGCAGGCGGGACGCCCGCATTCCAACGTCGGAGTCAGGTAAATGAAGCTCATAGGTGTGGATGTCGGCGGCACCTTCACCGATCTCGTCTACACGGATACGGACGAGCATCGCACGCAGATCCACAAGGTCGCGACGACGCCGGAGGATCCCTCGATCGGCGTCATCACAGGTATCGAGGAACTCTGTCGCGCCCATGCGATCGAGCCCGGCGAGATCGACCACGTCTACCATTCGACCACCATCGCCACCAACGCCGTGCTCGAATATCGCGGGGCGCGCACCGGCGTCATCACCTCGCAGGGCTATCGCGACATCCTGCATATCGGCCGCCACCAGCGGCCGCAGCACTACTCAATCATGCAGGAAATCCCCTGGCAGGACCGGCCGCTGGCGCGCCGCCGGTTCCGCCGCACCGTGCCCGAGCGGCTGATCCCGCCGCTCGGCGAGGTGCTCGTTCCGCTGGACGAGGACGCGGTGCGCCACGTCGCACGCCAGTTTCGCGACGAAGGTGTGGAATCCATCGCGATCTGCTTCCTGTTTTCCTACCTCAACCCGGCGCACGAGAACCGGGCCCGGGACATCGTCCAGGAGGAGTATCCGGAGGCCTTCGTCACCACCTCGGCTACGGTGTCGCCGCAGTTCCGGGAGTTCGAGCGCTTCACGACTGCGGCGATGAACGCCTTCATCGGTCCGAAGGTCCGCTACTATGTCGACCAGCTGGATCACCGGCTGCGTGAAGGCGGGCTCAAGGCCGACCTGCACATCATGCGCTCGAATGGCGGTATCGCGACGCCTGAACAGGTGGTCGACACGCCGGTGCTGACGCTGCTCTCCGGTCCGGCGGCGGGCGTGCTCGGTGGCGCCTGGGCGGGCGCGCTATCCGATCGCCATCGTCTGATTACCTTCGATGTCGGCGGCACCAGCGCCGATATCGGCGTGGTGGTCGACGGCCGGCTTGGCGAGGCCAGCGCCCGCGACACCTGGATCGCCGGCTACCCGGTGATGGTGCCGATGATCGACATTCACACGATCGGCGCCGGCGGCGGCTCGATCGCCCATATCGACCCCGGCGGCGCCTTCCGCGTCGGCCCGCAGAGCGCGGGGTCAAGGCCGGGTCCGGCCGCCTATGGCCGCGGTGGAACCGAGCCGACGGTGACCGACGCCAACGTGGTGCTGGGCCGGCTCGACGCCGGCAATTTCCTCGGCGGCGCGATGAGCCTCGACGCCGACGCCTCGCACGCGGTGATCGGCGAACTCGCCGGCAGGCTCGGGCTCGCCAAGCTCGAGGCGGCGGAGGGCGTGATCACCATTCTCAACGCGAACATGGCCAACGCGATCCGCTCGCGCACCGTGCAGAAGGGCATCGATCCGCGCGAGTTCGCGCTCGTCGCCTTCGGCGGCGCGGGCCCGCTGCACGGCGCCGAGGTCGCCGCGATGCTGGCGATACCCGAGGTGATCGTGCCGCCGCATCCTGGCATCACCTCGGCCGTCGGCATGCTCACCACGGAGCTGAAATACGACACCATCAAGACGGCCTTCCAGGTATCGAGTGAGCTCGATCTCGACCGCATGAACGCCGACTTCGCGGGCATGGAGGCTGAGATCCTGCGCCAGTTCGAGACCGACGGGGTCGCGGAAGGCGAGGTCGATTTCGCCCGCTTCCTCGACCTGCGCTATGTCGGCCAGGGCTACGAGCTGCGCATCCCTGTCAGTGTCGGCGCCATCGCGCGAGCGACGATCGAAGAGACACTCGCGGCCTTTCATCGCCAGCACGAGGCGGAATACGGCCACGCCTTCCCGGACACGCCGATCGAGATCGTCAATCTGCGCACCATCGGCACCTCGCCGACCCCGCAGATCGAGAAGCCCGTGGTCAACCAGGGCGGCTCGCTTGAGGCGGCTCTGGTCAAGGTCGACCGCACGGTGTTCCGCGGCGATGACGGCCTCGTCGATCACGAGACGCGCTTCTACCGCCGGGACCGGCTGCCGCTCGACCAGCCGGTCGCAGGGCCGGCGATCATCCTGCAGACAGACAGCACCACGGTCGTGCCGCCCGGCTGGACATTCGTCGCCGACCGGCACGGCAATCTCATCCTGACCTCCGGGGGACGCTGATGGCCACCGCACCTGCCAGTTCGAACGAGATCGATCCCGTCACCGCCAGCGTCATCCACGGGGCGCTGGAGAGCATCGCCATCGAGATGGGCTTCAAGCTGATGCGGATGTCCTATTCCAGCATCATCCGGGAGTCGGAGGATTTCGGCGCCGCCCTCATCGACGCCGAAGGCCGGCAGCTCTCGGAGGCCAAACAGAGCACGCCCCTGCAGTCAGGACCCATACCGGGTTACATCCGCGGCATCTGGCGCCAGCTCGAGGCGCGCGGTGAGACCATCGAGCCGGGCGACGTGATCATGCACAACGACGCCTATGCCGGGGCCAGCCACGGTCCCGACGTCGCCTTCGTGGTCCCCGCCTTCCAGGAGGGCCGCATTGTCGGTTATGCCGCGACCACGGCGCACCATCTCGACATCGGTGCGCACACGCCGGGCAGCGGCGGCATCGTCGACGCCATCGACACCTATGCCGAGGGCCTGCAGTTCCAGGCGATCAAGGTCTACGAGAAGGGCCGGCCGAACCATCAGGTCTGGAACATGCTGCGGTCCAACATACGCCTGCCGGACCTGGTGGTCGGCGACATGGAGGCGCAGATCGCCGCCGCTCGCATCGGCGCTGAAGCCTATCTCGGCGTCATCGAGCGCTACGGGCTGGCCACCGTCGAGGCGGCGGGCAACGCGCTCTACGACAGTTCGGAGCGGCGCATGCGGGCGGCCATCGCCGCCCTGCCGGACGGCGACTATAGCGCCACCACGCATATCGACGGCTTCCTCGACGATCCCGATCCGCGGCGGCGCGACTTGGCGATCAAGGTGACGATCAAGGTGCGGGGCGACGAGATGACCGTCGACCTGACAGGCACCGCCGACCAGGTGCCCGACCGCCCGATCAACATGCCGCTCGAAGGCACGGTCGACTGCGCCGTCTGGCTGTCGTTGAGATCTGTCCTGCTCGACTCGGCCGTGCACGGGGAGATCCAGCAGAACTCAGGGCTGACGCGGCCGATCCACATCGTGGCGCCGGAAGGGTCGCTTGCCAATCCGACGTTTCCGGCCCCGGTCATCGCCCGCTTCTGCCCAGGCATCGAGCTGTCAAATGCGATCGTCCAGGCGCTCAGCCAGGTGGTGCCGGAGCAGGTTTGCGGCGGCTGCGCCAACGGCGGCGGCATGATCTTCACCGGTTCCGGCAAGAACGGTATGTGGGTGCATGTCGACCTGTTCTCCGGCAGCTATGGCGGACGATACGGCCGCGACGGCATGGACGCGGTCGACGTGCTCTATGCCAACACCCGCAACAATCCGATCGAGGATATCGAGTCGCACGTGCCGCTGCGGATCATGCGCTACGAGCTGCGCGAGAACGTAGCAGCACCCGGCAAGTGGCGCGGCGGTGTCGGGTCGATCAAGGAGACCCTGTTCCTCGAGGACGGCGGCGCCTCGGTCGAGAGCGAGGGGCACAAATACCCGCCGGCGGGACTGTTCGGGGGCTCGGCGGGCAGGACGTCATCGCTGCTTCACATCAAGGCGGACGGCAGCCGCGTCGACCTGCCCTCGAAGGTGCCCTACCGGGGCTTCAAGGCCGGCGATCGGCTGGTGGCGACCCGCGGATGCGGCGGCGGATACGGCAAGGCCCTTGATCGGAATCCAGCCGACGTGCTCGACGATGTGCTCGACGAGTATATCAGTGCCGAGCAGGCGCTAGCCGACTACGGCGTGGTGATCACCGACAAGCTGATGGTCGACGGCGCGGCGACGGCCGCCGAGCGCCAACGCCGGGCCGGCTAATGCAGGACATGACCCAGGGAGATTCGAGATGAGTCGCATCATCACACTCGCTTCCGGCCAGCTTGGGCCGATCGCCCGCGACGAGGGACGTCAGTCCGTGGTCCGCCGCCTGCTCGACATGATGCGGCAGGCCCATGGCATGGGAGCGCAAGTCATTGTGTTCCCAGAGCTGGCGCTGACAACGTTTTTCCCGCGCTGGTATTTCGAGGACGAGGCGGAGCTCGACAGCTTCTACGAGACGGAGATGCCCAGCGAGGCGACCCGGCCTCTCTTCGAGGAGTCGGAGAAGCTGGGCATGGGCTTCTATCTCGGCTACGCGGAGTTGGAGGGCCCGCCGGGGGCACGCAAGCGCTTCAACACGGCAATCCTCGTCGACCGCGGCCGGATCATCGGCAAATACCGCAAGATCCACCTGCCGGGGCATGCCGACTTCCGTCCGCAATACCCCTTCCAGCACCTCGAGAAGGCCTATTTCGACGTGGGCGATCTGGGCTTCGGCGCCTGGGAGGCCTTCGGCGGCGTCGCGGGCATGTGCATCTGCAACGACCGGCGCTGGCCGGAGACCTACCGCATGCTGGGTCTGCAGGGCGCGGAAATGATCTTCCTCGGCTACAACACGCCGACCCACATTCCGTGGGAGCCGATCTACGATCACCTGACGAGCTTCCACAACCACCTGTCGATGCAGGCGGGCGCCTACCAGAACAGCGCCTTCGTCGTGGGTACGGCCAAGGGCGGCGTCGAGGAGGGCAGCGATCTTCTCGCGTCGTCCTGCATCATCGCGCCCTCGGGCGAGATCATCGCCCTGGCCACGACGCGTGATGACGAGGTCATCGCGGCGCGCTGCGATCTCGATCTCAGCCGCCACAACAAGGAGCACATGTTCAACTTCGCGCAGCATCGGCAGATCGGGCATTACGGGCTGATCACCTCGACCGCCGGATCCGTCGCGCCGCGGCAGCCGCTCTGACCGACAGCCTGCCTAGGGGACTGCGCGCGGGATGAAAGTCTTGATCCTTGGTGCCGGCGTCATCGGCATCACCACTGCCTACTACCTGGCGCGCGACGGCGTTGAGGTCCACGTCATCGACCGCCAGGCCGAGCCGGCCGCGGAGACCAGCCACGCCAATGGCGGGGTCTTGCACACCAGCGAGGCGGAGCCCTGGTCCAGGCCCGGGGCGCCTTGGCAGATGCTGCGGTGGATCGGCCGCACCGACGCGCCGATGCTGCTCCGGCTCTCCGCACTGCCGTTCATGTGGCGCTGGGGGTTGGCGTTCGCCGCGCGCAGCAACACACGCGACTACCGAACCGCGACGCGCGCCAACCTGCGTCTGTCCGTCTACACCCTCACTTTGATCAAGCAGCTCAGGGAGGAACTCGGTCTCGACTACGATCAGTCCAGCCTGGGCTCGATGAAGATCTACTCCGACCGCCGCGCCTTCGACCTGATGAGTGCCGAGGCGGAGGCGATGCGCGATTTCGGCATGGATTTCGAGGCGATCGATCCCGACCGGGCGGTGGCGATCGAGCCGGCACTTGCCTCGGCGCGCGACACCATGGTGGGGGCGCTGCACTACCCGCCCGACGAAGCCGGGGACTGTGCCAAGTTCACCCAGGCGCTGGCCGCGATCTGCGAGGGCCTGGGCGTCACTTTCCACTATGGCCGCGCCGTCCGGCGGCTGCATCGTGAAGGCAGTCGGATCACCGCGGTGGAGACCGACCGGGGGCAGCTCACCGGCGATGCCGTGGTGGTGGCGCTGGGCAGCTACAGCCCGGCGATCGCGCGGCCTCTGGGCATCCGCCTGCCGATATACCCGGTAAAGGGGGTCACGGTGACGGTGCCGGCCGCGCCCTGGCCGGACGGCCCGCGCATGCCGATCATCGACGACAGGCGCCTGTTCGGCATCAATCGGCTGGGTGACCGCTACCGCTGTCCCGGAACGGTGGAGATCGCCAGATACGATGCCCGACCCGATCCCCGCCGCTGCGAGGCGCTGGTGCGCAACGTGATCGACGTGTTTCCGGGCTTCGCCAAATGCTACGATCGCGACACCGCCAGCTTCTGGGCCGGCCTCCGTCCGATGACCCCGTCGGGCAACCCCTATCTGGGGCGCACGGGCTACGACAATCTCTACTTGAACACAGGGCATGGCCACCTCGGCTGGACCATGTCCTGCGGCTCGGCGAAGGTCGTCGCCGATTGCGTTCTCGGCCGACAACCGGAGATCGACCTCGGTGGGCTAACGCTTGTCGATCATACATGAGTTAGTTAAGTGCTCGCGACCAGACACCATGACGGGCAGGCAGCAGGATGAATCGAGTGCGGGGGAGTGCCTTGAGCGACGCAGCCGCTGGTCGGACGCAGAGTCTCGGACGGAAACTGAGCGAGATTCGCCGACAACGCGGCTGGACGCTCAAGCAGGTCGCGAACCGGAGCGGAATGGCGGTCTCCACGCTGTCGAAGGTGGAGAACCACAAGATCTCCCTGACCTATGACAACCTGATCAAGCTGGCGCAGGGACTGGAGGTCGATGTCAGCGAACTGTTCTCCGAGACGCCGGCGCTGCTGACCAGCAATCGCCGATCGATCGCGCGGATGAGTGATGCCGGCCTGCTCGCCACCAAGAACTACGATTACTACTATCTCTGCCGCGAGTTGAAGAACAAGAAGATGATCCCGATCGTTTCGGTGCTGAAGGCCCACTCGATCGAGGAATTCGGCGACATGATCAGCCACTCGGGCGAAGAGTTCATCTTCGTCATCTCTGGCTCAATCGAGGTCCATACCGAGTGCTATGAGCCGCTCGCCTTGTCCGAGGGCGAGGGCATCTACATCGACTCAACCATGCCGCACGCCTATATCGGCACGAGCGAGAAAGAGGCCGTTGTGCTCGGAATGTGCAGTTCCCCGGAAACGGCGGAACCGGCCGCCGAGGCATCTGTCCCGCCGGCCGACGCGGCGCTGCCGATCGCTCTCGGCCGGCGCGCGGGCTGACCGGTGGCCGCGTCGCCGTTTACGCTAGCTCGTGCGCCGCTCCAGCAGGGCGGCGAGGGGCGCGGACAGTCCCATGCTGTGCGGCGCCTTGCCGCCGGGCGCCTCCGGCCGGCCGGTGATGCCGAGGCGCAGCAGCGCCTCGCACAGCGCGACGGCACAGCCCACTCCCTCGACCAACGGCACCGAGGTGCTGGCGCGCAGTCTCTCGGCGCACGCGGCCAGCGGCGGGCCGACGAGGAGCACAGTGCCGGGATCGCTCTCGGCGATCAGCCGGCCGAGCGCCGCTTCCGCGGCGTCGGCATAGTCGGTGCTGCCAGGTGCAGCTGCGACTTCCCGCATCCCGGCCATCCCATCGGTCGCACCATGACGCGCGGGCAGGGGCCGCATCAGGTCGGCGAAACCGGGTGCCGGCAGCAGCATCGCATAGCGCGCGCGGCTGAGGCGCAGCGAGGCGAAGGCCGCGTCGGCAAGCGTCATCACCGGACAGCCGAAGAGGTCGGCCGCGGCATCCGCGCCATAGTCGCCAAAGGCCGCGATGACGATGGCGTCTGGGGGCGGATCGATCGCCGCCGCGGCATCGAGCATGGCGTGGACGCCGATTGCCAGCTCCGCCGGCCGCCGCATCAGATCGACGCCGAACCGTCCCGTCGCCCCGATGATCTCGGTGCCGGGCGAGGCGGACCGCTCGGCCAGGGCGACGAAGCTCTCGGTCGAGGCCTTGGCGATGTTCGGGTTCACGACGGCAATTCGCACCTTTTCCTGCCCCTTGCTGCGCTCGGTCGGCGAGGCGCCGAAGTCGGTCTGGGAGGCCGCTGATGACACGTCTTCTGGTTCGCGGCGGCACCGTCGTTACCGGTACCTCGGGTCGCGACGGCGTGTCGAGGATAGAGGACGGCGCCGTCCTGGTCGACGGGGCCGAGATCGCGGCGGTGGACGACTGGACGGTGCTGCGCGCGCGCCATCCCAACCTGCCGGTGACGGGCTCCGACCGTCACGTCGTTCTGCCTGGCCTGGTGAACGCGCACCACCATGTCGGGCTGACCCCGGTGCAGCTGGGCTCGCTCGACGAGCCGCTGGAGCTCTGGGCCATTACCCGCCTCTCGGCGCGCGACGTCGATCCCTATCTCGACACGCTCTACTCGGCCTTCGAGATGCTGGCCTCCGGTGTCACCACGGTACAGCACATCTTCGCCTGGCCGACACGCGACCTCGACGCGCTGCGCCAGCGCATGGGACGGATCATCCAGGCCTACATCGACGTCGGCATGCGGGTCTCGTTCTCCATGGCGATGCGCGATCAGAACCGCAGCATGCTGCTCACTGACGAGGAGATGCTGGCGGGGGTTCCCAAATCCCTCCGCCCCAGGCTTGCCTGCCGGTTCGAAACCATGACCGTTCCCCTGGCCGAGCAGATCGCCGTCTTCGAGGATCTGCTGGCGGCCTTCGCGGACCACGACCTGGTACGCATCCAGCTGGCACCCGGTAACCTTCACTGGTGCTCGGACTCGGCGATCGAGACGGTGCAGCGGCTGTCGGAACGGCACCACCTGCCGCTGCACATCCACCTCCTGGAAACCGCCTATCAAAAGGAATACGCCCGGCGCCGCACCGGCGGCAGCGCGCTCGACCACCTGCACCGTTTCGGCATGACCGGGCCACACGTCACCATCGGTCACGGCGTCTGGATGAGCGAGGCCGATGTCGCCCTGGTCGCCGACACCGGCACCCATGTCTGCCACAATTGCAGTTCGAACCTGCGCCTGCGTAGCGGGATCCTGCCACTCAACCGTCTGCTCGACAGGGGCATCAGCGTCGCGCTCGGGATCGACGAGGCCGGCATCAACGATGACCGCGACATGCTGCAGGAAATGCGCCTCGTGCTGAGGCTGCACCGCGAGCCGGGCATGGACGAGCGCTATCCGACAGCCACCCAGGTCCTGCACATGGCGACCGAGGCAGGGGCGGCGACCACGCCTTTCGCCGACCGCATCGGTCGCTTGGCCCCGGGATATGCCGCGGACCTGTTGGTAATCGACCAAGAGGCCGTCGCCGGCCCCTATCTCGACTCGGCCATCGGGCCGGTGGACGCGGTGCTGAACCGGGCCAAGCCGGCGCATGTAAAAGCGGTCATGGTCGCCGGCCGGGAGGTGGTCCGCGACGGCGAGGTGATGACCCTCGACAGCGCCGCAGCCCTGACCGACCTGAAATGCCAGCTTGCGCAGCCGCAGACGGACGGCGAGCGCGATCGCCGGGACTTCGCGGCCGCTCTCTACGAGCCCGTACGGCGTCTCTACAGCACCTATCTCGACGCCGTCGAACCCGTCCCGTTCTGGGCGCCCAACTCCCGACGGTAGACCGAGGGTTGCCTACCGGGACGGACAGGTGTCCAGGCCGAACGGACCGAGTGCACCGAACCAAGTTTATTATTATCCACGAATTTTCTTATTGTAGATTTCGTCCGGTCGGGTTCATTCTAACTGCAAGTCTGGCGCATCCCTGGGCGGGCCGATCGGGTCCATGCGCCGCCACCTGTTCGCGATTTTCCACCAGGCCGACGGAAGGCCGGCGTTGAGCGCATGGGAGGGAACAGACGGCGTCCCGAGCCGCGCGATTGCGACTGTTAACCGACAACAGCAGACCGGAACGAGGAGGGTGTCATGGATCGAAACCGCTGGAAGACCGGGGACGGCACGCCGTTCGGTGATCTCAGCTTCGAGGAGCAGACCTACGAATACGCGC
>JAVKFF010000054.1:0-4895 GCA_040226215.1 Azospirillaceae bacterium
GATGCCCGCCACCTATCGCACCGCGAACGAGGAACCCGCCGAGCCCAACACCAAGCAGCGGCTTGCCGACCGCGTCGATGACAGCCTAGCGCCCATGCATGCCGCGACCGACAGGCTCAAGGCGGTTCACTTCATCCTCGATAGCGTCGTTACCGGGACGGAGGAGCTGGCGCACGGCATTCCGAGGCTCGCCGAGATGCTGAACATGCATGTGAACGGCCCGCTCGTCGGTGCCTTGGCCGTGCTCAATGACGCGATGCAGGAGCACGAGGAGGGCATGGAGCGGCTGTTGAAGCTCGCCGACAACCTGACCTTCCTCGACGTGGAGGGCTCGTGATGTCTGACAGCGCCTCCGCATTTCCGCGTATCTGCATCGACGCCCTGGAGTCGGCCGCAAACAATGCCCGCGAGGCTCGGGACTTCCTGACGCCGCTCGAGCGCAACTTTCTCGACCTGCTGGAAGGCCTCGACGAGTTGCATCTGAAGGGCGCGAAGACGGACGGCTGCACCATGATCAGCCACGACCAACTCTCGGCCTGCGTCACCGTCCTGGCGGCCGTCCGGCGCCGCCTCAAGGCGCTGACCGATGACGCGCTGAACGCCCTGGAGTAGCCGCGACTGATGACCACGCCGCTCTCCACTCTGCCCACTGACCGCATCGCCTCCCTGGTCGCGAAGAACAGGGAGGCTTTGCGCGGTTGCGCCGATGTCGAGCCGGCCGTTGTGCGCTTCAAGCTGCATGCCTTCAAGTCGCTGACCGTTTCGACCGGGCGCGACTATCTCATCAAGGGCGTGCTGCCAAGGGCCGGGCTCGGCGTGGCGTGGGGGCCGCCCGCCTCCGGAAAGAGCTTCTGGACCTTCGACGTCGCCATGCACGTCGCGACGGGCTGGCGATACCACGGGCGCCGCGTGCAGCAGGCGCCCGTCGTCTATGTCGCGGGCGAGGGACAACTCGGCTTTCGCAAGCGCATCGAGGCCTGGCGCCAGCACCGCCTAGGCGAGGAAGCGGCGGCGCCGCCGTTCTACCTCATCGGCGAGCCGTTGAACCTCATCGACGAGGCGGGCGAGTTGATGGATGACGTCGAGCGGCAGATTGGCGGAGCGCCGCCCGGCCTCATCGTGCTCGATACGCTCAACCGCACCCTCTACGGCGACGAGAACAGCAGCGAAGACATGGGCCGGTATGTGGCCGCCGCCGAGAGCCTGCGGCACTGCTTCGACTGCTGCGTCATGGTGGTTCACCATTGCGGCGTCGAGGGCAGCCGGCCGCGCGGGCATACCAGCCTGAGCGGCGCGGCCGACGCGCAATTCGCCGTCTCCGCCTCTGGCGACCTGCACACCGTCCGACATGAGAAGGCAAAGGATGGCGATCTCATCGATCCCATGCATTTCAAGCTGCGCCAGGTGCATGTCGGCATCGACGAGGATGGCGACGATCTGACCAGTTGTGTTGTCGAGCCCGTCGAGGCGCCGGAGCCAACACCGAGCGGCCCCAGGCTGACCCGCAACCAGCAGACCATGCTCGCCATCCTGCATGCGGCCGGCAGGGCCGGCATTCCCTTGGACGAGTGGAACGAGAAGTGTCGCGAGGCTGGCATCGGCATGCATCGACGGGCCGACCTGTACGACGGCCGCGCTGCCCTACTCCGGGCAGGGCTCATCTGCGAGGGACAGCACGGATGGTTCGTGAAGTCATAGGCACGGACGTTCGGGGCATGTTCGTTCGTTCGGGGCCTAAAGGCCCCCCGAACAGAACGAACATCCATTGCCAGGCCGAACCGAACCGAACCGAACGCCCCGAACATTCCGAACATCATCAGCCTGGAGGGCATGAGTGATGGGAGAATTAGTAGCGTTTCCAATGGCTAAGCGGGTGCGGCATCCATTCGTCGGACGCTGCCCTGACTGCGGCGGAGCCGATGGCTGGCTCGTGTTCGGTGGCATCCGGTGGGCGTGGTGCCAGGCGCACCGTGTTCGGTGGCGTTCCGGCTGGCAGACGGGCATTCGCCAATCGCCAGCCGAGGCCGCCCGGGTGTTCCGTTCCATCGAGCGCTTCCGCGTCATCAACTGGTCGGTGCTGGTCGGTGACGGCCGAGGCGGGCCGGGTACGGCGGCATAGGACGCGGGTCCTTCCCACGGGGTTCCGCTGCGGGTGCGTGGCTCGCGACAGTCGGCTAGGCGCAGAACTTCCTAAGGGGGTTCTAATAATAATCAAGCCAAAGTATATGAAAAAGCATACCCCGAATGAAAGCACACAGACGCAAATAGAAGCGCATGCGAATATATTGTTGCGGACAGTATAATTACCGAGAAATTTGACATTTAGCAAAATCACCCGAATAGTGGACCGAGAAAAGGAGTTCCCCATGCCCCTGTTCGAACATGCCCCAAAGACCAAGATCGCCGAGGTTTTCGGCCTGGCCGCTTCCACGCTCAACAACTGGCTGGCTGAGCGCATCATCGTCCGAGAGGACGACGACACCGACCGGTCGACGCTCCTTCGGCTCGCCGTGGTGTGCGAGTTGCTTGCTGGCGGATGGCACGCCCGGAACGCGGCGCGCGTGGCTCAGTGCGCGGCGGAATGGGCGAGGGGACTAGACAAGGGCGACCTGGCGCCGCTCGACACGTTCCTCTTCGTCAACGCGGGTGGGGTGAACATCGACAAGGCGGCTGGCCTGGGGCGGCTGATGGCCAAGCTCTCGCAGGCGCCCGGCGCCGCGTGCATCACCACGCTGCCGGTCGGGCTGCTGCTGTTCCGCGTCGACGACGTGCTGGCGCGCCTCTATCGCGGCGAGGCGGTGGCCCAGCCCATCGAGATTTCGCCTTTCCGGGTGGTGCACTGACATGACCGAGCGCGCGCCCCCGGCTGAACGTCTCTACCGCGTCGGCACTATCGAGGCGGTGCGCGGCAGCGCCGACAACCGGCGCGTGTCCCTTTCCTTCTCGTCCGAAGAGCCGGTCGAACGGCATTTCGGGCTGGAGGTGCTGAGCCATGACCGGTCCGCGGTGGACTTGTCCTGGTTCGAGAGCGGCGGCGCCCCGCTCCTGCTTGACCATGACCGGTCGAAGCAAATTGGCGTCATTGAACGGGTCGAGCTGACCCCCGCCCGGAAGGCGAGGGCAACCGTGCGTTTCGGGAGAGGCGCATTGGCTCAGGAGATCCTGGACGACGTGGTGGACGGCATCCGCCGGAACGTCTCGGTCGGCTACCAAATCCGCGAGATGAAGCGGACCAAGGAAGGCCGGGGCGGCGAGCCCGACACCTACACGGCAACCAACTGGCGCCCTGACGAAGTCTCCATCGTGAGCGTGCCGGCCGATACGTCGGTCGGCGTCGGCCGCCAGAAATCTCCGGAGACAATCCACATGAGCGAGACACAGACGGCGGACCGCGAGGCCCGCAGCGAGGACAAGCGCGCGGTGCGCATCCTCAAGTACGGCGAGCTGGCCGGCAAGCCGCAGCTCGCGCACAAGCTGGTCATGGACGGGACGCCCTATGAGGCGGCTATCGAGGCCATCGACCAGGCGCGCGAGTCGGACGTGACCGTGACGCATCGGTCCCGGCAGCCCCGGCCATTCCTGTCGGACGGCGAGCGGCGCGAGTACAGCCTCACCCGCCTCATTGCCTGGGCGTCCGACCCGAAGACCGGTCCCGATGCCGGCTATGAGATCGAGATCAGCCAGGAGATGGCGCGGCAGGCCGGCAGGCAGCCGCAGGGGTATTTCGTACCCATCGACGAGCTGTCGGCCAACTCCCGACTTCCGCGTCGCGGCCAGCGCGACCTTGTGGTCGGCACCCCGACCGCCGGCGGCCATCTCGTCGGCACCGATCACCTCGACGGCTCCTTCATCGAACTTCTGCGCAACCGGTCGGCCGTTTTCACGATGGGCGCGTCGCCGATGAACGGGCTCGTCGGCGACATCGCCATTCCGAAGCAGACGGGCGCCTCGACCGCCTACTGGATCGGCGGTGATGGCGGCGATTCCCTGACGGAGAGCAACCTGAGCGTCGGCCAGGTCACCATGACCCCGAAGACGCTGGGCGCACACACTGAGTACAGCCGCAAGCTGGTCCTGCAGTCGGCGCCGGGCGTCGAGGACCTGGTGCGCCGGGATTTCGCCCGCGTGATCGCGCTGGAGATCGACCGGGCTGTTCTCTACGGCACGGGCGCCAGTAACCAGCCGACCGGGCTATCGGGTATCTCGGGCATCAATCGCCCCGAATGGTCCGTGACGCCGACCTGGGACGAGATCGTTGACGTAGAGGCGGCTGTCGAGGCCGACAACGCCGACACGGGCTCGATGTGGTGGTGCATGCCCGCGACCACGAAAGCGCTCTTGAAGAAGACGCAGAAGGTCTCTGGCGAGCCCGCGTTCCTCATGGACGACAGCGGACGCGTGAACGGCTACCCGCATGCCCTCTCGAATCAGATCAGCGACTACGAGGCCTTCTTCGGCGTCTGGTCCAATCTCATTGTCGGCATGTGGGGCGGCTTCGACCTGATCGTCGACCCCTACAGCCAGGCGAAGTCGGCGAAGATCCTGGTGACGGCGATGCAATCCATTGACGTGGCCGTGCGCTACCCCGAGAGCTTCGTCTATCTCACCAGGGCGTCCAACTCGGGCGAGAACGTCTAACCGGATAC
Source organism: Azospirillaceae bacterium (assembly GCA_040226215.1). GTDB lineage: Bacteria > Pseudomonadota > Alphaproteobacteria > DSM-16000 > Inquilinaceae > JAVKFF01. The sequence goes on from JAVKFF010000054.1 coordinate 4,647, forward strand.
CGGCGGGTCCTTGCCCCCGTGTCGCCCGGGCTGCGTCGTCCCGCCGGTCTTCGGACAGCGGCGCAGAAAGGCGGCGAAAAGAGTGGCGACGCCCCCGGCTCGAGGAGGCCGGGGGCGTTGTTGCGATAGGAGCAAGACATGGCAACCGCTCTCGACCGGCTGGAAGTCCAGATCACCGCCAACGCCCAGCGCTTCGAACAAAGCATGCGTGGCGCGCAGCAGTCGATGGACCGCTTCGGCCGGCAGGTC
>JAVKFF010000055.1:0-4311 GCA_040226215.1 Azospirillaceae bacterium
CCCGCATCAAGTGCGGGATGACGGCCCCGCGGGGGGCTGCCGTGGCGGCGGCGGCGGTCGTCGGCGCGCTCTATTCCGCCGCGAGGCCCTCGAAATCCGACATCTCGTACAGCGGGCGGATCTCCAGCTCGCTCGGGCCGGGCATCGGGTTCGGGCAGCGCTTCGCCCAGGAAACGGCCTCCTCCATGTCCTTGACCTGCCAGAGCCAGAGGCCCGCGACCAGCTCGCCGGTCGCCGCGAAAGGGCCGTCGCGCACGGTGCGGCTGTCGCCGTCGAAGGCGATCCGCTTGCCCTTCGACGATGGATGCAGGCCGTCGCCGGTCAGCATGATGCCGGCCTTCGTCAGGTCCTCGTTGAAGCGGCCCATCGCCTCCATCAGCTCCATCGAGGGCATCCTGCCGGCCTCGCTGTCTGCCGTCGCCTTCACCAATACCATCACGCGCATCGCTCCGTCTCCTGTGCTACCGCCAGGCCCTATGGCCTTCCTGACGGTACGACGGCAGCAGGCCAGCCGCTCCGACATGGCACCGAAAGATTTCTGCGTCGGGTGGACCGGCATCCTGTCAACTGCGTGAGGCGGGGCGTGTTCGACCAGCCAACTCTCTTGCTGGATATATGTAGCCCTGAGGGCTATATAAATGCCTGCTTCGAAGCAGGGCCGGTATGAGCGTCTATGCGACCAAGGCTTTTGCGAGATTTGCCCGGAAGGCTGGGCTGGATGACGCAAAGCTGCTGCAGGCGGCTTATGACGTGGCGATCGGCCGCTTCGATGCCGACCTTGGCGGGGGCGTTTACAAGCAGCGCGTGGCACGGGGTGGCAGCGGGAAGTCGGGCAGCTTCCGGACGATCATCCTGTTTCGCGCCGGCGGTAACAGCTTCTTCGCTCATGGCTTTGCGAAGAGCGACAAAGCCAATGTTTCGGCGAGGGAGTTGCAGGCGCTGAAAAGGTTGGCCGGCATTCTGCTTGATTTTACCGACGAGCAGGTCGAAGCGGCACAGTCTGCCGGCGAAGTAGTGGAGGTGGCGATCGATGGCGGCACGGAAGAGAACGAGTAGCGGCGGCATCCTGGAATCGGTGCACCGGACGGCGGCCGGGCTCCACAAGGCTGGCCTTGTCGAAAAGTCTACGATGCGCGACTTCGACGTCCTGTGCCTCACGCCGGTGCGGCCCATGACGCCGGAGGAGATCCGCGCCTTGCGCGAACGTGAGCAGGTTTCGCAGCCGGTCTTCGCGCACTACCTCAATGTCAGGAAGGATGCGGTAAGCAAGTGGGAGCGGGGTGAGAAACGGCCGGACGGCCCCTCGCTGAAGCTGCTGAACCTGGTCAGGGCGAAGGGGCTGCGCGCGCTCGCGTAAGCTGACGGCCGCGGTGCAGGCAACCCCTGCGCCCTCAGAACAGGTCGAAATATTCCCGCTGCTCCCACTCGGTGACGTCGAGGTTGAAGCGGGCGACCTCCTCGCGCTTGATGTGGGTGAAATAGTCGATGAAGGGCTTGCCGAAGGCCTGCGCGGCAAAGCCGCTGACGGCCATCGCCTCCACCGCCTCGGGCAGGGAGAGCGGCAGGCGCGGGCTGTCGTTGTCGTAGGGTGTGTCCACCGGCGGCGGCGGGGCGAGATTGCGGCCCAGGCCGTCCAGCCCGGCGGCGACCTGGCTGGCGAGGTAGAGATAGGGGTTCGCCGCGGGCTCGCCCAGCCGGTTCTCGATCCGCGATGCGGGATCGCCCGGCTGGCCCAGCACCCGCAGCATCACGCCGCGATTGTCGCGGCTCCAGCTCGCCCGGTCCGGCGCCAGCGAGAAGGGGCGATAGCGGCGATAGCCGTTGACCGTCGGCGTGGCGAAGGCCGCGAGGGGCCGGGCATGTTCCAGCAGGCCGGCGAGCCAGGCCATGCCGGCGGCCGGCAGCACTTCGCCGGCCGCGGGGATGAAGGCGTTGGCGCCGGTCTTCCGGTCGACCAGCGACTGGTGCAGGTGCCAGCCCGAGGACATCACCGCAGGCATGCGCGGGCGGCACATGAAGGTGGCGTGGATGCCCTCCCGCCGGCAGACCTGCTTCACCGCGCTGCGCAGCAGCATCATCTGGTCGGCCGGGACGATGCCGGTGGCGGGCTGGAAGGTGAGTTCCAGCTGGCTCGGCCCGAACTCCACGTCGATCGAGCGCAGCGGCAGCTCCAGCCCGTCGCAGGTCGCGCGGATCACCTCCACCAGCGGGTCGAGCTGGTCGTAGCGCAGCTCGGTCAGGTACTGGAAGCCCTGGGTCAGCAGCTCCACCTCCGGCGGGCTGCCGGGCTGGCCGGCATCGCCCAGCGCCAGCTTCGGGTCGGTGATCCGGAACAGGTGCAGCTCCACCTCCAGCCCCGACATGAAGTCGTAGCCGGCATCGCCCAGGAGGGCGAGCTGGCGGCGCAGCAGGTCGCGGGTGGCGAACGGCACCGGCCGCCCGTCGGGAAAATAGAGGTCGCAGAGCAGCCAGCCGCTGTGGGTCGCCCAGGGCAGGGTGCGGAAGGTCGTCGGGTCGGGCACCATGATGATGTCGGCGGCGCCCTGCAGCTGCGTCTCGCCGAAGCCGCCGCCGGCGGTGAAGACCGGAAAGACCGTCTTGTGCGAGGTGTCCTTCGCCAGCAGGGTCGAGGTGATCGGGAAACCGTCGCGCAGGCCGGACAGGGCGGTGGCGGTCACCAGGGTCTTGCCGCGCAGGATGCCGTGCTGGTCGGGGAACATGAAGCGGACCACGCCGCAGGCGCCGGTGCGCAGGCGGTCCTCCACCTCGCGCGCCGCATCCTGCTGTTCCGCCGACCAGAGGCCGTGACGCTCGACGAACGGGTCCATGCGGGCGCCCTCAGCTCGCCTGCGCCAGGGCGGGTTCGCCGGCGATCCAGGAGCAGCGCGCCCGCTTGCGCGCCTCGCCGGCCCGCCAGGCGGCCTGCCAGTCGGCGCTTGCGGCGACCAGGTCGATGGTGGCCGGGCCGGTGATCGCGCGCGCGGCATCTTCCGGCAGCGCCATCAGCGGCGCGCTGCCCTCCTCCACATCCCTGATCGCCTTCATCAGCAGGCGGCGGTACATGACGATGCCCTTGTCTGTGGTGGCCAGATGCTCGCGGGTGCGGTCCTGGATCCGGCCCTGGGATTCCACCGCCCACTGGTCGTGCACGTTGATGTCCTCGCCCATGCCGGTATAGGTCTGCGTCCGCTGTTCCGCCGGGTCGTAGCCATAGGCATTGCCGCGGTTGCGGCGCGAGCGGTAGTCCGGCAGCTCGTAGAGCTCCAGCCGCTGGTCGCGCATCTGCTGCTTGTCCACCGGGCCGCTGAAGCTGGTGAAATAGGCGTACCAGTAGCAGCTCCGGTCATCGACCGGGACATGCCACTGGGTGATCGTCATTTCCGGGCTCAGCGGGATCACGAAGCCATGCGGGAAGATCATGTTGGTCACCCGCACATGGGTCCTGCCCTCGCCCAGGTGGCGCAGGGCGAACAGCCGCATGCCGTAGTCCGTGGACTCGACCTCCAGGTCGGGACAGTCGAACTGCCGCAGCACCTGGGTCATGGTCAGGTCGGAATCGGTGGAGGTGGCGCGGAACTGCTTGCCATAGGCGCTGTCCGGGTCCTCGTCCTCGAAGAACCGGTGCAGGAAGGAGGCATGGGCCGGGTCGATGCCGACCTCCAGCGCCTGCAGCCAGTTGCACTCGATCAGCCCCTTGAAGGCGAAGACATGGCTGTCCGGCGCGGCAAAGCAGTCGAAGGCCGGAAAGGCCGGCGCCTCGCCTTCGCCGATATAGGCGAAGATCATGCCGTTGCGCTCCTGCACCGGGTAGGATTTCTGCCGCACATGCTGGCAGACCCGGCTGGTCGGCGGCTCCGCCGGGGTCTGCAGGCAGGTGCCCGCCACGTCGAACAGCCAGCCGTGGAAGAGGCAGCGCAGGCCGCCATCCTCCAGCCGGCCATAGGCCAGGTCGGCGCCGCGATGCGGGCAGTCGCGGTCCAGCAGGCCGAGCCGGCCGGCCTGGTCGCGGAACAGCACGAAATCCTGGCCCATCAGGCGCACCGGGCGCAGCGGGCGCTCGCCCGCCAGCTCGTCGGACAGCGCCACCGGGTGCCAGTAGCGCCGCATCAGCGCGCCCGCCGGGGTGCCGGCGCCGGTCAGGGTCATGCGGTCGTTGCGGTCTGCGGTGATCATGACGGGTCCTCCCGCTGGCCGGCGCCGGATGGACAGGCGCGGGCCGGTATGTCATTGTTCGACTAACGAACAAACGTTCGATAGATTATAGTTCGACGGGCGGCGGCGGAGCAAGACGCGGGCGGGCGGGCCGCCGGG
>JAVKFF010000056.1:0-4969 GCA_040226215.1 Azospirillaceae bacterium
CGGGGTGAGCGAGCCGTCGCGGGGGTGGCGGGTCGGCCCGAAGAGCAGGTTGGTGGTCACGCCTTTGGCTGCGAATTCGGGCGTGTTCGTGCTGCCCAGGATGACGGCGCCGGCCTGCCGCAGCCGGCCCACAGCGATTGCGTCCGCCGGCGCGGTGAAGCCGGCGAACAGCCGCGAGCCTTGCGTCACCCGCCGGCCGGCCACCCAGATATTGTCCTTTATCCCGACGACAACGCCGGCGAGGGCCGGCCGCTCGCCGGCGGCGACGCGGCGGTCGACCTCGTCCGCCTGCCGCTCGGCATCCCCGGCGTCGATCGCGACGAGGGCGTGGAGGTCATCGTTCAGCGCCGCGACACGGTCCAGGGCCTCGCCGATTATCGCCCTGGCCGGCCGCCGGGCGGCGAGGACATCGTCGACGATCTCCTGGAGCGCCATGGACGTCACCCCACGGCGCTCGCACGACCGGCACGCGGCGTCCATTGCAGCATCCAGTCGGTCAGCTTGAAGAAGATGGCGAAGCTGATCATCGCATAGACCACGAACAGCAGGGCCACCACGAACATGCGGTCCAGATAGGCGAACTGCTCGGCATAGATGATGATATAGCCGAGGCCGGACTGCGCGCCGAGATATTCCGCGCCCAGCACGGCGGCCCAGCCGAGGCCGAGGCTGAGCAGGATGGTCGCGCGCATTTCCGGAAAGATCGACGGCAGGATGACGCTCCAATAGACCCGCCGGCGGCTCGCCCCCAGCATCCGCGCATTGTCGATGTAGATCTGCGGGACATTGCCGACGGCGTTCACGATGCCCGAGAAAAAGATCACCCCGACGCCGTAGGCGACGAATATCACCTTGCCGGAGAAGGCGATGCCGAACCAGAGCTGAAACAGCGGGACCATCGCCAGGAGCGGCATGGTGCGCAGGAACCGGAGCGGCAGGTCGACGGTGCGACGGGTCCAATTCGACCAGGATACCCCGATGCCGAGCAGGCTGCCGCCCAGCGCACCCAGCAGCAGCCCCGTATACAGCCGCAGCACGGTGTCGAAGGAATGGCTCAGGAGCGACATCAGCGCAGCGGGGTAGCTGCGCGGGGCCCCTTCGGCGACCGACGGAATGCCGAGGCCGCCCTGCCAGTAGTCGGCGAGAGACAGCAAGGTATGCCCGACGATGACCTGCCAGCCCGGCACCATCGGTTCGCCGGGAGCTGCCTCCGTGGTGAAGACCATCGAGAGAAGCTGCCAGATCCCTGCCATGCCGAGCAGCACCAGAAGGCTGACCCAGTGGCGCGCGAGGAAGCGTCCGATCCGCCGCATGGCTCACCCCCCCGCCACTGCCGGCGCATCGCCGGGGCGTGCCGCCTCCAGGCCGAGATGGCCCAGCAGTATATGCTTGATGCGAACCATCCCGGGCTGGAGCAGGGTATCGGTCGACCTGGGCCGGGACGCCTCGACCCGCCGGTCGTCAACGATGCTGCCGTCCCCCATCACCATGATCCTGTCGGCGAGGATCAGCGCTTCGTCCACGTCGTGCGTGACGAACAGGACCGTGCGGCGGGCATCGCGGTCCGGCTCCGCCCAAAGCCGCAGGAGCACGTCATGCAGGATGTGCTTGGTGACATAGTCGAGCGCACCGAACGGCTCGTCGAGCAGGAGGACATCCGCGCCATTGGCAAACACCGTCGCGACGGCAACCCGCTTGAGCATGCCGCCGGAGAGCTCGCGCGGCCAGGCGCGGGCGACATGCGACAGGCCGACCCGGTCGAGATAGAGGGCGGCAATCCGCCGGCGCTCCGCGGCCGGTACGCCGCGGCAGCGGAGGCCATATTCGACATTGGCCGCCACGCGCATCCAGGGGAACACGCTGTCCTTCTGGAACACCATGCCCCGCTCCGGCCCCGGCCCGGTCACCGGCACGCCCTGCACGCTGAGCGAGCCCGACGTCGGCGGCAGGAGACCCGCTGCCACCTGCAGCAAGGTCGACTTGCCGCAGCCCGACGGACCCAGGATGCAGACGAACTCCCCGCGTTCGATTTCGAAGTCGAGGCCCGCGAGCGCCCTGACCTCAGCCCCGTCGTTGCGGCGGAACGTGCGGGACAGGCCGTTGGCGACGATGGCGGGAGACTTGCCGGCAGGCTGTTGCATCGTCAGGCTCCACTGCTGCTGGGGTGACGGTTCCAGACCGTGATGCGTGCCACGATGGCGCTTGCGAGCATGTCGAAGAGCACGGCGACCACGGCCAGGACAAGCAGCGCGGCAAAAATGCCCTCGATGTCGGTGGACCCCGCCAGCACCTGGACGAGCTTTCCTATGCCGTGCTGCGAGCCCAGCAGTTCCGCGATCGCTTCCAAACCCCACGCGCCGGCCAGCGCGATGCGGATGCCGCCCAACACCTGCGGGAAGGTCCCCGGCAGCAGCACGTCGCCGATAATCCGCGCACGGCTCGCGCCGAGGGTCAGAGCCCCTTCCTCATAGACCGGATCGAGATTCTCCGCTGCGCGCTGCGCGTAGACGTACATGATCACCACCACGTAGATGATCACCAGCAGCAGCGCACTGATTCGCCCGGTGCCGAACCAGATCAGGAAGAACGGTGCCAGCACGAGGATCGGGATCGTCCCGGTGACCATCAGGACCGGATCGGCGATGCTCCGGACCCAGCGCACCCGCGCCGTGACAAGGCCGGTGACGGTACCGGCCAATGTCCCGATCGCCAGCGCGATCAGCACATTGGTCGCCGTGTAGATCATGCTGTCCAGCAGGCTCGTATCGGGAAGCCCATAGGCGGCGAGGGATTCGGCGGAAAAGAAATCGGCGCCAATCCGGTGCGCCACCGCCAGGGGCGACGGCAGCGAGAAGCGCGGGATGACCCCCGTCAGCAGTTGCCAGACCGCAATCAACAGGGCGAAGCCGACGAGCCCCAGCGGGTCGAACCTTGCGCCGCCGGTCGGGGACAGCAGCCGGCGAATACTGCGCAGGCTGCGCCCGGCCGGAAGACGACCGTCTGCCGGGTCCTGCATCGGGCCCCGATCCTGTTGAACAACCAAGTCGGCCGCCCCCTACATCATCGATGCGTCCGGCGGCGATTGCTGCGGATGCTGCGGCAGCGCTGCGCCCTACCCGGCCGCCGCCGACGCGAGCCGGTAGGCGTCGAGATAGTCGAACCAGTCGTAGAACTGCTTGGCCCGGGCCAGCAGATCCGCCTTCTCTCCCGTCAGCGACTTGCCCTCAAGGTCCTTGATCAGGGCGCCGGACTTCTCGCGATACTCCTTCATCAGTCGCCAGACCGGCGCGGCCCAGACGAACTGTTCGGTCGTCACGGCACCGTCGGGCACGAGGCCCTTGTCGACCCAATCGCCGATGATCGCCGGCCAGGCATTCTTGTAATAAAGGATGCTGTCCTTGTCCTCGAAATAGGTCGCGTTCTCGGCAAACGTCGTGAACGGGTGGAGGGTGGCGACCGTCTGGGCGACGCCCTGTGCATCGAGGCTGGTACCCGCCACAGAGTTCAGATAGGGCGCCTGCAGCGCGTAGAGGGACGGATCCGCCTTCAGCGCGTCGATCGTACGCCAGACGACCGACATGAAGCGCAGCACGGTGTTCGGATCCTTCGCGACGAAGTCGGAATTCGCCGCCACGCCGACGATCGCCACCAGTTTCTCGACAGGCGAGTCGATCCCGCCCGGCCCGTACTTGTACAGGTCGCCGATATCGATCAGGTCGGTCCAGCCGTCCTGCAGCAAGGTGTAGAGGATCGGCGCGCCTTCGGGATCGGCGAAGTCCACACGGCCGGACTTCGCGAGCACCAGCATCTTCGCATCGTCCATCAGGTCGAGGTTGAAGTTGACGCCTGCGAACTCCTTCACGGCATCCTCGAACGGGCGCTTGCTGAGCACCGGCGAGCCGACCAGGGTCTTGCCTTCCATCGGCGCCAGTGCCGCCTTGATGGCGTCGTCGAACGACTTGCCCTCGGCAATGTAGTCCTTGAAGGATTTCAGTTTCAGCGCCGGATTGGCGACGATCGCGGTTCCCAGGAAATTGTCGGTGAAACCGACGCATTTAAGCTTGTCGGACGATTTGTAGATCGGCAGCAGCAGCGGGCAGTACTGGCTCGCCATGTCGAGCTGGCCGTTGAGCAGCAGCGCGACGACATTGGTGTCGGTAACCTTCAGGCCGAGTTCCTCCGGCCCGATCTTGATCCCGACATCGTCGAACCAGCCCTTCTTCATTGCCACGACGTAGAACGTGTTGTCCGCATAGGGCCGCATGCCGAAATTCACCTCGGCCTGCGGAATCTCCGTTCCGGGCTCCGGGGTCACCTGGGGAAAGCTCTCGGCTGCCCGCGAAGGTGCCGCCATGGCCATGCCGGCGAGCAAGGCCAATGCCAGCGGACCCGCTGACCGCATTGCCGATCCTACCCATTGTTGCAGTGCCATGTTCTCTCCCCCCGTTTCGGCTCCGGCATTGTGCGGCGCCATGGTCGAGCGGCCTCCCGCGGGCCTGCGCCTGCAAACGGCGACCGGGCGGCAGGAAGGCATGCCGTCTCATTGTTGCCATTTAGTTCGATCTGACAAGAGCCGGTGCCTTAGACGCCGCGCGGCGACCCGGCAGCCGGCGAGGCTCTGCGCGGCACTGCGCCCGGCCCGAACGCGCCGGAATGCCCGCCGCCGGTCAGCCGGCAGCGGCCCTGCATCGGCCCGGCCTATAGCGGCCGGGGCTTCAGCAGGCGGAACGGGTTGGGCAGCCGCCCGCCGGCCTGCTCCAGGCGGCCGCGCAGCTTCTGGATGGCCATCACATTCTCCACCCGGCGGTCCAGGAAGGCCCAGGTCGCCGCAAAATCCTCCGACTGGTCCTGCAGCCAGTACAGCAGGGTGGAGGCATAGACGCCCGCCAGCAGGGCGCGCTTGGTGTAGAAATTCCAGTCCGTCGCGGTGTCGCCGGCGGCATACCACATCGCGTCCACCGTGCGGTAC
>JAVKFF010000057.1:0-11633 GCA_040226215.1 Azospirillaceae bacterium
GCTGCTGGCGTTCTTCCGCCGGCCCCTCAGCCGCCGCCGATCATCCGCGTGATCAGGTCGTCGAGCGCCCGCTGCTCCTCCACCGTGCGCGGCATGGCCACGGGCAGGACCGGGGCCGGGGTGAGGTCGAGGGGCACGGGCGGGCGCACCGTGGCAGCGCCGGCGACGATGTCGTGCCAGATGCGCGCCGGCAGGCCGCCGCCGGTCACCCGGTCCATCGGCCGGCCGTCATCGTTGCCGACCCAGACGCCGACCACCAGATCGCCGGTGAAGCCGATGAACCAGGCGTCGCGGAAGTCCTGGCTGGTGCCGGACTTGCCGGCCGCCGTCCAGCCGACGGCGGCATTGCGGCCGGTGCCCTCGGTCATCACCGTGGCCAGCATGGTGTTGAGCTGCGCCACCGCCTGGGCGGGCACCGCCGCTGGCAGACCGCCCGGCCGCCGCTCGAAAGCCGTGGTGCCGTCGCGCAGGCGGACCACGCGGATGCCGTAGGGGATGACCGGCCGCCCCTCGTTGGCGAAGGCCGCGTAGGCGCCGGTCAGCTCCAGCAGCGTGACCTCCGAGGTACCCAGCGCCAGCGACAGGTCGCGGTTGAGCGGCGAGGTGATGCCGAGCCGTGCGGCGATGCGAATGGCGGCATCGACGCCGGCATGCTCCAGCACGCGCACGGCGGCGGTGTTGGCGCTGGTGGCCAGCGCCTGGGTGAGCGTGATCTCGCCCTGATAGCCGTCGGAATAGTTCTCCGGGCTCCAGCCGCCGCGCTCGATCGGCGCGTCGAGGATCGGGCTCGACGGGGTCAGGCCGGCGGCGAGGCCGGCAAGGTAGACGAAGGGCTTGAAGGCGGAGCCAGGCTGGCGCAGCGCCTGGGTCGCCCGGTTGAACTGGCTTTCCTGGTAGGAGCGCCCGCCCTGCATGGCCAGCACCGCGCCGTCCGGCGCCATGACGACGACGGCGGCCTGGGCGGCACCGCGCGCCGCCCCTTCGGTGCCGAGCCAGTGCTCCACCGTGCGCTCGACAATCGCCTGCAGCGCCGGGTCGAGCGTGGTGTCCACGGCGAGATCGGCCGACGCGTAGCCGACATAGTCCGGCAGGTCGCCCATCACCCAGTCGGTGAAGTAGCGGGCCTCGCCGGCGCGCGGCCGGGCGGTGTCGGTGATCGGCTGGTCGGCGCCCGCCAGGATGATCTCCGCCTCGGTAAGGAAGCCGGCGTCGACCATGGCGGCCAGCACAACGTCGGCCCGCTGGTTCGCCGCGTCGAGATCGTTGGTCGGCGCCAGCCGCGAGGGCGCCGCCAGGAGGCCGGCCAGCATCGCCGCCTGGCGCAGGGTGACGTCGCGGGCGGAGACGCCGAAATAGGTCCTGGCGGCGGCGTCGACGCCATAGGCGCCGGAGCCGAGATAGACCCGGTTGAGATAGGCGGTGAGGATCTCGTCCTTGGTATAGTTCAGCTCCAGCCACAGGGCCAGCACCGCCTCCTGCGCCTTGCGCCAGTAGGATCGTTCCGGCGTCAGGAACAGGTTCTTGGCGAGCTGCTGGGTGATCGTGGAGCCGCCCTGCACCGCCCGGCCGGCGGCGATGTTGGCGATCAGCGCGCGGGTGATGCCGATCGGGTCGACGCCCGGATGGCCGTAGAAGCGCCGGTCCTCGATGGCCAGCACCGCGTCGATCAGGTGGTCCGGCAGTTCGTCCACCGTGACGTAGTCGCCGGTCAGGTCGCCATAGCGGTTGAGCGCGCTGCCGTCCGCGGCGTCGATGCTGATCGCCGGCCGGCGCTCCGGCGCGCCGACCGCGGCGATGTCGGGCAGCGTCGTGGCGATGACCGCGACCGCCGCGCTGACCGCGATCAGCCCCCAGATGGCCAGCACCAGGAACCACTTGACCAGCCGCCGCGACCAGGAGGTCCTGACGGCGCTCCGGCGGGGCCCGGCACGGCGCCGCGTGCCCGCCCGCCTGCCCGAACCGCCGCCCCCCGCGTTTCGACGTTTCGCCGGTCGCTTCGGCGCCGCCGTCACCCGGGCCCGGCCGGGCGCGCTCAGCCCGCGCGCGGCGGTCGCGCCGCCGGGCGCTACACCCGGTGTGCCAGCGGCCGGGCCGGTCGCCGCGCGCGTGGTCTTGCGCGTGGGCGTCTGCGCCCGGCCACGGGTCTTGGCAGCCGTGCGCGGCTTGGGGCGCGCCGGGGGTGAACGTCTCGGAGCCATGTCGCCATGATCGGTCTCTTGAGTAGAAAAATCAAAGGCTAATACGTGTATTCTTCATGTTGACCTTGGGTTGCTTTCAGATGTTCCTTATAAGTTCTCAATTTCTTGCGCGGATTTGGGTTTGCCAGAGGGGTCGTGCCTTGGCGATGGTGTCGGCAACGGCCGGCACGCCCGGAGCGCAGCGACCGGCCGACCCTGGAAGCGCCTTCCCTGACCGGCAGACCATGAGCCCCGACACCTCACGCCCCACCGCGGCGCCCGCGCCGCTGACCCGCGCCGCCCGCCGGCCGGTTGACGGCTTCGCCGTCACCTTCATGGTCATGCTCTGCGCCTCCTGGGGACTGCAGCAGGTGGCGATCAAGGTGACGGCGGTCGACGTCCACCCGGTGATGCAGATGACCATCCGCTCTGGCATCGCCGCCCTTCTGCTCACGCCCATCGTCTGGCGCCAGGCGGGCGGCTTCGGGCTGCGCGATGGGACCTGGCGGCCGGGGCTCGTGGTCGGCATCCTGTTCGGGCTGGAATTCCTGGCGATCGCCGAGGCGCTGGCCCGCACCACGGCGAGCCACGTCGCGGTCTTCCTCTACACCGCCCCCGTCTTCACCGCGCTCGGCCTGCAGGTGCTGTTGCGTACCGAACGGCTGGCGGCCATCCAGTGGGCCGGCATCGCGCTGGCCTTCTCGGGCATCGCCATCGCCTTCCTGGGCGGCGGGACGGCCGGCCAGGACATGTCAGGGGGCGGCGTCACCAGCGTGGAGGGCGACCTCCTGGCGCTGCTCGCCGGCGCGCTCTGGGGCGCCACCACCGTGGTCATCCGCCTGACCAGCCTGTCGGAGACACCCGCGGCGCGCACCCTGCATTTCCAGCTCGCCGCCGCCTTCGTCATCATCGGCGCGGCCGCCATCGTCAACGGCCAGACGACGATCGTGAGCCTGTCCGCCCTGTCGGCGGCCTCCATCGTCTACCAGGGGGTGATCGTCGCCTTCCTCACCTATCTCGGCTGGTTCTGGATGCTGCGCCGCTACGCCGCGGCGGAGGTGGCGGTGCTGTCCTTCATGACGCCGCTGTTCGGCGTCAGCTTCGGGGTGATCCTGCTGGGCGAGCCGATCGACGCCGCCTTCGGCTGGGGCGCCGCCCTGGTCATCGCCGGCGTAGTGCTGGTCAGCGGCGGGCGGCTGCTGCTCCGCCGCCTCGGTCGGGTCGCGCGGTGAGGCCGGAGAGGACGGGCGACCGGTCCCGGGTCTGCGAAGCGGTACTCCGCACCGCATCGCGCCCGGGACGACGATGAAGTTGTTGTTCTGGAACTAGAAAATTGGCTGTCGTCCCGGATGCGGTGCAGCACGAAGTGATGCACCGCTGGTCCGGGACCGGCCGCTGGTCTTCTCGGTCCCGAGGTTGCCCGCTACTTGTACGGATCCGCCGCGTCGCGCAGGCCGTCGCCGAAGAACTGGAAGCAGAGCACGACGATGATCACCGGCACGGCCGGCAGCATCAGCCAGGGGTAGAGCACCACGACATTGATGTCCGTGGCGATGTTCAGCATCACGCCCCAGCTCACCGTCGGCTCGCGCAGTCCGATGCCCAGGAAGCTGAGCGCCGTCTCCGCCAGGATCATGCCGGGGATCGAGATCGTCACCGAGGCGATCAGGTGGCTGGCGAAACTGGGCAGAAGGTGGCGGCGGATGATGCGCGGCGGCCCGGCGCCCATGAGCTGGGCGGCCGTGGTGAAGTCCTCCTCCCGCAGCGACAGCAGTTTCGAGCGCACGGCGCGGGCGAGCCCGGTCCAGTCGACGAGGCCCAGCACCAGCGTCAGCGCGAAATATCGCGTCACCGGGTCGACATTGGGCGGGATGGCCGCCGCCAGCGCCATCCACAGGGGAAGTTGCGGAAAGCTCTGGAAAATCTCGATGATGCGGTTGATCAGATTGTCGACCCAGCCGCCGTAATAGCCCGCCGCGCCGCCGATGACGATGGCCAGCACGAAGCTGACGGCGATGCCGATGATGCCGACGGTGAGCGATATCCGGGCGCCGTAGACGACGCGGGAGAAGACGTCCCGGCCCAGCCGGTCTGTGCCGAAGGCGAAATAGGTGCCGCCCTCCGCCGGGCACACCAGGTGGAAATCCATCTCGATCAGGCCCAGCCAATCGTAGCTGTCGCCCGAGCAGAAGAAGCGCAGCGGCTGCACCTGGCTGGTGTCGATCTCGTAATCGCGCTGCAGGGTGGCCATGTTGCGTGTGACGGTGTAGCCGTAGACGAAGGGACCGACGAACTCGCCCTCGTGGAACAGCCGCACCGCCTGGGGCGGGGCGTAGATGTGGCCGGTGTCGCGGCTTTCGTGGCCATAGACGGCGATCTGCTCGGCGAACAGCACCACCAGGTAGAACAGTAGCAGGATGAAGGCCGCCACCATGGCCAGGCGGTGGCGCTTGAACTTCCACCACATGATGCGCCACTGGGAGGCCAGGTAGTAGCGCTCCTGCTGGGCGGTCAGGGGTTCCTCGTAATAGGGATCCCAGGGCGCCTCGCTGACGTAGTGCTCGATGCGGTCGCCGTCGTCCGGCCGGCGCCTGGGCGGGCGCCTGGGGGGCTGTCCAGGGGTCTGTCCGTCGTTCATTTCACGGCGGCCCCTCCGAGGCGGATGCGCGGGTCGAGCACGGCGAGCAGCAGGTCAGAGATCAGCACGCCGATGACCGTGAGGATGGCGAGCCAGAAGACCATGGAGCCGGCGAGATACATGTCCTGGCTTTGCAGGGCGGAGAGGAAGAGCGGGCCGATGGTCTGCAGGCTCAGCACCACCGAGACGATGGTGGAGCCGGAGATCAGGTCCGGCAGGATGCCGCCGATATCGGCGATGAACGGATTGAGCGCCGAGCGCAGCGGGTACTTGATCAGCGCGCGGCGGCGCGGCAGGCCCTTGGCGAGCGCCGTGATGTAGTACTGTTTCTGCAACTCGTCCAGCAGGTTGGCGCGCAGCCGCCGGATCATCGCCGCGGTGCCGGCGGTGCCGATGACGACCACGGGCGCGATCAGGTGTTCCAGCACCGAGACGAACTTGCCCCAGCTCATCGGCTGGTCGATGTACTCCCGGTCCATCAGCCCGCCGATATCCGTCCCGAACCAGACGTTCGAGTAGTACATGATGATGATGGCGAGCAGGAAGTTGGGGATCGCGAAGCCCAGGAAGCCGAGGAAGGTCAGCGCATAATCGCCCGCGGAATACTGGTGGGTCGCGGCATAGACGCCGATCGGGAAGGCGACGATCCAGATGAAGACGATCGTGGCGACGTTGACCAGCACGGTCAGCGTCATGCGGTCGCCGACCACCGTGGTGACCGGCAGCTCGTATTCGAAGCTCCAGCCGAAATCGCCCTGCAGCGCGTTGAACAACCAGACGAAGTACTGCTCGACCAGTGAGCGGTCGAGGCCGTAGGTCTGGCGCAGCCGCTCGATATTGCTCATGTCCGCGCCCTCGCCGCGCGAGAGCTGTTCGTTGATGAGCGTGGTCAGGAAGTCGCCGGGCGGCAGCTGGATGATGAAGAAGCTGATCGCGCTGATGGCGAACAGCGTCGGGATCATCACCATGAGCCGGCGGACGACGTAGTTCAGCATTGGCTTAGACTAATCGCCCTCGTGGCACACGAGCTGGGTGAGTGGCGGGCGCCGCCGCCGGGAGAGCGCGGGTCCGGCCGGACGGCCGGCACCCGCGTCATGGGACACTCCGGTTTACTGGTCAAGCCAGAACGTGTCCATCCGATAGCGGCCGAAATGGGCGCCGGGATCCCAGCTGTAGACGCCTTGCTCCGGCACGTTGTGCAGATCGTTGGAGACGACGATGGGCTGGGGCACGCCCTGGACCGTGCCGATGGAGGTCACCTGCTCGGCCTGCAGCGCCAGCATCTCCCGGGTGATCGCGCCGCGCGCCTCGGCATCGGGCTCCAGCAGCCATTGCTGGTAGAGGTCCATCAGCGTGACCGCCCAGTCGAGATCGGGTTCCTCGCCGACCGTTCCCTGGCCCTGCCAGTACTGGCCCCAGGCCGGGTACTGCAACCAGTTCTGGTCGACGGGGGCGAGTTCGTCGGGCACCGTCGTGCTGGTGATCAGCCCGTTGTCGAGGCCGAACCAGACCGACATTGTCACCTCGCCGGAGAAGACGCGGTTGCGGAAGACGTCGCGCTGCGAGTTGTTGACGAACAGTCCGACGCCGATCTGCCGCCAGCTGTCGCCGATCAGCTGCAGGGCGTCGATCTCCTGGCTGCGCTCTCCGGCCGATTCCACGATGATCTCCAGAGGCCGGCCATCGGGCAGCAGCCGCAGGCCGCCCGAGCCACGCTCGGTCAGCCCCATCTCGTCCAGCAGGGCGTTGGCCTGCTGGATGTCGTAGACCGCCCACCGGCTGGCCAGGTCCTCCGACCAGAAGGGCGAGGACGGCACCACGGTGTTGTTGGACGGCTGGCCCAGGCCGAAGAAGATGATCTCGTTGAGTTCGGCCCGGTTGATGGCCAGCGACAGGGCGCGGCGGAAGCGCACGTCGCGCACCACCTCGCGCCACACCGGGTCGGCGGCGTTGAGGTTGGGATAGAGCGCGATTTCGTTGCCCAGAACCGTGTCCCAGAGCAGGATGTCGTAATCGTTCTGTTCCGCCCCTTCGGAGAGGAAGGGAAAGTCGTCTATGCGGATGTGGCGGGCCTGCAGGTCGCTGGCGCCGGTTCCGGTCTGCGCGGAGATCAGCGAGCTGTCGGCGACGTTGACCAGGACCCGGTCGATATAGGGCAGCTGCCGGCCCTCCGGGTCGACCCGGTGGTAGTAGGGATTGCGCTCGAACACGAAACGCTCGGACGGCGCCTCGGTGGTGTTGACCCAGGGCTGCAGCACTGGCAGGTCCGGATTGCTCGCCTCGTAGAGATTGGCATTGCGCAGGAACAGCGAGATCCAGTCCCTGGCCTCCGCCGCCGCGACTTCCCGGGCCAACGAGTCCTCATCGGTGAAATCGGCATGGAACTGCCGAACGTAATGGGCGGGCGAGTAGAGATACATCGGCGTCGCTCCGGCGATCGCCGGCAGGAAGCGCGGGTTCGGCCGCGACCAGGAATAGCGGATGGTGTAGTCGTCGACGATCTCGACCTCGGGCAGTTCCTCGCCCACCACCATGCGCCAGTCCGGTCCGAAGGGTCGCAGCTCCTCGTTGAGCTGGATCTCCTCCCAGCTGAAGCGGAAATCCTCCGTCGTGAACGGCTCGCCGTCCGACCAGCGCATGCCCGGCCGCAGGTGGAGGGTGAAGATGCGCCCCTCCTCCACCTCGTAGCTCTCCAGGATGTCGGCGACCAGGTTGAGATCCTCGTCATAGCCGACCAGGCGGGCATAGCCGTAGACGTTCATGATGCGGATGTCGCGCGAACGGCCGGCGATCCACTCGATCTGGCCGCCGAACCGGCCGATTTCGGCAGGCTCGGTCACCAGCGGCGTCTCCGGCAGACGTTCCTCCACCGGCGGCAGGGTGCCGGCCGCGACCCGCTCCGCCAGCATCGGCGACTGCTCGTAGGTCTGGGCAAGGGCCTGAAGGCTGAGGGCGAGGCCACCCAGCACGGCAAGCATCGAACGCGGCAACCACACACTCATGACGCAAGCTCCCAGTGTCTGACGTCGTCGGGTGTCGCCCCGTCGATCGTTCGGATGAAATGGCCCTGGCCGAGATCCATCATCGACGCGGCCGTTCCTGGCTTCAGGGTGAACGGCGCCGGCCAGGCTTCCGGATCGGAGGCGCGGCCGCCCATCAAGGCCTTGAGGTCGAGCGGATGGTCGGGATCGGGATGCGGCACGGCCGCCAGCAGCGCCCTCGTGTAGGGGTGGCGCGGATCGCGGAACAGCACGTCCCGTGGCGCGGCCTCCACCAGGCGGCCGCGGCACATCACCAGGATGCGGTCGGCGATGTAGTCGACGACGGCCAGGTTGTGGGAAATGAACAGATAGGTCAGGCCGAGCCGGCTCTTCAGGTCCTTCAGCAGGTTCAGCACCTGGGCCTGGATCGACACGTCCAGCGCCGAGACCGGCTCGTCGCAGATCAGGAGGTCGGGCCTGAGCGCCAGGGCGCGGGCGATGCCGATGCGCTGGCGCTGGCCGCCGGAGAAGCTGTGCGGATAGCGCTGCAGATGGCCGACCTCCAGCCCCACCATGGCCATCAGCTCCTTGGCCATCTCGCGGCGCGAGCGGGCGTCGCCGATGCCGTGGATGACCAGCGGCTCGGTGATGATCTCGAACACCGTCATGCGCGGGTTGAGCGAGCTGTAGGGATCCTGGAAGACGAACTGCATGCGCGGGCGGAAGGATTTCAGCGCCTCGCCCTCGAGCCCCAGCACGTCGACCGGCCGGCCCCGGTCGTTGAAGGTGATGGCGCCTTGGTCCGGGGTCAGCGCGCGCATCAGCATCTTCGACAAGGTGGTCTTGCCGCAGCCCGATTCGCCGACCAGGCCCAGGCACTCGCCGCGGCGGATCTCGAAGCTCACATCGTCGACCGCCAGTACCTCGCCGGCACCCGCGCCGCTGGCCTTCTTGATGCGGAACGACTTCGACAGGTCCGCGACCGTGAGCAGCGGTCCGGCGGCGTCGGCCTCCTTCGGCCAGGGCTGCTTCTCGGCCAGCATCCGGCCGGTTTCGCTGCGGATCTCGCGGATCGGCACCAGGCGCTCGTCCGGGCCCATGTCGAAGCGCGGCACCGCCGCCAGCAGGGCGCGCAGATAGGGATGGCGCGGATTGGCGAAGATGTCGTCCAGCGTGCCCGCCTCCATCACCTCGCCTCGGTACATGACGACGATCTCGTCGGCCATGTTCGCCACCACGCCCAGATCATGGGTGATCATCAGCACGGCCATGCCGAACTCGGCCTGCAGATCCCGGATCAGGTTCAGGATCTGCGCCTGGATGGTGACGTCGAGCGCGGTGGTGGGCTCGTCGGCGATCAACAGGGCGGGCTGGCAGACCAGCGCCATGGCGATCATGGCGCGCTGGCGCAGGCCGCCGGAGAGCTCGAACGGATAGGTCCTGAGCGCCCGCTCCGGATCGGGAAACCCGACATGGCCCAGCATGTCCCGGGCCTTCTGCGCCGCCCTCCCGGCGTCGGAATCGGTGTGCAGGCGGACCGCCTCGATGATCTGGTTGCCGATCGTGTAGAGCGGCGACAGGCTGGTCATCGGCTCCTGGAAGATGATCGAGATGCGGCCGCCGCGGATGTCGCGGTAGCGCTTGCTTTCCGGATCGAGGGCGGCCAGGTCGGTCACCTCGCCGCCCTTGAGGGGGTCGCGGAACAGGATCTCGCCGCCGGTGACCCGACCGGCCTGCGGCAGGATGCCGAGAATGGCCTGGCTGATCACCGACTTGCCGGAGCCGCTCTCGCCGACAAGGGCGACCGTGGCGCCCGGCTTGATGCGGAAGGAGACGCCCTTGACCGCCTGAAGCTCGCCCCCCGGAACCCCGAAGGAGATCCTGAGATCGTTGATCCGGAGGAGGTCGCTCATCGCCGCGGCTCTTCGGGAAGGGGTGGCGAGGCGGCGCGCTCGGTGGCGTCCGCCCAGTCGGGCACCTCCACACCGATCGCCAGGAGATTGGTGACCGTGGTGTCGGAGATGGCGAGCCGCTGCGCGAAGGCGGCCTCGGCCGCCCGGTCGGCGATCTGGTCGAAACCGTGCATCGAGGATTCGATGGCGATCGACCGGCCGCCGCCCTTCAGGCGCAGCTGCATCCAGCCATTGCGCCGGTCGCGCCTGGTGGAAAAGTATTTCAGGTCGAGCGCCTGCAGGTCCGGCCAGCGGATGGCGGCGCCCAGCGGCCCGTGCTCGACGATGCCGGTGTCGTCGAGCTCAATGCTGGACATCTGGCGCAACACGGTGCGGGCGAGGAAGACGGCGAACAGCAGGGCGGCGGCGAGCAGCAGCCAGAAGACCACCGGATGGGCCGGCACGAACAGCAGCGGCCCGGCCGTCAGGACGAGGCCGGCGCCGGCGCGCAGATAGTCCGCGCGCAGCATTCCCGTGTCGTATCGGTAGGCGGTCATGCCTCCCCCAGGCCAAACACACGACGTGCTCCCTCGACGTGGATCGCGGGATGGGCGACCAGCACGGTCAGAAGTCGATCGAGAAATCGCCACAAAACCTGCCCGTGTACGAGATGATGCGTCAAGAGTCCGGTGGGCTCGGCCACATCCATTCGACCGGTACGGCGGCCTTGCAGATGTTCGACGACCATGGCGAGCGCCGGCGCCTCGCCGACGAAGCCGCCGCCGCCGCGCCAGTCGATCGGATCGGCATGTGTGTTGACCAGGCGCAGGCCGTCGCGGTCGGCGGCCGGGCGTGGTCCGTAGAGCGACAGCCCGCGAAAGCCCGCGCCGGCGAGGTGCGTCGCGACCTCCCCGGCGATCCGGTTCCAGGGCGGCACCAGCACCGGCAGGAAGCGGGCGCCGAAGGCCGCCTCGAGCCGCGCCCGGCCGGCGGTCAGCTCGCCCAGCACCGCCGCGGGCGGCCGGTGTCCCCCGAGTTCGCACTTCTTCTCGCCCGCCGGCGCGTGGTTTTCGTGCCGCCAGCCATGCTGCAGCACGGCGAGGCCGGGACCGGCCGCCGCCAGCCGCCCGGCGAGGCCGGTGTCGAGCCGACCCGGTACCACCGCCAGGCAGAGCGGTACGCGGTGCGCTGTCGCCAGGTCGACAAGACGGTCGAGCGCCGCGCCCGGCGCCGCCGCGTCGTCGTCGCGCCACCAGAGAGTGGCCGTGCGCCCGGCCTCGGCCCAGCGGTCGAGCTCGGCCAGGAGACCGCGCCAGCCGTCGCTCACCGGTCCCTCCGCGCGGCTTCCGCGATCAGGATACGGGCGCTTTCCCGCGCGCCGTCGAGCGCCAGACCCGCCACCGGGCCCGGGCGCGGCCGGTCCAGCGCCTCGGTCACCGCATGGGCCAGCCGGTCGGCGGCGAGTCCGGTCTCGGGCAGCACCGTGGCCAGCCCGCGCGCCGCCAGCAGGGTCGCGCGGTCGCTCTGCTCGCTCTCGCCGCCCCTGGCGAAGGGCACCAGGATGGCGCGGCAGCCGGCCGCCAGCAGGTCCATCACCGTGTTGTAGCCGGCCTGGCTGACCGACAGCGCCGCCCGGTCGAGAAGCGCCGGGAAGTCGGGCCGCGCGCGCTCCACGGTGACCCGCGACACGCCGCCGGCATGGGCGGCAAGCGCGGCCATGCCGTCGGGAGCGATGTCCGGTCCGACCAGAAGGCGCCAGGGCGGGCCCGCCTCGCCCAGCAGGCGGGCGGCGTCGATCGCCGTGCGCAGCAGCTCGAAACCGACCGCGCCGCCGCCCACGGAAACCACGATCTCGCCCTCGCCGGCCCCGCCCGGCGGTTTCGCGAGCTGGCGTCCGGGCGCCACGAAGCCGGTGTAGCGCAACAGGTCGGCGATCTCCGCGGCG
>JAVKFF010000058.1:0-3371 GCA_040226215.1 Azospirillaceae bacterium
TTTGCTATTCCGTTATCCCGTATTCCGGCCGGTTCTGCCCGACAGCCTGGCGCCGATCGCCCTTGAGGCGCCGCCGGCGCCGCGACCCTGGTAGGAGGCCCGCAATGGCATCCCCGCGCATCCGCCGTGGCTTCGTCGATCTCGCCGAGGGACAGCTCCATCTCCGGTCGCTCGACGGGTCTCCGGGCGCGCCCGTGGTGCTGCTGCACCAGGCATCGGGCTCGTCGCGCCAGATGGAGCCCCTGATGCCCGGCTTCGCGCGCCATCGGCAGGTCATCGCCCTCGACCTGCCCGGAAACGGCGACAGCTGCCCGCCGGTCGCCGACGACATCGACATGGCAGGCTATGCCGACGCGGTGATCCGGGCGCTCGACACGCTCGGCCACCATCGCGTCGCACTCTACGGCTTCCACGCCGGCGCCAGCGTGGCGGCGGAGGTGGCGATCGCCCGGCCGGATCTGGTCGAGGCGCTGATCCTCGATTCCGTGGGGCTCTACAGCGCCGCCGAAACAGAGGAGATGCTGACCAGCTACCTGCCGGCGATCCGGCGCCACCCGCACGGGCTGCACCTGGTGGAATGCTGGAACTACGTGCGCGACACCTACCTGTTCTGGCCCTGGTTCAAGACGGATGCCGCGCATGCCCGCGCGG
This sequence comes from Azospirillaceae bacterium, assembly GCA_040226215.1. Lineage (GTDB taxonomy): Bacteria > Pseudomonadota > Alphaproteobacteria > DSM-16000 > Inquilinaceae > JAVKFF01. Next base: position 652 of record JAVKFF010000058.1, read on the forward strand.
TCGGCCTGCCGCCGCTCGACGACCTCGACGCCAAGGTGCTCGAGGTCGTCAAGGGCCTCGATCATTTCGCCAAGCTCTACGCGGCCGCCTTCCGCCACGACAAGGAAGCCCGCTTCCCCCTGGTCCGCTGCCGCACCCTGGTAACGGCGGGGGCCAGCAACTCCCAGCGGGAGAAGCTGGAGCGGGTGGCCGGGCTGATCGCCGGGGCGGAGACGATGGTCACGCCCGGCGTCTACGACAGAGAGTCAGCGGCGCAGACCGGCCGTCTGCTCGGCGACTGGCTTGCCGCCGGCTGAGCCGGAGCGCGATGGTCAGCGCCGCCGCAGCGAGAGCAAGACGAAGGCGCCGGCGCTGACGAACATCAACAGGGCGTAGACGCCGCCGGGCACCACCATCAGGTCGTCGCCGAGAAAGGTGGCGGCGATGAGGACGGCGAGCGTGCCGTTCTGCAACCCGGTCTCCAGGGTGATAGCGATGGCCTGGCGGCGGCCCAGCCGGGCCAGCCGGGCGAGTGCCGCACCGAGCGCCATGCAGGCGAGGTTCAGCAGCAGCACCGGCGGGCCGATGTCGGCGAAATGCCGCCGCAGCAGCGTCCATTCGCTGACCACCGCGGCCACCACGATGACGACGAAGAGCGCCGTCGCCAGCCGCCGGCAGACCGGCTCCACCTGCGCCGTCCAGCCGGGTGCCGCGGCCTTCACCACCATGCCGGCCACCACCGGTACCGTGACGATGGCGAGGATGCCGGCGATGGTCTGGCCGATCGGCAGGGGCGGCGCGTCGGCGCCGAGAAACCAGGCCATGGCGCCGGCGACGATCAGCGGGATGGTCAACGTCGAGGCGAGGCTGGACACCGCGGTCAGGCTGATCGACAGCGCCGTGTCGCCACGCGCCAGATGAGTCAGCAGGTTCGACATCACCCCGCCCGGGCAGGCGGCGATGATCATGAAGCCGACGGCGAGCGCCGGGTCGATGCCCCATGCCGCGTCCCAGGCCAGGACCAGCGCGAAGGCGAGGAGCGGCAACAGGGCGAGCTGGGCGAGGAGGCCGACCGCCGCCGCACGCGGCTCGGTCACGACCGGCGCGAAATCCCGGACGCTCAGCGCCAACCCCATTGTCAGCATGATGAAGGCGAGGGACAGCGGCAGCGCGACATCGGTGACGAGGTTCATGCGCGCCTGCGTCCTCTCGGCTCAGCGGTGGTCTGGAAGGGGTTCCGGCGATTCTACCGGTCGAAGGATAGGGAGGTGAGCGCCCGCTTGTCCAACTGAGGTTGCGCACCGGTCATGCGGGCGGAGGCGGGCGGCCGGTCCCGGGTCTGCAGCGCATCACTGCGTGCTGAGCCGCGCACGGGACGACGCCAATTTCATCTATCGCAAGGAAAGCTCCGCCGTCCCGGGCGCGATGCGGCGCGAAGTGCCGCTTCGCAGACCCGGGACCGGCTTCCCGTCTTCCGTGGCCGCCTGTCCCCTCCCGTCGCTAACCTTCGTTCCAGTGCACCATGGGCAAGCCCGGCACGGGGGAGCGGAAGTGGGGAATGCGGGTGCCGCGCAGGCTGCCGATGTAGACGGTGCGCAGATCCGGGCCGCCGAAGGTGACGCTGGCGAACCAGGGCGCGATGGTGCCGCCGCAGGCCAGCATGTGCTCCGGCGTCGCCTCGTCGCGCTCGAAGGCGGCCTTGAGCGCCTGGCTCGGCCCGGGATTGTCATCGTCGAGCAGGATCCGCAGCTCGCCCTCCGGCGTGATGGCGAAGATCTGGTCGCACATCACATGGGTGCCCCAGAGATTGCCGTGCGCGTCGAAGGCGATGCCGTCGATGAAGGCGCCGGTGTCTGAAGGCCCGAAGATCTCGCGGTCCGTCAGGCTGCCGTCCACCGCGACGCGGAATCGGGTGACATGCCGGCCGCAGGTCTCCACGGCGTAGAGCCATTCCTCCTTGGCGTCGAAACGTATCTCGTTGGTGAAGTGCAGGTTGTCGGCGACGATGCGCGGGCCCTTCTCGTCGACCAGCGCGATGAAGCCGTCGACGATGTTCGGGCTGATCGCCGCCATCCAGTTCTTGATCGTGGTGGAGACGGTGAGCCAGAGCCGGTTCTTCGAGTCGCGTAGCACGAAGTTCACCTTGCCGATCGGCCGGCCGTCGATGCGGTCGACCAGGATGTGGGTCTCGCCGGTCCGGCGGTCCATCACTTCCAGGCAGTCGGTGCCGAAATTGGAGATCACTATGTCGCCATTGGCGGCGAAGGCGAGGCCGTTGGGCAGCGTGCCTTCGGTGAAGCGCCTTGCCTCGTCGGGCGCGGTTGCGAAGTCCGAGGCCAGCGACTGGGCGATCAGTTCCTGGCTGCCATCGGGGCGGATATGCACGACGCCGCCGCGCGCGTCGGCCGACCACAGCGAGCCGTCGCGTTCCGCCAGGATGCATTCCGGGCGCTGCAGGTCGCGGCCGACATAGCCGATCTGGTCGCGGTCGACCGTGAAGCCGTCGAGGGGGTTGGTCATGGGCGAGGGCTCGTTTTCGGAGGAGGGGAAGTTGGAATAGTCGCGCGTCGTTCCGTACGAGAGCGAAGCGGAGATGCGGAACCTCGAGCCCAGCTTCGCCTGAGCCGCAGCCCGGCCGCGCGGGATCCCGGCTCTCGCTGCCGCTCGGCCGGGATGACGATGGCTGGGCTGTCGTGATTCATTTTGGTCGTCATCCCGGCCGCAGCGAAGCGGAGAGCCGG
>JAVKFF010000059.1:0-6709 GCA_040226215.1 Azospirillaceae bacterium
CCGCTTCGCAGCCCCCCAGATAACCGCATCGTCCCAGGCGCGATGCGGCGCGAAGTGCCGCTTCGCAGACCCCCAGATAACCGTGTCGTCCCGTGCGCGATGCGGCGCGAAGTGCCGCTTCGCAGACCCCCAGATAACCGTGTCGTCCCGTGCGCGATGCGGCGCGAAGTGCCGCGTCGCAGACCCGGGACCGGGTGCCGTTCGGCGAACCCCGGAATGGCACCGCCCTCTGGGCCCGCGAGGACGACCGGCCGGTCCCGGATATCCTCGGCTTCGCCTGCGGTTCCGGGACGACGAGGTTCATTGGATCACCGACCGCATCGTCCCGGGCGCGATGCGGCGCGAAGTGCCGCTTCTCAGCCCCCCAGATAACCGCGTCGTCCCGTGCGCGATGCGGCGCGAAGTGCCGCGTCGCAGACCCGGGACCGGGTGCCGTTCGACGAACCCCGGAATAGCACCGCCCTCGCCGCCCGCGAGGATGACCGGCCGGTCCCGGATATCCTCGGCTGCGCCTGCGGTTCCGGGACGACGAAGTTCATTGGATCACCGCCGCGGAGCCGGCGAGGCCCTACCTGAAATCTTCCATCTGGATGCGCCGGATGCCGCGTTCGGCGAAGCTCTTCTCGGTCGCCTCGACCGCGCCCTCCATGCCGACCGCCCGGCAAGCGTCCTCGATGACGAAGGTGTCGTAGCCGGCCTCCGCCGCGTCCTCGGCGGAATAGCGCACGCAGACATCGTAGGCGAGGCCGAGCAGGAAGACCCGCTCGACGCCGATCTCCTTCAGGAATCCGTCGAGCCCGGTGCGGGTGCGGCCGTCGTTCTCGCGAAAGGCGGAATAGCTGTCGATGTCCTTGCGGAAGCCCTTGCGGATGATCAGTTCCGCCCGTTGGGTGTCGAGGTCGGGGTGGAACTCGGCCCCCTTGCTGCCCTGGATGCAGTGATCGGGCCAGAGGATCTGCTGGCCATAGGCGACCTCGATCTGCTCGAAGGGCCGGGCGTCCTCGTGGTTGGAGGCGAAGGAGAGGTGGTCTGCCGGATGCCAGTCCTGGGTCAGCACCACCGTGCCGAAGCGCGGCGCCAGCCGGTTGGCGAGCGGCACCACCTGGTCCCCCTCCGCCACCTCGAGGCCGCCGCCCGGGCAGAAATCGTTCTGCACGTCGACGATGATGAGCGCGTCCTTGTCGCCGGGGGTCATGGGGCTCTCCTGGTGCTGCGGTTCGGGTCGATCCGGTTCCGGGCGGTGCCGCCCCGCAACATAGGAAGGCCCGCGCACCTTCGCCAGCGGGGATGGACGGCGGGTGGACGGGTCGCCCCACCTCGAGATTCGGAGGTTTGGCCGTTGGTGCCCCCGGGGAGACTCGAACTCCCACGCCGTTGCCGGCAACAGATTTTGAGTCTGCCGCGTCTACCGATTCCGCCACAGGGGCGACCTGGCCGGGGCGGGCGGCGGGGCCCGCTCCGGTGAAGCCGGCGGCATCATAGCCCGCCGTCCCGGTCGGTCAATCGTCGGCAGCGGCGCGGCCGGCGGTCGCCGGTTGCCGGTTGCCGTTGAGGGGGGGACCGGGCGCTGGCCGATGGACTTCGCGGCACCTGTCCTGCTATGGGCTGGGGCGCCGCCCGACCTCGCGGACCGCCCGCCCATCCCGGACTGTCTCCCCCTCCCGGACCGCCGCCCGTGCTCAGACGCCTCTACGACTGGACCCTCTCGCTCGGCATGCGCCGGGAGGCCATGTGGGCGCTCGCCATCATCGCCTTCATCGAGAGCTCGTTCTTCCCGATCCCGCCGGACGTGCTGCTGATCCCGATGGTGCTGGCCGCCCGCGACCGCGCCTTCGTGATGGCCGGCGTGGCGACGGCGGCCTCGGTGCTGGGCGGGCTGGCCGGCTACGGCATCGGCTACTTCCTGTGGGAGACGGTGGGCGAGCGCCTCGTCGCCTTCTACAGCTGGCAGGCGCAGATGGAGGAGTTCGCCGGCGCCTACAACGACTGGGGCGCCTGGATCGTGCTGTTCTTCGGCATCACCCCCTTCCCCTACAAGCTGATCACCATCATGTCCGGGGTGGTGGCGCTCGACCTGTGGGTGTTCCTGGCGGCCTCGCTGGTCGCCCGCGGCATCCGCTTCTATGCCGTGGCGACGCTGCTCTGGTGGTTCGGCCCGCCGATCCGCGGCTTCATCGAGCGGCGCTTCGGCCTTGTGGTGACCATATTCATGGTGCTGCTGATCGGCGGTTTCGCGGCCGCCCTCTATCTCGCCTGATCCCCGAACGGACCCGAGGTGGTTTCCCGATGAGCTCCTTCCTGCGGATGACGCCCCTGTGGATGATCGCGCTCGGCGTGGCGATGCTGGGCGGGGCGCTTGTGTTCCAGTACGCGGGCGGGCTCGAGCCCTGCATCCTGTGCCTCTACCAGCGCTGGCCCTGGGGCATCGTCATCGGTATCGGCATCGTCGCGGTGATCCTGCTGGCGCGCGGGCACGACTGGCTGGCGGGCTTCGCCACCGGCCTCGGCGGCGTGGTGATGCTGGCCGGCGCCGCCATCGCCGCCTTCCATGTCGGTGTCGAGCAGGGCTGGTGGGCGGGCACGGCCGAATGCGGCTCCTCCGCCCTTTCCGGCGGCTCGGTCAGCGACCTCACCCGGCAGCTGCTGGCCACGCCCGTGGTGCGCTGCGACGAAGTGGCCTGGTCGCTGTTCGGCATCTCGATGGCGGGCTACAACTTCCTTATCTCCCTGGCGGCGGGCGTGCTGGCGATCGCCGGGGCGGTGCGGCTGACCCGCCAGCCGCCTGTGTGAGCGAGGCCGAGAGGAACTGGACGATGGCGACGAAGCGACGCACGACCGCCGCGGCGGGAGCCGGACGGCCGCGAGCGGGGACCGGCCGCTCGAAGAATGACCGGACGGGGACTGGCCGGACACAACCGGGCGCCGGCCGCCCGCCGGGCGAGCCGCGCGGCCACGACCTGATCGACCGCGTGGTGCGCGTGGACCACGCCGGAGAGTACGGCGCCAGGCGCATCTACGAGGGCCAGTTGGCCGTGCTCCGGCACTCCGCCAAGCGCCCAGTGATCGAGCACATGGCCGAGCAGGAGGCGCGTCACCTGGCGGCCTTCGAGAAACTGCTGGTCGAGCGCGGCGCCCGGCCGTCGCTCCTGCATCCGCTTGGGCACGTCGCCGGCTTCGCGCTGGGCGCCGGCACCGCGCTCCTGGGCGAGCGGGCGGCCATGGCCTGCACCGTGGCGGTGGAGGAAGTGATCGACGAGCACTACGCCGCCCAGGCCGAGGCGCTGCGCGAGAGCGAGCCCGAACTCGCCGCCCTGATCGAGGACTTTCAGGGCGAGGAGGCCGAGCACCGCGACCTCGGCCTCGCCCACGAGGCCGAGCAGGCGCCTGCCTACCAGGCGCTGTCCGTGGTGATCAGGCGGGGTTCGCGGGCGGCAATTTGGCTCGCTGAAAGGTTCTAGCCGCGCCCGGCCGGGCGGGCCGGGGGATCCAGTTCGGCGATCGGGCGGATTTCAGGGCGAAGGGCGAGTAGCGGTGACGACGATTGAACCGGGGGCCGTTTGGCGCGGGTGCAAGGGTCAAGGCTACGTCTCCTCCCTCTAGCTGTGGATGATGGCCCCTACCAAGGATCGAGCTCCGTATCCCAGTAGAGGAAGTCCCGCCAGCTCTCGTGCAGGAAGTTGGGCGGGAAGGCACGGCCATTGTCCTGAAGCTCGAAGGCCGTGGGCTGGACCGGCTCCTGCAGGGGCGGCATGTCGCAGTCGCGCGGCATGCGGTTGCCCTTCGCCAGATTGCAGTCCGAACAGGCGGCGACGACGTTCTCCCAGGTCGTGCGGCCGCCGCGGGAGCGCGGGACGACATGGTCGAAGGTCAGCTCGTGCGCCGGCAGGCGTTCGCCGCAATACTGGCAGGAGAAGCGGTCGCGCAGGAACACGTTGAAGCGCGTGAACGCCGGCCGCCGGTGCGGGGTGACGTATTCCCTGAGCGAGATGACGCTGGGCAGCCGCATCTCGAAGGACGGGCTGTGCACCTTGTGCTCGTACTCCGCGACGATCTGCACCCGGTCCATGAACACGGCCTTGACCGCGTCCTGCCAGGACCAGAGGGAAAGCGGGAAGTAGGACAGCGGACGGAAGTCCGCGTTGAGGACCAGGGCAGGGCAGGCTTCGGCCACCTGGCTCACGCCCGCCCTCCCGGCCCCGGGACCGCCCATGGCGTTCGCGCTCTGGAAGAGTTGGCAGCACCCCCGGCATGCCGCGCTCGGGGCGCGGCGCGGCTGATCGGGCTATATGTCGGTAGGGCAGGCGACATAGTGACAAAGGGAATAGCGCGTTTGCCAGCGGACCGCAATATCTTGTGTCGCCCCGTTCCTGAATTTCATTTTCTTGTAATGTAACCGATTTACTGGTTGACCTTGAAGTGACGTTGCAGGAATGTTCCAAGGATGTTGAGGCCTTGCTCGTCGATCCAGTGGCCGATCTCGGCCAGCGCGTGCGCCTCCACCGCGACACCGCGCCGCTCCAGGCCCGCCTTCGCCTCGGCCAGACAGGCGAACGGGACCACCTCGTCTTCCTGCCCATGAAGCAGCAGCACCGGCGGCCGGCTGACCGCCATGGGCGCCGCGCCGAGGGAAACGAAACGTCCGCTCAGCGCCGCGACCGCGGCCGGTTCGACGGCCCGCGCCAGGCCCACATGCAGCGCCAGCATCGCCCCCTGGCTGAACCCGACCAGCGCCAGCCGGCCGCTGTCCAGACGCAGCGCGGCGAGTTCCCTGTCGATGAAGGCATGAACCGCGGGGGCGGCGCGGCCGACGCCCTGCCACAGCGCGGCTGCCCCGCGCTCGGCCAGGCTGAACCATTGCCGGCCGAACGGGGCGCCCTCGCAGGGCCAGGGGGCGTCGGGCGCGATGAACTGCGCCTGCGGCAGCAGCGCGCCAAGCGGCCCGGCGAGCTCGACCAGGTCCTGTCCGTCGGCGCCATAGCCGTGCAGAAGGATGACGAGCTGGCGGGGCGCGCCGCCGGCGGCCGGCTTGCGGATCGGTCCGGTCAGGTGCTGCATGCGCCGGATTTGGCGATCGCCGCCCGGGGCTTGTCAACCGTCGGACGGTGACGATTGCGTGAATCGCGCGGGGGCCGCCCCCGGCCGGCCCTTCGCAATGTCCGCCAGACGCGCTAAGCAGTCCCACGCATGTCCCGCATCACCACCACCCGTTTCGCGCCGAGCCCGACCGGATTGCTGCATCTCGGCCACGCCTATTCCGCCCGCATCGGCTTCGACGCGGCGAGAGCCGATGGCGGCCGCTTCCTGGTGCGCATCGACGACATCGACGAGGCGCGCTGCCGGCCGGAATTCGAGGCGGCGATCTTCGCGGACCTGGCCTGGCTCGGCCTCGCCTGGGAGGAACCGGTGCGCCGGGAGACCGATCACCTCGCCGACTACCGGGCGGCGCTCGCCCGCATCGAGGCGCTCGGCCTTCTCTATCCGTGCTTCTGCAGCCGCAAGGAGATCCGCGCCGAGATCGCGGCCATGGGCGGCGCTCCGCACGGACCGGAGGGACCGGTCTATCCCGGCACCTGCCGCGGCCTGGGCGATCATGAACGGCGCTCCCGTATCGCCGCCGGCGAGGCCTACGCGCTCAGGCTCGACGTCGCCGCGGCCTTGGCCCGCACCGGGCCGCTGTCCTGGCACGACAGGCAGGCCGGGTGGGTTGCGGCCGATCCGCTGGGTGGCGGCGACGTGGTGCTGGCCCGCAAGGAGGGACCGCCGGCGTACCACCTGGCCGTGGTGACCGACGACGCCGGCCAGGGCGTCACCCTGGTGACCCGGGGCCAGGACCTGTTCGCCAGCACCCATGTGCACCGCCTCTTGCAGGCGCTGCTCGACCTGCCGGTGCCGGACTATCTGCACCACCGGCTGATCACCGACGCGCGCGGCGAGCGGCTGGCCAAGCGGGCCGACGCCGTCGCCATCCGCGCCTTGCGCGAGCAGGGCCTGACGCCGGCCGCGGTCTGGGCGCTGGTGGGGCGAGAGGGGTTGGGGCTAGAGGGGCTGGATCAGCCCTGAGGCGATGGCGTCGTAGCCAGGCTCGTCCGGGTCGATCAGGCCGCGGCGCAGGGCGAAGTCGATGATGGTCAGCGGCACGTTGAACTTGAAGTCGTCGGTCTCCGCCACGCGCGCCAACACCTCGGCGACCGGCCACAGCGCGAAGCCGGCCACCTCGTCGGCGTCGGGCACGGGGCACACATCCGCCGGCATCTCGAGTTCGTAGAGGAAGAGCGTGTCGTTGCGGAAGCCCGTGGGCCAGCCGTCCTGGCGCAGCGTCAGGTCGAAACCGTAGCGCACCATGCCGACCGGCCGCGCCCGGCCGGCCAGCGCCGGGTCAAGCCCGGCCTCCTCCCCCGCCTCCTTGATCAGGTTGTCGCCAAGGCCGAGGCCGGCCGGCTGCCCGCCCGCCACCATGTTGTCGAGCTTGCCGGGGGCGATGCGCCGGTCGAAGCCGCGCCTGGCGATCCACATGCGCATCTCCTCCCCCCGCCCGACCAGGCCGTGCAGGTGGACGCCGAAGGCGGGAAAGCCGAACAGGACGAACAGCGCGCGGTCGGCGCGGGCCAGCACCGGCGCCCACCAGTGGCGGCGCAGCGCGAAGGTCTCGCCGCGCTGGCGAGGCGCCCAGCGCGCCTCGCGCAGCACCTCCTGGGCGCGGGCCAGCAGC
>JAVKFF010000060.1:0-13502 GCA_040226215.1 Azospirillaceae bacterium
GGCGCCGGCCGGCAACGAGGCGATCTACCAGGCCATGGTGCTGGGCTTGCGCGACTATGTGGTGAAGAACCGCTTCCCTGGCGTCGTGCTGGGCCTGTCTGGCGGTGTCGACAGCTCGCTGACGGCCGCCGTCGCGGTAGACGCGCTGGGCGCGGACAAGGTGCGCTGCGTGATGATGCCGTCGCCTTATACCTCGGCCGACAGCGTGGAGGATGCGGCGGCCTGCGCGGACCTTCTCGGTGTGTCCTATGAGAGCATCGACATCGGACCGGGGATGGCCGCCTTCGATGCCATGCTGACCCCCTTGTTCGCCGGGCGCGCGCCCGACATCACGGAGGAGAACATCCAGTCGCGCCTGCGCGGCATGACGCTGATGGCGCTCTCCAACAAGTTCGGCCACATGGTGCTGACGACCGGCAACAAGTCCGAGATGTCGGTCGGCTACGCCACGCTCTATGGCGACATGTGCGGCGGCTATTCGGTCTTGAAGGACGTCTACAAGACGACCGTCTTCCGGCTCTGCCACTGGCGCAACCAGAACCTGCCGGCGGGCGCGCGGGGGAAGGCGGGCCGGGTGATCCCGGAGCGCATCATCACCAAGCCGCCCTCGGCCGAACTGCGCCCGAACCAGAAGGACGAGGACAGCCTGCCACCCTACGATGTGCTGGACGACATCCTGCACTGTCTGGTGGAGCGCGAGATGGGCCTCGACGACATCACCGCGCGCGGCCACGACAAGGAGACGGTCTCCCGGGTCTGGCGCCTCTTGGACCGGGCGGAATACAAGCGCCGCCAGGCGCCGCCGGGGGTGAAGATCACCAGCCGGGCCTTCGGCCGCGACCGGCGCTATCCTATCACCAACGCCTTCGTCAGCCTGCTCGCCTGATGACTATCAAGACCCGTTTCGCCCCCAGCCCGACCGGCCTGCTGCATGTGGGCAATGCCCGCACCGCGCTGATCACCTGGCTTTTCACCCGCCACGAGGGTGGGCAGTTCCTGCTGCGCCTGGACGACACCGATGACGAGCGCAGCGAAGCGCGGTTCGTCGCGGCGATCCATGCCGACCTCATGTGGCTGGGCCTCACCTGGGACCTGGAGGCGCGACAATCCGAACGCTGGAACGTCTATGAGGATCGCTTCCAGGCGCTGAAGCGGGAGGGCCGCTTGTATCCCTGCTACGAGACGGCGGAGGAGCTGTCGCTCAGGCGCACGGTGCAGTTGCAGCAGGGCCGGCCGCCGATCTACGACCGGGCGGCGCTGAGGCTGGGCGAGGCCGAACGCGCCCGGCTGGAGGCCGAAGGCCGGCGACCGCACTGGCGCTTCAAGCTGGATCATGCGCCCATCGAATGGGACGACCTGGTGCGCGGTCCGGTGCGATTCGACGGCGCCGACCTCTCCGATCCGGTGGTGATCCGCGCGGACGGGCGGCCGCTCTACCACCTCTGCTCGGTCATCGACGACGCGGACTTCGCCATCACCCATGTGATCCGCGGCGAGGACCATGTGGCGAACACGGCGACCCATGTGCAGATGTTCCAGGCGCTGGGCGAACCGGTGCCGGGCTTCGCCCACCTGCCGCTGGTCGCCGACGCTGAGGGCCGGGGCCTGTCCAAGCGCATCGGCAGCCTGAGCCTGGAGAGCCTGCGCGAGGAGGAGGGGCTGGAGCCGATGGCCATCGCCAACGTGCTGGCCAGGCTCGGCACCAGCCAGCCGGTGGAAGCCTTCGCCAGCTTGGCGCCGCTGGTGGAAAGCTTCGATTTCCGCCATTTCGCCCGGGCGACGCCGAAGCTGGATCCGGCGGAGTTCAACCGCGTCAACCGGCAGATCGTCCACGGCCTGCCCTTCGAGGCGGTGGCCGCGCGGCTCGAGGCGCTGGGCTGCCGGGGCGTGGACGCCGCCTTCTGGGAGACGGTGCGCCCGAACCTGGCGAAGCTGGGCGAGGCGGCGGACTGGTGGGCGATCGCGCGCGGCGAGATCGAGGCGGTGCGCGACGAGCCGGGCTTCCTCGATGAGGCCGCCCGACTGCTGCCGCCGGAGCCCTGGGGGCCGGAGACCTGGAAGGACTGGACGCAGGCGGTGAAGGCGGCCACGGGGCGCAGGGGGCGCGAGCTCTTCCGGCCACTCCGCCTGGCGTTGACCGGCCTCGACCACGGCCCGGAGATGGCGCAGTTGCTGCCGCTGATCGGCCGCGAACGGGCCCTTGCACGGCTGACGGGGCAGCGCTGAGCCCGAGCGGCGTTGCCAAGCGCACCCCGCAAGGGGTAGGGATCATCCCCGCTATGGCGGCCGCGGCTGTGCCACGGCGCCCGCGAACCGGACGAGCAACAGGCCCCGAGACGATGTCCGAGCTGAAGGTCCACAACACGCTGAGCCGCAAGAAGGAGCGGTTCGTGCCGATCGACCCCGGCCATGTGCGCATGTATGTCTGCGGGCCGACCGTCTACGACTACGCCCATATCGGCAACGCCCGCCCGGTCGTCGTCTTCGACGTGCTCTACCGGCTGCTGAAGCGGCTTTATCCGAAGGTCATCTACGTCCGCAACATCACCGACGTGGACGACAAGATCATGGAGCGGGCGCTGGAGACCGGCGAGCCGATTTCCGCGATCACCGCGAGGACCGCCGAGGCCTATTTCGCCGACATGGCCGCCCTGGGTGCGCTGACCCCGGACGTGCAGCCCCGGGCCACCGAGCACATCGTCCAGATGATCGCCATGATCGAACGGCTGATCGAGACAGGCAACGCCTACGCGGCGGACGGCCATGTGCTGTTCAACGTGCCCAGCATGGCGGACTACGGCCGGCTGTCGGGCCGCAATCGCGAGGAGCAGATCGCCGGCGCCCGGGTCGACGTCGCGCCCTACAAGCGCGATCCGGCCGATTTCGTGCTGTGGAAGCCGTCGAGCACCGACCAGCCGGGCTGGGACAGTCCCTGGGGCCGCGGCCGGCCGGGCTGGCATATCGAGTGCTCGGCCATGGCGGAAGCGCATCTGGGCGAGGTCTTCGACATCCATGGCGGTGGCATCGACCTCGTCTTTCCGCACCACGAGAACGAGATCGCCCAGTCGCGCTCAGCCCACGGCACCGAGCTCATGGCGCGCTACTGGATGCACAACGGCTACCTGCTGAGCGAGGGCGAGAAGATGTCGAAATCGCTCGGCAACTTCTACACCGTCCACGATCTCCTGAAGGAGTATCCGGGCGAGGCGCTGAGGCTGGTCCTGTTGACCGCGCACTACCGCCAGCCCGTCGACTTCACCCGCGAGGGCGTGGAGGCGGCGATCAAGCGGCTCGACGGCTGGTACGACGCGCTCAGGCGCACGGCGGCGGCGGGCGATGCCGACGGCGAGACGATCGACGCGGTCGCCGCGCCGTTGCTCGACGATCTCAACACGCCGGCGGCGCTGTCCAGGATGGACGCGCTGGCGCACGCGCTGAACAAGGCCGAGGACGATACCGAGCGGGCGCGACTGCGCGCCGCGATGCTGGCGCTCGGCCGGCTGTTGGGCCTGGTCGAGCAGGCGCCGGAGACCTGGTTCAAGGGCGGCACTGATGACGCCGAGGCGGCGGCGATCGACAAACTGATCGCCGAGCGGCTGGCGGCGCGCCAGGCTAAGGATTTCGCCACCGCCGACCGCATCCGCGACGATCTCGCGACCCGCGGCATCGTGCTGGAGGATGGGCCGGGCGGCACCACCTGGAAGCGCGCCTCAGAGGGGGAGAGAGGGTGAAGGTTCTAGGTCATGGCTGAGCGGGTCCATCTGTTCGACACCACGCTGCGCGACGGGGCGCAGATGCAGGGCGTGGACTTCACGGTCGCGGACAAGATCGCCATCGCCCGGGAACTCGACGCGATGGGGATCGACTACATCGAGGGTGGCTGGCCAGGCGCCAACCCGACCGACGATGCCTTCTTCGCCAACCCGCCGGCGCTCGACCGGGCAATGTTCACCGCCTTCGGCATGACGAGGCGGGCCGGTCGCAGCGCCGCCAACGATCCGGGTCTCTCCGCGCTGTTCAACACCACAGCGCCGGCGGTCTGCCTGTTCGGCAAGAGTTGGGACTTCCAGGTCGAGGTGGCCCTGGAGATCCCGCTGGAGGAGAACCTCGAGATGATCCGCGACAGCGTCGCGGAAACGGTCAAGCGCGGCCGCGAGGCGCTGTTCGACTGCGAGCATTTCTTCGACGGCTACAAGAACAACCCGGACTACGCCCGGGCGGCGGCGACGGCCGCCTACGAGGCCGGCGCCCGCTGGGTGGTGCTGTGCGACACCAATGGCGGCACCCTGCCGCACGAGGTGGCGCGCATCGTCGGCGAGATGACGGCGCACATCCCGGGCGAGCGGCTCGGCATCCACGCCCACAACGACACGGAGAACGCGGTCGCCAACTCGCTGGCGGCGGTGCGGGCAGGCGCGCGGCAGGTGCAGGGCACGCTGAACGGCGTGGGCGAGCGCTGCGGCAACGCCAACCTGGTCTCCGTCATCCCGACGCTGATGCTGAAGCTGGGCTTCGAGACCGGGGTCACGCCGGAGGGGCTGAAGGGCATCACCCACCTCTCGCGCTGGTTCGACGACCGGCTGAACCGGCACTCCTATGGCGGCCAGGCCTATGTCGGCCGCAGCGCCTTCACCCACAAGGGCGGGGCGCATGTCTCGGCGGTCAACAAGGACCCGCGCACCTACGAGCACATCGAGCCGGGGCTGGTGGGCAACCGGCGGGTCATCGTGGTTTCCGACCAGTCGGGCCGGGCCAACATCATCGCCCGCTTCGCCGATCTCGGCATCGATCTCGACCCCAGGGACGCGAAGGTCCAGCGCCTGGTCGACCTGGTCAAGCAGCGCGAGTTCGAGGGCTACGCCTACGACAACGCGGAGGCCAGCTTCGAACTCCTGGCGCGGCGCATGCTGGGCCAGGTGCCGGACTATTTCCGGGTGCAGCGCTTCACGGTGGTGGACGAAAGACGCTTCAACGCGCGCGGCAAGATCGTGCAGGAATCCGAGGCGACCGTGATGGTCGAGGTCGGCGGCAAGACCCTGCACGAGGTCTCCTTCGGCAATGGACCGGTCAACGCGCTGGACAACGCGCTGCGGAAGGCTCTGGAGCCCTCCTACCCGGTGCTGGGCAAGCTGAAACTGACCGACTACCGGGTGCGCATCCTGCGGGCCAGCGAGGCGACCGGCGCCATGCCCCGCGTGCTGATCGAAAGCACGGGCGCCGACGGGGACACCTGGTCGACGGTCGGCGTGTCGACCAACGTGATCGACGCCTCCTTCGACGCCCTGTCGGACAGCTTCGCCTTTAAGCTCTTCCGCAACGGCGTGCAGTCTCTCTGAGAGCGATGGCGGGGACCAACCGGAAGTCCGGCGACGCGGCCGACCACATCCTTCCGGGGCCGGCGATCGTGCTGGTGGAGCCGCAGCTGGGCGAGAACATCGGCGCGTCGGCCCGGGCGATGCTGAATTTCGGCCTGGGCGAGCTGCGTCTGGTCAGCCCCCGCGACGGCTGGCCGAGCGCGCAGGCGGTCGCCAGTTCCTCCGGTGCGCTGGCGGTGCTGGAGCGCGCACGGGTCTTCGCCACGACGGCCGATGCGGTGGCGGACTGCCACGACGTCTGGGCGACCACGGCCAGGCCGCGGCACGTGGTGAAGCCGGTGCTGACCCCGCGCGAGGCGGCCGCACGCATGGCGGAGGAGGTTTCCGCCGGCCGCCGCGTCGCCGTGCTGTTCGGTGGCGAGCGGGCCGGGCTTTGCAACGACGATATCAGCCTGGCGACGCGCATCGTCTCCGCCCCGCTGAACCCCGCCTTTTCTTCTCTCAACCTGGCCCAGGCGGTGCTGCTGGTGGCGGCGGAGTATGCCGAGGCGCGGCCGGAGCGCACACCGTCGGCCTGGCCCGAAGACAGTCCGCCCTCTACCGCCGAGGAGCGGGAACGCCTGCTGCAGCATCTCGAACTGGCGCTCGACGCCACGCGCTTCTTCACCTCGCCGGAGAAGAAGCCGTCCATGCTGCGCAACCTGCGGGCCATCTTCACCCGCGCCGACCTGACCCGCCAGGAGGTGCGCACCCTGCACGGCGTGATCTCAGCCCTGGCCGACATGCGGGCCGACGGCCGGCCGGCCTGAGGGACTGGCCTGAGGGATTGGCCTGAGGGGCAGACATGCGGCAGCGCTGGGGGCGGATCGCTTGACATCGGCGCCCGGGACGGCAATAACCCCGCGCATTCCCGAGAATGTGGGTCTGGTGCATGTCCGGCGCATGATCGCGCGACTGCCTGACATGAAGCCAGCGCCCCGCCGGGACCGGCGACGGTCCTTTTTCCGCAGGCCTATCGGGACAACAGGAAATCGCGCGTTCGACAAGCAAGAAAGGAGCTTCGTCCCGATGGGCAAGCGTCTCACCGCCAAGCACAAGATCGACCGCCGCCTCGGCGTCAACCTCTGGGGCCGTCCCAAGAGCCCGATCAACCGCCGCGAATACGGACCGGGGCAGCACGGCCAGCGCCGCAACAAGCCGACCGATTTCGGTACCCAGCTGATGGCCAAGCAGAAGCTGAAGGGCTATTACGGCAACATCTCGGAAAAGCAGTTCCACAAGTACTATCAGGCTGCCTCGAGCCACAAGGGTGACACCGGCGAGATCCTGATCGGCCTGCTGGAGCGGCGCCTGGACGCCGTGGTCTACCGCATGAAGTTCTGCCCGACCGTGTTCGCCGCCCGCCAGCTGGTGAACCACGGCCATGTCAAGGTCAACGGCCGCCGGGTGAACATTCCGTCCTACCTGGTGAAGGAGGGCGACACGGTCGAGATCAAGGACAAGTCCCGCGAACTGCCGATCGTGCTGGAAGGCGCGCAGTCGGCCGAGCGCGACGTGCCGGACTACCTTGATGTCGACCACGGCAAGATGACGGGCACCTTCGTGCGCGTGCCGGCGGTGGCCGACGTGCCCTATCCGGTGCAGATGGAACCGAACCTGGTGATCGAGTTCTACAACCGCTGATCCGTCACGATCCCGGACCGGAGCGAAGGCCGTGCCTCACCTGGGGTGCGGCCTTCGCCGCTTCTAGAGCATCCTGCGCCCGAACGGGTCCACTCGGTCGCAATCTCCTCTAGGACTGCGGCTGCTGCCCGTTGGTGCCGATGCGCCGACCGGTCGCCCGCACCTCCATGACCCGGTTCAGGGCGTTGACCCAGAAGTCGGCGCCCAGACTGGCGGCGAGCGCGGTCAGCATCCAGCCGATCAGCAGGCCAAGCGTCACGTCCCAGAATCCCTTGGACCAGAGGTAGTCGCCAAGCACATAGCCGGCCTGGCAGCCAAGCCCCGTGCAGTCCTCCCCGGGCGCGTATCCCGTCCACTCGACCCGCTGCCAGCCAACCGGCAGCGTCGAGAGGAAGGCCACCTGATCCCCGAGCAGGGCCAGCGTTTCCTCCGCTCCGCCATCTCCCGCCGCGTCGGCGGGCGTCTCGCGCGTGCCAGCGTCGTGCGGCGGCGGCAGCAGACCGTCGATTTCCCCCAGCAGGCTCTCGACCGCCGCGGGGTTGGCGGAGAAGAAGCGCGCGGCGTCGGTGGCGCTGACATTCATCAGGGCGCAGACCGTGAAGCAGACGAGGAAGAGCAGGCCGCGCGCCCGCCGCTTGTACCAGCCCGAGGCGCGGTCCATGGTGTCATTGAACCAGGCCTCGATCGCCGCCGTCTGTTCGGCCACCGTGAAGGCTGTGTCCTCGCTCGACTCGTCGCGGTCCGGGTTGGCGACCCGCTGAC
Organism: Azospirillaceae bacterium; assembly: GCA_040226215.1. GTDB lineage: Bacteria > Pseudomonadota > Alphaproteobacteria > DSM-16000 > Inquilinaceae > JAVKFF01. Next base: position 7,761 of record JAVKFF010000060.1, read on the forward strand.
GCACCACCCAGTCCCGGACGATGCGTTCGACATCGGCCGTAAGCCCTGCGTCGGCCCTATTCTCGCGATCGCCCGATAGCGGCCTGTCGGTATCCTGCTCCACCACCAGATCGCGGATCACCGCCGCGGCCGTTGCCGACGGCACATAGGACGGCGTGCGGCCGTTCTCTGACAGCCGGCTGATGCGGCCGTCGGCGAAGAAGGCGCGGGCGAGGTCGCTGGACAGCATGACCGCCATCGCCCGCTCCAGCATGTCGCCGCGCCAGCCACGCTTGGCGGCGACATACTCGACGACGGCGGTGCCGATCAGGGCGACGGTGAGGAACAGGGTTATGAGACCGAGCGCGACATCGAGAGCGGTGAGGCCGAACATGGCAGTGCTTCCGGGACGGTTGAGCCGAAAGCAACTATAAATAGCATTACTATAAGATCAACTATCGTTTATGGGCGTCAGGTGCGGTCGCGCAGATTGAGCAGGTTGCCGGCGATGATCAGCGCGGCGCCGGCGAAGACGGCGAGGTCCAGCGCCTCGCCATAGACCGCCATGCCGATCACGGCGATCAGCGGCAGGCGCATGAAGTCCATCGGCGCCACCACGGTCGCCGGGGCGCGTGACAGCGCGGTGGCGATGCACAGATGCGCGATCAGCCCGCCGAAGCCGACGACGGCGATCCAGGGCAGCTGGTTCGCCGGCGGCAGGGCGAAGTCGAGATCGGCGAGGCCGAGGCCGAGGCCCATCACCGTCTGCAGGAAGGTCATCCAGAACAGGATCGTCCAGACCGTCTCGGTGCCGGACAGGCGCTTGGTCGACATGAAGCTGCCGGCGAAGCAGAAGGCGGCGACGACGACGGCGGCATGGCCGATGGTGAAGTCGGAGACGCCGGGCCGGGTGACCACCAGCACGCCGAGGAAGCCGAGCAGGGCGGCCAGCAGCCGGGCCCGCGTCATGTGCTCCCCCAGCACCAGAGGCGCGAGCAGCGCGACCCAGATAGGCACCGTGAACTCGATGGCGAAGACCTGGGCCAGCGGGATCAGGGCCAGGGCGTAGAACCACAGGTTCTGGCCGGTGAAGTGGAACAGGTTGCGCACCAGGTGCATGCCCGGCCGCCTGGTGGCGATGCGGTGCAGGCGCCGCCGCCAGATGCCGAAGCCCAGCACGAGTACGAGCCCGATGGCCGAGCGGTAGGTCATGATCTCGAAGGTGTCGAGGTCGACCGCCATCTCGCGGCCGCCGATGGCCATCAGCGAGAAGGAGACGATGGCGCCCAGCATCCAAAGGGCCGCCACCAGCGGCACCGGCAGACCGGTGGCGGCGGGTGCGCGGCCGGGGGCGCCCGGCAGGTCAGCCACGCCGGGCCCGGCGCACGAGATCGCCGCTGAACACGACGAGGCCCGCCCAGATGCAGGCGAAGGTCACCATGATGGACGGGTCGAACGCCTCGTCGAGCACGAAGACGGCGATGAGGAACTGCAGGGACGGCGCGATGTACTGCATCAGCCCCATGATCGCCAGGTTCAGCCGCCGCGCGCCGACGACGAAGAAGATCAGCGGCGCGCCGGTAACCACGCCCGAGGCGACGAGCGCCAGGCTGACCCAAAGGCCACCGCCGCCGATCATGGCCGGGCCGAAGCTGCCCAGGCCGCTCGCGGCATACCAGGCGAGGATGCCGAGGAAGACCGGCGAGGCGATCAGCGTCTCGATGAACAGGCCGGGCGTGGCGTCGACCGGTGCGGTCTTGCGCACGAGGCCGTAGAGGCCAAAGGAGAGCACGAGGACCAGGGCCACCCAGGGCACGGTGCCCAGCGCCACCAGTTCGTAGCCGACACCGATGGCGGCGAGCGCCACGGCGATGCCCTGCGCCCGGCTCAGGCGCTCCTTCAGGAAGAGCACGCCGAGTGCGACGTTGAACAGCGGGTTGATGAAGTAGCCGAGGCTGGCCTCGTGCAGGTAGCCGTTCTGGATCGACCAGACGAAGACCGTCCAGTTGGTGGCGATGAGCGCGGTCGAGACCAGGAGCGGGCCGGCGGTTCGCCATTCGCCGAGCAGGGCGACGGTGGTCCAAAGGCGCCGGCGGATGGCGAGGAAGCCGGCCAGCATGACCACGGTCCAGATCGAGCGGTGGGCCACCATCTCCCAGGGGCCGACGAAGTCGAGCGCGGCGAAGTAGAGGGGCGCCACGCCCCAGCTGCCATAGGCGCCAAGCGCCGCGAGATAGCCCAGCGCGTTGCCGGGCGAACCGGGATTGCTGCGGTACGCGGCAGGGGTGGATGGGGCGCTGGTGGTCATGACGCGCCGACCGTAGGGAGGCAGGCCGATCCCCGGCAAGCCGGCGCGCCCGCATGACTGCCCTGCGAAGGGTGGTGCCGGATCCGGGGCAGGTCGGGCAGCCGGTCCCGGGTCTGCGAAGCGGCACTGCGCGCCGCATCGCGCACGGGACGACAGGGTGGATTTATCTCACCGACAAACCAAGTGTCGTCATCCCGGCCGACCGCAGGGAGAGCCGGGATCGGCCGGTCGTCCTCGCCCCGGTCGACGCGTGGAGAAGACGGGCGTCCGGTCCCGGATCAGCAGCGCGTCACTTCGTGCCGCGCGGCGTCCGGGACGACGGGGTGGATGGTAGCTCGGGTGTACCCCGCCTTACGCCGTTTGCGGCTGGACGTTGACGCCGCTGGTGGAGAGCAGCTCCATCAACTCGCCGGTCTGGAACATCTCGCGGATGATGTCGCAGCCGCCGACGAACTCACCCTTGACGTAGAGCTGCGGGATGGTCGGCCAGCTGGAATATTCCTTGATGCCCTGACGCAGGCTGGGGTCGACGAGCACGTCGACGCCCTTGAAGGGGACGCCGAGATGGCTGAGCACCTGCACCACCTGGGCGGAGAAGCCGCATTGCGGGAAGACCGGCGTGCCCTTCATGAAGAGCACGACGGCGTTGTCCTGTACTTCCTGCTGAATGCGCTCGAAAACCGGGTTATCCATGGTCGGGATCCATTCTCGCGTGACGGGCCTCCCCGGAGGGAGGGAATCGGTCGTGACGGCCTAGTCGGGAATCGAGGTCTGCAGGGCGAGTGCGTGCAGTTCCTGGCCCATGCGGCCCTGCAGTGCCTGGTAGACCATCTGATGCTGCTGCACCCGCGTCTTGCCGGCGAAGGACGGGCTGGCCACGTAGGCGGCGTAGTGGTCGCCATCGCCGCGCAGATCCTCGATCTTCACATCGGCGTCCGGAATGCCTTCCCTGATCAGCCGAACGATCTCGGCAGGATCCATCGCCATGTCGGCAGCCACTCCCTCTCGGCGTCGTTGTCTCGCCGGTACGTACTCGGCATCTACTCTGCCGCCAGGTCCTGACCCATCAGGCCCGGCAGCCAGCCCTCATGGGCGCGCCTTAGTCGAGCAACCGATATGGCGTGGCCGCCATCCAGTGTCAACGCGTCACCCCCGCTGCGCCCGACCAGCCTGGCCGGCACACCGGCCGCTGCGGCGGCGGCCAGAATCGCCTTGCCGTCGCGGCCTGCTACAAGGTAGCGCGCCTGGTCCTCGGCGAACAACCAGGCCTGTAGCGGCAGGCTGCCATCGGTCGCCAGATCGGCGCCGATGTCTCCCGCCATCGCCATCTCCGCCAGGGCGACGTAGAGCCCGCCGTCGGAGAGGTCGTGCGCGGCGGAAACCAGGCCACCGGTGATCAGCGAGCGCACCAGGTCACCGTTGCGGCGCTCGGCCGCCAGATCAACCGCCGGTGGCATGTGATCCTCTCGGCCGAAGACCTGCGCGATGTAAAGACTGCACCCGAGGTGGCCAGTAGTTTCACCAATCAGGACAAGGTCTTCGCCCGGGCTTTTCAGCCGTGGCGTCATATGTTGATCAATATTGTCGATAACGCCGACACCGCCGATCGCCGGGGTTGGCAGGATGGCCTCGCCGCTGGTCTCGTTGTAGAGGGAGACGTTGCCGGAAACGACCGGAAAATCAAGGGCCAGGCAGGCGTCCTTCATGCCCTGCACGGCACCGACGAACTGGCCCATGATGCGCGGCTTCTCGGGATTGCCGAAATTCATGTTGTCGGTGATCGCCAGCGGACGCGCCCCCGCGGCGGTGAGGTTTCGCCATGCCTCCGCAACCGCCTGGGCGCCGCCGCGAACCGGATCCGCCTGGCAGTAGCGGGGCGTGCAGTCGGTGGTCATGGCCAGCGCCCGGGTCGTGCCATGCACCCGAACCACGGCGGCATCGCCACCTTCCTCGATGCCGGGGCCCTCTGCGGTGTCGCCCATGACGGCACTGTCGTACTGTTCGTAGATCCAGCGCCGCGAGGCGAGATCGGGCGAGCCGGTCAGTCGCTCCAGTACCCGCTCGGGCGCCTCGGGCAGGGGAAAGTCGGCGGGATCCGCGTGGGGTGCCGCCGGTGTCGGCTCCCAGGGGCGCTCGTAGAGCGGCGACTGTTCGACCAGCGGCGAGACCGGCAGGTCGGCCCGGACCGCGCCGTCCTTGGTCAGGACGAGCCGGCCGGTATCGGTCACCCGGCCGATGACGGCGAAGTCGAGCTCCCACTTCTCGAAGATGGCGCGCGCGGTGTCCTCGCGTCCCGGCTTGAGGACCATCAGCATGCGCTCCTGGCTTTCAGAGAGCATGATCTCGTAGGCGGTCATGGCCTCCTCGCGCACCGGCACCAGGTCGAGGTCGAGCGCGATGCCGCAGCCGCCCTTGTCGGCCATCTCGACGGAGGAGGAGGTGAGGCCGGCCGCACCCATGTCCTGGATGGCGACGATGGCGTCGGTGGCCATCAGTTCCAGGCAGGCCTCGATCAGCAGCTTCTCGGTGAAGGGGTCGCCGACCTGCACGGTCGGGCGCTTCTCCTCCGCGGCCTCGTTGAACTCCGCCGAGGCCATGGTGGCGCCGTGGATGCCGTCGCGCCCGGTCTTTGAGCCGACATAGACCACCGGATTGCCGATGCCCGCCGCTGCCGAATAGAAGATGCGGTCGGCGGGCGCGATGCCGACGGTCATGGCGTTGACCAGGATGTTGCCGTTGTAGGCGCGGTGGAAATTCGTCTCCCCGCCCACCGTGGGCACGCCGACGCAGTTGCCGTAGCCGCCGATCCCGGCAACGACGCCGGCGACCAGATGCCGGGTTTTCGGGTGGTCGGGCGCGCCGAAGCGCAGCGCGTTCAGGTTGGCAACCGGCCGGGCGCCCATGGTGAAGACATCGCGCAGGATTCCGCCCACGCCGGTGGCGGCACCCTGATAGGGCTCGATGAAACTCGGATGGTTGTGGCTCTCCATCTTGAAGACCGCGGCCAGCCCGTCGCCGATGTCGATCACACCGGCATTCTCCCCCGGACCCTGGATCACCCAGGGCGCCTTCGTGGGCAGTTCCTTCAGCCAGCGGCGGGAGGATTTGTAGGAGCAGTGCTCGGACCACATGACGGAGAAGATGCCGAGCTCCGTCAGGCTCGGCGCGCGGCCCATGATCGAGAGCATGAGCGCGTACTCGTCGGGCGTCAGGCCGTGCTCGCGGGCGAGATCCTCGGTGACGGCGGGTTCGGTGAGGGGGGATTTCGAGGTCATGGGGGCGGACACTCAGTCGTCATTGTCGCCGCCTGTCATCCCCGCGAACGCGGCGATCCAGGAGGCGGATCGGATGGCTGTGCCGACTGGATTCCCGCGTTCGCGGGAATGACAAGGGGAGGCATACGTCACGATCAAATCACCCGTCGTTCCGGCCGAGCGCGAGCGAGAGCCGGAACC
>JAVKFF010000061.1:0-15029 GCA_040226215.1 Azospirillaceae bacterium
TTGGAACGGTCCCAGTCGAAGAAGACGATGAAGCGGTCCTGGGCCGGCGCGGGCGGCGGCGGCTCCTCGGCCACCGGTGCCGGAGCGGGCGGCGGCGGGGGCGGCGGCAGGAAGTGGTAGCGCGCGCCGAAGAAGACCGAGGGGGACGCGTAGTCGTCGTCGATGGTGAACGGGTCGCCGGCGCTGTCCACGCCGGAGACCGTGCTGTCGAGGACCGTGAAGTAGCGGTAGTCGGTGAACAGCTCGAAGCTGTCGCTCAGCGCGTAGCTGACGCCGGCGATGCCCTGCAGCGCCACGCCCCAGGTATCGGCGGTGGCCACGCTGCCATTGGCGCGGACCTCGTAGTCGACATTGCCGGCGCCCACACCACCGCCGAGATAGGGCGTGATGGCGGTGCCGGTGTCGATGTCGTAGAGCACGTTCGCCATGATGCCGACCGCATCGGTCTGCCCGCCGACGCCGGTCAACGCGAAGGGCAGCGTCGGGGCGGAAAGCGACTCGACATCGTTCGAGCGATAGACGCCCTCGAGTTCCGTCCTGAACCCGTTCGCCCAGGCATAGCCGATGGCGCCGCCGGCCAGCCAGCCGGTATCCGTTTCGCCGTTCAGCGGGAATGGCGGCACGCCCTGGGACACGTCCGATGACGTGCCGTCCTGGTCGAGGGCCCAATTGAGGCCGCCGCCGCCCTGGATGTACCAGTTGCCCTCAAGGTCGAGGCCCTGGGCGTGAAGGGTGGCGGGAAGCGCCAGCAGCATGGCCGTGGCACCGCCAAGCGAGGCAAAATGCTTCATCTTCCAATTCCCAATCCGAAGTTTCTCATAAAACGTGGCGTCGAAAGTACATTTTCGACGACTCGGCGGTAAAGCAAAAAGTGGAATAAAATATCTACAACACTCTTAATGGAAGAGCGGCTGTCGCCAGGCAAATTGACGGGAGTGCCGTACGGGACGCCTCCGCTAGATGAGGATCACCTCGACCCGGGGTGCACCGGCCTCCGGGACGCCGCCGCTTGGTGCCAGAAGGACTTCCTCGGACCCGAAGACGCGCACGATGATGCCACCGGCGGGAACACCGCGGTCGATGAGATCTCGCCGTACCGCATGGGCGCGCCTCAGGGCGAGATCACTGCCGGTGTCGCTGAAGGCGGTTGCCGCGCCCTGGGCGAACAGGCGCACGAATCCGCTGTCCTGAAAGTGCCTCGCCACCTCGGCGATGACGCCGCGCGCACGACTGTCGAGATCGGCGCTGTACGCCTCGAAGATCACGACATGGCGCTGCAGCGGTGCCTCCGGCTCGGCGAGGGCGATGGCGACCGGCTCTCCGGCCGGGGTGGCGATGGCGCTGGCCGCCGGCGCCGACGCGCTGCCGAACAGATAACGCAGACCCACCAGGAAGCTGTGCGCCCGGTAGTCGTCGTCGACCGCGACCGTGTAGCCGCCCGGCGGATAGGGCGCCTCGACCCCGCTGTCGAGAACGGTGAGAAAGCGGTAGTCGGCGAACAGGGCAAGCTGTGGCGAGAGCTGGTAGCTGAGCCCGGCGATGACCTGCAGCGCAACGCCCCAGCTGTCCGCCCCGTAGGAGGCGCCGCCGAAGGCGACCTGGTAATCCACATTGCCCGCGCCCAGGCCGGCGCCGAGATAGGGTGTGACGGGTGAACCGGTGTCGAAATCGTAGAGCGCGTTGACCATCAGCGTGAGGGCGCTGAGCTCGCCGTCCGCGCCGCCGCCGACGAGGCCGGCGGGGTCGGCGCAGGCGCCGAGGAAGCAGACCTCGTTTGGACCATTGGCGCGATAGGATGCCTCGGCTTCCAGCCGCAGGCCGCTGGAGAAGGCGACACCGACCGCGCCGCCGATCGCGAAGCCGGGGTCGAAGGTGAGGTCGTAGGGGAGATCGGGCGGGATGCTGTCGGTCACCGCGACGCCGTGGGCGAAGTTCACGCCGGCGAAGCCCTGCACGTACCACTGCCGCTCGGTGTTGAGAATGAGCCCCTGCGCCGAGGCCGGCGTGGCGGACCACGCCGCGCTGCCGGCAAGGATGACCGCGAACAGGGGAGCGCCCCGGAAGTGGACCATGACCGAAGGATCCGATGATTAACCGAAGGATAATGTCCCAAGGTATATATCATCGGCCGACGGCGTCAAACGGTTCGCGCGCCGCCACGTGGCAGGACGGTTGCCGGAGCGACCCTCCCGAACCGAGCAGGGAGCAGACAGACTTAACGGCCGTCCGGGCGCGCGCCTGCCCTTCGAGGGCAGGGCGACGCCAGGCCGGGCCGGTTCAGTCGGCGGCGACCCGTTCCTGCGGGCTCGCCAGCTTTTCCTTCAGGGCGGCGTTGCGGATCGACTTCTGCAGCTTCTCGAAGGCGCGCACCTCGATCTGCCGCACGCGCTCGCGGCTGATGCCGTATTCCTGGCTCAGATCCTCCAGCGTCGTCGGCTCGTCCTTCAGCCGCCTTTCGGTCAGGATGTGCCGCTCCCGGTCGTTCAGGGTCTTCATGGCGTCGGCCAGCAGGGAGCGGCGCTTGGTCAGCTCCTCGCGGTCGGCGAGCATGGACTCCTGGGTCTCCTGCTCCTCGTCGACCAGCCAGTCCTGCCACTCGCCCTCGCTGTCGATCCGCAGGGGCGCGTTCAGGCTGTGGTCCGGCGCGGCGAGCCGGCGGTTCATCGAGACCACGTCCTGCTCTGGCACGTCGAGACGGGTGGCGATCTCCTTCACCGTCTCCGGCGGCAGGTCGCCTTCGTCGATCGCCTGCAACTGGCCCTTCAGCTTGCGCAGATTGAAGAACAGCTTCTTCTGCGCCGCAGTGGTGCCCATCTTCACCAGTGACCAGGAATGCAGGATGTATTCCTGGATGGCCGCGCGGATCCACCACATGGCGTAGGTGGCGAGCCGGAAGCCCCGTTCGGGATCGAAGCGCTTGACCGCCTGCATCATCCCGACATTGCCCTCCGAGATCAGCTCGGCGAGCGGCAGGCCGTAGCCGCGATAGCCCATGGCGATCTTGGCGACGAGCCGCAGGTGGCTGGTCACCAGCTTGTGGGCGGAATCGACGTCGTCATGCTCGCGCCAGGACTTGGCCAGCATGTACTCCTCGTCGGGCTCCAGCATCGGGAATTTCCGGATGTCCTGGAGGTATCTGGTGAGATTACCCTCCGGCCCGATGACCGGGACGTTCGGCGTATTGGACATGATCTTTCTCCTCCTGACGGCGGCAGCGTCCAGGCCCATCCCGGCACCTGCGGACCCTGCCCCAAGCTGTTATACTATATCAGCGTTGGACGGGCTGAGGCAAATTCATTCGAGACCTTCCAAACTCTTGATCAACTCCTTGATATCATTTGGCAATTCAGAGGAAAACCGCACCGGCTGCGAGGTCGCGGGATGAATGAAGCTGAGTTGTGCCGCGTGCAGGGCTTGGCGGGGGAAGCGCACGCCGGCGACGTCCCGCGCGCCATAGAGCGGGTCGCCGAGCACGCCGTGCCCGATGCTGGCCAGGTGCACGCGGATCTGGTGGGTGCGGCCGGTCGCCAACTGGCACTCGACCAGCGCGGCGCGACCGCCCCCGTAGCTTTCCAGCACCCGGTAGCGGGTCAGCGCCGGCTTGCCGCGATCGCTGACCGCCATCTTGCGGCGGTTGGACTGGTGTCGCCCGATCGGCGCGTCCACTTCGCCGCGGCGCGGCCAGGGGGTGCCGAGCAGCACCGCCTTGTAGACCCGGCTCAGCGTGCGCTCCTGGAACTGGTCGCGCAGCATGGCGTGGGCGGCGTCGTTCTTGGCGACGACCATCAGGCCCGAGGTATCCTTGTCCAGCCGGTGCACGATGCCCGGCCGGACGACCCCGCCAATGCCCGACAGCGTGTCGCCGCAATGGGCGATCAGCGCATTGACCAGCGTGCCCGTGCGGTTGCCCGGGGCAGGGTGGACGACGAGCCCGGCCGGCTTGTCAATCACCAGGACGTCCTCGTCCTCGTGCACGATGTCGAGCGCGATGGCCTCGCCTTCGACCCGTGCCGGCTCGGGCGGTGGCACGGTGACGACGACCGTCGCACCCGGTTTGACCCGGCCCGCGGGCTCGACTACCGTCCGCCCGTCGACGGTGACCAGACCCGCCTCGATCAGCGCCTGGACGCGGGCACGGGACAGCTCGGCGAGCCCGGCGGTGACCGCCTTGTCCAGCCGGCCGGTTTCCGCGACGGTCAGCATGCGCAGCGCCGGTTCGGTCTTCGGCGCGTCAGTCATCGGGCGGGAAGGGGAGTAGTTCAAGCGTGCGGGCCCTCAAGATCAGTGTCGTCGCCATGGGCGTTCTCATCATCGTCGGCTTCGCCGTGATGGCCGCCGAACTGATACGCCGTTCCCTCGATGGTGGCGGATCGGGCGACGCGACGGTGGCGCCGTTGAATCCGGCCGCGCTGGGGCTGCGGTCGGGGGAGCGGGTAGTGGCGCTCGCGGCCGGCGGCGAGCGCCTGATCGTGGTGGTCGAAGATGCCGATGGCGTCCAGCGTATCCTGGACGTCGCCATCGACGGGTTGCGGTAAGGCCGGCTGCGCGTGAAATAGCCGGCATCGCCAGGAATATGGTGTCGAGGCCGGCGCGTTGCCAGTGGTCGCCGGGTGGCGGGTACGCGGCCGGCGGCCGGCTTGACGGGGTCCAAGACGGGTTGCATGACCTTTCGGCGCGGTGACCGCGTCCCCAGGAACGCGCGATCCCGCATCGTCAGTGAGGAATTTGGCCACCATGTGGAACTTCGCCAGCGATAACGTCACCGGCGCCGCGCCGGTGATCCTTCAGCGACTAAACGAAGGGATGGCGGGCTCGGTTCCCGCCTATGGCGACGATGCCGTGTCGCAAGCGCTCGAGGACCGCTTCGCCGAGCTGTTCGGCTGCGCGGTCGCCGTCGCGCCGGTGACCACCGGTTCGGCGGCCAACGCCCTCGCCCTGTCGGTGCTGACGCCGCCCTGGGGCATCGTGCTGGCGCATGAGGGCGCGCACGCCATCTGGGCGGAATGCGGCGGGCCCGAGATGTTCACGGGCGGTGCCCGCCTGCGTGGACTGCCCGGCGGCGACGGCAAGATCGATCCGGTGGCGGTGACGGCCGCCGCCGCGCGGAGCCGCGCCTCGGGCTTCCACGAGGGCCAGCCCACCACGCTCAGCCTGACCCAGGTGAACGAACTCGGCGGCGTCTATGCCATCGCCGAGGTCGAGGCGTTGTGCCGGGTGGCCGGGGAGGCGGGGCTGGCGGTGCACATGGACGGCGCGCGCTTCGCCAACGCCGTGGCGGCGCTTGGCTGCCATCCGGCAGAGGTGACCTGGCGGGCGGGGGTCAAGGCGCTCAGTTTCGGCGGCACCAAGAATGGCTGCCTGATGGCCGAGGCGGTGGTGATCTTCGAGCCCACCCCGGCGGAACGCACGGCGCTCGCCTTTCGCCGCAAGCAGGCAGGCCAGGTGCTGTCAAAGCACCGGGTGCTGGCGCTGCAGTTCGATGCCTATCTGGCGGACGGTCTGTGGTTGCGCCACGCGGCGCACGCCAATGCCATGGCTGCCCGGCTCGCCGCCGGGCTCGCGCGCGTTCCGTCGATACGCCTGTTGCACCCGGTCGAGGCCAACCAGCTGTTCCTGGCCCTGCCGGTGGCGGTCCACGAGCGGCTCGCCGCCGCCGGCTACCGGCTCAGCGCCTGGGACGAGGGCGTGTGGCGCGCCGTCACCGCCTTCGACACGCCGGTCGAGGCGGTGGACGGGCTGCTCGACTGCCTGGCGGCGGCGGTCGGCGAGGCCGCCGCCTGATCGCACCGGCAGCGGCCGGCCGGACCTCAGTAGCCGCGACGGCCGTATCCGGCCGGGTCGGCGAAGGGGCCGCCGTCGCTGTCGGTCAGCCCGGTATAGATCGGGCCACCGGAACCTCCGCGGCCGTATCCGGCCGGATCGGCGAACTGGCCGCTGTCGCTGTCGGTGATACCCGTATAGACCGCGCCGCCGGAGCCGCCACGGCCGTATCCTGCCGGATCGGCAAACTGGCCGCCATCGCTGTCCGTGATGCCGGTATAGACGTTGCCGCCGCCGCAGGACCGGCCTTGGCCGACCGGGTCGGCAAAGGCACCCAGATCGGAATCCGTGCAGCCGACGCCGCCGCCGGAGCTACCCCGGCCATAGCCGGCCGGATCGGCGAAACTGCCGGAATCGGCATCGGTGATGCCGGTATAGGGCCGGGTTGGCCCGACCGGTCCGACCGGACCGGCGGGAACGCAGCCGGCGACGACCAGGGCCGAACCGGCGAGGCCGACCGGCGCCAGACGCAGCAGGCCGCGGCGGCTCAGCTTGCGGTTGGACGAGATGTCATCTTCATTGAGGGTTGGCGTTGCGTCTTTGTCGGACGCATCGTTCTTCTTGTCTCCCATCGCCTTGTACTCCCCTGATGCGACCGGTCCGGGCACCCAAGCCCGACCGGTCCCCCGAAGGTGGCAGGAACCGCCGCCTCCGACGCGTTCATGATTGATCGCGCCGTCCATCTTTCGGAAACGCCGAATGACGGAAAATCAACCTAAGTGCAGTAGATGGCCGGAATTAGGCCCTGTCACGCGCCGAATCACGCGCCCGTTCAGGCCAAGCGACCGCGGAACGTCCGCCCGCCGACGGTCGGCAACACAGCCCCAAGGAACACGCCTAAAGTACAGTAGCGCAGACGACATGGCGAGCCCTGCATTCAAGGGGGCGCAGTCCCGCCATTCCTGCATCGGCCCGGCTGACGAGACGCTTGCACCGCCGCGCGCTCTCGGTTATCAAACCGGCCTTCGCTGCCGCCACGGCAGCCAGGTCCAGGGTCCCCTTCGTCTAGAGGCCTAGGACACCGCCCTCTCACGGCGGCAACAGGGGTTCGAATCCCCTAGGGGACGCCACCACCGCCTTCACTTGATTGCGCCGTTTCGTGGCGCCCGCGGTTTATTCCGCGGGACGCCATGTGAATGATTGCACCATGCCGGTCGGCGTGAGGCCGTTGGCGTAGTCGACGACGAGTTCCAGGCGTCCTGTACGGTCGCCAGGATCGGCTCCGTCCACCACGTTGCTGTCGCCGGCGCGGAGAGTCCGCAGCCGCCGTTCGGGCTGTCGAGATCGGGCACGATCACCTCCACCATCATCTTGCCGCTGCCCAGCGGCGGCACCGAGGCGAGCACGCGGCAGTCGTCGAAGAACGACGCGGCAGTGCCCGCCGTCGCAGCCGAGGCACGCCAGCCTTCTCCGGGCGGGGAAGGTTCGCCTAGACTGGTGGCCGGATCGGGCGATCGCCGCAAGAAGGCGGGCGGCGGCGCAGACCAAGGAGAGGGAGCCATGAAGGCGGACGAACTCAGGGCCATGCAGGCGCCGCACAAGGCGCGCTACCGCGACGATCCGGCGACGGCCGTGGTGACGCTGAAGGCGGAGGGCCGGCTCGGCGAAGGTGTCACATGCTCGGTCGAGACCGGCCGTGCGCTGGTCGAGGCCGGCCTGCATCCGGCCACCGGCGGCAGCGGCCTGCAGGCGTGTTCCGGCGACATGCTGCTGGAAGCGCTGGTCGCCTGCGCCGGCGTGACGCTCTCGGCCGTCGCCACGGCGCTGGAGATCGACCTGCGCGGCGGCACGGTCTCGGCGGAGGGCGACCTCGACTTCCGCGGCACGCTGGGCGTGGCGAAGGAGGCGCCGGTGGGCTTCCGCGAGATCAGGCTGGCCTTCGCGCTGGACACGGATGCCGGCGAGGAGCAATTGGCCACGCTGATGAAGCTGACCGAGCGCTATTGCGTGGTCTACCAGACGCTCCGAAACCCGCCGGCGATCGCGGTCGCGCGGACCGGTTGAGGCCCCCAAATTAGGCTCCCTATCTCAGGCTCCCCACCTGCCAGGCCCCGCCTCAGGGCAGGTTGAGCTGCCAGGAGACGCCGAAGCGGTCCTCCACCCAGGCGAAGCGCCGGCTGAAACCGTAGTCGTCGGGCGGCATGAGGAAGCGGCCGTCCCGGGCGAGGGCGGCGAGCGCGGTCTCGAAGCCCTCGGCCGAGCCGCAGTCGACGAACAGCGAGGTGGCGGGCGTGAAGGTGAAGTCGTGCGTCGCCGGGCTGTCGTGCAGCACCAGCCGGTGCCCGCCGATCGACAGCCGTGCCGACCAGATGCGGCCGGCCATCTCGCCACTGTCCGCGCCATGGCGCTGGATCTCGCCGACCTCGGCCGAGGCGAAGCAGTCCGCATACAGGCGAAGCGCGGCCTCGGCCTCGCCCTTGAACATCAGGAAGGTCATCGCGGACTCGGACAAGCTCGGTCTCCCGGTGGTTGGCTGTGGGGAGCCCTCCTCGCACCGGTACGGCGGAGGATCAAGGCCAGTGGCGGAACGAGCGGCCGCAAGGGGTTGCACGGCGGGGTGGCGTTGGTCAAAGTAGCCTATTGGTAAGGCCAATTCTGGCCAATGGCGATCCGACGCCGGGCGAGGCAGCGATGGCGGAGACACGACAAGGGGCGCGGCGGACGGTGCGGGCGGTTTGGCGTGCCGGGTGGTCTCGCCGCGCCGCCGCCGGCGATCGGACGACCGGCGGGTGGCGCGAATGACGGCGGACGCGGCCGGCTTCACGCCGATCGCGCGCGAAAGCCTGGCGGAGAAGGTGGCGCGCCGCATCCTGGCGATGGTGCGCGCGGGCGAATTGGGGCCGGGCGACCAGCTGCCGCCGGAACGCGACCTGGCGGCGCGGCTGCAGGTCAGCCGGCCCAGCGTGCGCGAGGCGCTGCGCGGGCTCGCCATCCTCGGCGTGGTGCGCAGCCGCCAGGGCGGCGGCGCCTACATCTCCGGTCTCGACGCGGCCGACCTTCTGGAGCCGCTGCAGTTCTACCTGACGCTCGACCAGATCGCCGTCGACCAGCTCTACGAGGCGCGCCAGGCGATAGAGACCACGGTCGCCAGGCTCGCCGCCGGGCGCATCACGGAGGCGGCGATCGAGGAGTTGGCCGGCATGCTGGCGCCGCAACGCCGGCTGACCGGCGACCCGGCCGCCTTCCGGACCTCCGACCTCGCCTTCCACGAGATCATCTGGCGGAGCTGCGGCAACCCGTTCATGGAGCGCGTTGCCCGCTCGCTGAACCTGCTCGGCATGGACTACCGGCAACGCGTGGCCGAGACACCGGCCGTTCTGGGCGGCAGCATCGACGATCACGAGCGTCTGGTGGAGGCGTTTCGGGCGCGCTCGCCCGAGGCGGCGGCGACGGCGATGGCGGCGCACATGCTCAGCTCGCACCGGTCGACGCTGGCGGGCCTGCCACCGGCCGTGGTGGATGAACCGGCAATCCGGGACACCAGGGGAGCGAGGAAACACCCATGAACCAGATCGATCTTTCCGGCCGGCGGGCCGTCGTCACCGGCGGTGCCCAGGGTATCGGCCTCGCCGTCGCCAGACGGCTCGCCGCGTCGGGCGCCAGCCTGGCGCTGTGGGACGTCGACCAGGCGCAGCTCGATGCCGCCAAGGCCGATGTCGCGGCGGCGGTCTTCCCGGTGGACGTGACCGACCACGCGGCGGTCGAGAAGGTGGCGGCCGGCACCGTCGACGCCCTTGGCGGCATCGACATCCTGGTGCACAGCGCAGGCATCGCCGGCGCCAACGCGACCGTCGAGGACTATCCGGTCGCGGAGTGGCGGCGCGTCGTCGACATCGATCTCAACGGCACCTTCTTCGTCAACCGCGCCGTGGTGCCGCTGATGAAGGCCCAGGGCTATGGCCGCATCGTCAACATCGCCTCGATCGCCGGCAAGGAGGGCAATCCCAACGCCTCTGCCTATTCCGCCGCCAAGGCCGGCGTGATCGCGCTGACCAAGTCGCTGGGCAAGGAGCTCGCCGGCCACGACATCGCCGTCAACTGCGTGACGCCGGCCGCCGCGCGCACCCGCATCTTCGACCAGATGACCGAGCAGCACATCGCCTTCATGCTCTCCAAGATCCCGCGCAACCGCTTCCTGGAGGTCGACGAGGCGGCGGCCATGGTCGCCTGGCTGGTCAGCCAGGAGAACTCCTTCACCACCGGCGCGGTCTTCGACCTCTCCGGTGGCCGCGCCACCTACTGACCGCGGTCCGGACGGGGAGCGGAAGGCATGGCGGAACGGGCCAGGATCGCGGTGCTGGGGGCCGGCTGGTGGGCGACCCAGCACCATATTCCCAATCTCAAGGCGCGGTCGGAGGTCGAGCTGGTCGGCGTCTGCCGTCTCGGGGCCGATGAGCTGAAGCTGGTGCAGGAGCGCTTCGGGTTCGGCTTCGCCTCGGAGGACTTCGTGGAGGTGCTGGACCGGTCGCGGCCAGACGGAGTCGTCGTCTCCTCGCCGCACGTCGCCCATTTCGAGAACGCCATGGCCGCGCTCGACCGGGGTGCGCACGTGCTGATCGAGAAGCCGATGTGCACGACGGCCGAGCAGGCGCGAGCGCTGGAGCGTCATGCTGCCGAGCTAGGCCTGGAGATCGTCGTGCCGCACGGCTTCAACTTCACGCGCTACATGCCCGCCGCGGCCGACATGATCGCCCGTGGCCGCATCGGCGACGTACGGCATGTCTCGGCCCAGATGGGCTCCGCCCTGCTCGACCTGTTCGGCGGCGAGCCGATGCTTGAGACGAGCGCGCACACCTTCCGGCCGCCGCCCTCGACCTGGGCCGATCCGAAGCGGGCGGGCGGCTATGGCTGGGGTCAGCTGTCGCACCTGCTGGGGGCGCTGTTCCGTGTCGTGCCCATCGACCCCGATCGGATCTTCGCGCGAACCGGCCTGTCACCGACCGGCGTCGACTATTTCGATGCCGCCGTGCTGACATTGGCGAACGGCGCCACGGTCTCGCTCTCCGGATCGGCGGCGGTGCCCAAGCACATCGGCTCCCATATCGATCTGCGCATCTACGGCACGGATGGCGCGGTCTTCCTCGATGTCGAGCGGGAGCGTCTGGAGTTGCGCCGGCAGGATGGCGCGGACGAGGTCGTACCGCTGGCGCCGGGCGAGGGCCGCAAATCCTATTCGACCCGGCCGCCGATCGACGCGCTGGTCGATCTCTGCCTCGGCCGGCCGATCGCGAACCAGGCGGACGCGACGGTAGGACGGCGCACGGTCGAGGTGCTCGACGCGCTCTACCGCTCGGCCGAAAGCGGCCGCCAGGAGCCCTGCGCTGCCTGACGGCGCAGGCGTGCTGGAATCCCGTCGCAACACCGGACGTAACGGGGCCTCTGGATGCCCTCTTCGGTGATGGGCGATGTGACATTTTCACGCAAGAAGCGTTTTTGACGCCACCTTTGTCGGATTGCCGCATCCGAACGCCGTCTCCGCCTGGAATTCCCCGAAAGCACTGTCGGAACCAGGGCACGGGAGTACGGGGACATGGGAGCACCAGCCTATGACGCCACTCGGCAGTCGGTCATCTTTCGGCCACGCGAGAAGGCGGCAGGCGCGCCGTCGCGTTATGCCATTACGCTCGACGCGCTGGAGCAGCGCTTCGGCGCGGCCTGGCCCGGGGGCAACGCGGTCGAGACCTTTCTGCAACATGCCGAAGTCATTTACGACGTCGCCGAACGCAAGGCGACCGCGCCACCCGCCGCCGGGCGGGCAGATGCCGGCGAGACGGAGGCGCTGGTCGTTCTGACGACGGCAGATTTTCTCGAGGAGGAGGGGCTGTTCTTCTACACCGGCTGACGACGACCGGCCATGCTGCGTCCCCGCAATACAACGACCGAGCCGACGAGAAGCGCCAATCCCGCGCCGCGCATCGCCAAGCGCAATACTTCCAGCTCCGGGGATAGCACGGGCAGGACGAGGAGAACGGCGGCACCGATGAAGGTGAGGCGCCAGAGCCTGGAGAGCGGCACCACCAGCCAGCCCGCGAAGGCGACGGCAAGCGCGAAGGTGGCGGCGAAGGCGAAGCCCACATGCTGCACGATCTCGCCGACCGCGCCCATCAGCAGGATGCCGGGCGCGTAGATGAACAGGAAGGGCACGAAGACCTTCACGAAGCCGAGGCGGATGGCCTGCATGGCGGTCTGGTTGGGCCCGGCCTGGGCGATCGAGGCGCCGGCATAGGCGGCCACGGCGACCGGCGGCGTGATGGCCGACAGGAGGCCGTAATAGAAGATGAACAGATGGGCGCCGAGGATCGGCACGCCGAATTCCACCAGGGCCGGCGCGATCAGCGTGGCCAGCAGCAGATAGGCGATCGAGGTCGGCATGCCGAGGCCGAGCACGAAGGAGGCGACCATGGTGATCAGCAGCACCAGCAGCAGATCGTCGCCGCCGACCGCCAGGATCAGGCCGGAGAGCTTCGGGCCGAGGCCGGTCAGGGTGAGCATGCCGATGAGGATGCCGGCCGCCGCCACCGCGGCGATGACGATCATGATGACCTTGAGAGTCTCCACCGCGACCTCGACCAGGCCCCAGAGGCCGATGCGCGTCTCGCTGCGCAGCAGCGACAGGGCATAGGTCAGCACGATGGCGTAGACCGCTGCCTTGGTGGGCGTGAACCCCCAGAACAGCAGGCCGATCAGCACGAAGAACGGCAGCAGCATGTAGCCCTTGTGGGCCAGCACGGGCCATACGGACGGCACCTCCTTCGGGTCGAGGCGCGAGAGGTTCTCCCGGCCCGCCTCCAGGCGTACCGAGACCAGCATGGCGAAGATGTAGAGCAGTGCCGGGACGAGCGCGGCGATGGCGATCTCGCGATAGGGGATGCCCGTGAACTCGGCCATCAGGAAGGCCGCGGCGCCCATGATGGGCGGCGTGATCTGGCCGGCCGACGAGGCCGCCGCCTCGATCCCGCCGGCGACTTCCGGCCGGTAGCCGGTGCGCTTCATCAGCGGGATGGTGAAGGTGCCGGTGGTCACCACGTTGGCGACGGCGCTGCCGTTGATCGAGCTGACGAAGGCGCTGGAGACGACGGCGGTCAGCGCCGGACCGCCCTGAACCCGGCCGGTCAGCGCGTAGGCGAGCTGGACGAAGACCTCGCCCATGCCGGTCTTGATCAGAAGCACGCCGAGCAGGGAGAAGAGGAAGATGTAGGTCGCCGCCACGCCCATGGGAATGCCGAACAGCCCCTCGGTTGACAGCAGCAGGTGGCTGGCGATGCGGCCGGTCGAATAGCCGGCATGGCCGTAGGTGCCGGGGATCACGTAGCCGAAATAGGCGTATGCCAGGGCGACGCCGATGACGATCACCATGGCCCAGCCGACATAGGCGCGCACCATGATCAGCACGACCGCGACGATGGCGACGACGAGGTAGCGGTCGGTTTCCGAGGCGATCGAGCCCGAGCGGATGATGTCGAAATAGTTCTCGGTCAGGTAGGGACCGGGGATGAGCGCGACAAGGGCGCAGGCGTAGAAAAGCAGCCGCAGCCAGAGCCGTCGCTGCTGCAGGGCCAGCATCAGGAAGCCGACGGTGACGGCACCGGAGAAGAACATCGCGCGCAGCAGCAGCGCCGTCCAGCCGCCGAAATAGGCGACCCACAGCGCGAAGCCGGCCGTCGCCGCCGACAGCAGCGCGATCAGCACCAGCAGAAGACGCCGCTCCGGAATGGCCAGCGCGGCCGGGTCCAGCCCGTCGATCTTGCCGGCGAGCCAGGACCACGGGCCGCGCGGGCCGGAACCGGAAGCTGGCTTCCGGCCCGGCCCGTCGGCGGGTGGCTGGTTAATTGCCGTGTTCCTCGAAGTAGCGGGCCGCTCCCGGATGCAGCGGGATCGGCGTCGCCTCGGCCCGCTCCAGCGAGATCAGCGCGGCGGCGGGGTGCACCTGGCCCAGTCGGTCGAGGTTGTCGAAGATGGTGGCCGTCAGGTTGTAGATCAGTTCCTCGTCGGCGTCGGCCGAGGTGAACAGGATGGCCGGATCGCCGAGGATGCCGACGGCCGCGTCCTGGCCGTCATAGGTGCCGGCCGCCATGTCGATGACCTCGTAGAAGGGATACTCCTCCAGGAGGCCGCTCACCCGGTCGGCATCGACCGGGATGAAGGTCACGTCCTCGGTCGTGGCGAGCTCGATCAGCGCGGCCGCCGGAATGCCGGCGAGCACGGCGGACGCGTCGAGATTGCCGTCGCGGATCGCCTGGGTGGCCTCGTTGTAGGAGAGGAACTGGATGTTCTCCATGTTGAGCGCGTCGTAGGCCATCAGCAGGCGCTCGGCGATCACCGCGGAGTTCGAGCCGGGCGGGCCGATGCCGAGCCGGACCGCCGACAGGTCCTCGATCGACTGCGCGCCGGTCGAGCTCAGCGCGGCGATCTGCAGGGCCGCGGGGTAGAGATAGGCGACCGCGGCGACGTTCTGCGTCTCCTCGAACGGGTCCTCGCCATTGGCCGCGGCGTAGAGCGTGCTGGCGCTGGAGAAGCCGAGCTGCATCTCGCCCATGGAGACGCGGCGATTGTTCTCGACCGAGGCGCCGGTCACCTCGGCCGTGGCCGAGACGCCGTCGAGCTCCTCGTTAATCAGTTCGGCCATCGCCGCGCCGACGGCGTAGAAGACGCCGCCCGTGCCGCCGGTGCCGATCGCCACGCGCTCCTGCGCGGTGGCACTGCCGATGCCGAGCGCCAGGATGGCGCTGCCGGCGATCAAAAGGTTTCTCATGTCGTTCCTCCCATGATTTGTTCCCCGGCCGCTTCGTCGGATGCCGGGGCTTCGAGTGCCGCGGCGAGCGCGGCGACAAGCTGGCGGATGCTGTCCTCCGGATCGGCGCCATCGACCGCGCCATCGGACAGGCGGGTGACGCGCTCCGGATTGATCAGCGTGTAGTAGAGGGAGCCCAGCAGGAAATGGCTGCGCCAGACGATTGTGCCGCGCGGCAGCTGCGGCAGGATCTCGGCGATGGAATCGATGAAGGCGCGGCTGGTCTCGTCGAAGGTGCGGGCGATGATCTCCCGGCTCTGCGGGTTGCCCTCGGCCGACATCACCGCGCGCAGCCGGGTGAAGCGGGCCCCGCCGCCGCCCTTGCTGGCGTCCACGCAGGGCTCGACATAGGCGCGCAGGATGTGGCGCAGGCGGCGCCGGGGATCGTCGACGCGCCGGGCCCGGGCGAGCAGGGCCG
>JAVKFF010000062.1:0-2211 GCA_040226215.1 Azospirillaceae bacterium
ACGGCAAGGTCGCGCCGTCGCAGTTCACCGGCGCGCAGATGATGGCCGACAAGTGGGGTTTCTCGCGCGAAGAGCTCGAGATCTACTCGCTCGAATCGCACCAGCGCGCCGCGCAGGCGATCAAGGAAGGCCGCTTCAAGAAGTCGGTGGTGCCGGTCCACAACCTGGATGGCACCCTTGCCCTGGACCATGAGGAATTCCCGCGGCCCGAGACCACGATGGAAGGTCTGGGTCAGCTGAAGACCGTGTTCGACAAATGGGCGCAGTTCCCGGTCGACGAGGAAGGCACCACCTACGGCTCGCTGATCTATCGCAAGTACAAGGATCTGGGCCCGATGGACCATGTCCATCATGCCGGCAATTCCTCCGGCGTGGTCGACGGCGCCGCGGCGCTGCTGCTCGCCTCCCGGAACTATGCCGAGAAGAACGGCCTGACGCCCCGCGCCCGCATCGTCGCCACGGCGAACATGGGCGATTGCCCGACCCTGATGCTGAACGCGCCGGTGCCGGCGGCGGAGAAGGTCCTGGCGACGGCCGGGCTGACCAAGGACGATATCGACCTCTGGGAGATCAACGAGGCCTTTGCTGTGGTGGCCGAGCGGTTCATCCGCCGGCTCGGCCTGGACCGCGACAAGGTCAACGTCAATGGCGGCGCCATGGCCCTGGGCCATCCGATCGGGGCCACCGGATCGATCCTGATCGGCACCCTGCTCGACGAACTGGAGCGCCGCGACCTGAAGCGCGGCCTGGTCACCATGTGCGCCGGCGGCGGCATGGCGCCGGCGATCATCATCGAGCGGGTCTGAGACGACAGCGCGGGCCGGCATCGCCTGGCCGGCCCGCGCCCCGTCCAGCAAGAACAGGCCATGGGCAGCCTGGCAGCGGAAGCTCCGCCGCGTCTGCTGAAGGACCGCTACTGGGGCAGGACGGACAGCCGTGTCAGTCTGAGCCGCCGCCAGGCGGGCACGGCACAGCCGGACGGGCTCAGGTCCAGGAGAGCTTGTTCCTTGGCAGTTTGCCGGTCGGATCGTAGGCGGTGACCTTGTGCGGCAGATCCGGACCCCAGCGCCAGAGCACCAGGTTCTGGTCTTGGGCGGTGGCCCCGTTGGCGAAGCTCGGGACCAGTATGCCCGCATGCCCATCGGCGCGTAGCCGCCGGACGATGGACCATGAGGCCGGCTCCCGGCCGGCCATCAGCGCATCTCCCCAGGCGCAGGCGAGATCGGCCAGCGGAACATCGAGATCCGCCCTGCCTGCCTCTGTCCGAAGGTCCGCAATATCCTCGCAGTCGACGTCATAGGTGCACAGGACGTAGGGGGTCAGCCGGTGGGCAAAGCCACCTGAAACTTCCCGAAAAACGGTCGTATAGCTGAGAGACAGGTAGAGCGTCTCCAGGCCAGGCCAGTTGAAGCGCCGGCCCCTGAGCGCCGCGCCCGCCCCGGACAACGGCACCCAGGACCAGTTCGGGTCGTGGGCACGGAAGCACTCGCCCGTGAATCTCAAGCGTAGCCGCCGGTGGCCAGATGATCGACATAGTCGCGCACCGCTCCGGCTTGCCCGGACTTCACCAGGGCCTCCGCCGTTCGCCCGCCGAAGGCCGGGATCGGCTCGGCTCGATACCAGGCCATCGCCTGAACCGGCCCGCCGGCCCAGCCTTGCACAAGGCTGATGATCTCCAGCATCTCGCGCAGCCGGGTCTGCGCCTTGGGGCCGCTGCGCCGGCTCGCCTTCTGGAAGACTTCGCGGGCCAGGCCAGCGGTTTCGGCCAGCTGCACCTTGGACATGCCGAACGCGTCCGCCACAACATCCGCGCTGAAGCTGCCCTGCTCATCCATCAGGCTGGCGATCGAGAGGCGGACGGGGGGACGGTTGTGCCCATTCTGGGAGGCAAGCTTCTTGTTCATCTCCACCATGTACCGCTCCTTTGACCGCGATACAGGTAGAAATGCCGTCGCCCATTGGGTATTGCAAGCGTGGCGCTGCCTGTGAGGCGAGTCCTTGGGCTCACGCCGCCGGGCGCATGTCCGCCGGCACCACATCGCCATCCTCGACGATCAGGTCGTCGTCGAGCCAGAGGTTGCAGTTGCGCATCGGCAGGTCGAGATGGCAGGGCGTGTCGTTGCTGCCGCCGAACTCGGTGTCCGGGCCGAGCGAGAACAGCACGTTGCCATAATGCGCGCGGCCGTCCATGCCGATGCCCGGCAGGTCGGG
>JAVKFF010000063.1:0-12755 GCA_040226215.1 Azospirillaceae bacterium
GGCGACGTAGAAGCGATCGCGCTCGGCCCCGGCGTGGGCGGCGAGCGCGCGCGCCGCCGCCGCCGCCGCCTCGGACCGCTCGCGCGGCGCCACGACGGTGACGCTCCAGCCGAATTCCGGTACGTCCAGCCAGGGTTGCACCGGGAACAGCGAAATGTCCGCCCCGGCGCCAATCTCCGCCTCCAACCGGCGCGCCAGCGCGAACCACGAGGCCAGGGGCTCGGCCGCCGTCATGAAGCCCTCCGCCGGGGTCACCAGGGGGATCTTGCGCCAGGCGATCGCCGGCTCGAGCCGGCCGTCGAGGATGGCGCCGAGAAGCCGGGCGCCACGGCGGCCGGTCTCCACCATGTCGTCATGCGGGCACTGCCGGTAGGCAGTCAGGGCATCGACCGCGCTGATCATGGCCACGGTCACATTGGCGTGGTGGTCGAGGGTGAGCACGAGCGGTACCGAGTCGCCTAGCAGCCTTCGAAGGCGGGCGAGCAGTGCGCCCTCGACATCAGGCGCCCTCTCGCCTGACATCGCGCCGTGCAGGGAGACCAGCAGACCGTCGAAGATGCCCGCCACCGCCAGATTGCGCTCCAGCGCCTCGGCCAGCGCGTCGATCAGCGCCGGTTCCGCCGGACCGCCGGGCCAGCAGGAGGCCGCCAGCACCGGAACCAGCCGATCGCCGGCCGCCTCGATCTCGGCGGCGAAACCGGTCAGTTCGTCGGCGTGGCCGGCCAGGCTGGCGGTGAGGGCGACACCCTCATGCCAGTCCGAGCGCCGGAAGTCGGCAAGCGTCGTCGGTTTCTGGCTGAAGCTGTTGGTTTCCTGCCAGACGCGGACGACGGCGATGCGGCGACCGGCCATCGCTCAGCCCCCGGCCCGCTTCTGGAACAGCTCCAGGCGGATGTCGTCCGGACCGACCAGATAGACCGCCTTGGCGCCGGCGTTGACGCCGAACGTCACGGTGTTGGGGGTGGAGCGGAACTCGACCCCTGCCGCGCTGAGCCTGGCATGCTCGGCCTCGATGTCCTCGACGGCGAAGCAGAGATGGGCGTTGCCGGGCCGGTTGGTGGCGGTGTCGGCGGGCGCGCCCGCGGGACTGCGATATTCGATCAGCTCCAGCACGTCGCGTCCCGGCCGCCCCGCCTGGCCCGGGAAGCCCAGCACGGCGATCTTCAGGTCGGCGTCGGCGAAGCCGGTCTGGCGCTTGATGTAGTCGAAGTCGTAGTCGCCGCCGCCCAGCCGCTCCATGCCGAAATGCTCGATGAACCAGGCGGCCGCGCGGTCGACATCGGAGACCGTGAAGCTGGTGTGGTGAAAGCTGGTGATGGTCATGAACGGTGTCCCGGGTCTGTCGCGGCGGTCAGCGCGCCATGAAGCCGCCATCCACGAAGACCGTCTGGCCGGTCACGTAGGAGGCGGCGTCGGAGGTGAGGAAGACGACCACATCGGCGATTTCCTCGGGGCGGGCCAGCCGGCCGAGCGGCACGCTGGCCTCCAGCTCGGGCCGCGCCAGGCGGCCGTCGGCGAGGTAGCGCGCCACCAGCGGCGTCTCGACGAAGCCCGGCGCCACGGCGTTGACGCGGATGCCGTGCGGTGCCCATTCGACCGCCGCGGTCCGGGTCAGCGCCATGATCGCCGCCTTTGAGGCCGAATAGGGCCCGCGTGCCGGAAAGCCGTGCAGGGCGGCGATTGAGGCGATGTTTACAACCGCGCCTCGCCGGCGACCGATCATGCGCGGGCCGACCGCGCCCAGCCCGTGCACCGCGCCCATCAGGTTGACGCCGAGCACGCGGCGCCAGGCCTCGCCGTCGAGGGTGTCGAGCGGCGCCCATTGCTGGATGCCAGCATTGTTCACCAACGCCGCTATCGGCCCGACCTCTTGCTCGATGGTCGCCACGGCGCGCTCGACGGCTTCGGGATCGGCCACGTCGGTGGCGAGGAACCGGATCGCGGGATCGTCGTCGCCGGTGTCGGGCGGCTCGATATCAAGCACGCCGACGCGCCAGCCTGCCCGTCGATAGGCCGCGACGATGGCGGCGCCGATGCCGGCCGCGCCGCCGGTGACGACGGCGACCGGCGCCGCCTCGCCTGGCGACCCGGTAGCCACCCTCAGATCACTCCCTCGGACTTCAGCGCCTCGAGCTCGCCGGCGGGCAGACCCAGCAGACCCTGGTAGACCTCCTCGTTGGCGCCGCCCAGCGGACCGCCCAGATGGGCGATGCGCCCGGGCGTGGCGGAGAGGTGGGGCAGCGGGGCGGGCACCGTCACCGGTCCGACCCCCGGCACCGCCAGGGTGCGCAGCATCTCCCGGGCGGCGAAGTGCGGGTCGGCGAAGATGTCGGCGATGGTGTTCAGCGGTCCGGCCGGAACCTGGCCCGCGCGCAGCCGCGTCAGCGCCTCCTCCAGGGTCAGGCTCGCCGTCCACTCCCCGACCACCGCGTCGACACGCCCGGCCTCGGCCAGCCGGCGCGCCACCGGCCCCCAGCTGTCGGGCGCCGCGAGATCCGGGCGCTCCATGACCCGGGCAAGCCGCTCGAACATCTTGTCGTTGGTGCAGGCGATGGCCACCCATTTGCCGTCCCTGGTGGGATAGTGGCTGTGCGGGCAGACATTGGGCGCGGCCGGCCCCATGGGCTGGCGCACCGTGCCGAACATGGCGTGGGCGGGCGCGATCTCGTCGAGCACCCGGAAGATCGACTCGTAGAGCGCCACGTCGACCGCCTGGCCCTCGCCCGTGCGCTCGCGGTGGCGCAGGGCCATCATGATGCCGATAACGCCGTAGAGTCCGGAGATGTAGTCGGCCAGCGAGGTCGATCCGGGCACCACCGGCCGCCCGTCCGGCTCGCCGGCGAGATGCGACAGGCCGCCGACCGCGTGGGCGATCCGCGCGAAGCCGGGTAGGTCGCGATAGGGGCCGTCCTGGCCGAAGCCGGTCACCTGCAGCAGGATCAGTCCGGGATTGTCGGCCTTCAACACGTCGTAGCCCAGGCCCCAGCGCGCCATGGTGCCCGGCCGGAAATTCTCGCACACCACGTCGCACTTCGCCGCTAGGCGGCGGAACAGCGCCGCGCCCTTCGCCTGCCGCAGGTCGAGGGTGACGCTCTTCTTGTTGCGCCCCTCGTTGAGCCAGTTCAGCGTGTCGCCATTGGCCGTCACGCTGCCGAAACGGCGCATCGGGTCGCCGGCTCCCGGCTGCTCGACCTTGATGACCTCGGCGCCGAATTCCGACAGGATCGCCGCCGTGAACGGCGCCGCGATGAAGGTCGCCACGTCCAGCACGCGGATCCCGGAAAGCGGCAGATCGGCGGAAGTTTGGGTCATCGGGTCCAACTCGGTCTTGTCAGGCTCGTGTCAGGCGTTGGGCGGCGCGCAGCTCTCGCGCACCAGCAGTTCGGTGGGCAGCAGGATGCGCCGGGGCTCCCAGCCCGCGTCGGCGGCGAGCCGCTGCAAGAGCAGGTCCGCCGCGGTGCGGCCGATCAGGCCGAGATCGCGCCAGATCACGGTGATCGGCGGGCCGGCCAGTTCGGTCAGCTCGGTGTCGTCGCAGCTGACCAGCGAGAGGTCGTGCGGCAGGGCGATGCCGTGCTGTCGGATCGCCCGCATGGCGCCGACCAGGATCTGGTTGCCGCCGGCGATCAGCGCGGTCGGCCGGTCGGCAGCGGCGAGCAGGCTGGAGGCTTCCTGGAAGCCGAATTCCGCCGACAGGGTGCGGGCGCGAATCAGACGGGGATCGACGCTCACGCCGGCCTTGCGATGCGCCTCCAGATAACCGTCGAGGCGGGCCCGCCCCGGGCTGATGCGGCGATCGGCGGTGATCAGGCCGATGCGCCGGTGGCCAAGCCTTATCAGGTATTCGGTGGCTTGCCGCATGCCCTGGCCATGGTCGGTCATCACCCGGTCGACGTCGATGCCCTCGGGTTCCCGGTCCATTACGACGATGGGGATGTCCACGCCGCGCAGCGCCTGCAGCAGTGCCGGATTGGTCTCGTCCGCCAAGCTCAGCAGGATGGCATCGGTGCGGTGCTTGAAGAACTGCTCGACGAGATCGATTTCGGTGGACGTCTTGCCAGCGGTGTTGGCCAGCAGGAGCGAGTAGCCGTTTTCGTGAAACAGGGTCTCGGCGTGGCGGCTGATCTTGGCGAAAAGCGGGTTGGCGATGTCGTTGACCATGAAGCCGATCGCCTTCTTGGTCCGCGTGCGCATGCTCTGCGCCGCCAGGTTCGGCTCGTAGCCCAGCGACTGCACCGCCCGCATGACCCGCTGCCGGCTGAGCGGCGTGACGTTGGGATGGGCATTGAGCACCCGCGACACGGTGCCGATCGAGGTGCCGGCCGCGCGGGCGACGTCCTTGATCGTCGGCTTGCCATGGTCGGTCACAGCCCGGCCCTCCTCTCGCCCGCGCCTAGAGCAGCAGATCCGGCAGCCACGTCGTCAGCGGCGGAATGAAGGCAACCGCGAAGATGACGAGGAGGATGATGCCGATATAGGGCAGCAGCAGCCCGAAGGTGCGCGAGTATTCCACTCCGCCGATGCGACAGGCCAGCAGGGCCACGATACCGACGGGCGGGGTGATGGCGCCGACCAGGAGCATGAGGATCGACGTCATGCCGAACTGCACCGGGGCGTAGCCGAGGCCGTGGGCGATCGGCGCCACGATGGGCACGACGATGATCATCGCCGCCGTGCCCTCGACGAACATGCCGATGATGAACAGGCCCGCCATGATCAGCAGCATGACGACGAAGGCGTTGTCGCTGACCGCCAGCAGCGCGTCCTCCAGCATGAAGCCGAAGCCCTCGCGGGTCAGCACCCAGCCGAACAGCCCGGCGCCGGCCAGCACGACCAGAGCGCTGGCCGTCAGCTTGGTCGAGGTCAGGATGAAGCGCAGGAAATCCCTCGCGCCCATGTTGCGCGAGATCGTCGCCACCACGATGCCGTAGAGCACGGCGACCGCGCCTGCCTCGGTCGGCGTGAAGATGCCCGACACGATACCGCCGACGATGATCAGCGGCATGGTCAACGCCGGCGAGGTGGAGACGAAGGTGCGCCCGACCTTGCGCCAAGGCGCCTTCGGGCTCGGCTTCCAGCCATAGCGCGAGGCCAGGAACCACGTCAGCACCATCATCGCGCCGCCGGCCAGCAGGCCCGGAATGACGCCGGCGAGGAACAGCCGGCCGATCGACACCCCGGTGATCGAGCCGTAGATGACCGCGGTGATCGAGGGCGGGATGATCGGTCCGATCAGCGAGGAGGCGGCGGTGACGACGACAGCGAAGCGGCTGTCGTAGCCCTCCTTCTTCATCGCCGGGATCAGCATCGAGCCGACGGCGGCGGTATCGGCCATGGCCGAGCCGGAGACACCGGCGAACAGGATGCTGGTGAGGATGTTGACCTGGGCGAGACCGCCGCGGATGTGGCCGATCAGGGCGTTGGCGAAGGCGACGATGCGCTGGGTGATGCCGCCGACATTCATCAGCTCGCCCGCGAGGATGAACAGCAGCACGGCCATCAGGGCGTAGTTGTCGATGGCGCTGAAGAAGCGCAGCGGCAGCTGGATCAGCGGCACGTCGCCTTGCACCCAGAGCGCGGTCACCGCGCTCAGGCCCATGGCGAAGCCCATCGGCGTCCCGGAGAGCAGGAGCACCGCGAACAGCACCAGCATGATGGAGAGCGTCATAGAGGATCCGCCACCGGCCTGTGGCGGCCGGCGATCCAGCAGCGCAGGGTCATGATGACGATCAGCGGCGCGCCGAACAGCATGGCGGCGTAGACCCAGCGCATCGGGAAGCCGAGCGCCGGCGAGGTGCCCGTGGTGCGCAGGAACAGGTTGAGCGCCTGGTAGAACAGCACGGCGCAGAACACAATGGCGGCGAGATTGGCCAGCGCGCCGACGATCCGGCTCAGCCGCTGCGGCAGGTAGCGGTGCACCACCTCGATGCGCAGATGGGCGTCGTCGTCGCTGACCAGAGCGGAGCCGAGCAGGATCACCCAGAACAGCGAGAAGCGGACATACTCCTCCGTCCACACCAGGCTGTCGTTGAGGACATAGCGGTAGAACACCGCCGCCAGCACGACGATGAAGAAGGACAGGGTGAGCAGGATCAGCGAGGCTTCGAGCAGGCGCTTGAGCCCGTCGACGCCCCGGTCGATGACGTGCCAGAGACCGGTCATGGCTATCCGCCGCGCCGTGCCGCGCGGCCGGCGCTGCCCAGCGGCTGGTCGGCGGCCGGCTTGCGCTCGCCGGAGCGCTCGTAGACCCAGTCCGGTACGTCGCGCGGGTCCTTGTACATGGTCCAGCGGCAGCGGTCGGTACTGCCCGGATAGGTCGGCGGCTCGACGACCCGCACCGGGTAGCCGAACTTCTCCATCGGCATCTTCTCCATCAGCACCGCGCAGTGCAGGCAGTAATGGCACACGCCGGGCTTGTTCCAGTGCCAGTCGTGCGGCTTCTCCATGGTCTGGAAGTGGTAGGGCGCCTCGTGCCGGCTCGGCGTGCCGGCGATGCGGTCGCCCTGCATGGTCCGGCCGCCGCTGCCGCAGGGCGTGAAGGTCATCACCACCTTCTCCTCGTCCTCGTCCAGCTCCATGGTGCCGTCGCGCTCCGGCCCCACGAGGTGGCCGCGCATCGCCTCGATGGAGACGTAGACCAGTGCGTCGAACACCTCGGCCCAATTGTTCTTGGAGACGTCGAACCGCTCATAGCGGAAATCGAAGAGGTGGCCGATCACGTATTCGCGATACATGGCCTCCACCGCCTCCTCGCCGAAGCGCACGTGGATGTAGTTGAACAGCCCGCCGACATAGTCGACGTCGCGGTCGTGGATCGAGCGCCACAGCTCCTTCCAGGCCGCCAGCACCTTCAAGGCCGCGTCGACCGGCGCGCCCAGATGGCGGATCAGCCGCGCCTTCATCATGCGGTATTCGGCGAGCGCGGCCTGCCGGTCATAGGGCTTCTCGTCGTCGACCCACTGGTTGACCAGCCAGTTCAGCTCGTCGCGCACGCCCTGCAGGTCGGCCTCCTTCACGCCGTGGTCGGCGATGCAGCGCTCGGCGTCGGCGTGCCACTGGGCGTAGAGGTCGTAGCAGACGGCCGCCTCGACATCGAAATACTCGATGTAGTCGATGGCGTCCTCACGGCGACCCTCGCGGATCGCCTCGGCGATCTTGGCGTAGGTCGGGACCAGTTGCTCGGTCCAGCCGCCGGTGCGGATCGGGCGCTTGAAGATCTCGTTGTACTGCAGCACGGACATGGACTTCCTCCCGGGGGGCGCCTCAGGCGAGTTCGATAACCGTCCGGACGACGTCCGGATTGTCGAGATCGGCGATGGCTTCGTTGATCTGTTCGAGTGGGCGGCGGTGACGAACCAGGTGATCGACGGCGATGGCGCCCGAGCGGTACCAGTCGAGCCCGCGCCGGATGTCCGCGCGGGTGAAGCCGCGCGATCCGAGGATCTCGTGCTCGGCCCAGAGGACGGGGTTGAGGGCGATCGGCACCGGCGCCTCCGACGTGCCGACGATGACCAGCCGCCCGCCCTTGGCGAGGCAGTCGAGCGCCAGGCTGTAGGCCGCGGCCGCCGGCGCGCACTGGATCACCGCGTCGACGCCGAGGCCGCCGGTCAGTTCGCGCACCGCCGCCGGCAGGTCGTCGTCGGCGCGCAGGGCCGCCTGCGCCCCCAGCGCCGTCGCGTTGGCCAGCGCGCTGTCGGAGCGCGACGCGGCGATGACGGTGCAGCCCAGCACCCGGGCGATCTGCACGGCGTTGGAGCCGATGCCGCCGACGCCCATGACCAGCACCCGGTCGCCTTCGCCGACGCGGGCCTGGCCGAGCGCGTGGGTCGGCGTACCGATGGCGTCGGTGATGACGGCGGCGGCGGCGAGGTCGATGGCGTCGTCGAGCGGCAGGCAGTTCTCCGCCGGCAGGCGCACAAGCTCGGCCATGGCGCCGTCGAAGTCGACGCCCATGCGGCGCACCTCGAGGCAGATGTTCTCGCGGCCCGCCAGGCAGTAGCGGCACTGCCCGCAATGGGCGATGTAGTAGAGGGCGACCTTCTGGCCGATCGCGAGGCCGGCGACCCCGTCGCCGATGGCGGCCACGCGCCCGGCTGCCTCGTGCCCCGGCACGATGGGTAGCGGCCCGCCGAAGCCCCCCTTCTGCAGGAAGCGGTCGGAACCGCAGACCCCGCAGGCGCTGACCGCCACCACGACCTCGCCCGGCCCCGGCTCGGGAACCGGGCGATCGACCAGCGCGAAGGGCTGGTCGTAGGCGGTGAGAAGGGCGCTGCGCATCGCCTCAGATCCGCTCGAAGCCGATGCCGGCGAGCCGCGCGATGAGCGCAAGTGCCGCGCCGTGATGGCCGGAGGAGATGCCGGTGTGATGCGTCGCCCCGGCCTCGATCCAGCGGCTCATGGCCGGCCCCACGGGTCCGGAGTCGAAGCCGAAATACATCGAGGGCAGGTTCAGCCCGGTTTCCGGCGTGCCCATGATCCGGCCCTCGGCGGCGATGATCACGTGGCCGCCGGGAGTGTCGGCGCGCGGGGTGAAGGCGATGGCGGTCCCCGGCCGCTCGGGCATGGCGTATTTCACGTTGCAGCCGCGCGCGACGCGGCCCGACTCCCCGCCCGACAGGCGGATCGTGCAGCTGTCGCAATCGTCCGACTGGCAGAAATCGCCCTCCCCGGTATTGGCGCACAGGACGGCGTCCCGCGCGTAGTCCGGCGTGTCGAGCTCGCAGTAGTAGCTGTCGCCGCCGAGCTGCTTGCCCAGGAACATGGCGACGGCGGTGATGATGTCGCCCGTGCAGGTGAAGGGCCGGCCGATGGTGGTGAGATGGGCGTTGGCGAGGCAGCCGATCACGCCGATCTCCGGATTGCCGACCGAGAACTCGTCACGGCAGTTGAAGGTGCCGCCGTCCAGGCCGTGGCGCTCCACCACGGTTTCAAGCGCCAGGCAGAGCCGGACTGAGGTCTCGAACTGCTCCGTTTCCGCATCGGGAACATCGACCCGGTAGGTCTCGCGGAAGGCGGCGGCCAGCGCCTGGATCTCCGCCGCGGCGACACCGCGCCAGGCATCGGTGAACTCCGCCGGCGTCAGATCGACGAGGCTGGCGCCGGTGGCGGCGGCCAGCGCGCCGGCGTCGCAGACCACGTTGAGATAGCCGTCGAGTGGCCGGCCGAGCACGCCGAACCGCGCCTTGGCCAACCGTCCGGCGACCAGCGCCGTGGCGATCACCCGCCGGGCCTCCGCCCAGGTCTCCTCCCGCGCCGCCGGGCCGCTGACGACGGGCGACCAGCGTCCCTCGCGCCGCAGGATGTTGTTGATCATCATGCAGCCGACGGTATTGCTGTTCGGCACGATGCTCTCGGCCGTGTAGTCCCTTGGAATCGTCTCCAGTCCATGGATGTCGAGCAGCACGATCGGCACCCGGCCGATGTCGCGCACGGCGGCGTACTGATAGCCGGCGGGCGCCGCCATGGTCGGCGCCAGCACGACGACATCCGGATCGAAGGCCTTCAGCTTGCGCCCGGCGGCGAAGCCGCTCTCATGATCGTGCACCAGGCCGGTGAACAGCACATCGCCCAGCCCCTCCAGCCGCTCGGCCGTGGACCGTCCACGGTCCGCCATCTGCTGGCGGAAGTCGCCGGGCATGATCTCCTCGAAATAGGGCATGTAGCCGGTCACCACGCCGATGCGGGGCGGGCGGCTGGTGACCAGGCGCGGCGGCGCCACGGTGACGGCGTTCATGCGACGATCTCCACGTCGATGCCGAGATGACGGCCGGCGGCGGCGAGTTGTTCGGGATCGGCGCCGGGGCAAAGCGCCGCGTGGTGCGTCGCTCCCGCCTCGATCCAGCGGGAGAAGGCGGCCGGCGCGCCGCCCCGATGCGGCCGGAACAAGCTGTGCGGCACCTTCAGGTCGAGCTCCGGCCGACCGGTTACCTCTCCCGGCAGCACGATCAGCCGGAAACCGTTGCGCGCTCCGGCGGCCGGCGTCAGGCCGACGATCGCCGCTGGGCCGGTGGCGAGCGCGGAGTCGACGATGCAGCCTTTCTGCGCCTTGCCGGTGAAGCTCCGGGCCGGGAAGATCCAGACCTCCTCGGGCGATGCGGCGGCGGCGAAATCCGCCTCGCCGGTGTTCGCGCATAAGATCGCGTCGGCCACGTAGTCGATGGCGTTGAGCTCGGTATAGACCGCTCCGCCGGACAGCCGCCGGCCGAGCAGCATGGCCAGCGCGGTGATGGTGTCCCCGGTGTCGGTGAAGGGAATGCCGGTGGAACTCAGCCAGCTCGTGGCCAGGCCGCCGACCAGGCCGATTTTTGGGTTGCGGTGGCCAAAGTCGAGATGGCTGTTGAAGGTGCCGCAGTCGAGACGGTGGCGCCGCGCCACCTGCTGCAGGGCGGCGGCGAGACGGCAGCTGGCGCGGAAATCCTCGCCCTCCGGCGCGCTCACCGAATGGGCCGCCGTCAGCGCTCCGGCAACGGCGGCGATGGCGGCGTCGTCGACGCCCGCGAAGGTCTCCTCCCATTCGGCGAGAGGGATTTCCACCAGCTCGGCACCCAGCCCACCGGCCAGGATGCCGGCATCGACCGTGACGTTGATGTAGCCGTCGAGCGGCTGGCCCAGCACCCCGACCCGGGCGCCGGCGACGCGGCCGGCCGATGCCGCAGCCCTGACAGCCCGGCGCGCGGCCGCCTGCGTGTCGTGATCGTACCAGCGGCCGGTGACCACGGCCGGGCGCCTTCCGTGACGGGCCAGAACGTTGCCGATCATGGCGACGCCCACCTGGCCGCTATTGGCCAGGTGGTCGACGGAGTCGTAACTCGGCGGCAGGGCGTCGAGATGGCCGGCTGCCCAGATCACCACCGGCACGCGCGGCAGATCGACCAGCGCGGCCCAGGTGAAGCCCGCCGGACCCGGCATGGCCGGCGCCAGCACCACCACGTCCGGCCGCCAGGCGGCCAGTTCGCCGGCGATGCGCCGCCCGGTCTCGTCGTCCGTCAAGAGGCCGAAGAACCGCGCCTCGCCCTCGCCCGACAGCAGGTCGGCGATGCCCTCCGCCCAGCGCGTCCGCTCCGCGCGGAAGCCGGCCGGCATGTGCGGCTCGTAATAGGTCATGTAGCCCGACAGCACGGCGATGCGGGCCGGCGCGGCCAGGTCGGGCAGGGAGGCGGTTGCGGTCATGGCGGCCATCAATCCATCAGGAAGCCGCCGTTGACGTCGATGTCCTCGCCGGTGATGAAGGCGGCCCGGTCTGACATCAGGAAGGCGACGGTGCCGGCGACCTCCGCCGGCTGGCCGAGGCGGCCGAGCGGCACCATGCGCACGAATTCCGACAGTCCCTTGATCATGTCGGTCTCGATCAGCGCCGGCGAGATGGAGTTCACGGTGACGCCGCTGGGCGCCAGCTCCTTGGCCCAGGACTTGGTGAGGCAGATCACCCCGGCCTTGGAGACGCCGTAGACGCCCTGGGCGCTCGACCCGCCGGTCTTGCCGGCCGAGGAGGCGATGGAGACGACCCGGCCCCACCCGGCCGCCTTCAGGTCCGGCGCGACGGCCTGGATCAACAGGAAGGGCGCGCGCAGGTTGATGGCGATGGTCAGGTCGAAATCGGCCACGCTGAGTTCACCCATCGGCTTCAGCTGGATGATGCCGGCATTGTTGACCAGCCCGGCGATGGGGCCGAGCGCCTGGCGGGCGTTGTCGACCGCCGCCGGGATGGCGGCGGCATCCGACAGGTCCACGGCGACCGGCACCGCCTCGACGCCGGTGGCACCAAGCCTGGCGACCGCCTCGTCGAGGGCTTGACGGTCGATGTCAAACAGGGCCAGCCTGGCCCCCACGGCGCCCAGCGCCTCGGCGATGGCGAAGCCGATGCCGCGCGCCGCGCCGGTGACGATAACCGGCTTGCCGGCGATGGACTCTCGGGTCTGGGCTCGTTCCGACATCGCGTCCTCAGGCATGCATGGTGCTGCCACCGTCCACCACCAGGACGTGGCCGTTGACGTAGTCCGCCCATTGGCTGACCAGGAAAACCGCGGCCTTCGCCACCTCCTCCGGCCGGCCGCGTCGCCTGAGCGGGATCGACTGCTCGATGGCGCTCACCTCCGCCAGCGACAGGTCGATATTGCCCATCGGCGTGTCGATGGCTCCGGGGGAGACCAGGTTGCAGGTGATGTTGTCCGGCCCGTAGCGCCGGGCGATCGACCGCGACAGCCCGAGCGAGGCCGACTTCGTGGTCGCGTAGGCGCTGGAGCGAACCGTGCCGCCGATGAAGCCGCCGGGGCTGGTGAACAGAACGATCCGGCCGTAGCGGCGCTGGACCATGCCTGGCAGCGCCGCCTGGCAGAGGAAGTAGAGACTGCGCGCGTTGACCTGCCACAGCCGGTCATAGGTTTCCTCGTCCACCTCCTCCATCTCGCAGCGGACAAGAAGCGCGTGCACCGCGACGAGCGCATCCAGGCGCCCATGCGCCGCCTCGGCCTCCGCGACCGCCGACCGGCAAGCCGCGACGCTTCCGAGGTCGGCGGCGGCGATCGAATGACCCGTCCCGGCCCAGCCCTGGCGCGCCGCGGCCAGCCCTTCGCCGTTGCGGTCGACACCGTGGACGATGGCGCCGGCGGCCGTCAGCAGCCGGGCGACGGCCGCCCCCATGCCGCTGGCAGCCCCCATCACCAGTGCGACCTTGCCCTCCAAGCCGAGATCGAGCGTCGGGTCGGTCATAGACGCCAGGTCTCCTTCTCCAGGCGGTCGGCGAGGGCACCGAGGAA
>JAVKFF010000064.1:0-5373 GCA_040226215.1 Azospirillaceae bacterium
GCTCTCGTCCTTGCGGAACCAGAGCGGGCCGACATGTTCGGCAAAGCCGGTCAGCGCGATGCGCCGCCAGCCCGCCGGTGCCTGAATCGGGTCGATCTCCATGGCCTGCGTGATACGCCAGCTTCCCGCCGCGGGCCAGCCCCGCGTCGCGCGCCGGCACCGCTCATACCGAGGTGGCGATTGCTGCCTCGGCGATGGCCAGCGGATAGCCGCCGGCCGGCGGCGGGACGTTCAGCTTCGCCCGCGCCTCGTCCAGCGGCAGTTCGACATAGGGCCAGAAGTCCCAGTTGTCGGACAGGTCGGTGTTCAACTGGCTGCCGCGCTCCAGCGCTTCGAAGAAGCGCTCCGCCAGTCCGGGCAGGGCAAGGGTGGAATGCACGTCGGGCTGGTCCACCGGTGTGACGTTGATGCCGGCGCCGAAGCTGAACTGCACGAACAGGATGGTGAAGAGCGCGTTGTGCCTGCGATAGCCCGAGGTGAAGGTGCCGACCAACACCTCGCCTGCCGGCTTCGTGCCATAGCCCGACAGGACATGGGTGAAGTCGTGATAGACGCCGGCCTCGGGGAAGCCGCCCTTCTCGCCCGGGAAGGCGAAGCCGTTCGCCTGGTAGTGCCGCCAGAAGGCATGGCCCAGGCGGTCCTCCGGCAGCTTTTCCAGCGCGTGGTAGCGCGCGGCGATCTCCGGGCTCTCCAGCAGCCCGGTGAGCCCGCCGATGCCCTTGACCAGCCCGCCCACGCCGTGCTGCTTGACCTGGTCGACGAAGATGTCGCGGATATGGATGCGGCGCAGCAGGTCCAGCCGGAACATCAGCATGTGATGCTCGGCGCGGTCCCGCACCATGCCGAGCTCCCAGGACTTCACCCCCAGTGCCGCGGCGAATGCGGCGACCTTGGCATAGTAGGCGGGGTCCGGCGGGCCGTCGGCGATTCCCAGCACAACCAGTCCCTGCACGAACTGGTGGCGGATCTCCTCGCGGGTCATCGCGGCCGCCAGTCCGGCGGGGGAGATCGGGTCGAGGCCGGCCAGGTCCAGGTCCGTGTGCAGCAGGAAGCCCTGCGCCGCCGCGATCGTCTGGGACGCCGCCGGGCCGGGCCCGCCCATGGTGTCGAAGCAGGTGCGAATCGCGCGCAGCCCGGCCTCGGCCTCCTCTCCGGTCGGTTTCTGGAGTCGCATCTGTCGCCTCCCGCCCTGACGAGAATGCCGATCCTTGACCATTGCCGCCCGGGGCCGAACAATGGCGCCAAGGTCAACCGGCACGGGCAGCATGGTCTCCTACGATCTACCGATCAAGATCAGCCAAAGCAGGGGCGGGTTCTCCATTGCCGTGGCGTTGAGCGACCAGGTCGTCGTCTCGCGGCAGATCTCCCGCGCCGACCTGGTGCAGCTGCAGGTCGTTCTGGCGGAGATCCTGGCCAACCGCCAGGCCCCACGGGCCGTGGCCGGCGGCCGGCTGGCGGAACCGGTGCCGCAATCGCCGGATCACCACGACGACTTCCTGTTCGACATCGATACCTGAGGCCGCGATGCGACAGGCCCAGACGGTCCTGCGGGTAGAGACCCGCGGCGGGGATATCGTCGACCTGACCGGCCGCGTCGACCGCTGGCTGGGCGAGCAGGGCATTGCCGCCGGCCTGGCGACCCTGTTCCTGCAGCACACCTCCGCCAGCCTCACGATCCAGGAGAATGCCGATCCGGACGTGCTCCGCGACCTGGGCGGTTTCCTGGCGTCGCTCGCGCCGGAGGACCCGGCCCGCTACCGCCACGGCGCGGAGGGGCCGGACGACATGCCCGCCCATCTGCGCAGCGCCCTGACCCAGACCAGCCTGACGGTGCCGGTCAGCGGCGGCCGCCTTGCGCTGGGCACCTGGCAGGCGATCTACCTGCTGGAGCATCGCCGGCGGCCGCACCGGCGCAGCCTGGTGGTGCACCTTCTGGGTGCGTGAGGGGCCCGCGGGTCGCGCCAGTTCGGGTTAGACCCGCCGCAGGCGAGCGGGCAGAATGCCGGTCAACCGACAGAACGGGCAGCGGCCGGGAGGGTGCGACATGGATATCTCGTTCAGTGCCGAGGAAGAGGCCTTCCGCCAGGAGGTCCGCGACTTCCTTGCGGCGAACCTGAGCGACCATCTGCGGCACGAGGCACGCCGCGGCTATCACATGGAAAAGCAGGACCTGCGGACCTGGCACAAGATCCTGTACCGCCAGGGCTGGTCGGCGCCGAACTGGCCGGAGGCCCATGGCGGCACCGGCTGGAACGCCGTGAAGCAGTACATCTTCGAGGAGGAATGCGCCGCGGCCGGCGCGCCGATGCTGCTGCCGTTCGGGCTGACCATGGTCGGGCCGGTGCTGCAGGCCTTCGGCAACGACGCGCAGAAGGCCCGCTACCTGCCGAAGATCCTGTCCGGCGACGAGTTCTGGTGCCAGGGCTATTCCGAGCCCGGCTCCGGCTCCGACCTGGCATCGCTGAAGACCCGCGCGGTGCGCGACGGCGACCATTATGTCGTCAACGGCCAGAAGATCTGGACGACCCAGGCGCATATCGCGGACATGATGTTCTGCCTGGTGCGGACCGGGACCGAGGGCAAGCCGCAGGAGGGGATCTCCTTCCTGCTGATCGACATGACCAGCCCCGGCATCACCGTGAAGCCGATCGTCAGCATCGACGAGGATCACAGCCTGAACGAGGTGTTCTTCGACGAGGTCAGGGTGCCCGCGGCCAACCTGGTGGGGCAGGAGGGCAAGGGCTGGACCTATGCGAAATTCCTGCTGGGCCACGAGCGCACGGCGATTGCCGAGGTGGGCAATTCCAAGCAGGGCATCAGGCGCCTGAAGGAAATTGCCCGGTCGGAGGGCAGTGGCGGACAAAGCCTGCTGGAGGATCCCGGTTTCCGCCGCGAGATCGCCCGGATCGAGGTCGACCTGATGGCGCTGGAGGTCAGCAACCTGCGGCTGCTGTCCGCCGTGGCGCAGGGCAGTTCGCCCGGGGCCGAGGCCAGCATGCTGAAGATCCGCGGCAGCGAGGTGAAACAGCGCATCGCCGAGCTGACCTGCCAGGCGCTGGGCTACTACGTCAATCCCTACGAGGATCTGCGCGACGGCAGCAATGCGCCGCATCCCGGGCCGGATTATGCGGAGTCCATCGCCGGGGAGTTCCTGATCGGCCGCGCCGCGACGATCTATGGCGGGTCGAACGAGATCCAGCGCAACGTGATTGCCAAAATGGTCCTCGGGTTGTAGGGAGCGGAGACCCCACCCGCGCCGGCTCCCGCGCCTGCGCGAGGGAGCTTCATTCATACAGGCGGCGCCCCGCCGCCGCCTGCCGTCAGAAAACAGCCCGCCGTCAGATACGGACAGGGGACCCGTGCGGGGCGATCCGCGCGGCTTGGGAGGCGCCTGAATGGACTTTTCCTTGAGCGACGAGCAGAAGCTGCTCTCCGACAGCGTGCAGCGCTTCGTGCGGGAACGCTACGAGTTCGAGACCTGGCGGAGCCTGGCGAAGTCGGATGACGGCTTCAGCCGGGAGAACTGGGCCCAGATGGCCGAGCTCGGCTGGTTCGGGATCTCCTTCCCCGAGGAGGTCGGCGGCCTGGGCGGCAGCCCGGTGGACACCATGATCATGGTGGAGGAGATGGGGAAGGGGAACGTCCTGGAACCCTTCGTCAGCTCCGTCGTGCTCTGCGGCACACTGGTCGCGAAGGCGGGCAGCGACGCGCAGAAGGAAGATCTGCTGGCCAAGATCATCGACGGCAGCGCGATCGTGGCCCTTGCCCATGCCGAGGCGCAGGCCCGCTACAACCTGGCCGACGTGATGACCGAGGCGAAGGCCGATGGCGGCGGCTTCACGATCACCGGCCGCAAGATCGTGGTGTTCGATGCGCCGGCCGCCGACCGGATCATCGTGCTGGCGCGCACCGCCGGCGGGCAGCGCGACCGCGACGGGCTGAGCCTGTTCCTGGTCGACCGGGATGCGGCCGGCGTCGAGCGGCGCGACTATCGCACCATCGACAACCGCCGCGCGTCGGAAATCGCCTTCAACGGCTGCAAGGTCGGTGCCGACGCCCTGCTGGGGCCGAAGGACGGCGCCTGGCCGTTCCTGGAGGCGGCGACCGACCATGCCATCGCGGCGCTCTGTTCCGAGGCCTGCGGCGCGATGCAGAAGCTGCAGCAGACGACCGTGGAATATTCCAAGACCCGCAAGCAGTTCGGCGTGCCGATCGGCTCCTTCCAGGTGCTGCAGCACCGCATGGTGGACATGATGATCCATGCCGAGGAGGCCAAGTCGCTGGCCATGCTCGCCACGTTGAAGCTGGACGCCGAGCCGCAGGAGCGCGCCCGCGCAGTCTCCGCCGCCAAGGTGCAGCTCAGCAAGGCCGGGCGCTATGTCGGCCAGCAGGCGGTGCAGATCCATGGCGGGATGGGGATGACGGACGAGCTGGATGTCGGCCATTACTTCAAGCATCTGATGGCGCTGGAGACCCGCTTCGGCGATGGCGACCATCACCTGAAGCGGTTCAGCGACCTCAGCTGAGGCGCCGGTGCGGCGGGTGCCGTCGGATCCCGCCGCGCCATATTTCCGGCGGGGCCGTGCAACCGAAAGGGTCGTCAAGGGTTCGTCAGGTACGGATCAATTCACAGCGAGGTTCGCCATGTTCCGCTACCTGACCATGACCCTGTTCGCATTGTTCCTGGCCACCGGCCTCGCAGCCTGCGGCGACACTTGGCAAGGCGCCAAGCAGGACACCAGCGAGAACCTGCAGGCCACCGGCCAGGCCATCGAGAAGGCGGGCGAGAAGGTCAAGTAGGGACCGCGCGCCGTTCTGCGGCGCCATCCGCCCCATCCGCCCTGCGCCGGGCCCTGCCTTTCGGTAGGGCCCGGCGTCGTTTCAGGCGGCGTTGGCCTTGCGTGCGACGGTTTCCTCGCTCGTCCAGCCGGTATAGGCGACAGAGCAATGACTGTCGCAGTAGGGCCGTCCGGCCAGGGCAGATTTGCCGCAGAAGCGGAAATCCGACGTCTTCGGATCGCCGATCGGCCATTGGCAGCGCTGCGATCCGCTGGACAGGATCGGTTGCGGCAGCGGGGCCGGGATCGGCGCCGCGGGCCGGGGCCGCCGGACGATCGGCGAGGTCCGCTTTTCGAGGCCGATACGGTGCGCCTTGCCGACGACGGCGTTGCGCGTCATGCCCAGATGCTTGCCGATCTGGGTGATCGACAGGCCCCGCGACCAGAGGGTCTTCAGTTCTTCGACAGTATCCGGCGTCCACGCCATATCTCGGCTCCCGCCCTGTGTTCATCACTACATGCAGTATGTGGCGACGCGGGCTCGGGGTCACTATCTGGCTTCCCCCCGGATGCGAGTCGCAGCGCGGAGCGCGGT
>JAVKFF010000065.1:0-15692 GCA_040226215.1 Azospirillaceae bacterium
ACACGGGCCGCGCCACAGCCCGGCCGCACGAGGTTCCGGCTCTCGCTGGCGCTCGCACGGGATGTCGGGGAGGGTGTGGGTGCGAAAACAACTCCCGTCGTTCCGCACTGAGGCGACAGCCGGAGATGCGGAACCCCGCGCCCGTCTTCGACGCCGCCGCAGCCCTGCCGCGCCACAGCCCTGCCGCGCCACAGCCCGGCCGCACGAGGTTCCGGCTCTCGCTGGCGCTCGCCCGGGATGACAGGGTGGTGTTGAATGAGGAGCAGGACCGTCATCCCGGCCGACCGCAGGGAGAGCCGGGATCCCCGGCCCGTCTTCACGGTGTCGCGCCGGCGCTTGCGTGCCGCGTCAGAAGGACTAACATCCTAGCAATCGGCGCCTCCGGAATCCGCCGGATGTTAAGGAATGATCATTTTTGCTAAGGTTTTTCGCCGTTGGCCGGACGATCATCGACACGCCATAGTTTCGCCAGTCCGCGGCGATAGCGGTTGAGTGCCCGGGGGGTGGTGCGCAACCGCCGCCTTCGTGCCGAAGTCGGGAACCGGAAATCCATCTGCGTATCCAAGGGGAGTTCTTTCGCATGACGCGTGATCTGTCGCGCCGCCTCGTCGCCGCCACCGCCATCATCGGCCTCACCGCCGGCCCGGGCGGTCTCGCCGTCACCGCGGCCCAGGCCCAGGACGCCCCGCAGGCGCCGGAAATCGCCGACATGGACGCACCCTTCTTCGTCACCTGGATGACGGCCAATGTGCGCGCCGAGCCGGACAGCACCTCGGCCGTGCTGGAGGCGCTGGCGTTCGGCGACGTGATCACCGTGACCGGCGAGGTGGTCGACACCGAGTGGCTGCGCGTCGAGCTGGCCGATGGCGGCGTGGGCTATGTCTGGGCGGAGATCCTGTCGCCGGCGCGCCTGCTGCTGCCCGGCGGCGAGGGCCAGCCGCCCGCGCCGGGACCCGGTCCCGGTCCGACGCCGCCGCCCGCGCCCGACACGCTGGGGCCGTCGGCGGACAACAGCTTCGACGCCGCCAACCCGGTCTCCCCGCCGGGGTCGACGCCGCAGGATTTCTACGGCTTCGTCGGGCCCAGCGACGAGGTCGACTACTACCGCTTCACGGTCGAGGAATGGACCGACCTGGTGATCGCCATGGACCAGCTGTCCAGCGATGCCGACATCGCCCTGCTGGACCAGGACGGCAACTATCTCGCCGATTCGATCGCCGGCGGGTCGGAGTCGGAGCTGATCGAGTTCTCGGTCGCGCCCGGCACCTACTATGTCGAGGTCTACATCTATTCCGGCGAGACCGACTACCACCTCTCGATCGCCGGCGAGGCGGGCGAGGCGCCGCCGGAGGACCAGATCGGCGACACGCCCGGGGACGCGGCACTGCTCGGCACCATCGGCGCCGGCTCGGGCACGTTGAGCGACGGCGACTGGGTCGGCTTCGGCGATCCGTCGGACTACTGGCGCCTGGAGGTCGAGGCACCGACCAGCATCACGCTCACCATGACCGGCCTCTCCTCCGATATCGACATCGTGCTGGAGGACGATTTCGGCTCGGTTCTGGCCTCCTCCGCCGCCGGCGGCAGCGCCGACGAGTTCATCGAGACCGAGCTTCAGCCCGGCACCTACTTCATCCACGTCTATCCCTTCACCGGCGGTTCGGAATACACGCTGACGCTGGACTACCAGACCGCCGCCGAGGCGCCGGAGGACGGCGCTGGCAACAGCCAGGGCACCGCCCGCGATCTCGGCCAGGTCGGTCCGGAGCGGATCGAGGTGGAGGACTGGGTCGGACCGGCGGACACCAACGACTACTACGCCATCGAGGTGCCCGAGACGGGGGCTGTGCGCATCACGCTGGAGCCCTTCGAGTCCGATGCCGATGTCGAACTGCTGGACAGCGAGGGCAACTATATCGCCGCCTCGATCCTGCCGGGCACCGAGTCGGAGCTGATCGAGGAGACGCTGGAGGCCGGTTCCTACTACGTGCGGGTCTATATCTACTCCGGCGAGACCGGCTACATGCTCGCGGTGGTCCAGCCCTGAGCCGGCGGCAGGGGCCGGCCCGGTGAGCGCGGCCAGCGCCCGGAACCGGCTGCTGCACGCAGCCTGCGTGTCGATCGCCGGGCGCGGCGTGCTGATCCTCGGCCCGTCGGGCAGCGGCAAGTCCGACCTCGCCCTGCGCCTGGTCGACGAAGGGGCGGAGCTGGTCGGCGACGACCAGCTCCTCATCGCGGGCACGCCCGAGGGCGTGCTGGCGCGGCCGGCGCCGGACCTGGCGGGTTTCCTGGAAGTGCGCGGCCTCGGCGTCATGCCGGTCCGGCGGCTGCGCGGCCAGACCCTGCTCGATCTCGCCATCGAACTTGGCGTGCCGGCCGAGCGAGTGCCCAGGCCCCGGACCTACGCGCTGGCGGGGCACACGCTGCCCTTCTTCGCCGTCGATCCGGCCGCGCCGTCGGCCACGGCGCGCGTTCGCCTGCTGGCCGGCGGCGCGCGGCCGCGCGAGACGCTTGCCAGGAAGGCCGGCGAGTGAACCCCTGCGGCGCACCGACCGGGCCGCCCGCCCCCACGCCGCCACACGCGCCGCCATGATCGCCAAGCCGCCCGCAAATCAGTCCACCGATCCCGCCGCCGACCCCGCCGCCGCTTCCCCCGACCGGGGCGAGGAGAGCGTCGACAGCCCCATCGTCGTGGTCACCGGCATGTCGGGCGCCGGGCTGTCGACGACGCTGAAGATCCTCGAGGATCTCGGCTACGAGGCGGTCGACAACCTGCCGCTCGGCCTGGTGCCGGAACTGATCCGCCAGCGCCAGGGGGAGCGCCGGCCGCTGGCCCTGACCGTCGACATCCGCACCCGCGACTTCTCGCCCGAGAGCCTGGCCCGGGTCTTCCAGGCGATCGGCCCGGACCGCATGGGCAGCCTGCGGACGATCTTCCTGGAAGCCGATCTCGACGTGCTGCAGCGCCGCTATACCGAGACCCGGCGACGCCACCACCTGGCCCTGGACCGGCCGGTGGTCGACGGGCTGCGCCTGGAGCAGCGCCTGGTCGAGCCGCTGCGTCAGGTGGCCAGCCTGGTCCTCGACACCTCGCAGCTGAGCCAGCACGAGTTGAAGCGCCGGATCAGCGAGGAGTTCGCGGTCGGCGCCAGCGGCCTCTTCGTCTCGGTCATGTCCTTCTCCTTCAAGCGCGGCCTGCCGCGGGAGGCCGACCTTGTGGTCGACGTGCGCTTTCTCGACAACCCGCACTGGGTGGAGGAGCTCCGCCCGCTGACCGGCAATGACGAGGCGGTCAAGGCGCATATCCGTGCCGATCCGGACTTCCAGCCCTTCCTCGACA
Organism: Azospirillaceae bacterium; assembly: GCA_040226215.1. Classification (GTDB taxonomy): domain Bacteria; phylum Pseudomonadota; class Alphaproteobacteria; order DSM-16000; family Inquilinaceae; genus JAVKFF01. The sequence goes on from JAVKFF010000065.1 coordinate 3,341, forward strand.
ATCTGCAGCGGCTCCTCACCCCGCTCTTGCCTCGCTATGTGCGGGAGGGCAAAAGCTATCTGACCATCGCCGCGGGCTGCACCGGAGGCCGGCACCGCTCGGTCTTCACGGCGGCCGCGCTGGCCGACTGGCTCGCCGGAACCGGCCACCGGGTCGGGCTGACGCATCGCGACCTGCCGCCGGAAGAAGCCGTGACGGCCACGCCGGCTGGAGAGAGAGGGAACCCATGATCGGTATGGTGCTCGTCACCCATGGCCGCCTGGCGGAGGAGTTCATCGCCGCGCTGGAGCATGTGGTGGGCAAGCAGGAGCAGATCGCCGCGGTGTGCATCGGCCCCGACGACGATATGGAGCAGCGCCGCATCGAGATCCTGGAGCGTATCGAGGCGGTGGACGGCGGCGACGGCGTCGTGGTGCTGACCGACATGTTCGGCGGCACCCCCTCGAACCTGGCCATCTCGATCATGGACAAGGCGAAGGTCGAGGTGATCGCCGGCATCAACCTGCCGATGCTCATCAAGCTCGCCTCCGTGCGCGGCGACAAGCCGCTGGCCGAGGCGGTGGAGGGGGCCCGCGAGGCCGGGCAGAAATACATCAACGTCGCCTCGGCCCTGCTGGCCCAGGAGCGCTGACCCGCATGACCGGCGGAAAGGCCGCGGCGGAGCCGACCGTCCGCGCGCTGACAATCCGCAACCGGCGCGGCCTGCATGCCCGCGCCGCGGCCAAGTTCGTCAAGCTCGCCGGCGCCTTCGACGCGACGATCGAGGTCACCCGCAACGACATGACCGTCAATGGTGAATCGATCATGGGGCTGATGATGCTCGCCGCCAGCCCGGGGTGTACCATCACGGTTGCAGCCGCCGGCCCGGATGCCGATATGGCAATCGAGGCCCTGGCGACCCTGGTGGAGAACCGCTTTGACGAGGAGTGAGAGGGATCGGGAGCGTGTCGCCGCGGGGCCTGCCGACGGTCCCGATGCCGATCCGGCGCGGGGGCGCGAAAAGCTGCTGGAAGGGCTGGCCGTCTCCGGCGGCATCGCCGTCGGCCCGGCCTATGTCGTGGAGAGCGGTGGCGCACCGGTCCCGGAATATGTCATCCTCAAAAGCGAGGTCGAGGCCGAGGTCCAGCGCCTGAACCAGGCCTCCGCCCTGTCGGTCCGCCAGATCGACAAGCTGAAGGCCAAGGCGCGGCGTCTGCCGGTGGAGTCGGCCGAGGAGCTGACGGCCCTGCTCGACGCCCACCGCGCCATCCTGTCGGGCTCGCGCCTGCTGCGTGGTGCGGAGGCGCGCATCCGCGAGCGGCTGTCCAACGCCGCCTGGGCGGTGAGTGCCGAGATGCGCGCGGTTCTGGCCCATTTCGATGGCATGCAGGACCGCTATCTGGCGAGCCGGGTGCGCGACATCGAGGAGGTCGGCAACCGGCTGATCCGCAACCTGCAGGCCGAGAAGTACCGCGCCTTTTCCGACCTGGCGGCGGGCAGCGTGATCCTGGCCGAGGACATCACCCCGGCCGACACCGCGCTGATGGACCCGGCCCGGGTCGCCGGCTTCGCGGCCGTCAGCGGCGGCACCCAGGGCCATACCGCGATCATGGCACGCTCGCTGGGCTTGCCGGCCGTGCTCGGCGTCGGCGACCTGCTGGCCCATGTGGCGCCCGGCGACACCGTCGTGGTGGACGGCGAAAAGGGCCTGCTGATCGTCAACCCGACGCCGGCGACCCTGGCTGGCTACGAGGCCAGGCGCCGCGCCCTCGATCTCGACGTCCAGCGGCTGAAGCTGCTCGCCGGCCTGCCCTCGGTCACGCTGTGCGGCACGCCGGTCGCCCTCAACGTCAACGTGGAACTGCCGCGCGACATGGCGCAGGCGATCGACTCCGGCGCCGACGGGGTCGGCCTGTTCCGCACCGAGTTCCTGTTCATGAACCGCGACGACCTGCCGGAGGAAGACGAGCAGTACGAGGCCCTGCGGCGCGTCGTGGAGGCGATGCAGGGCCGGCCGGTCACCATCCGCACGCTCGATGTCGGCGGCGAGAAGCTGGCCCCGTCGCTGGGCCGGCATTTCGCCGAGGTCGACAACCCGGCGCTCGGCCTGCGCGCCATCCGCCTGTCGCTGCGCCGCAAGGAGCTCCTGGCCACCCAGCTCGCCGCCATCCTGCGCGCCGGCGCCCACGGGCCCGTGCGCGTGCTGCTGCCCATGGTCACCGCGCCGGCGGAGGTGCGCACCGTGCGCAAGGCCATGGCCGTGGTCGCCCGGCGGCTGGAACGCGCCGGCGTCCCCGGCCCCGACCCGCTGCCGCCGATCGGGGCGATGATCGAGGTGCCGGCCGCCGCCATCGCCGCCGCACCGCTGGCGGCCTGCGCCGACTTCTTCGCCATCGGCACCAATGACCTGACCATGTACACGCTGGCCGCCGACCGCGCCGACGACCAGGTGGCGACCTACTACGACCCCATGCACCCGGCGGTGCTGCGCCTGCTGGCCATGGCCGTGGACGCGGCGGCGGGCGAGGGCATCCCGGTCAGCATCTGCGGCGAGATCGCCGGCGACCCGAAGCTGACGCCGCTGCTGCTCGGCCTCGGCCTCGGCGACCTCTCCATGGCGCCGTCCAGCCTGCTCTCGGTCAGGCGCGTGGTGCGCGACACCCGCATCGCCCAGGCCCGCGCCTTCGCCCAGGTGGTGCTGGCCCAGTCCGAGAGCGCCCAGGTCCACGCCCTGATCGCTGCCGGACCGGCTGAGGTGGCGAGCGCGGCGTGAGACCTACGGTGCGGCCCGATATGGCGCACGGCATGGGCTGGTCACCGATCGCACCCATGATGACAAGGCCGGCAACGCCTTTGCATTTGCGTGGGACGTGCGCCGGCGCTATGGTCCCGACCGTCCGGCCGGGACCATGCATCCATGATCGCCCCGCCGGCACGCTGCGGACCCGTAGCTCAGCTGGATAGAGCGCTGCCCTCCGAAGGCAGAGGTCGTGAGTTCGAATCTCGCCGGGTCCGCCATTACACCCCGACAACACCCGTCCGATCAGACTGCGTCACCCCGGCCGCCCCTCACCCCGGCCGCCGGAAGCCGGCCCGCGCCCGCTCCGCCTCGGCGCGGATGCAGCAGCCCTCCACATGGTCGTTGACCAGGCCCATGGCCTGCATGAAGGCGTAGACCGTGGTCGGGCCGACGAAGCGCCAGCCGCGCTTCTTCAGGTCCTTCGACATGGCGGTGGAGGCGGCGGAGGTGGAGACGCTCTGCGGCGCGGCGAGGTCCTGGGGTGCCGGTTCGAAGCGCCAGACATAGGCGGCGAGCGAGCCCTCCCGCTCGATGAGCTCGCCCAGTGCGCGGGCGTTGTTGATCGCGGCCTCGATCTTGCCGCGGTGGCGGATGATCCCGGCGTCGCCGAGCAGGCGCTCGACATCGCGCTCCCCGAAACGGGCCACCGCCTCGTGGTCGAAGCCGTGGAAGGCGGCGCGGAAGTTCTCCCGCTTGTTGAGGATGGTGCGCCAGGAGAGGCCCGACTGGAAGCCCTCCAGGCAGAGCTTCTCGAACAGCCGGCGGTCGTCGGCGACCGGGAAGCCCCACTCGGCGTCGTGATAGGGCACGAATTCCGGTGCCGCCCCCGCCCAGCGGCAGCGCGGCCGCCCGTCCGGTCCCTCGATCGTGGTCATGCGCGTTCCTGCTTCCCGTGGACAGCCCCCCAGGGCCGAGCGAACCCGACTGTCGGCGATTCCGGCGGTCGGCGGTAGCGCAAAATCGGCGGTTCGCCCGGCGGCCGGTCAGGCGGCCAGGCCTGCCAGGAGGCCGAGGCCGAGCCAGGCGAAGGCGAGGCTCGCTAGGCCGAGCAGCACCCGCTCGCTGGTGGCGTCCGGCAGGCGGAGGGTGACCCCCGAGCGGCGCCAGGTCCAGAGGAGGAAACCCGCCGAGACGGCGATGAACAGCAGATCGAGGAAGAAGGTGTAGTCGATCCGGAAGAATTCGCGCTCGGTCACCTGGGTGGTGCCGGCCGCGTCGGGCAGCAGACCGGCGAGGGCGAAGGCGTAGTGCAGGACGACGGCCGTCACGACCAGCACGGCGAGGAAGATCGCGGCGATATAGAGCGCCATGCGCCAGCCGTAGTAGCGCGCCTGGATGCGCAGCACCGGCAGGACCACGAGGTCGGAGAAGATGAAGGCCATCACGCCGGCGAAACTGACGCCGTTGGTATAGAGCACGGCCGCCAGGGGAATGTTGCCCATCGAGCCGATGAAGGTGAAGAAGGCGGCGACCGGTCCGATCACGGCCTGGACAAGCACCTCGTGAAAGGCGGGATCGCCCTCGCCGCCGGCACCGATGAACAGCGCCTGGAAGAACTCGCGGGGGACGAAGGCGGCGATGATGCCGGCGGCGGTGAAGCCGACCGCCACCTCCTTCCACACCATGGCCCATTCCATCAGGTAGCGGCGGGCGACCATCGCCCAGCCCTCGCGGCTCCGGATCAGGCGCTTCCAGTCGCCGGCCTCCGTCCCGTCGTCGCCCTCGGCCCGGCGCGCCTTCTCCCGTGCGGCCTCGACCAGGCGCTTCGGGCGGGTCAGCCGGACGAGCAGCCAGGTGAAGAGGATGAGGAGGATGCCGCCGGCATACTCCCCCACCACGAACTCCCAGCCCAGGAAGACGGCGATGACGATGCCCAGCTCGATGACGAGGTTGGTGGAGGCAAGCAGGAAGGCGAGCGCGGGAACGAGGCCGGCACCCTTGGCGAACAGCGCCCGTGTGCTGGAGAGGGCGGCGAAGGAACAGGAGCTGGACAGGAACCCGAAGAAGCCGCCGAGAAGAACGCTGCGCGGCCCCGTCCGGCCCATGCTGCGCCGCATGCGTTCGCGGGTGACGAAGACCTGGATCATCGAGGAAACCAGGTAGCCGAGGCCGAAGGCCCAGAAGGCCATCCAGAAGAGGCCGACCGTGGTCGTCGCCGCCTCGTGCCAGGTTGCCAGAAATCCACCGTCCATGCCGTTATCCGCTGCAGCCCGAATCTCGCTGGGGACAACGGACTGGTGTCAGGCAAGGTTCCCGAGCGGCACGGAACGGAGCGGGTCACCGGCGTCGATGAACAGCCGGCCGCCCGGCCGCAGGGCGGCGGCGACGCGGGGCAGGGCGAGGCGGCCCGCCGCCGGGTGCCGGCCGTCGAGCGCACCGACCCGCACGGCCAGCGCCAGGTCGAACGGCGCCTCCCCGGGCAGCAGCACGAAGTCCTCCACCGCCACCTGCCGGAACGCGAGAATGCCGCGGCCGATCAACGCGGCGGAACCGGCGTATGCCCGGGCGATCGCCTTGGCCGAACGGTCGATCGCCAGCACGTGGCCGGGGTCGATCCGGCGGGCGATCTCCCGGGCTGCGGCACCGGGACCGCAGCCGATCTCAAGCACCCGGAGGCCGGGCCGCAACGGCAGGGCGTCGACGATGGCGGCAAGGCGTGGCGACAGGTCTGTCATGGTGGTCCCGTCACGGTGGAGCGCATGGGTTCGCGTCCGACCCTAAGTCGACGCGCGGTGTCGCGAAAGCGATCCGGCGTGGCGTAGAACCGCCTGGCTTTGGGGCTGGCCGCGACGATCGGCTCGGTGCGCGTCCGGGGCCTCTTGTCCGGCCGCGCGGGCGACCTACCATGTTGGCGCACCAGCACCTGGCCTCGGGCCCCGATGTCGACCGAATCACTGCGGCGCTACTATCGCCTGCTTTCCACCGTGGCACTGACGGGGCCGCGACGGCAGACCGGCATGATGCACCGGGCGCTGTGGCGCGACGGCGTCACCGACCAGCGCACGGCCCTCATGCAGGTCAGCCGGCTGATCGCCGAGGCGCTGGCTCACGCGGACATCCCGGTGCGGCCACGCGACGCCACCGTGCTCGATCTCGGCTGCGGCATCGGCGGCACGGCCACCTGGCTGGCCGCGACCCATGGCTACACTGTCGTCGGCATCACCCTGTCACCGGTCCAGGCAGCCGCCGCGAGGCGCCGGGCGGCCGCTGCGGGTTTGTCCGGCGCCACCTTCGCGGTCGGCGACTTCCACCGGCTGCCCTTCGCCGACGGGAGGAGTTTCACCGCGGCCTATGCCATCGAATCCTTCGCCCACAGCCCCGATCCGGCAGGTTTCTTCGCGGAGGCGGCACGGGTGATGCGCCCGGGCGGGCTGCTCGTCGTCTGCGACGATGTGTTGGCCGATGCCGGCACTCTTGCGGCCGGCGCGCGGCGCACGCGCTGGGTTGAACGCTTCCGGCAGGGCTGGCGTCTCGGCAGTCTGCTCACCGCCGGGCAGATCGCCACCTACGCTGCCGCGGCTGGGTTCGCGCCGGCCGTAGAGTGGGATCTCTCCCGCTACGTGCCGCCAATCCGGCGGCGGCTCGCCGTGCAGCTGGCGGCGCGCCTGCCGGGGGGCGGCGAGCTCGGCCGGGCACTGCGGGGATCGATGGCCTGCGCCATAGCCCACCAGGAAGGGTGGTTGGGCTACCGCCTGTTTGCCTGGACCCGCGCCGGCGCAGCCGTCGCCACCGGGCAGATGGCGGATCAGGTCTCCAGCGACTCGATTTCCCTGTAGAAGGCGTCGGCCGCCTCGTCCACCGGCCGCTGCGATCCGTCTTCGGGCGCCTCGCCCAACGCCGGGCGCAGGTACCGCTCGAAGGCGGCCTTGACGGCGTAGAGCGGCACCATGCCGGTTTCGGGCCGCGCTGCGGCGCGGACGCTTTCCAGCTCCGCCTGGAGCGCGGTGATCCGCGCCTCGGCGGCGGCCAGGTCACGCTTCAGGGCGGCATCGCCACCGCCCGGCTTGGGCTTGCGCCGGCTTGCCGGCGCGGGCTTCGCGCCGCCGGCGCCGAGCCTGCGGGCGAGCCCCTGCACGTAGTTCTCGTCCACCTCGTCGAGCTTCCCGGCCTCGGCGCTCTTGAGGATCTCGGTCAGCTCCTCGCGCGTGTCCGCGGCGAGGTCACGGGCGAGCAGTGCGTTGATGGTGTTGATCGTATCCTGCATGGGCCGGATCGTAGCGATGCCGCGGCCCGCGGCAAAGGACAATCGGCAGCATGTCTCGCGGGTAGCGGTGAGCCGGGGCATCCCGATGGCGGCCCGGCGGACCGCCATCGGGTGCGGATCGACGCTCAGGCGGCGCGATCGCCGGGAACCACCGAGCAGGTCTCGGGCCGGAGGCCCGGATCGCCGGGAACGACGGAGCAGGTTTCGGGTCGGAGGCCGGAGTCGCCGGCAACCACCGAACAGGTCTCCGGACCGAGCCCCGAATCGGCAGCCTGGATCGCGGAGCATGTCTCGGGCTCAAGGCCCGGCTCCATCGGCACGTCGTCGCGATAGGGCAGGTCGACGCCCAGGCGACGGCGGAATTCGTCCCGGGCGAGATCCCAGGCGGCCCAGAAGCGCGGCGAGCCATGCACATCAGGATCGTGGTGCAGCACGTGGCCGAAGATGCGCCGGCAATCCTGCGGATAGGCTCGGGTATCGAGGATGTGATAGTGCCAGGCGAGATCGGCGTCGCGCGGCGGCGCGATCTCCCGGTCCGGGTGGTCGACGCACATTTCCAGGAAGGCGCGGTACAGGGCGACCGCCCGGTCGGCCCGCCAGTCCTCCAACGCGGCGGCGATGATCAGGCGACGGCGGATCGCCGCGAAGTCGACCTGCGCGATTGCGGCCTTGCCCCCAAGATCCTCGGCGTCGGCTGAACGATTTGTCGGATTGTCGGTCATGCTGGAAATCTCCCTTTCTGGCAATGGATCAGTATCCCGGCGGGAGCCTGGTTCAGACACACCCGCGGCGGCGGTCAACCGAGTGCCGCCAGACCGAACACCAGACGGATGACATCGGACTGGCGCCGCGCGTTCATCTTCCAAAATACGTTCTTAAGTTGATTACGTACCGTAGAAATACTCGCATTGCGTCCTTTGGCGATTTCACCCAAGGTCGCGCCCGAGGCGAGTGTCAGGGCGATCTCGGCCTCAGCCGGGGTCAACTCGAAGACCTGCTGCAGTCGGCGGGGGCTCGACAGCGGCTCGGCGCGGGTGTCGATCACCGAGACGACGGCTTGGTTGGAAGGTTTGAGCCCCCGGCTCGCCGAGCGCACGGCGACGATGGTGGTATGACCGCTCTTGCGATCCGGTATCCGGAAGGTCTGCTGGGCGAAGCGGTCGGTGGTGCGGGCGTAGCGGCGCACGGCCAGGCGATAGCGGCGGTGGAAGTCGAGATGACGGGCGACGAGGCGGCCCTCGACCAGCTGCAGCAGGTCCTCGCGGTCGAGCATTTCGCCCATCGCGTGGTTGAGATAGGTGATCTTGAGGTCCGCATCGACCAGGGCGACCGGCAGGCGCACCGCGTCCAGGGCCTCGGGCAGGACCAGCAGCGGGTTCTGGTCCTCCGAGGCCGGGTGCACCCGGTCGCCGGCCGCCGCCCGGGCTTCGTCGAACTGGTCGGCGATGGGCTGTGGCGTCAGCACGGTGACATCGGTCCTGGTCTGCACCACCCAGCCGTCCTCCAGCACGATATGGCGGATCAGCAGGATCGTGCCGTCACCGAGGCGGCGTCGGAAGTGACGCGAACTGGACGTCCATACCTTCTCCCGGCGCTGGATCTCCGCCTCGAGGGTCGACGTCTCGCCGATCAGCAGCAGGCCGTTGTCGTGCAACTGCCGGAAGAAGTCCTCGAAGCTCGGCTTGGTGTCGAAGTCGATGAAGGGGTAGAGCGCGCGATGACGGTCATTGGCAAAGTCGACACGCCGCGCGGCGTCGTAGATCACCAGCGCGTCGCCGACCAGGTCAGCGGCCTCGATGATACTGTTGAGACGGGTACGATTCACGCACGGTGCTCCTGCCGCCGGGGGAGGGGTGATCGGAACGGCCGGATGATCGATCCTCAACTCACGTAATTCTAGAAAATTTGGATCAGCTTGAATGACGATTGCGTGAGAGCGGGGCGAGCGTGGCCGCAACCGCCCGCAGCGCGAGCTTGCCATGACGGCCGGCTTCTGCGATGTGCCGGGAGATGACCGACCAGGACGCACCTTTACAACCGACGCCATCGGTACCCCGGCTGTTCTTCGTCACCGGCGAGACGTCGGGCGATCTGATCGGCGCCCGCCTGCTGCGCGCGCTCAGGCGGCGCCATGGCGGTGAACTCGCGATCGCCGGGCTGGGCGGCGAGGCGATGGCGGCGGAAGGCCTCGACAGCCTGTTCGACCCTTCGGAGCTCTCGCTTTTCGGCATCTTCGAGCTGCTGCCGCACCTGCCGCGCATCCTGCGCCGCCGCCGTCAGGTCATCGCGGCCATCGCGGCGTTCCGACCGGACGCGGTGATCGGCATCGACGCCAGCGCCTTCTTCCGCACGGTCAGCAAGGGCCTGGCCAAGCGCGGCGACCCGGCCGCGCGCATCCTCTACAAGGCGCCCCAGGCCTGGGGCTACTGGGCCTGGCGGGCGCGGCCGCTGGCCCGGCTGTACGACGCCATTCTCGCGATCCTGCCCTTCGAACCGGCGTTCTTCGCGCGCTACGGGGCGGAGGCACGCTTCATCGGCCATCCCGCAACCGATGCCGGGATCGAGGATGCCGATGGCCCCGCCTTTCGCCGGACGCACGCCATACCGGCGACCGCGCCGCTCCTCGCCGTGCTGCCGGGCAGCCGGCACGGCGAGGTCACGCGACTGCTGCCCGTCTTCCGCGAGGTCGTGGCGCGTGTGGCGGGCAGCCGGCCGGAACTTCGCGTCGTGCTGCCCACCGTCACCACGGTCGCCGAGACGGTCCGACAGCTCACCTACGACTGGTCGGTGCCGGTGGCGATCGTCACGGGCGAAGCCGCGCGCTATGCCGCCTTCCGCGCCGCCGATGCCGCTCTCGCCGCTTCCGGGACGGTGACGACGGAACTCGCCATCGCCGGCACGCCCATGGTCGTCGCCTATCGGGTTTCGGCCATCACCGGTGGTCTGGCGCACCGGATCAGCCGGGTCGACCATGTCAGCATCGTCAACCTGGTGCTGGACCACGCGGTGGTGCCCGAGTTCCTGCAGGAGCGCTGCACACCGGATCTCCTGGTGCCGGCGTTGCAGGACGTATTGGCCGACGGCGCGCCCCGGCGCCGGCAGATCGCCGGCCTGGCCGAGGCGGTGGCCATGCTGCGGCCGCCGGGCGGCCTGAGCCCCTCGGACGCCGCGGCTGACATCGTGCTGGACCTCACGACCCGGCGTGGGCGCGCTGCTGCCGTTCCGTCCAGGCCCGCATCAGCCGGTTGATCTCCAGCGCCGCCTTCAGCGCCGCCCGGCCATCCTCGCCGCTGACCTTGGGCGGCCCGCCGCTTCGCACCGCCTCGACGAAGGCGGCGACTTCCGCCTCCAGGGCATCGCGCTTCTCGTGGGTGCGCGTATCGGAGGTCAGCTGCGTGCCGCCGTCCTCGGTCGCGGTGCGCCGGGTAACCGTCAGCTTGCCCTCGTTCAGGTCGGCCATCAGATAGGCGTTGTGCTGGAAGACGCGTACCGTGCGCTGGGTCTTCCAGCTCACGCGACTCGCGGTGAAGGTGGCCACGCAGCCGTTCTCGAAACGGATGCGGGCGCTGGAGATGTCGTCGGCGTCGCTCAGCACCGGCACGCCCACGGCATCGATCCACTCGATCGGAGAGCGCACGAGTGTCAGCACCAGGTCGATGTCGTGGATCATCATGTCCATGACCACGCTGACATCGGTGCCGCGCCCACGGAACGGCGAGATGCGCTCGCACTGAATGAAGCCGGGCCGGTCGATCAACGGCTCCAGCGCCGCCACGGTGGCGTTGAAGCGCTCGAGATGGCCGACCTGCAGCACCACGCCCTTCTCGCCGGCGAGCCTGATGAGCTGGTCAGCCTCTCCCAGGGTGGCGCAGAGCGGCTTCTCGATGAGCACGCCGATGCCCGCCTCGATCAGGTCGCGGGCGACCGGAAAATGGAAGGCGGTCGGCGTGGCGATGGAGACCGCGTCGACGCGGCCGATCAGATCCCGGTGCCGCGTCATCACGGCGCAGCCGACCTCGCGCGCCAGGCGGTCGGCGGCCGCCTCGTCGATGTCGCAGACCGCCACCAGGTCGGCCACGGGGATCGCCGCGTACTTGCGGGCATGGTGGCTGCCGAAATAGCCGGCGCCGATCACGGCGGTCCTCACGCGGTCCATCGAGCTTCCGTTCGCGCGCTGTCTCGGGTCGGGGCGGTGGGGCGGGCATAGGTCACGGCCGGGCGCTTGTCAATCGAGCCCCGGCGGCGGGCCGCTCGAGGCACGGCCGCATCGACGCGCCGCTTGCCTCGAGCGGCGCGGTTACCGTAAACCGCCGCAGGCGTCGTTCTGGCGGGTGGCGCCGCTTCACCGCTCGGCCGCAACTGTTCCGGACATCTCCCTTGCCTCGAATCCTCGTTACCGGCGGCTGCGGTTTCATCGGCGGTCACCTGACGCGCCGTCTCCTGGCCGAGGGCGCGCGCGTCGCGGTGCTCGACGATCTGTCGACAGGGGCCACGGCGGCGCCGGGCGCGGAAATCGTCGAGGGCGATATCCGCGACGCCGGTCTCGTGGCGCGCCTGGTGGGGGAGAGCGACCTCGTCTACCACCTCGCCGCCGTCGCCTCGGTCACCCGCTCGGCCGAGGACTGGACCGGTACCCACGCCATCAATGCCGGCGGCACAGTTGCGGTGCTCGACGCCGCACGCGCCCGGCAGGTTCCGGTCATCTACGCCTCCTCGGCCGCCATCTATGGCGACCAGCCGCACCATCCGGTGGACGAGCAGGCGCCGGCCCGGCCGCTCAGCGCCTATGGCGTCGACAAGCTGACGGCGGAAGGCCAGGCGGCGGTGGCGGGCCGCCTGTTCCAGGTACCCACCCTGGGCTTGCGGTTCTTCAACGTCTACGGGCCCGGCCAGCGGCCGGATTCGCCCTATTCCGGCGTGATCTCGCGCTTCGTCGACTTGGCGCGGCGCGGCCAGCGCCTGACCATCAATGGCGATGGCGGCCAGACACGCGACTTTGTCTACGTTACCGATGTCGTCGACGCGCTCATGCGGGCCCGTGGGGCTGTCGCGGTCGCGGCGCCGGTGGCGAACATCTGCACCGGCACCGGCATCACCGTGCTGGACCTGGCGGCGACCATCAACCGGCTCACCGGCAACCACGCGGCCAACGTCTTCCGGCCGAGCCGGGCCAGCGACATCTACTTCTCCATCGGCGTGCCCGACCGGGCCCGGGCGCTTCTCGGCTTCGTGCCGGCGACGCCGTTCGACGAAGGCCTGCGGGCGACGATCGACTGGATGGCCACCGTCTAGAGCATCCTGCGCCCGAACGGGCGCAGACAAGATGCTCTAGGCTATTGAGAATTGGGCAGATTGCGACCGAATGGGTC
>JAVKFF010000066.1:0-20503 GCA_040226215.1 Azospirillaceae bacterium
CGACGGCGTCGCCAGTTTCCGCCAGAAGCGCCTCCCGACATTCGAGGACCGGTGAGTGATCCCATGTCGTTCCTGAACCCGAACACAGCCATCCCCGAGGCCGCGGCCGGTCCCCGACCCTACGGGCTGCTGATCGACGGCCGCTGGGTCGAGGCATCGGACGGCCGCACGCTTGAGCGGGTGAGCCCGTCGCACGGCATCGCGGTCAGCCGCTATGCGCTGGCCGGCGTGGCCGATGCGGAGCGTGCGATTGCCGCCGGCCGGCGGGCCTTCGACGCCGGGCCGTGGCCGCGAATGAGCGGACGGGAGCGTGGCGACCTGCTGCTGCGCACGGCCGATCTGCTGATCGCCAGGTCGGAGGAACTGGCCCGCCTCGACGTGCTCGAATCCGGCAAGCCGATCACCCAGGCGCAAGGCGAGATCGGCGCGGCGATCGACATGTGGCGATACGCCGCGGCGCTCGCCCGCGACGTGCATGGCGAGAGCTACGCCAGCCTGGGCGAGCATGTGCTCGGCCTGACGCTGCGCGAGCCGGTCGGCCTGGTCTCGATCATCACGCCGTGGAACTTCCCCTTTCTTATCGTCTCGCAGAAGCTGCCCTTCGCCCTGGCCGCGGGCTGCACGGCCGTGGTGAAGCCGAGCGAGCTGACCTCGGCGTCGACATTGGTGCTGGGCGAGGTGCTGCTGGAGGCGGGCCTGCCGCCTGGGGTCGTCAACATCGTCGTCGGCCACGGCGCGGATGTCGGGGCGCGACTGGTCGACCACCCCGCCGTCGACATGATCTCCTTCACCGGGTCGACCCTGGTCGGACGGAAGGCGGTGGCGGCCGGCGCCGATACCCTGAAGCGCGTGTCGCTGGAACTCGGCGGCAAGAACGGGCAGATCGTCTTCGCCGACTGCGACCTGGACGCCGCGCTCGACGCGGTGCTGTTCGGCGCCTTCTTCAACGCCGGGGAGTGCTGCAACGCCGGCAGCCGGCTTATCATCGAGCGCGCGGCCGCAAGCGCCTTCCTCGATCGCCTGGTCGAGCGATCGCACGAGATTAATGTCGGCGACCCACTTGACCCGGATACCCTTGTTGGCGCGATCATTACCGACGAACACCTCGACAAGATCGAGGGTTATGTGAACGACGCCGGGCAAGCCGGCGCGCGCGTTGCACTGGGAGGATCGCGTGTGGAGACCCGGACCGGAAGGTTCATGGCGCCCACCATCGTCGACGGCGTGTCGCCTGGGATGAGGATCGCCCGGGAGGAGGTGTTCGGTCCTGTCCTGTCGGTGCTGACCTTCGAGAGCGCCGAGGAGGCCGTCCGTATCGCCAACGACACCGACTATGGCCTGTCGGCCGGCGTCTGGAGCCGCGACATCGACACCTGCATCGGCGTCGCCCGGGGCGTGCGCACCGGAACGGTCTGGGTGAATACCTTCATGGACGGCCATTCCGAACTGCCCTTCGGCGGCTACAAGCAGAGCGGCCTCGGCCGCGAGCTCGGCCGGCATGCCGTGACCGACTACACCGAAACGAAGACCGTTCAGATCCACCGCGGACCGCGCACCAACTGGTGGCTGCCGCGCGGGGAGAAGAAGGCCTGAGGGACGCACCCTCGGGTGATACATCCAAGTGAAAACAGGGAGATTCGTCATGTTGCGAAAGTCATTGCTGGGAACCGTCGGCGCCGTCGCGCTGACCCTGCCCGTGGCCGCCCAGGACTCGGTCGAGGTACTGCACTGGTGGACCTCCGGCGGCGAGGCCGCGGCGCTCAACGTGCTGAAGGATGACCTGGAATCGGGCGGCATCGAATGGGTCGACATGCCGGTGGCCGGCGGTGGCGGCGAGCAGGCGATGACCGTGCTGCGCGCCCGCGTGACCTCTGGCAATCCGCCGACCGCGGTGCAGATGCTGGGCTTCGACATCCAGGACTGGGCGGCCGAGGGCGTGCTGGCCAATCTGAACGCGCTGGCCGAGGAGGAGAACTGGGCAGAGGTCGTGCCGGAGGCCCTGCAGCGCTTCTCGACCTATGACGGCGAATGGGTCGCCGCGCCGGTCAACGTCCATTCCACCAACTGGATCTGGGCCAACGCCGCCATCATGGAAGAGCTGGGCCTGGAGCAGCCGACCGACTGGGACGGGCTGGTCTCCACCCTGCAGGCGATCGAGGATGCCGGCTATGTCGCCCTGGCCCATGGCGGCCAGGCCTGGCAGGACGCCACCATCTTCGACAGCGTCGTCATGGCGACCGGCGGGCCGGAGTTCTATCAGGCCAGCATGATCGATCTCGACCCGGAGGCGCTGTCCTCCGACACCATGGTCGAGGTCTTCGAACGCATGGGCGTGCTGCGCGGCTTCGTCGACGAGAACTTCTCGGGCCGCGACTGGAACCTTGCCAGCTCCATGGTGATCAACGGCGAGGCCGGCATGCAGATCATGGGCGACTGGGCGAAGGGCGAGTTTCTGAACGCCGGCCTGGAGCCGGGCGAGGACTTCCTGTGCTTCCGCTTCCCGGGCACCCAGGGCACCGTCACCTTCAACTCCGATCAGTTCGTCATGTTCGCGGTCGGCGAGGAGCAGCGCGAGTCGCAGGTGGCGCTGGCCAGCGCCATCATGTCGCCGGCCTTCCAGTCGGCCTTCAACGTGGTCAAGGGCTCGGTGCCGGCGCGCACGGACGTCTCGAACGAGGCCTTCGACGCCTGCGGCCAGCAGGGCATGGCCGATCTGGCGGAGGCCAACGAGAACGGCACGCTGTTTGGCTCCATGGCGCATGGCCATGCCAATCCGGCCAATGTGAAAAACGCCATGTACGACGTCATCACCGCCCACTTCAACGGTGAGTACGACGCCGCCACGGCGGCCGAGGAGCTGCGCAACGCGGTCGAGTCCGCGATGTAAGCTCATTCGGGACGGGTTCGCGACGGTCCCGCCTCGGCCTTCCGGCCGGGGCGGGCCGCCGGCCGCCCGACAGCGTGCGAGATCGCCCATGACCATCCAAGACGCAGGCCGTCCCGGCGCGCGCCGCAGGACGTCCGCCTATGCCGCCCCGGGCATGCGGGAACGGTTGCAGACCTGGTTGCCGAAGCTGGTGCTGTCGCCGAGCTTCGTGGCGATCCTGATCTTCGTCTACGGCTTCATCCTGTTCACCGGCTACCTGTCGCTGACACCCTCCCGGCTGCTGCCGACCCTCGAGTTCGAGGGCTTCGACAACTACGTCACCCTGTGGGGTCTGCCGAACTGGTGGACGGCGATCACCAATCTGGCGATCTTCGGCTCGCTATACATCGTCATCTGCACCGTCATCGGTCTTGGCCTCGCCATCCTGCTCGACCAGAAGATCAGGGGCGAGGGGGTGCTGCGGCCGATCTTCCTCTATCCGATGGCGCTGTCCTTCATCGTCACCGGCACCGCCTGGAAGTGGTTCCTCGACCCCGGTATCGGTATCGAGCACGTGGTCCAGACCTGGGGCTGGGAAAGCTTCGAGTTCGGCTGGATCAAGGATCGCGACATGGCGATCTACACCGTCGTCATCGCCGCCGTCTGGCAGTCCTCCGGCTTCGTCATGGCGATGTTCCTGGCCGGCCTGCGCGGCATCGACAACGAGATCATCAAGGCGGCCCAGATCGACGGCGCCAGCAATTTCCGGCTCTACCGCAAGATCATCCTGCCGCAGCTCCGGCCCGCCTTCCTCTCGGCCTTCGTGGTGCTGGCGCACCTCGCCATCAAGTCCTACGACCTCGTCGTGGCACTGACCGGCGGCGGCCCCGGCCGCGCGACCGAGCTGCCGGCGACCTTCATGTACTCCTACACCTTCAGCCGCAACCAGATGGGCGTCGGTGCCGCCTCGGCGGTGATCATGCTGATCATGATCGCCTCGGTGATCGTGCCCTACATCTACGCCGAGGTCCGTGGAGGGCGCGATGGCCGCTAGCAGCCCCGATTCCGCCATTCGCCTCAGCCTCGGCGTGCGCGCGCTGATCTACGTCGTGCTGATCTTCTTCGCGGTCTACTACCTGCTGCCGCTGGCGATCATGTTGGTGAATTCGCTGAAGCCGCTGGACGAGATCACCAGCGGAAACATGATCGCCCTGCCGCAGGAGTGGACGATCGAACCCTGGCTGGCGGCCTGGAGCACGGCGCAGATCGGCGTGCAGCCGACCGGCCTCGCGCCCTATTTCATCAACTCCATCGTCATGGTGGTGCCCGCCGTCATCATCTCGACGGTGCTGGGGGCGCTCAACGGCTACGTTCTGACCAAGTGGAAGTTCCCGGGCCATTCCATCGTCTTCGGCATGATGCTGCTGGCCTGCTTCATCCCGTTCCAGATCGTGCTGATCCCGATGGCCCGCATCCTCGGCATGATCGGTCTCGCCGGCACGGTGCCAGGCCTGGTTCTGGTGCACGTGGTCTACGGCCTCGGCTTCACCACGCTGTTCTTCCGCAACTATTACAACGCCTTCCCGACGGAACTCGTGAAGGCGGCGCAGATCGACGGTGCCGGCTTCTTCCGCATCTTCTTCAAGATCCTGCTGCCGAGTTCCGGGCCGATCATCGTGGTGACGGTGATCTGGCAGTTCACGAACGTCTGGAACGACTTCCTCTTCGGCGCCTCCTTCGCCGATGCCGACAGCCAGCCGATGACGGTGGCGCTGAACAACCTGGTCAGCTCGTCCACCGGCGAACGGCCGTACAACGTCCACTTCGCCGGCGCGGTGCTCGCCGCGCTGCCGACGCTCATCGTCTATGTCGTCTCAGGCCGCTACTTCGTCCGCGGCCTGATGGCGGGCGCCGTCAAGGGATAGGAGCCATGGCCTTTCTCGAAATCGACAGTCTGTACAAGCGCTACGGTTCCGTAGAGGTGCTCAAGGGCATCGACATCGCCGTGGAGGAGGGCGGCTTCCTGGTCCTGGTGGGGCCGTCGGGTTGTGGCAAGTCGACCCTGCTGAACACAATCGCCGGGCTGGAAACGGTGACCGAGGGCGAGTTGCGTATCGCCGGGCGGCGGGTGAACGAACTGCACCCGTCGAAGCGCGATATCGCCATGGTCTTCCAGTCCTACGCGCTCTATCCCAACATGACGGTGGCGCAAAACATCGCCTTCGGCATGGAAAGCCGCGGCATCCCGAAGGCGGAGCGCGAGGCCGCCATCGCCGAGGTGTCGGAGATCCTGCAGATCGGCCAGCTGCTGCGCCGCAAGCCGAGCCAGCTCTCCGGAGGCCAGCGCCAGCGCGTGGCCATGGGCCGGGCCATGGTCCGCAACCCGCAGGTCTTCCTCTTCGACGAGCCGCTGTCGAACCTCGACGCCAAGCTGCGCGTGGACATGCGCACGGAGATCAAGCGGCTGCACCGCCGGCTCGGCACCACCATCGTCTACGTCACCCACGACCAGATCGAGGCCATGACGCTGGCCACGCAGATCGCGGTCCTCAAGGACGGCGTGCTGCAGCAGGTCGGCACGCCGGCGGAAATCTACAACAACCCGTCCAACATCTTCGTCGCCGACTTCATGGGCTCGCCGTCGATGAACATCATCGAGGGCGAGATCGTCGCCGCCAATGGCGGTGGCGTCGGCATCTCGCTGGCGCGCGAGAACGAGGCACCGATTGTGCTCGGCGTCAACGGCCGCCGGGCGGGCAAGCTGGGAGCGCATGTCGGCCGCCGGGCGCTGTTCGGCATCCGGCCTGAGGCCATCACCGACAAGGATGGTGCCGACCGCAACGCCGAGCGCATCGAGGAGGCGGAATGCCTCGTCGACGTGGTCGAGCCGGCCGGATCTGACACCTTCGTGGTCACCGCGCTGGGGGGCAAGGAGGTGATCGCACGCATGCGCTCGGATGCCGCCATCACCGTCGGTGACCGGGTGCCCTTTGCCTTCAACATGGACAAGGCGGTGTTCTTCGAGCCGGGGAGCGAGACGCGTCTCGCGTGATCCCCGTCCATGACCACAAGCCCCGATATCGTCATCATCGGGTCGGGCATGGGAGGCGCCACGATGGCGCACGCCCTGGCGCCGACCGGTGCCAGCATCGTCATCCTGGAGCGTGGACAGCGCCTCGAGGACGGCCCCTCGGCCCGTGACGCCGACGCGATCTTCCGACGCGGCGTCTACCGGCCGGAGGAGACCTGGCTGGACGGGGAAGGCAGGCCGTTCAGCCCCGGCAACTACTACTTCCATGGCGGCAACACCAAGTTCTACGGTGCCGTGCTGCTGCGTCTGCGCGAAGCCGATTTCGAGGCCATGGAGCATGAGGGCGGCCTGTCCCCCGCCTGGCCCATCGGCTATGCCGATCTCGCGCCCTGGTACGACGCGGCCGAGCGGCTCTACAAAGTCGCCGGCAGCACCGGCGAGGATCCGACCGAGCCGCCGCATACGTCCCCCTATCCGCGTCCGCCGATCCCCGACGAACCGGCGATCGCCGCCGTGCGCGAGCGTCTGCGCCGGGTGGGTCTCAACCCGTTCACCCTGCCGCTCGGCCTCGATATCGACGCCTGGCTGAAGCGCGGCCGCACCACCTGGGACGCCTATCCCGACACCCGCTGCGGCAAGATGGACGCGGAGAATTGCGCCCTGACACCGGCGCTGGACCACGACAACGTGACGCTCGTCTCCGGCGCCGAGGTTGTGCGGCTGACCACCCGGCTCGGCTCGTCCCTGATCGAGGGGGTCGAGTACCGGCACGAGGGCGAGTCCCGGCGGCTTACACCGAAGCTGGTGATCCTCTCGGCCGGAGCGGTCAACTCGGCGGCCCTCCTGTTACGCTCGGCCAATGACGACTTTCCCGCCGGCCTGGGCAACCGAAGCGACCAGGTCGGACGGCATTTCATGAACCACAACTGCTCGGCCATGCTGTCGATCGACCCGCGAAGGGTGAACGACGCAGTCTACCAGAAGACCCTCGGGATCAACGACTTCTACCTGGAGGATGAAGATGGCGGTTCGCCGCTCGGCAACGTGCAGCTGCTGGGCAAGGTGACGGCACCCATCCTCAAGAGCCAGTTGCCGGCGCTGCCGCTGGCGGTGCTGCGCTGGCTCTGCCGCCATTCGGTCGACTGGTACCTGATGAGCGAGGACCTGCCTGATCCGAACAGCCGCGTCACCGTGGACGGGGCCGGGCGTATCCGGCTCGATTGGCGCCGCTCCAACATGGGGGCGCATGGAAGGCTGGTCCGGACCATGCGGCGATTGTTGAAAAAGGCCGGCTATCCTATTGTCTTGTCGCGAACTTTCGACAGACGAACACCATCGCACCAATGCGGCACCGTGCGCTTCGGCAATGATCCGGCCACGGCCGTGCTGGATCCCTACTGCCGGGTTTTCGATCACCAGAACCTGTTCGTCGTCGATGCCGGCTTCATGCCCTCCTCCGCCGCAGTCAATCCGGCGCTGACCATCGCCGCCATGGCTCTGTGCGTGGCCAATCACGTCAGGCAGAAGGACCTTGTCGCATGAATCGGCCCGTCGCACTGGTCACCGGCGCGGGGCGGGGCATCGGCCTCGCCATCGCCGAGGCGCTGGCCGGCGCCGGCTTCGACATCGCGATCGCCGACATTGCGCCGGAAGCAGCGCTTGGTCCGGCGGTCGAGTGTGTCGCCGGCCGGGGAGCCGCGGCATTGCCGCTGTCTTCCGACCTCGCGGACCTCGCCGACCATACCCGCGTCGTCGAGGCGGTCTACGACCGCTTCGGGCGTTTCGACTGCCTGGTGAACAATGCCGGCATCGCCTCGCCGGTGCGCGGCGACCTGCTGGACCTGACGCCGGAGAACTTCGACAGGGTGCTGGGCGTGAACCTGCGCGGCACGGTCTTCCTGACGCAGACAGTGGTGGCGCGCTGGCTCGCCGATGGCCGGGAAACGCATGGCCGGTCCGTCGTCACGGTGACCTCGGCCTCGGCCGAACTGGCCTCGCCGGAGCGGGCGGACTACTGCGTGTCCAAGGCCGGGCTGTCGATGTGGGTGAAGACCCTGACCTTGCGGCTGGCCGAGAGCGGGATCGGCGTCTTCGAGGTGCGGCCGGGCATCATCCGCACCGACATGACTGCCGTGGCGGCGCAGAAATACGACCGGCTGATCGCCGAGGGACTGGTGCCGGCGAGGCGCTGGGGAGAGGCGGAGGATGTAGGTGCGGCCGTGGCGGCGTTGGCTACCGGCCGGCTCGGCTTTGCCACCGGCAGCGTCATTGCCGTGGATGGCGGCCTTTCCGTGCCGCGGCTCTGACGGTCGGCGCTTGCTGGAGATGAACGATGGCTGAGGAATTCGACTACGTGATCGCCGGCGGCGGACCGGCCGGCTGCGTCCTGGCGCGCCGCCTGACCGAGGACGCGGACGTCAGCGTCCTGCTCCTGGAGGCGGGGCGCGCCGACAGCCATCCCTATATCCGCATGCCGGCCGGATTCGCGAAGCTGACCGGCGCCAAGGCGAACTGGGGCTATACGACGGTTGGCCAGGAGGGCGTGGGCGGCCGCGATTTCTGGTACCCGCAGGGCAAGGTGCTGGGCGGCGGGTCGTCGATCAATGCGCAGATCTACACCCGCGGCAATCCGCTCGACTACGAGGCCTGGGCGGAGGAGGCGGGCTGCGCCGGCTGGGCCTTCGCCGACGTGCTGCCCTATTTCAAGCGGGCGGAGGACAACGAGCGGCTGGAGGACGAGTATCACGCCAATGGCGGTCCGCTCGGCGTGTCCGACCCGGTCAACCCGCTGCCGATCTCCAAGGTCTTCCTGCGCGCGGCCCAGCAGGCCGGCATCCCCTACCGGCACGACTTCAACGGCGCCATCCAGGAGGGCATGGGCTTCTACCAGATGACCCAGCGAATGGCGGCACGCTGCAGCGCCGCCCGGGCCTATCTGCACCCGGTCCTGGACCGCCCGAACCTGACCTTGCGCACCCGCACGCTGGCGACGCGCATCGTGGTGGAGAGCGGCCGGGCGGTCGGCGTTACCTACAGCGCCCGGGGCGGCGCCCCGACCACGGCCCGGGCGCGGCGCGAGGTCATCGTCACCGCCGGGGCGATCGGGTCGCCGAAGCTGCTGATGCTGTCGGGCATCGGCCCGGCCGACCACCTGCGCGAGACCGGCGTCGAGGTGGTGCACGACCTGCCGGGCGTTGGCCGCAATCTGCAGGACCACATGGACGTGTACGTGGTGAACGAACTCACCGGCAATCACAGCTACGATCACGTCGCGAAGTGGCACCACACGCTTTGGGCCGGGCTGCAATACATGCTGTTCAGGAAGGGACCCGTGGCGTCGAACCTGGTGGATGCCGGCGGCTTCTGGTACGCCGATCCGGCCGCGCACTCGCCCGACATCCAGTTCCACTTCATGCTGGGCTCCGGGCTGGAGCACGGGCTGGAGAAGCTGAAGAACGACGGCGTGACGCTGAACTCCGCCTTCCTGCGTCCGCGGGCGCGCGGCTGGGTGAAGTTGCGCTCGCCCGATCCCGCCGAACCACCCCTGATCAACCCCAACTACTGGGGTGATCCCTACGACAAGGCGATGTCGATCCGCGGCTTCCGCCTGGCGCGGGAGATCATGGCGCAGGCGGCCTTCCAGCCCTGCCTCAAGGCCGAGCGACTTCCCGGCCCAGCGGTCCAGACGGATGAGGAGATAGCCGACTATGCGCAGCGCCACGGCAAGACGGACTACCACCCGGTCGGCACCTGCAAGATGGGCACGGACGCCATGGCCGTCGTCGACCTGACGCTGAAGGTGCGCGGCATCGAGGCGCTGCGGGTGTGCGACAGTTCGACCATGCCGCTGCTGGTGTCCGCGAACACCAACGCGCCCACCATCATGATGGCGGAAAAGGGCGCGGACCTGATCCGTGGCCGGCCCCTGCTGCCGCGTCTCAATGTGGGTTTCCATCGGCGCCGGGAGGCGGCGGGTCAGCCGCCAGGTCAGCTGCCGGGTCAGACGGCCGTGGTCCCGGCAGGGGCAGCGACGAAGAAAGAGGCAGGCGCGTCATGATCCGTCACTGTGTCTTCCTGAGGTACCGCGCCGACGTCCCGGGCCATGAGAAGGATGAGATCCTGAATGAGATCAGGGCACTGCAGGGCAGGCTCGAGGGTCTGCTCGCGGTGCATGGCGGCGTCAATGTCAGCCCGGAGGGGCTCGACAAGGGACATTCGGAAGGATTCATCGTCGACTTCGCGGACGCTGCGGCGCGCGACCGTTACCTGGCCGACGCCGCCCACCAGGCGACCGGCCGGCGCATTGTCGCGGCGACGGCGGGCGGTCTGGACGGGGTCTTCGTCTACGATCTCGAGACTCCCGAATGACGTCGCATTCCCAATCGGATGCCGTCGCCGATGCCCTGCCGCCGCCGGACCGGCTGGCGTTGTTCCTGGACGTGGACGGCACGCTTGTCGGTACCCGTCCGTCCGACCGGCCGCAAAGGCTCGACGCCGACCGTCTGGAGACGCTGCGGGCGCTGGAGGACGTACTCGGCGGCGCCCTTGCGGTGATCTCCGGCCGTGCCGTCAGTGCCCTCGACCGGTTCTTCCATCCGCTCCGTCTCAACGCTGCCGGCATCCAGGGCATCGAGACGCGCATCGACCAGGGCGATGTCGAGCGCACCGAGCTCGGCCCGGCCGATCACGCCGTGCTCGAACGCCTGGCGCACGAGGTCGAGGCACTCGGCTTTCCCGTTGAGTTCGAGTGGAAGGGGGCGGGCCTGACATTCGTCTACGAGGAGGCGGCGCCCTTCGTGGAGGAATTGATGGGGCTGGTGGAAATGCGTCTGACCGCCGGCTTGCGGGCCTATCGCGGCGTCATCGCCATCGATGTGGTGCCGTCGCATGCCGGAAAGGGGCCGGCGCTGGTCAAGCTGATGCGGCAGGCGCCGTTCACCGGCCGTCTGCCGGTGCATTTCGGCGACGACCTGGCGGATGAGAGCGCCTTCGCGGAAGCGGCCGGCGGTGGTGGTTTCGGCGTCTCGGTGCGCCGCCCGACCGGCCTCACACGCTACCACCTCGCCGACCACGAGTCCGTCTGGCAGGTGCTGACCGCCTATCGCCTGCGTCACGCCTGAAGGCGGACGCGCTGACGAAAGCACAAGGGTGCGGCGATCGCCTCTTGCTGTGCAACACCACCATCATAGTTTGATGACATGCGGGGCCGGTCGGCCGACGATTGAGGGGAGTTCTCAGGCAAGGTGAGCGGAACGCAACCAGGAAAGCTTTCGCCTCCCACCGGTCGCGGCGGCATTGCCGGCATCGTGGCGACGCTGTTGGCGCTGGTCTTCCTGAATGCCGTGCTGCTGCTGCCGCCCTCGCCGTCGGCGTTGACGGCCGACCATTTCCTCGCCATCGCGATCGAGCTGCCGCTGATCGTCGCCATCCTGTTCGTCACTCCCCGCGTGCTCAGATGGCCCGTCACGGCCCTCGTCGTCGCGGTGCTGGCGATCACCAGCTTTCTCAGCATCGCCAATATCATGACCCAGCTCAGCCTGGGCCGCTTCTTCAAGCCGCTGGTCGACAGCCAGCTTTTCGGCGCCGGCTGGGACGTGCTAAGCGGCGCCGTGGGAGAGACCCGCGCGCTGCTGATCACCGTGGCCGCCATCGCCGGCTTCCTCCTGCTGATGGCGCTGGTCTGGTGGGCGGTGGGCAGGCTCTTCCGCCTCGGACAAGGCTGGCGTGGCCAGCAGCGCCTCGCCGCGGCCGGTTTGCCGGCGGTCGCCGTGGCGCTGGTCTTCGGTCTGGGGATCGGGCGCGGCAGCGGCATCCCGGTCGACGACCAGGCGTGGGAACGCCTGTCATTCCATACCCGCCAGATCGTCAGCGACCTCGAATCGCGGCGGGAGTTCGCCGGCGACCTTGCCGAAGATTCCCTGTCGGCGCTTCCGGCGGAGGCCCAGCTCAGCCGTCTCGAGGGCCGGGACGTGCTGCTGGTGTTCATCGAATCCTATGGCCGTTCGGCGCTGGACGATGCGCGCTACCGCCCCGTCGTGGCGCCGGCGCTGGGCGCGCTGGGGGAGGCCGTCCGCGCCGCCGACGCCCATGCCGTGAGCGGCTGGCTGACCTCGCCGGTTGCCGGCGGCCAGAGCTGGCTGGCGCATGGCTCGCTGCTGTCTGGGCTGTGGCTCGACACCCAGCGCCGCTACGACCAGCTCGTCACCAGCGACCGCGAGACCCTGGTGCATCTGTTCGACGCCGCCGGCTGGCGCACCACGGCGATCATGCCGGCGCTCACCCTGGCCTGGCCGGAGGGGCACTATTTCGGCTACGACCGGCTCTACGACGCCGACGATCTCGGCTATGCCGGTCGGCCCTTCAACTGGGTCACCATGCCCGACCAGTACACGCTGACGGCGCTCAACCGGCTGGAGCTCGATCCAGCACCCCGCGATCCGGTCTTCGCCGAAGTAGCGTTGATCTCCAGCCACGCGCCCTGGACGCCGATCGCACCGGTGATCGATTGGGCTGATGTCGGCGACGGCAGCATCTTCAGCCAGTGGGCCGATACAGGCGACCCGCCGGCCGTGCTGTGGCGCGACTTCGACCGGGTGCGCGAGCACTACGCGCTCTCCATCGCCTATTCGCTGGAGGTGGTTGCCGGCTATATCGAGACCTTTCTCGACGAGGAGGATCTGCTGATCGTGCTCGGCGATCATCAGGCCGCGCCCCTGATCACCGGCGAGGGCGCCTCCCGGGCGGTGCCGATGCACGTGATCAGCCGCGACCCCCGTCTGATCGAGGCGATCGCGGACTGGGGCTGGACGCCGGGTGTCGCGCCGACAGCCGAAACCCCGGAATGGCCGATGAGCGCCTTCCGGGCTCGCTTCGTGGAGGCCTATAGCGACACTGGGCACGTCGTCGCCAATGCTGGCGGGGAGTCCGAGCCGTCGACGCCCTGAAGACGGTCAGGGCTGGGTGAAGACCGCGGTCGAGACCACCGGACCGGTCGGCGCTCCTGTCGGTGAACCGCCCGGCGGCTCGAGCGAGATGGCCAGGGTGGAGCCGACGCTCTCGTTGACTTCCTCGGGCAGGCTGTAGGCCGCGCCGACCGGCAGGACACCCAGCGAGCGGGGCGCCTGTTCGGGCTCGATCAGCCAGATCTCGAAGACCGCGTCCTCGGGCGCAACCGGCCGGCCGATGGGGCGGACGACGGGCGCCGAATCTGCCACGGCCTCGACCAGGAAGGCCGGCTGCCCGTCGGCGCCCGACAGCAGGGCGAAGCGATCGATGGCGGTGGCCTGATCGTCGGCGACCGGCCGCAGCAGGATGACGAGCAGGGCCGCCACGGCACCGGCGGCGACAAGGCCGAAACCGGCGGCAAGCCGACGCCACCAGGCGAGCGCCGCTGCGACATGGCCGCGGTCGCTGGTCAGCCGGGACGCCTCTGCCGGGGTGCCCGCGTCCGCCCGCGCGTCCAGCGTTGCGTCGATGCGCAACAGCAGGTCTTCCGGTGCCGCCTCCACGGCAGGCGTGCGAGCGAGTCCGTCGAGCTGCGTGCGCCACCAGCCGACGAGATCGGCGAATTCGGGGTCGGTGGCGAGCCGCAGGGCGGCCTGCCGCTGCCGGGAGCCTTCCAGCAGGCCAAGCGCGTATTCGCCGGCCAGTGCGACGTCGTGTGCATTGTCGC
Source organism: Azospirillaceae bacterium (assembly GCA_040226215.1). Taxonomy (GTDB): domain Bacteria; phylum Pseudomonadota; class Alphaproteobacteria; order DSM-16000; family Inquilinaceae; genus JAVKFF01. Next base: position 13,570 of record JAVKFF010000066.1, read on the forward strand.
TCGGACGGCCGGTCGTGCGGTCCGTCATGACAGGCACTCCCGGAGCGCGATCAGGCCGCGGCGGATGCGCGATTTGATGGTGCCGACCGGTTCGCCGGTGAGGCGGGCCGCCTCACGGTGGCTGAGCCCCTTGGAATAGACGGCGACGATCAGCGCGCTCTGGTCGGCGCGCAGTTCCTCCAGACATGCGTCCAGGCGCGTGCGGTCCTGGGACAGGCTGGCGCGCTCCTCGGGCGAGGGTGCGTTATCGATCTCGTCCTCCGCCGACACCGGATTGGCCTTGAGAATGGCGCGGCGGCGCGAGGATTTGCGGATGGCGTCGATCGCCCGGTTGCGCACGATGGTGGACAGCCAGGCGCGCGGCGCACCCATGCTGGGCTCGAAGCTGCCGGCGCGCTCGCACACGATGACGAAGGCGTCGTGCACGCAGTCCTCGGCCATGGTTCGGTCCCCCACGATACCGCTGGCCAGCCGGATCAGCCGGCCGGCATGCCGATGGTAGAGATCGCGCAAGGCGGCCCGGTTGCCGCCCGCCAGCTTGGCGAGAAGCTCCTCGTCCGGCGCGCCGCCTTCAGCCTCGGTTTCGTGAGCCGTCATCGTTGAGACCCTAGCAAGGCCTCGGGACGATCGAAACGCGAACTTGACCGGACCTGTCGATTCTCGGGCGTGTCGGGCGCGAATGCCCCCGCGGCGACGGCGCACGTGGCGGAGGGGACCACCGCCGCCGCGGTCGGGCTGTCGCGAGGGACGGTTACGGCAGCAGCACCGTGTCGATCGAGTGGATGACGCCGTTCGACTGGTACACGTCATAAGTGCCGATGTTGGCGGTGTTGCCGCTGGCGTCGGTCACCACCACGTTGGACGGTCCGTTCATCGCCACCATCAGGGTGCCGCCGTTGGCGGTCTCAAGCGTCGCCGAGCCGCCGCCGGAACGGATGCGCTGCATCAAGGCCTGGCTGTCGAGCGTGCCAGGCACGACGTGGTAGGTCAGGACGGCGGTGAGCTGGTCCTTGTTCTGCGGACGCAGCAGCGTCTCGACGGTACCCGCCGGCAGATCCTCGAAGGCGTCGTTGACCGGCGCGAAGACGGTGAACGGGCCGGGGCTGTTCAGCGTATCGACGAGATCCGCCGCCTGCACCGCCGCGACCAGCGTGGTATGGTCGGCGGAGTTGACCGCGTTGGCGACGATCGTCTGGTCGGGGAACATGGCCTCGCCGCCGACCATGACGGTGCCGTCCATCGCCATCATGTCGTCGTCGGACATGTTGGCCATGCCGGTCTGGCAGGCGGCGAGGGCGAGGGCGCCGGCGGCGACGAGCATGGGGCGGCCGTGCCGCTTGAAGCTGATCTTCATCGGATAATCCTTCCTGTTGACTGCGCGTGCCTGTTGACTGCGCGTGGAGGTGCGAACGGTCGGGACCGTGCCTTACGGCAGCAGCACGCTGTCGATCACATGGATGACTCCGTTCGACTGGTAGACGTCGTAGGTGGTGATGCTGGCCGCGTTGCCGCTGGCGTCCTCGACGACCAGGTTCATCGGCCCGTTCATGGCGACGGTCAGCATCTCGCCCTGCACCGTCTCCAGCATGGCCATGCCGCCATTGGCCTCGGCCTCGGCGGCGAGCGCCGCGCGATCGAGACGGCCGGGGACCACGTGGTAGGTCAGCACCGCCTGCAACTGGCCCTGGTTCTCCGGCATCAGAAGCGTCTCGACCGTGCCGGCCGGCAGGTTCTCGAAGGCGTTGTTGACCGGCGCGAACACCGTGAACGGACCGGCGCTGTTCAGCGTGTCGACCAGGCCGGCGGCCTGGACGGCGGCGACCAGCGTCGTGTGATCGGCCGAGTTGACCGCGTTCTCGACGATCGTCTGGTTGGGGAACATGGCCTCGCCGCCGACCATGACGGTCTGCTGCGCCAGGGCTGGCGTGCCGGCGAGCAGGGCCGCGGCGGCGAGGGCGATGAATGATGTGCGCATGATGCACTCCCTTGAGGTTCGGTCTTTCAGGCAGCCCGGAACGGGGCCGCCGTGCTCAAGGAACGTGCGGGGCCTGCGGGTGGATGCCTGGCTCAGCCAGATTTGTCGGGTGTGGCGGGCACGGACCATGGCCGGTTGGCGCGGTCGCGGGCCGTCCAGCGCGCGATCGTCCCGGCGTGCCGCAGTGTCAGGTCGATGTCGTCCCAGCCATTGAGCAGCTGTTCGCGCCAGGCCGGGTCGATCTCGAAGGCGATGGTCATCGGTCCGAGGGTGATCTGCCGGCGCTCGAGATCGACGGTGGTCTCCGCCGGGCCATGATCGGCGAGGTGGTCGAGCAGCCGGCGGTTGTCCTCGGCGCTGACCCGGGCGGGCAGCAGACCGTTCTTTACCGCGTTGGCGGCGAAGATGTCGCCGAAGCTGGCGGCGACGACGCAGCGAATGCCGAAATCGGCGAGCGCGTAGACCGCCGCTTCCCGCGAGGAGCCTGTGCCGAGATTGCGGCCCGTGACCAGAATGGACACGCCCTCCGCGCTTTCTTGGTTCAGGGGATGATCGGCCAAGGGCTTGCCTTGGGCATCATGCCGCTGGTCGTGCAGCAGGACCAGGCCATAGCCCTCGGCCCGCGTGCGGCTCATGAACCGGGCCGGTATCAGCTGGTCGGTGTCGATGTTCGCCTCGGGCAGGGCGACCGCCTTGCCGGTGTGATGGGTGAAGGGCGTCATGTCCGTGCCAGTGCCCGCACGTCGGTGATGCGGCCCGTCACCGCGGCGGCGGCGACCATGGCGGGCGACATCAAATGGGTGCGCGCACCCGGTCCCTGGCGGCCGCGGAAGTTTCGGTTGGTGGTGGAGGCGCAGCGCTCCCCCGCGGCGATGAGGTCGCCGTTCATGCCGACGCACATGGAGCAGCCGCTGTCCACCCAATCGAGGCCGGCCCGGGTGAAGACCCGGTCCAGGCCTTCCGCCTCCGCCTGGCGCTTCACCGCGCTCGAGCCCGGGGAGACCATGCCGGGCACGGCGGCGCGCTGGTCGCCGATCACCGCCGCGGCGGCACGCAGGTCCTCGATGCGCGCATTCGTGCACGAGCCGATGAAGACCCGGTCGACCGGTGTGCCGGCGATCGGATGTCCGCCCTCGAGCCCCATATAGTCCAGGGCGTCGGCGATCGTCTTGGCTTGACCGGAGTCGGTCAACTTCGCCGGGTCCGGAATGCGCGCGGTGACCGGGATCGCCTGCTCCGGGCTGGTTCCCCAGGTCACGGTCGGCGCGATGTCGGCGGCGGCGAGTGTGATCTCACGGTCGAACGCCGCGTCGAGATCGCCGGCAAGGGCGCGCCAGTCCGTCAAGGCGCGGTCGTAGTCGGCGCCGTGCGGCGCGAAAGGGCGGCCCTCCACGAAGGCGACTGTCGTCTCGTCCGGCGCCACCATGCCGCAGCGGGCGCCGGCCTCGATCGACATGTTGCACAAGGTCATCCGGCCTTCCATCGACAGCGCGCGGATGGCGCTGCCGGCATATTCCACGGCGTGACCGACGGCACCATCGGTGCCGATCCTGGCGATGATCGTCAGGATGATGTCCTTGGCGCCGACGCCGGGCGGCAGGTCGCCCTCGACGGTGATACGCATCTGCCCGGGTTTCTTCTGCCAGATGGTCTGGGTCGCCAGCACGTGGGCGACTTCCGAGGCGCCGATGCCGAAGGCGAAGCTGCCGAAGGCCCCGTGCGTCGCCGTGTGGCTGTCGCCGCAGACGATCAGGCAGCCGGGCAGGGTGAGGCCGGTTTCCGGGCCGATGACGTGGACGATGCCCTGGCGCGGGTCGTCGAGACCGAACAGGCGGACGCCGTGGCGTGCGGTGTTGTCTTCCAGGCGCTCGATCATCTCCCGGATCTTCGGCTCCATGCGCTCGCGCAGGCGTGTGCGCGTCGGCACGTAATGGTCGACGACGCCGAAGGTGAGATCGGGCCGGGCAACGGCGGAACCGCGTTCGGCGATCTTCGCGAGGGCGTGGTGCGAGCCTTCGTGCACGAAGTGCCGGTCGACCCACAGCAGCGTGCGGCCGTCCGGCTCGGTATGGATGACGTGGGTGCGCCAGAGCTTGTCGAAGAGGGTTTCCGCCATGAGACCTATCGTCCGGGGGAAGGCGCGCGCGCCTCGCCGAGGTCGTTCCAGACCTCCTGGCGCCTGATCAGACCGCCGGAGACGAGGAAGCGGTCGATGAAGCGGATGCCGGCGAAGGCGCTGCCGTCGAGCCACGCGCCACGCAGCGTGCCGCGGCAATAGACCACCGAACCCGCCTCGGTCGCGAGGCTCTCGAAAGCCTCGTAGTCCTTGGCGGCCGTGCGATAGCGGGTGCTCGCCCAGGCGGCCAGGTCGTCGGGCGTGCGCATCCTGACGCCGCCCGGGAAGACCATCTCGAAGTCGCCGGCGAGGAAACGCGCCGCCTGGTCGAGATGCCGCGTCTCCATGGCGCCCAGATAGTCACGAACGACGTCTTCCGGATGGGGCAGCGGTGCGCCTGGCACGCGCTGCTGCCCGCCACGCATGTAGCCGTCCGCGCGCGTCTCGTGAATGGCGACCGTGACGCCCTCAAGCGGCGCGTCGATTACGGCGCGGATGGCAGCAGTCAGCCGTTCGCCCAGGCGTCGCTTGACGTCCGGGGCATAGCCTTCGATCAGCGTGACGGTGACGACGGGCATGGGCTGAATGGCGCGGTCCGGCGACGGTTTCATTGACCCTGGCGATGCCAGGCGCTTAACTGTATTATAGATGAGACAATTGCGCTGTCCAATGGCGCAGCGAACAGGACGAAGGCACGCTTGTGAACCCGGGCCCGCCGGAAACGCTTGAAACGTCGAAATCGCGACAGGTTTACCTGCTGCTGCGCGACGCCATCCAGAGCGGTGCGCATCGGCCAGGCGACCGGCTGCCGGGCGAGCATCAGCTGGCCGAGAGCTATGGCGTTTCCCGTGTGACGATCAGGCGCGCGCTCGCCGCCCTGCAGCGGGGCGGGCTGATCGACCGGCGGCCCGGCGCCGGCACCGTCGTTCGCGAGCGCGGCATCGCGCCGGCGCCACTGACCGCCGATTTTTCCAACGTGCTGACCCATCTGCTGGAAATGGGGCGCAACTCCGCAGTCCGTCTGCTGTCCTTCGAATTCGTCGAGCCTCCTGGCGAGGTGAGCGAGGCCCTGCGCCTCGACCAGCAGGAGCGCACGCAGCGTTCGGTGCGTGTGCGGCTGATCGACGGCGAGCCCTTCTCCTATCTTACCACCCATGTGCCCGAATCGATCGGCGTGACATATTCGGAGGCGGACCTGGCGCGCACCCCGCTGCTGAGCCTGCTCGAGCGCTCCGGGGTCGTCGCTGATCACGCGACACAGACGATAAGCGCCGGCCTGGCGGCACCGGTCGTTGCCGAGGCGCTCGACCTGGCGGTGGGAGCGCCGGTCCTGGCGCTGACGCGGATCGTCTACGATCGACAGGACCGGGGTGTTGAACACCTCGCCGCCCTTTATCGGCCGGATCTCTACCGGCTGCAGATGAACCTGACGCGGATCGAGCGCGACGGCGACCGACACTGGGCGCCGATCCCGACAGCCGTACCGGCCGAGGTGGCCGGGGAGTGAGAACCAGGGAGGCAAGACCATGAGCAAGACGAAGTTTGTCTGGACGAGACGGGGACTGCTGCAGGCCTCGGCGGCCGGCGGCGCGGCGGTGGCGACCGGCGTGATCGGCGCCCCCGCCATCCTCAGGGCCCAGCCCGCCAGCGTGCCGATCGGCGTGCTGCACCCGGTGACGGGCGCGATCTCCTATTCCGGCCAGCAGGGCCGGATGGGGGCGGAGATGGCGATCGCCGACATCAACGCCGCCGGTGGCATCCAATCGCTGGGCGGCGCGCCGATCGAGGCCGTGCTGGGCGATGCCCAGTCGAGCCCCGATGTCGGCGTCACCGAGGTCGAGCGTATGGCCGAGGAGGGTGTTTCTGCGATCGTCGGCGGGTTCGCCAGCTCGATCTGCCTCGCCACCACCGAGGCGGCCTCGCGCTACGACCTGCCCTACCTGGTCGATGTCGGCGTGTCCGATGCGATCGTCACTCGCGGGCTTGCCAACACCTTCCGCTTCGGGCCGGGCTTCGGCACCATCACCTCGGACGCCATCAGCAACCTGGTGACGATCAACGAGGCAGCCGGAAACCCGGCACGCACGGTCATGATCATCCATGAGGATTCGCTGTTCGGCTCCGGCCTCGCCGGCCTGCTGAACGAGCAATTGCCGCAGCATGGCTTCGAGGTGCTGGAAACCATCGCCCATCCGACCCCGCAGCGCGACTTCAACAACGTGGCGCTGCGGATCCGGGCGAACGAGCCCGACCTGGTCATCCCGGCAAACTACTACAACGAGTACGTGCTGCTCGCCCGCACGATGCAGCAGCAGCGCCTGCAGCCCAAGGGCATCTACTCCGTGCTCGGCGGCGCGGCCTCGTCCTACCGGTTCCTGGCGGAATTCCCGGAGGCGGCGCAGTACATCATGGACTGCAACCACTGGTTCGATCCGCGCAAGCAGGCCGCACTCGACCTCAAGGCGCGCGTCGAGGCCGAGGGGGCCTATTTCACCTACGAGGTGTTTCTGAACTACAGCTGCGTGCAACTGCTGGCCGATGCCCTGGAGCGGGCGGCCTCGACCGATCGCGGGGCGGTCATCGAGGCGCTGGCCGGTTCCAGTTTCGACGGCCACCTGATGCCCTACGGGCCCACGGCGTTCGTCGACGGGCAGAACCAGGGCGCGGCGCCGGTGAACACGCAGATCCTGGGCGAGGAGATCGAGGTGATCTTCCCCGCCGAGTTCGCCTCCGCCGAGGCGGTCTTCCCGATCCCGAGCGAGTAGCAGTCCAGCCGGGTGCCGCGCGGGGGCCCCGGTGGCCCCGGCCCCCCCCCACCCCCACATGCCAGCCCCGCCACAACC
>JAVKFF010000067.1:0-20704 GCA_040226215.1 Azospirillaceae bacterium
GGCTGAGCGATATCGGCCTCGACCTGCTCTACCGCCGCTCCGACGACGCCGGGCGCGAGCTGTTCAATCTCGGCATCACCTTCCTGATCTACACCGAGAACCAGGCCGTCGACCGCATCCTGCCCTTCGACGTCATCCCGCGCATGATCACCGCCCGGGAATGGCAGCTGCTGGAGCGCGGCACCCGCCAGCGCGTGGCCGTGCTCAACGCCTTCCTGGCCGACATCTACGGCCCGCAGCGCTGCATCAAGGACGGCATCATCCCGGGCGAACTGGTTCTGGGCAACGCCAACTACATGCCGGCGATGCACGACATCGCGGTGCCGCACGGCGCCTTCGTGAACATTCTCGGTCTCGACCTGGTGCGCGACGCCGAGGGTGCCTTCAAGGTGCTGGAGGACAATTGCCGGGTGCCGTCCGGTGTCTCCTACGTCATCGAGAACCGCCACCTGATGCAGCGCGCCTTTCCCGACCTGATGTCGGATATCGGCGTCAAGCCGGTCAGCGACTACGGCCGCCATCTGCTGGAGGCGCTGGCAGACATGGCGCCCGCCGCGGTCACCGACCCGCAGGTCGTGCTGCTCTCGGCCGGCACCTACAATTCCGCCTATTTCGAGCATGTCTTCCTCGCCCGCGAGATGGGCGTGCCGCTGGTCGAGGGCCAGGATCTGGTGGTGGGCGAGGACGACCGGGTCTACATGAAGACGATCGAGGGCCTGGCGCCGGTCGACGTGATCTATCGCCGCATCGGCGACGATTTCCTCGATCCCGAAGCCTTCCGCGCCGACAGCATGATCGGCGTGCCCGGTCTGATGCGGGCCTACCGCGCCGGCAAGGTGACGCTGGCCAACGCGGTGGGCACCGGCGTGGCGGACGACAAGGCCGTCTATGCCTACATGCCGCGGCTCATCAAGTACTATCTCGACGAGGATGCGGTGATCGACAACGTGCCGACCCATATCTGCCGCGAGGCGGAGGGACTCGCCTACACGCTCGACCACTGCGCCGAACTCGTCACCAAGCCGGTGGGCGAGGCCGGCGGTTACGGCATCGTGGTCGGCCCCAAGGCGACCGCGGAGCAGCTGGAAGCCCTGCGTGCGGAGCTCCGGGCGGATCCGGCCAACTATATCAGCCAGCCCATGGTGCCGCTGTCGGTCTGCCCGACCCTGACCGACGATGGCGTGGAGCCGCGGCATGTCGACCTGCGCCCCTTTTGCGTCACCGGCAAGTCGAGCTGGGTACTGCCGGGCGGCCTGACCCGGGTGGCGCTGCGCCGTGGCGCCATCGTGGTGAACTCAAGCCAGGGCGGCGGATCGAAGGACACCTGGGTACTGGAGGCATCATGACGCTGCTCGCCCGTTTCGCCGAGGCCACCTTCTGGATGGCCCGCTACATGGAGCGGGCGGAGAACCTGGCCCGCCTGATCGACGTCAACGAGACCTTCGCGCGCGACAGCCGCGGCAGCAACGACTGGGCCGGCCTGCTCTTCCTCAATGGCGATCTCGAGCGGTTCGACGAGCGGCACGACAATCGCTCGCCCGCCAACGTGCTGACCTTCTACCTGGCCGATGTCGGCAATCCGACCTCCATCCCCTTCTCGATCCGCGCGGCGCGGGAGAACGCGCGCACGCTCAGGCCCCTGATCTCGACGGAGATGTGGAGCCAGCTCAACGCCTTCTACAACCGCCTGCTCTCCCTGTCCCCCGCCGATCTCGCCCTGCAGCACGTCAGCCGGCTGTGCACCGAGATCAAGGAGTCATGCCAGGCCCATACCGGCATCGTCGAGGGCACCTTCTTCCGCGACGAGGGGCACTGCTTCTACCTGATGGGCAAGGCGATCGAACGGGCCGACCAGACCAGCCGACTGCTCGACATCAAATACCACACGCTGCTGCCCTCGCCCGACGATGTCGGCTCGCCGCTCGACGTCAGCCAGTGGAACACCCTGCTGCGCTCGGCCTCGGCCTACCACGCCTTTCGACGCATGCACGCGCGTGGCCTGTCGCCGCGCGCGGTGGCCGGGTTCCTGATCTTCCAGGACAGCTTTCCGCGCTCCATCCTGCTCTGTCTCAGGACCGCCGCGGACATGCTGGAGCGGCTGAAGCGGCGGCATGGCGTGACCCGCGGCGACGGCGCGCGGCGGAAGCTGAGCGCCCTCATCGCCGGGCTGGAGGACAGCGACATCGACCGCGTCATCGCCTCGGGCATGCACGAATTCCTGGACAGGACCCAGGAGGATTTGATCGACTTCACCAAGGTACTCGGCGGCGAGTTGTTCGGCCACGCCTTTCAGTCGCAGTCGGCGGCGTGACGGGCGGTGACAGGGCGATGGCGCGAAATGGGCTGGACCGCGCGCCGGGCGGTGGGAAGGTGAATTGAGGCCATGTCGGTTATCGAAACGCGCAAGGCCGGGCTGCTGCACTTCTTCCGGTCCGGTCCGACGCCCTGCCCCTATCTGCCGGGCCGGATCGAGCGCAAACTGTTCACCCGCATCGGCGAGGAGGACATCGCCCATTTCAACGGCCGCCTGACCGAGGCGGGATTCCGGCGCAGCCACGACATCGTCTACCGGCCGGTCTGCCCGGCCTGCCAGGCCTGTCTGCCGGTGCGCATTCCCGTCGGCGGTCTCACCTGGACGAAATCGCTGCGCCGGGTTTGGCGGCGCAATGACGATCTGCATGTCGAGCGCCGCGACGCCGCCGCGACGGCGGAGCATTTCGCGCTGTTCGAACGCTACCAGGCCGCCCGCCATGGCGAGAGCGAGATGGCACGCATGTCGTTTTCCGACTACGCCGCCATGGTCGAGGAAGGCGCGGCCACCGCGGTCCTGTTCGACGCCCGAGACCGCGATGGCCGGCTGATCGGCACCATGCTGGCCGACGAGATCGAGGACGGCTACAGCGCCGTCTATTCCTTCTTCGAGCCGCATCCGGCCGACCGCTCGCTCGGCACCTATCTGATCCTCGCCCTCGTCGAGGCGGCGCGGGTGCGCGGCGTCAACCACGTCTATCTCGGCTACTGGATCAAGGCGAGCCCGAAGATGGCCTACAAGGCGCGCTTCCGGCCGCTCGAGGTGCTTGGGCCCGATGGCTGGCGCATGGATGCCGACACCGGGCCGTGAGCGGTCGCCGCGAGCGCGATTTGTTGCGCCGCATCAATGTCTTCGACACCCCGCCAAGGTTGAGAATTGTTGCTTTTGGGCCCAACCGCGATAAGTTGACCGCTCGATCGGTGCCGTTTCGGGCTTGCGGCACTTTCGGGGGGCGACCGCGCGTCGCGACGTCCTCGCGCCGACGGCCGGTCCCCGCACCTCAAGGTCCGCCAACAATGGAATTCCGAGGCTCTTGTTCAGGGAGGAAGAGGATGGCAGGTAGTCGCCGTCAGTTCATCAAGGGTGCGGCACTCGGTGGTGCCGGCACCGTCGCGGCCGCGTCCAGTCTTTCGGCGCCGGCGATCGCGCAGGAGCGGCGCGAGTGGCGCATGGTCACCAGCTGGCCGGCCGGGCTGCCCGGCGTCGGCACCGGCGCCGAGCGCATCGCCAGCTGGATCACCGAGGCGACCGAAGGGCGCATCACGGTCCAGGTCTTCGGCGCGGGCGAACTGGTCCCGGCGCTGCAGGTCTGGGACGCCGTCTCCGACGGCACCGCCCAGCTCGGCCATGACGCGTCCTACTACCACATCGGCAAGACCGAGGGCGCGGCCTTCTTCACCGCCTTCCCGTTCGGCTTCACCGCCGACGAGATCACCGCCTGGGTCGACTATGGCGGCGGCCAGGCGCTGTGGGACGAGCTCTACGAGCCGTTCAACCTGAAGGGTTTCCTGGCGGGCAACACCGGCACCCAGACCTTCGGCTGGTTCCGCGAGGAGATCAACTCCGTCGCCGACCTCGAGGGCAAGCGCTTCCGCGCGCCTGGCAACCAGGGCCGGGTGCTCTCCAAGCTCGGCGTTACCGTGGTGGTGCTGCCCGGCGGCGAGATCTTCCCCGCCCTGCAGGCCGGCACCATCGACGGGGCGGAATGGATCGGCCCCTACAACGATCTCAGCTTCGGCCTCTACCAGGTCTGCCCCTACTACTACTCGCCGGGCTATCACGAGCCGGGCTCGGCCCTGCAGCTGACGGTCAACAAGTCGGAATGGGACTCGCTGCCCTCCGACCTGAAGGCCATCGTCCAGGCCGCGGCCGGCCGCGGCAACTCGGACATGCTGGCGGAATACAACGCCCAGTCCGGCCCGGCCCTGCGCACGCTTGTGCAGGAGCACGGCGTGCAGCTGCGCTCCCTGCCGGAGGACATCCTGATCGCCTGCGGCAACGCCTCCAACGAGGTCTTGAACGAGGTCTACGAGGATGCCGACGATGTGGTGCGCCGCATCATCGAGAGCTATGCGGAATTCCGCCGGGCGATCATCCCGTGGACCCGCATCGGCGAGCAGGCGTTCCTGAATTCCCGCCTGCTGCCCTTCGAGTACGAACTGGCGCGCTGACCGGCGGCCAACCGCCGAAAGGCGAAGGCCCGCTCCGTCCGGGGCGGGCCTTTTTCTTGTGCGCTGGTGGCAGCCCTCTCAGGCGGTCGCCGGCTCCGCGTCGCGGGCCATGGCGGCCGCCAGCGCCGGCCGCTCGCCACAGCGCTTCAGATAGTCGTCGACGAGCGGATCCGCCGCCAGCGCGTCGCGTATCCAGTGCCCCATGCTGGCGATCAGCACGTCGACCGCCGAGAAGCGCTCGCCCAGCATGTAGGGGCCGTCCGCAAGGGCGCCGAGAATGCGCTGGTTGTAATCCTCCTTGCCGCGGAAGGCCCGGTGCAGGCCGGGATTGTCGAGCAGGCCGAGGAAGCCCAGCGTCACCACCGGCTCGACCACACCGGCGTAGTAGGCAAGCCAGGTCAGATAGGGCCCGCGCAGAGGGTCGCCCGGCAGGGGACCGATACCCGCCTGCGGGTGCAGATCGGTGACGTACTGCATGATGGCCACCGACTCGGTGATCAGTGCACCGTCATGGACCAGCGCCGGCACCTTCTTGTCGGGATGGGGGTTGCGTGGGTCGGGGCCGCCGCTGCCATCCATGCGCGGAATCGTCACGTACTCGATCGCGTAGTCCGCGCCCGCCTCCTCGAGGAGCCAGATCAGCCTGGTCGAGCGCGATTGCGGTGCGTGATAGAGGGTCAGCATGGGTGAACGGTCTCCTGGATCGGATTTCGCCGACGGGACGTGCGCCCCGGCGGCCGTTCTACTGGAACAGGTTGTTGAGGTCGTTGCCCCCGCCCGAACCGCCATTCGCGCCGCCACCGGTCCCGCCACCGGACGGGCCGAACAGATCGTTGAGGTCGTTCGCGCCGGAGCCATTGCCGTTCGAGCCGCCGCCCGGACCGAACAGGTCGCCGAAACTTCCGGTCGAGCCCTGGCCGGAGGGGCTGGTGACCGACGGTGCGCCGCTGCCGAAGATCTGGTCGGGCAGCCAGGTCGCCATCTCCGGCAGCAGGTAGAGCAGCACGATGGCGACCAGTTGCAGGATCACGAACGGGATGATGCCGGCATAGATCTGCGTGGTGGAAACAAGCCGGGCGGCGACGCCGCGCAGATAGAACAGCGCGAAGCCGAAGGGCGGCGTCAGGAAGCTGGTCTGCAGGTTGACCCCGATCACCACGCCCAGCCACAGCGGGTCGACGCCGAGGATGATCAGCGCCGGCGCGGTGATCGGCACCATGATGAAGATGATCTCGAAAGTGTCGAGGAAGAAGCCGAGGAAGAACATCACCAGCATGACGGAGACCACGGCGCCGATCTGGCCGCCGGGCAGCGCCGACAGCGCGTCGAACACCAGCTCCTCGCCGCCCAGGCCGCGGAACACCAGGCTGAACACCGAGGCGCCGAGCAGGATGATGAAGACCATGGAGGAGATCTTCATGGTCGAGCGCATGACCGCGTTCAGGATGGTGAGCGAGAACTGGCGCCGCGCCATCGCAAGGATGGTGGCGCCGATGGCGCCGACCGAGGCCGATTCCGTCGGCGTGGCGATGCCGCCGAGGATCGAGCCCAGCACGGCGACGATCAGCGCCAGCGGCGGCAGCAATGCCGTCACCACCCGCCAGGCGAGACCCTCCCGGTCCTTGGGATCGGTGATCAAGGCCGGACAGCTCTTGGGCTGGGTGATCGCCTTGAAGACCACCCAGCCGATGTAGAGCAGAACCAGCATCAGCCCCGGCAGCATGGCGCCGGCGAAGAGCTGGCCGACCGACAGCGGCTCCGGCGCCAGATTGCCCATGGCCTGCTGGGCGCGCTGGTTGGCGCCCTGCAGGATGTCGCCCATGAAGATCAGCACGGTCGAGGGCGGGATGATCTGGCCCAGCGTGCCCGAGGCGCAGATCACGCCCGAGGCAAGCTTGGGGTCGTAGCCCGCGCGCATCATCGCCGGCAGGCTGAGCAGGCCCATCGTCACCACGGTGGCGCCGACGATGCCGGTGGAGGCCGCCAGCAGCGCGCCGACGATGATGACGGAGATGCCGAGCCCGCCGCGCAGGGAGCCGAAGAGCTGGCCCATGGTCTCCAGCAGTTCCTCGGCGATCTTCGAGCGCTCCAGCATCACGCCCATGAAGACGAAGAGCGGCACGGCGACCAGCACCTCGGTCTTCATGGTGCCGAAAAAGCGAGAGCCGATGGCGTTGAGGAAGGCGAATTCGAAGGCGCCGAGTTCGTGCCCGATCAGGGCGAAGATGATCGCCGTGCCGCCGAGCGTGAAGGCGACGGGATAGCCGAGCAGGACGGCGAAAATCGTCACCAGGAACATGAGGCCGGAGAGAACCTCTCCGATCAGTGCCGGATCCATGGGGGCGCTCCTAGTGCCCGACCGCTTCGGGGGCGAATTCCTCGCGGCCCAGCAGGTAGAGCGCCCGCCTGGCCACCAGGGCCGCGCCCTGGATGCCGACGACGCCGACGAACAGCCAGATCACCGTCTTCAGGAGAAAGAGCTGGCGGATGCCGCCTGGCTGGTCCGTGGTTTCGCGGATCATCCAGGACGAGGTGATGAACTGGCCGGAATAGCGCGCCACTACCCAGAGAAACGGAACCATGAAGATGAAGGTGCCGACGATGTCGATCCAGGCGCGGCGGCGGGGGTTGAGATTGCCGTAGACGATGTCCACGCGGACATGCCCGCCGTGCAGGAAGGTGTAGCCCGCGCCGACCATGAAGACGATGGCGTGGGTCCAGACATAGGCTTCCTGCAGCCAGATGATGCCCGTGGAGAAGACGTAGCGCAGGACGACCACGGCGAAGCAGATCAGCACCGTCGCCAGGGTCAGCCAGGCGATATAGCGGCCCAGCCACTCGTTGAACGCGTCAACGCCGCGTATGAAGGATGCGAGTGCCTTCACCCGTTCCGCTCCCTGAACCGTGAACCCGTCCCTGTGCCTCCCCCCGGTATCGCGCCGTTCAGCCGACGCTGTCGTCCCGGGAAGCCGCCGTTCAATCTTGCCGTTCAGGCCCGCCGAACGGGCCCGCTCCTGCAGCCTGCCGCCAGATCCCGCAGTCAGATCCCGCAGTCAGATCCCGCAGCCAGATCCCGCAGTCAGAACCGACCGGTCAGATTGTCCGCCGGTTCGGTGCCGGTGGTTTGACCGGCGTGATGCGACGACGCCGGCCTTCCACGGTTCCGCCCGTGTCAGCCGGCGTCTTCGATGTCTCGCCTCGGGCCCGTCATCCGGGGACGGCAGGCCCGATGCAGCGTCTTATTGCGTGGTCGTGGCGTCGCCACTCGTATCGTCGCCGCTCGTATCGTCACCGCTCGTATCGTCACCACTGGCATCATCGCCGCTTGTGGCGTCGCCCGAGGCATCGTTGCTGCCGGCATTGGCGTCGGCCGGCGCGTTCTGCTGCTGCGGCGTCAATGCCTGGTCGATCGACTGGCGCAGGCGGCCCAATTCGGCCTCGGCGCTCGCGATCTGTTGCTCCAGGTTCTCAAGATTCGCCCGGCGCTCATCGATGGTGGTGTTGAGCTCATCGAGTTCGCTCTGCGCCGCGGTCGCCGCCTCCTGCGCCTCGAGGGCTGACTGCTCCGCCCGCTGGCGTTCCTCGTAGAGGGAGGCGATGGCCTCCTCGGCCTCGGACCGCCGTTCCTCGGCCGTGGCGATCGCTTCGGCGGCGGCCTGCTCGGCCTCCACCCGGCGGGCCTCGGCCTCCTCCACGGCTGTCGCGGTCTGCTCCTCGAGCTCGGCCAGCTGACCCTGGGCCTGGTCGACCTCGGTAACCAGCAGGTCGCGCTCGCTGCGCAGGTCGGTGATCGACTGGTTGAGCTCCTCCGCCTCGCTGCGCAGCGCGTCGAGATCGCCGAGTTCCTCCAGCGAGGCCTGGGCCTCGTCGGCCGCCGTCTGGGCGCTCGCGAGCTCGCCTTCCAGGGAGGCGATCCGCTCGTTGGCCGAGCCCAGCTCGCCCTCCAGCTCCTCAACCTGGCCCGATCCCGACAGGTCGATGATCAGAACCACCACCAGCGCAATCAGGAGCACCCCCGATATGATCGGCCACAGCCGGCCTCTGCCGGCGCCGCCGACACCGCTATTGTCACTCACCGCGCTTTCTCCTCATGGTCCGTTCGGTCGGGCCCACCCCCGGTGATCCCCTCGACTCACCGCCGTTGAACATCGTGGGCGCCGATCCGTCAAGCGATCCCTTGAACCGTCTCGGCCACAACCATGCCACGTCCGCTTGCCGGGCACAAATGTTCCTGTTATGTTCCGTTTCCGGACGACATTCCTAGGATCGGCGCAGATGGCGGGCTACAAGCGGAGGCTGATCGCGAGCGAGGAGAGGCGCGCCATTCCGCTGCTGCTGGGCGCCCTCAAGCACCGCCAGGTCGATGTGTTCTGCTGGTGCAACCGCTGCGGCCACAATGCCGTGATGGCGACGGCCCAACTCATCGGCCAGCTCGGCGCCGAGATCCCGGTGCCGGAGATCGGCACCCGCATGCGCTGCTCCAGCTGCGGCTCCAAGGACGTCGCCACCCGCCCCGCCTGGCCCTCGCAGGGCCGCATCAGCCGGCACGGCTGATGCCGCGCGGCGGGGCTGGGGTTTGGGTTGGGGTGGCGATTGGGCTGGGGTTGGGGTGAGGTCGAGGGCAGGGTTGGAGTTGGGGTTGAGGGCGGACTTGTCGACGCTTCCTGCCCTGTCGCCAACGTCAAGCTCCCGTCGTCCCGTGCGCGGTGCGGCGCGCAGTGCCGCGCCGCAGACCCGGGACCGGCCGATGGTCCGCGCCGATCGCGACCCGAGGCGACGTCGCCGTCCGTGAGGACGCCATGCCGGTCCCGGCTCTCCCTCCGGTCGGCCGGGACGACGAAAATTTTTTCACGATTCAACACCCCGTCATCCCGTGCGCGGTGTGGCGCGCAGTGCCGCGCCGCAGACCCGGGACCGGCCGACGGCCCGCGCCGACCGCGACCCGAGGCGACGTCGCCGTCCGTGAGGACGCCATGCCGGTCCCGGCTCTCCCTCCGGTCGGCCGGGACGACGCAAAGATGGAAAGCGGCGCTCCAATCCGCCATGCGCCACCACTGCCCGCCCGGCTTGACGAATCCACCGTCCAGGGCGCATGGGCTCGCCCCATGAACGTCTACGCCGCCGTCGGCCTCTTCGTCGCCGTCATGATCCTGCTGATCGCCCGCAGCGCCTGGAAGCAGGGCGAGTTGCGCCAGTTCGCCTGGAGCCTCGCCGCGGTGCTCGCCACCATCGCCGCGGTGGCGCTGATCGTGTTCATCTGGTGGGAAGTGGGCGGGTGATCGGGCTTCCAGGAAACCGATCATCCTCGCTCTCCAGGTGATGGACAGATCGCTGGCCGAATCGCCAAAATTGAAATTTTATTGCTATTCTTGACTCCACATTGAAACTTACCTGAATTATGACTATACTGAAACGTGCAATACATAAAAATTAAGAAAATATAACGAGTGACTCGCGCTTTTGGAAACGGGGAGGATACGTGATGGTATCCGATCGACTGTTCCAGTGGTCGCGTTACACGCGGGCCGTTCGCGATGGCGACGGAAGTGTCCTGCTCCACAACAGCTTCATGGGTGCGGTGGCACGGGTGCCGCCGGAGACCGCGGCCGCCTATTCAGGCCTTCTCGAAGAGGCGATGCCGAAGAACCGGGAGCCGGCATCGGTCTCCCGCTTCTCAGCCGACGCGATTGCCGACCTGACCGAGTTGATACGGCAGGGCTTTATCGTGCCCTGCAACATATCCGAGACCAGTCTGGCAACGAAGGTGCTGGCCCGCGAGCGCCAGTCGGTGTTCAACGCGATCATCCTGCCCCACGAGGACTGCAACTGCCGCTGCGTCTATTGCTACGAGACCTTCGCACGCGGTCGCATGAAGCCCCTGGTGGCCGCGGGTGTCGAGCGTCTGATCGCGCGTAAGGCTGCCGACTATCCGCTGGTGACCGTGAGCTGGTTCGGCGGGGAGCCTCTCCTCGCCAAGGACATTATCTTCTCGCTATCGGAGTCCTTCATCGCAGCTTGCGCGCGGACCGGCGCGACATATCGCAGTGGCATCACGACGAACGCGGTGCAGCTGACGCCGACCGTCTTCGCCCGGTTGCTGGCGGCGCGGGTCGACTTTTTTCAGATCACGCTGGACGGCGACCGTGCGGATCACGACAGCCGGCGCAAACTGCGTGGCGGACAGGGGACCTTCGACCGCATCCTTACCAACCTGCGCGGCATGCTTGACACCGAGGCGACCTTCTCCATCCGCCTCCGGGTCAACTTCGACCGTCCCAACCTCGCCGGCATGAACAGGATGTTCGAGAGGCTCTCCGAAACGGTCGGCGATGACAGCCGGGTGACCCTGGACTTCCATCCGGTCGGTCAATGGGGTGGGCCGAACGATTCAACGCTGGAAATCTGCGATGCGGAGAGCGCATTCGACACGAAGCTCTCGCTCGTCAACGAGGCGGTTTCCCGCGGATTCTCCGCCGATCAGATCCGGGATGCGTTCCAGCCTCATGGCAGCGTCTGCTATGCCGGCAAGGAATCGTCCGTGGTGATCGGATCGGACGGTACCCTCTACAAATGCACCGTCGCCTTCGAGGACGACCGCAATCGGGTCGGACAGCTTCTGGCCAGCGGTGACATGATCATCGATGACGCGAAATGGGACCTGTGGACCAATCCAGGCAACTTCGCGGATGGCAAGTGCTCCAGTTGCTCCTACGCCGCGTCGTGCCAGAGTCGTGCCTGTCCGCTCGCGGCGATGAACAGCGGTGAGCCGCCGTGTCCGCTCGAGCCCGACGAGTTCACGGATCTGCTGGTGTTGGCCGCCCGGCGGCATAACGAGGCGCAACCGGAACACGCCGCCTGATGACGCGCGAAACCGGCAGGCGTACCGTTGGCCGAGGCCGGCGGTTGGGTAACTCCAACCAGAAGGAGGACATGATGGACAGCAAGAAGATCGAGGCCGTCGCCGCGGCCAAGAAGCAGATCGTCGAAGGCCAGTTGACGATCTGGTCGACACGTCTGTCAGCGTTGGTGGATGCCGGCGACCTGCGGGCGGCACTTGACACGATGGTGTCGCCCGTGGAGCTGGCATCGAACAATTGCGGCTGCAACGCACCGTGCGACGCGCTGACATCCGGTGCGCTTCAAGGCGTATCCAATCCCAACCCGGCGCGTGGCTGATCGCATCCGGAGAGGCGGGTAGTCCCGGGCGAACGCATTCTGCCCAGAGGGAAGCTGCCCGCCTCCCCTTCACACGTCCTGACGATCAGTTGCCACGCGTAACGGCCGGATTCACATGGCGTCCGCCGGCACCGGTGAGGGCATCGCAAGGAGAGTTGCAGTCGCAGTTGTTGGAGGCGAGGTCCACTGGCGCGGACATCGCGTCCGTCGCCGCCCTGACTTCGCCGGTTTCGAGCAGCGTTTCGATGCGCGTGTTCCAGATTGTCATCTGGCCCTCGAACACCCGCTTTTTGGCCTCCGCCACCTTGCGCAGCTGCTTCTTGTCCATAACTCCCTCCATCAATAAAATGGGAGTGAAATGATAACACTTTTTAGTAATTATTAAAAAACAGCTCTATGGAACACAGATAACTCAAGTAAATTAACTTTTCTTGAAGTGATTTACTATCACTCCCACTCGATAGTCCCCGGCGGCTTGGAGGTGACGTCGTAGACGACGCGGTTGATGCCGCGGACCTCGTTGATGATGCGGGTGGCCACGCGGCCGAGGAAGCCGTGGTCGAAGGGGTAGTAGTCGGCCGTCATGCCGTCGGTCGAGGTGACGGCCCTGAGCGCGCAGACGTGGTCGTAGGTGCGGTAGTCGCCCATCACGCCCACCGTGCGCACCGGCAGCAGCACCGCGAAGGCCTGCCAGATGGCGTCGTAGAGGCCGGCGGCACGGATCTCTTCGAGATAGATCGCGTCGGCCTTGCGCAGGATGTCCAGCTTCTCCGGATCGATGGCGCCGGGCACGCGGATGGCGAGGCCGGGCCCGGGGAAGGGATGCCGGGCGATGAAGGGCTCCGGCAGGCCGAGCTCGCGCCCCAGATCCCGCACCTCGTCCTTGAACAGCTCCCGCAGGGGCTCGACCAGCTTCAGGTTCATCGTCTCCGGCAGACCGCCGACATTGTGGTGCGACTTGATGGTGACGCTGGGCCCGCCGGTGAAGCTCACGCTCTCGATGACGTCGGGATAGAGCGTGCCCTGGGCCAGGAACGCCGCGCCCTCGATCTTCGCCGCCTCGGCATCGAACACCTCGATAAAGGTGGCGCCGATGGTCTTGCGCTTGTCCTCCGGGTCCTCGACGCCCGCCAGCTTGCCCAGGAACAGCGCCGCCGCGTCGACATGCACGAGCGGGATGTTGTAGGTGCGGCGGAACAGGCGCACCACCTCCTCCGCCTCGCCGCCGCGCATCAGGCCGTGGTCGACGAAGATGCAGGTCAGCCGGTCGCCGATCGCCTCGTGCAGCAGCACCGCCGCGACCGAGCTGTCGACACCGCCCGAGAGGCCGAGGATCACCTTGCCGTCGCCGACCTGGGCGCGGATCTTGGCGACCGCCTCCTCGCGGAAGGCAGCCATGGTCCAGTCCCCGGCGCAGCCGCAGACGTCGCGCACGAAGCTGGCCAGCAGGCGGGCGCCGTCCGGGGTGTGCATCACCTCGGGGTGGAACTGAACGCCGTAGAAGCGCCGGGCGTCGTCCGCCACGGCGGCGAAGGGCGCCCCCTCGGACACGGCGACGACCGAAAAGCCTTCGGGCAGCCGGGTCACCCGGTCGCCATGGCTCATCCAGACCTGCGGCCGCTCGCCCCTGGCCCAGACACCGTCGAACAGCCGGCACTCCCCGGTGATCTCCAGATGCGCCCGGCCGAACTCCCGGTGGTCGGAGTCCTCCACCTGCCCGCCGAGCTGGGCGCACATGGTGTGTTCGCCATAGCAGATGCCCAGCACCGGCACGCCAAGCTCGAAGACCCCGTCCGGCGCCCGGGGGGTGTCGATCTCGGTCACGCTGGCCGGGCCGCCGGAAAGGATCACGCCCTTCGGCCGGAAAGCCCGAACGCTGTCGTCGTCGGCCCGGTTGAAGGGCCAGATCTCGCAATAGACGCCGGCCTCGCGCACCCGGCGCGCGATCAGCTGGGTGACCTGGCTGCCGAAGTCGAGGATCAGGATGTGGTCGTGGCGCTCGGCGATGACGCTGTCCATTTCCGGCCCGGTCGACGGGACGGCGGATGCGGCGGGGGAGGACGGCATGGCGGCGTGGTTCCGGCGCTGGGAGAGCGGGGGAGCGAGCCCCGGCATAGCCCCGAATCCGGCGCCCTGGCAACCGCCAGACTGGTGCCCCCGCCGCACGGCACCTATGCCCGGCCACGGCGCCGGTCGCGCCGATCAGGACGCGCGGCTGAGCAGCGTAACGGTGAAGCCGTCGGTTCCGGTCGTCGCCGGAGAGAGGCGCAGCGTGTTGCCGTCGACCAGCGGCGGCGGCGGCGTGCCGATGGCCTCCGCCCACCAGGCGGCCGCGTCGACCGGCCCGAATCCCTCCGCCTCCGCCGTGGCGGCCGCCACCACATCCTCGTTCTCCTCCTTGAGCAGCGAGCAGGTGGCGTAGACCACGATGCCGCCCGGTTTCACCAGGCGCAGCGCCTGGCGCAGGATGCCGGTCTGGACGGCGGCCAGCGCCGTCAGGTCGGCCTGCCGCCAGCGCAGGTCAACGTCTCGGCGCCAGGTGCCCTGGCCGCTGCATGGCGCATCCACCAGCACCCGGTCAAACTTACCCTTCTGGCGGCCGATCCACTTGTCGCCGTCGGCCTTCAGGACGCGGCGCTCGATATTGTCCGCCCCTGCCCGCTTCAGGCGCGGCGAGCCACGCGCGAGCCGGGAGGCGTCGGTGTCGGCGGCCAGCACGCGGCCGCGACCCTGCATCATGCCGGCCAGCACCAGCGCCTTGCCCAGCGCCCCGGCACAGAGATCGGCGACCTGTTCCCCCGGCCCCGCCCCGGTTAGGAGGGCGGCGATCTGCGAGGCCTCGTCCTGAACTTCGATGACACCGTCCCGGTAAAGCGCCGTGCCGTCGATGGGCTGGCGTCGGGCGAGGCGGATGCCGACCGGCGAGAAGGGGGTAGCCACCGCCTCGAACCCCTGCGCCTGGAGGGCGGCGAGGATGTCGTCTCGGCCGGCCCGCAGCGCGTTGACCCGGAGATCGAGCGGCGCGGCGGCGTCGAAGCCCGCCATCTCCTGGGCCAGGCGATCGCCGAAGACGCGGGCGAGCGGTGCCGCCGCCCAGTCCGGCAGCTCCAGTCGCACCGCCTCTGGCATCGCCGGATCGTCGAGCCGACGGGCGGACAGCCGCGCGATCAGCGCCGCCTCCGCCGTGTCGAGGGGTGGCGGGCCGTAGGCGTCCCCTGTGAACCAGCCGTGCACGGTGTCAGGCGCCTCCCCGTCGACCAGCAGGGCATGGGCGATCGCCAGGGCGCGCGGACCGGGATCCGCCTCGCCCAGGTGCCAGCGGAGCCGGGCACAGTGGCGCAGCACGGAGAAGAAGGCGTCGCCGATCGCCCGCCGGTCCTTCGAACCGACATAGCGGCGGCCGCGGAAATAGCCCCGCGCGACGGCGTCGGGCGCGGCCGTGCCTTCGCGATGGGCGGCGACGAGATCGATCAGGGCGGCGACGCGGGCTGCGGGTGTCATGGCCGTGGGTGTAGCAATCGTGCCGCCCCGCGCGCTACGCTTTCCTGCACATGCCGCCAACCGCCCGCGCTTGCCCGATGATGACCACCGACCTTCACAGCCTCACCCAGGCGGAAGCGCAGGCAAGGCTGATGCGCGACGTCTCACTTGCCGCCATGCGCGGGGAGCCGGCGCTCAGGGTCATCACCGGGCGCGGCCACTCGAAGAAAGGCGCCGACCAGGGCGTGCTGCGGCTGGCCGTGCCGCGCTGGCTGAAGGCGCCGCGTTTCCGCCGTCTCGTCCGCCGCGTCGCCGAGGAACCGGGCAATCCCGGCGCGCTGATCGTCGAACTGGCGGGCCGGCCGGCCGCTACGGCGGACCGATCCGCCTGACACCGCGGGACCACGGACGCGAATGGGCCGGAGACGGTCGCCCGTCCCCGGCCCGGTCCATCCAGACGGCCTGAGCCGTCTTCCCCCCGGATGGATGAAGGTTGGAGGCCGCCAGCCTCCAGAGCGGTATCACATGAACAGCGGCGGAATGCTGATCGGCCCGCTGAACGGCGCGATCTGGCCGCGGGCGAGATCGACATCGGTCTCGCAGCGGTCGGAGGCGAACTCCAGCGTCTCGATGAGCTGGCCCTGGCCGAGCGCCACGGTCATCACGGCGCCGTTCGGCACCCAGAACTGCTGGCGAACGGACGAATTGGCCACGGCGTAGACCGAGGCGGTGGCGTTGCTCGAGTTGGTCATCTCGAAGACGTGGCCGTACTGCTGTGAGTAGCCGAGATGCTGAATGGCCAGCACGCCGCAGATGTCCCGCTCAAAGCCCTCATGGACCTCGGTGCGCGGCCGGTCGGGAATGTCCGGGAAGTCCGGAACATAGGTCACCGGCCCCGGCTGGGCGACGGCGTCCGTCGCGATGGCGCCCAGCGAGCCGATGGTGACGGCGGCGCCGATGGCGAAGGTGCTGACGGCCGCGATGGCGGTGGCGGCAAAACGGTTGCGCTTGGTCATTGTCTCATTCCCCCTCGTTAAGACCGGTGACCGGCCTATCGCCTGCCGATCCCGTATCGTGCCCGGACAATGACGCATCGCGACGCCACACGCGGTGATTGCAGTCACATCGGCAAGTGCTTTTTGTCGGCTCGGGATGATGGCGGCAAACAGCTGTTTCCAAACAGGTTTGATGCGTGTCGCCGCATCGCCGACGATCCGAAAAAGCGAAGGGGTCCGAAAAAGCGAAGGCCGGAGACGGAAGCCCGTCTCCGGCCCGATCCATCCTGGCGGCCCGAGGGCCGCCATCCCCCCGGATGGACGATCTGGTGCCGCCTGTCCGCCAGGCGGCGGCGTTCACATGAACAGGGGCGGAATGCTGATCGCGCCGTCGAAGGGCGCGGCATTGCCCTGGGCGAACTCCACCTGCGTCTCGCAGCGGTCGGATGCGAAGTCGAGCGTCTCGATCAACTGCCCCTGGCCCAGCGCCACCGTCAGCACGGCGCCGTTCGGGACCCAGAACTGCTGGCGGACACTGGAATTCACGACGGCGAAGACGGACGCGGTCGAATTGCTGTCATTGGTCATCTCGAAGACATGGCCGAAGCGGTCCGAATAGCCGAGATGCTCGATCGCCAGCGCGCCGCAATGGTCGCGCTCGTAGCTTTCGCTGACCGGTGCGGGATCGGTCCGGCGATCCGGCGGTCCGCCGGCAACCTGCGCCTGGGCCTCGCCAGCGATGGTGGTCAGGGTCGCCACGGCGATCGCGGCGCCGAGTGCGAAGGTGGTCAGGGCCGCGACGGTGCGTGCGGCAATGCGGTTGCGCTTGGTCATTGTCGTGTCATCCCCCTCTTGGCACGGACCGTCCGGAGCCGTCTCCGGTGCCGATCCGCTCGTCGAGGGGCAAGGTGACCCGATCGGGCGCGGCGCGCGGTGAGTAAGGTCACAGGGGGGAGAAAAAATATCCCGGCGCCGGGCCGGGATTGGAAAGTTCCTTAGAATTCAGTGGGTTGATCGCCAGTCCGCTACATGTCGCGGCGGTAGTTGGGGGCTTCCTGGGTCACCGTGATGTCGTGCACATGGCTCTCCTGGAGCCCGGCATTGGTGATGCGCACGAAGCGCGCGCGCTCGCGAAAGGCGGCGAGGTCGGCGCTGCCGGTATAGCCCATGGCCGCCTTGAGGCCGCCGACGAGCTGGTGAATCACCTGGGCGACCGGTCCCTTGTAGGGCACCCGGCCCTCCACGCCCTCGGGCACCAGTTTCAGCTGATCCGTCACCTCCTGCTGGAAGTAGCGGTCCGCCGAGCCGCGCGCCATGGCGCCGACGGAGCCCATGCCGCGATAGGATTTGTAGCTGCGGCCCTGGTAGAGCACCACCTCGCCCGGGGCCTCGTCGGTGCCGGCGAACAGCGAGCCCAGCATGGCGCAGTCCGCCCCCGCCGCCAGCGCCTTGGCGAGGTCGCCGGAATACTTGATGCCGCCATCGGCGATCACCGGCAGGCCATGCCGACGGGCCGTCTCGGCCACGTCCATGATGGCGGTGAGTTGGGGCACGCCGACGCCGGCGACCATGCGCGTGGTGCAGATCGAACCCGGGCCGATGCCGACCTTGATGGCGTCCGCACCGGCGTCGATCAGCCGCCGGGCGCCGGCGGCCGTCGCCACGTTGCCGGCGACGATCTGGGTGTAGTTGTTGAGCCGGCGCGCCGCCTCGACCGCCTGCACCACGCCGTCGCTCTGGCCGTGCGCGGTGTCGATGATCAGCACGTCGACGCCGGCCTCGAACAGGGCTTCCGCCCGCGCCCGGCC
This sequence comes from Azospirillaceae bacterium, assembly GCA_040226215.1. Lineage (GTDB taxonomy): Bacteria > Pseudomonadota > Alphaproteobacteria > DSM-16000 > Inquilinaceae > JAVKFF01. The sequence continues at coordinate 17,942 of JAVKFF010000067.1, forward strand.
TTTGTCGCCTGTCCCCGTCGCCGCGGCCACGCGCAAGCGGCCCTTCTCGTCCTTGCAGGCGAGCGGGTGGAGCTGCGCCTTCTCGATGTCCTTGACGGTGATCAGGCCGATGCAGCGATAGTCGTCGTCGACCACCAGCAGCTTCTCGATACGGTGCTGGTGCAGGAGCCGCTTGGCCTCCTCCCGGCCGACGCCCTCGCGCACCGTCACCAGCCGGTCCTTGGTCATCAGCTCGGCCACCGGCTGGGCCGGGTTGGAGGCGAAGCGCACGTCGCGATTGGTCAGGATACCGACCAGCGTGCCGGTTTCGGTGGTGACCGGGATGCCGGAGATGCCGTGCCGGCTCATCAGCGCCAGCGCGTCCGACAGCGTCGCCTCGGGCCGGATGGTGATCGGGTTGACCACGATGCCCGATTCGAAGCGCTTGACCCGCCGCACTTCGTCGGCCTGGCGCTCGATGTCGAGATTGCGATGGATCACGCCGATGCCGCCGGCCTGCGCCATGGCGATCGCCAGCCGGCTCTCGGTCACCGTGTCCATCGCCGCGGAGAGCAGCGGAATCCCGAGGCTGATCGACCGCGTCAGCCGGGTCGTCGTATCGGCATCCGCGGGCAGGACGGCGGAATCCTGCGGCTCGAGAAGGACATCGTCGAAGGTGAGCGCGTCACGAATTTCCATTGCGGCTGGCATCCCTGGAGCAGCGGTCGTCGCGAGTTCCTCGCGCGGAAATTCGCCGCACTATACCCAGCGGCGATGACAAGAGAAGCGACGCCACGGCATGGCGGCATGACGCGGACCGGGAGGCGGTCGGCCCTTCGCCTCACAAAGTGGCTCAGAACTGGATCATAACCATTTGTGATTTCAGTTAATAACTTCGGTCATTGCGAAGCCCCCATGGCGACCGCCTGGCCCATCGGGCAACGTCATGGCAGGCTTGATGCGGCCGTCGGCCGGCCCGGTCAGCCGCGGAACCCCGTGGCCACGATGTAGAGCTCCGACGAATCGGCGCGGCTGGCCTTCGGCTTGGCGTGCGCCACCTTGGCGAAATCGCGCTTGAGCTCGCCAAGCAGGTCCTGCTCCGCGCCGCCCTGGAACAGCTTGACGACGAAGACGCCGCCGGGCGCCAGCACGTCGCGGGCGAACGCCCAGGCCGCCTCGGCCAGGCCGGTGATGCGCAGATGGTCGGTCTGGGCATGGCCGGTGGTCGGCGCCGCCATGTCGGACAGCACCACATCGGCCTTGCCGCCGAGCGCTTCGTTGAGACGCGCTGGCGCGTCGGCGTCGTAGAAGTCGAGCTGCAGCAGGACGGCGCCGGGGACCGGGTCCATTTCCAGATAGTCGAGACCGACCACGGTGCCCTGGCCGCTGAGGCGCTCCACCGCGACCTGGCACCAGCCGCCGGGTGCCGCGCCGAGATCGACGACGCGCTGGCCCGGTCTCAGCAGGCCGTACTTGTCGTCGAGCTGCAGCAGCTTGAAGGCGGCGCGCGAGCGGTAGCCGCGCTTCCTCGCCTCGGCCACATAGGGATCGTTGAGCTGGCGTTCGAGCCAGCGTGTCGACGAGGTGCGCCGCCGCTTGGCGGTCTTCACCCGGGTCGTCATGCCGCGACCGGTCGGGCGCGATGGGCCCTTGCCCGCCATTCGTTTCCTGTCCTTCCCCTTTATGGATCGGCCGCCCCGTGCCCAGCCGCTCTGCCCGGCCGCTGTGCCCAGCCGCTCTGGCGATCGGGCCGGCAGCGCGCGGTGACGGCCTATCCCCTGCGGCGGCGTTCGAGCAGGGCGAAGAGGATGCCCTCGCGCACGCCGCGGTCGGCCACCCGGATCGTCGGCACCGGCCAGAGCCGGCAGATCGCCTCCAGCACGGCACAGCCGCCGACCACCAGATCGGCACGATCGCGCCCGATGCAAGGCTGCACCGCGCGGCCGGCCTGGTCCAGCCCCTGCAGCCGCCGGCCGAGCGCCAGCGCCAGGGCGGTGTCCAGCCGGCTGCCGTCGATCGCCGAGCGGTCGTAGCGCCGCAGGCCCGAGGCGACGCCGGCCAGCGTGGTCACGGTGCCCGACGAGCCCAGCATCTGCACCTGGCCCGCCGCGACGGCCTCGGCGATGCGGTGGCGGGCGTCGAAATCGTGCAGGTCCGCCATCACGCTCTCGACGATCCGCTCGTAGACGGCGTCCGGCATGCGGTCGGTGCCGTGCCGCTCGGCCAGCGTGACCACGCCGAGCGGCAGGCTGATGGAGGCCTCGAGGTGGTGGTTGCCCGTCGGCGAGACCCTGACCCACAGCACCTCGGTGGAGCCGCCGCCGATGTCGAAGACCAGGGCCCAGGGGATCTCAGGCTCGATCAGCGGCGCGCAGCCGCCCAGCGACAGGCGCGCCTCCTCCTCCGCCGTGATCAGCTCGAGATAGAGGCCGGTCTGGCGCAGGACCCGGCGCCGGAACTCGTCGAAATTGCGCGCCCGACGGCAGGCTTCCGTCGCCACGGCGCGGCACGCCACCACGCGATGGCGCTGGATCTTGCCGGCGCAGACCTGCAGGGCGGCTACCGTGCGGTCCATCGCCGTGCGGCCGAGCCAGGCGCTGGCGTCGACCTGCTGGCCGAGGCGGACGACACGGCTGAAGGCGTCGATCACCTGGAAGCCTTCCGGCCGCGGCTTGGCGACCAGCAGGCGACAGTTGTTGGTGCCGACATCGATGGCGGCGATCGGCCGCTCGGGCAAGGGGATCTCGGGCAGGGGGAGCCTGGGCAGACGCACCGTACTGCTGG
>JAVKFF010000068.1:0-36154 GCA_040226215.1 Azospirillaceae bacterium
CTGAGCCCGCAGGCATATGCGTCCACGCGACGAGAGGCCTTCCGATGACCGCCGCCCAACCATCCGTCGCCGAGGTGTTCGAGACCATGGACTACGGCCCCGCCCCGGAGAGCGACTCCGCCGTGCGCGCCTGGATCGACCGGCACTTCCATCCCTCCAAGATGTTCGTCGACGGCGCCAGGCGGGAACCGGCGGACGGCCGCTATTTCGACATCCTGAACCCGGCGACGGGCGCGGTGCTGGGCCAGGCCTCCCAGGCCGGCGCGGCGGATGTCGACGCCGCGGTCGCCGCCGCGCGCCGGGCCCAGCCCGGCTGGGCGAAGCTGCCGGGTCATGAGCGGGCGCGCTACCTCTATGCGCTCGCCCGGCTGGTCCAGCGCCATTCCCGCCATCTCGCGGTGGTGGAGACGCTGGACAACGGCAAGCCGATCCGCGAGACCCGCGATCTCGATATCCCCCTGGTCGCCCGGCACTTCTACCACCACGCCGGCTGGGCCCAGCTGATGGACACGGAGCTGGCCGACCGGGCGCCTGTCGGCGTCTGCGGCCAGATCATCCCGTGGAACTTCCCGCTCCTGATGCTGGCCTGGAAGATCGCCCCGGCCATCGCCTGCGGCAACACTGTGGTCTTGAAGCCGGCGGAGTTCACGCCAATGACGGCGCTGGCCTTCGCCGAGCTGTGCCAGATCGCCGGCCTGCCCAGGGGCGTGGTCAACATCGTCACCGGCGACGGGGAGACCGGGCGCCTGATCGTCGAACATCCGGGCATCGACAAGATCGCCTTCACCGGCTCGACCGAGGTCGGCCGACAGATCCGCCGGGCCACCGCCGGGTCGGGCAAGGCGCTGACCCTGGAGCTCGGCGGCAAGTCACCCTTCATCGTCTTCGACGACGCCGATCTCGACAGCGCCGTGGAGGGCGTGGTCGACGCCATCTGGTTCAACCAGGGCCAGGTCTGCTGCGCGGGGTCCCGCCTGCTCATCCAGGAGGGCGTGCACGATCGCATGATCGCCAAGCTGCGCCAGCGCATGGAGAGCCTGCGCGTCGGCGATCCGTTGGACAAGGCGATCGACATCGGCGCCATCGTGGCGCCAGTCCAGCTCGAGCGGATCGCGAGGCTGGTCGCGCAGGGAGTGGCCGAGGGCGCGGAGATGTGGCAGCCGAGCTGGTCGGTGCCGACCGAGGGCTGCTTCTACCCGCCGACGCTGTTCACCAATGTCGCGCCCGCCTCCACCGTGATGCGCGAGGAGATCTTCGGCCCCGTCATCGCGGCGATGAGCTTCCGCACGCCCGACGAGGCGGTGGATCTGGCCAACAACACCGCCTACGGCCTCGCCGCCAGCGTCTGGTCGGAATCGATCAACCTGGCGCTGGACATCGCGCCGAAGCTGAAGGCGGGCGTCGTCTGGGTGAACACCACCAACCAGTTCGACGCCGCGGCCGGCTTCGGCGGCTACAAGGAGTCGGGCTATGGCCGCGAGGGCGGGCGCGAGGGCATCGCCGCCTACACCAGGCCCGCCTGGGAGGCCAAGCGACCGGCCTGGAAGGAACCCAAGCCCCTGCCGGACGCCAAGCCGCCGGAGAAGTCGCCGCTGGGCATCGACCGCACGGCCAAGCTCTATATCGGCGGCAAACAGGCCCGTCCCGATGGCGGCTACCCACGGCCCGTGCTGGCACCGGACGGCACCATCCTGGGCGAGGTCGGCGAGGGCAACCGCAAGGATATCCGCAACGCCGTCGAGGCGGCGCGCAAGGCCGAGGGCTGGGCGAGCGCGAGCCAGCACAACAGAGCGCAGATCCTCTACTACATCGCCGAGAACCTGGAGGCGCGGGCGGAGGAGTTCGCCACCCGCATCCAGGCCATGACCGGCGCGAAGAAGCCCGAGGCCACGGCGGAGGTCGCGGCCAGCATAGCCCGTCTCTTCGCCTATGGCGCCTGGGCCGACAAGTACGAGGGCCAGGTGCACCAGCCGCCGATCCGCGGCCTCGCCCTGGCGATGAAGGAGCCGGTCGGCGTCGTCGCCATCGCCTGTCCGGAGGCGCCGTGCCTGCTCGGCTTCATCAGCCTGGTGGCGCCCGCTATCGCCATGGGCAACCGGGTCGTGGCCGTGCCCGGCGAGCGCCACCCGCTGGCCGCCACTGACCTCTATCAGGTGCTCGACACCTCCGACGTGCCGCCCGGCGTGGTCAACATCGTCACCGGCGACAAGGCGGCGCTGGGCCTGGAAATGGCGAAGCACGACGCGGTCGACGCCATCTGGTATTGCGGTGCCCCGGCGGCCTGCCGGGCGGTCGAGGAGGCCGCGGCCGGCAACCTCAAGCAGTGCTGGACCGACCTCGGCCGCGGCCGCGACTGGCACGACCCGGCCCAGGCCGAAGGCCCCGACATCCTCGCCCACGCCGTCCAGGTGAAGAACATCTGGGTGCCCTATGGCGAGTGAGTGGATTCTAACCATCAGATTTTCCTGTCATTCCCGCGAAAGCGGGAATCCAGTCCGGCCGCGCGGGCTGCACCGGCGGCCTGGATTCCCGGTCGAGCCGGGAATGACAACCAACTGAACGATCACCGGCAGGTAACCAGGGTCCCACCCCCTCATACCCGCCATCCACACGGCTGACTTGCCGGTCGGCCAGGGCTTCTTCATGGTGCCGGAAACGCCCACCTGAGCCCTCCGACGGAGCCGTCCGACCGTGTCCGACCACCCCTCCGATGCCCGCTTCCTGCCGCAGGAGACCATCGCCCGGAAGCGCGACGGCGGGGTGCTGTCGGACGCGGAGATCGAGGCCTTCATCGCCGGGGTGACGGACGGGCGGGTGACCGAGGGCCAGGTCGCCGCCTTCGCCATGGCGGTGATCTTCAACAAGATGAGCCTGGATGAGCGGGTCGCCCTGACCCGGGCGATGACCAGGTCTGGCCAAGTGCTGGACTGGTCGGCGGAGGACCTCCCGGGCCCGGTGCTCGACAAGCACTCGACCGGCGGCATCGGCGACAAGGTCAGCCTGGTTCTGGGTCCCGCGATCGCGGCGTGCGGCGGCTTCAATCCGATGATCTCCGGCCGCGGCCTGGGCCACACCGGCGGCACACTGGACAAGTTCGACGCCATCCCGGGCTATGCCACCCAGCCAGACCTCGCCACCTTCCGCCGCGTGGTGCGCGAGGCGGGCACGGCGATCATCGGCGCCACCGACGACATCGCGCCCGCCGACCGGCGCATCTATGCCATCCGCGACATCACCGCGACGGTCGAGTCCCTCGACCTGATCACCGCCTCGATCCTGTCGAAGAAGCTGGCCGCCGGCCTCGACGCCCTGGTGATGGACGTCAAGTTCGGCTCCGGCGCCTTCGCCCGCCGGGCGGAGGACGCGGTGGACCTGGCCCGGTCCATCGTCACGGTCGCCACGGGTGCCGGCATGTCGACGGTCGCCCTGATGACCGACATGAACCAGTGCCTCGGCACGACGGCCGGCAACGCGCTGGAAGTGGCGGAGGCCGTCGCCATGCTGACCGGCGAGCCGGGCGATCCCCGGCTTTACCAGGTGACGCGGGCACTGGTCGCCGAGGCGCTGGTGCTGGGCGGCATCGCCGGCGACCGGGAGGAGGCCGGTCAGAAATTCGACCAGGCGATTGCCAGCGGTGCCGCGGCCGAGCGTTTCGACCGCATGGTGGCCGGGCTCGGCGGACCTGTCGGCTTCGTCGAGGATCCCTGGGCGCATCTCCGCCGCGCCCCGGTCACCCTGAGCGTCGCGGCCGAGACGCCGGGCATCGTCCAGGCCATCGACGCGCGCGCCTACGGCCTCGCCATCATCGATCTGGGCGGTGGCCGGACCCGGCCCGAGGACACCATCGACCATGCCGTGGGTCTGGCCGACTGCGCCGGGATCGGCGACCGGGTCGGACCGGCTGACCGGCCGCTGGCGGTCGTGCATGCCGCGGACGAGGCCGCCGCCGAGCGGGCCGCGGCACGTCTTCGCGCCGCCGTCACCATCGGCGACGCGATAGCGCCCGAGCGGCCGCTGATCTCCCGGCGCATCGCCGCCCATTCATGAGCGTGGGCTGGCCATGACCGCCCAGGCCGGCGTGCCGGCGCGCGGCGTGGAACTGCGCGGCATCGGGCTCTACACCGCGGCGATCCTGCTGCTCTCGGTGATGGACGCGATGATCAAGTGGGCGACCGATTTCTATCCGGTCGTCCAGATCGTCGCCTTCCGCTCGGTCATCGGCCTGCTGCCGATCCTGGTCGTGCTGGCCTGGCGGCGGCGCTTCCACGAGGTCCGAACCCGGCGTCCGCTGATCCATGTGGCGCGCGGCGTCATCGGCGTCAGCGCCGGCTTCTGCTTCTTCTACGCCTTCAAGACCCTGCCCCTGGTCGACGCCTACGCCATCGCCTTCGCCTCGCCCCTGTTCATCACCGCGCTCAGCGTGCCGGTGCTGGGAGAAGCCGTCGGCGCGCGCCGCTGGACCGCGGTCGCCATCGGCTTCCTGGGCATTCTGGTGATCCTGCGCCCGGGTATCGAGGGCATCGACCAGTTCCTCACCCTGGGCGGGCTGGCGGCGCTCGCCGGCACCTTCCTGTTCGCGCTCTCCGTGCTGCTGATCCGCCGTTTCGGCCGCACGGAAACCAGCGCCGCCATGGTGCTGTGGTCCGGCATCACCGGCGCCGTCATCGCCTCGGTGGTCAGCGTGCCGGACTTCGTGCCGCCGGACGCCTTCGGCTGGGGCCTGATGGGCTCGATCGGCCTGCTCGGCGGTGTCGCCACGATCATGCTGACCGAGGCGTTCCGCACCGCCAGGCCGGCGGTCCTCGCCCCCTTCGAATACACGGCGATGGTCTGGGCCGTCATCTTCGGGCTGGCGATCTGGGGCGACGTGCCGGACCTCTGGGTCGGCGTCGGCTCGGCCATCGTTATCGCCGCCGGCCTCTACATCCTGCACCGGGAGCGCCGGCGCGACGTCGAGACTGCCGGTTCCGAGCGCCTGGCCGCCGCCCCGCTGGCGGCGCCCCAGGGCGCCAGGGAACCACCTGGCGGCGGCGACCGCGAGGATTGACCGGGCTGCTGAACCCGGCCATGACAGCGCCATGACCGACCTCCACGCCCTGCCCAAGGCCGAACTCCACCTGCATCTCGAGGGCGCCGCCTCGCCCGACCTGGTGCGCCGGCTCGCCCTGCGGCACAGGATGACGCTGCCCGACGACCTGTTCGCGCCGGACGGCAGCTTCGCCTGGTCGGATTTCCTGCATTTCCTCCGGGTCTACGACGTCGCCTCCAGCGTCATCCGCACGCCGCAGGACTACCGCGACCTGACCTACGACTATCTCTGCCGCTCGGCGGCGGAGGGCGGCATCTATGCCGAACTGATGTCCTCGCCCGACCACGCAGCCGCCGCCGGCATGAGCTATCGCGATCATCTCGACGGCATCGCCCAGGGCATCGAGGACGCGCGCCGCGACAGCGGGATCGAGGCGCGCATCATCGTCACCTGCGTGCGCCATTTCGGGCTGGAGCGGGCGATGGCGGTGGCCCGCGACGTGGTGGCCAACCCGCACCCGCTGGTCACCGGCTTCGGCATGGGCGGGGACGAGGCCGCGTTCCCGCCCGGCCAGTTCGCGCCCGTCTTCACCCTCGTGCACGCGGAGGCCGGGCTCGCCTGCACCGTCCATGCCGGGGAGTTCGGTGGTCCGGAGAGCGTGCGCGAGGCCCTCGACACCCTGCCGGTGACCCGGCTCGGCCACGGCGTGCGCGCCATCGAGGACGAGGGCCTGGTCGCCGAGATCGTCGCGCGCGGAATCGTCCTGGAGACCTGCCCGATGAGCAACATCGCCACCGGGGTCTTTCCCAACTACGGCGCCCATCCCCTGCCGCGACTGCTGGCCATGGGTGCGCGCTGCACCCTGTCCAGCGACGACCCGCCCTATTTCGCCAGTTCCATCGGCATCGAATACGCCAACGCCGCCACCGTCTTCGGCTTCGACGCCTCGACCCTGACCGGCTTCACGCGGACAAGCCTGGAGGCCGCCTTCGTCGACGAGGAAACGCGCCGCCGCCTGCTGGCGCGGCTCGACTCCGGCTGAATTGTCGGCGCCCGGCCGCATCCCCAGGAGGCGCGGCCGGGCACCGTCGGCCTCAGGACGCGGCCGAGGCCATGGCCTTGACGTCGCGGGCTGCCAGCGGCTTGCCGCCGATCGCCCACTCGCCGCCGGCATACTCCTGAATTCTGACCCAGGTGACGCCGCGCATGGCCTCGCCTTCGATGGCGACCATGGTTTCGGTCACCTTCTCGATCATCTCCCGCTTCTGCTGCGGGGTGAACACGTCCTCGATGAGCTGGATGTCGACGAGCGGCATGGTTCTCACTCCTCTGTCTGGCGTCCGCGGCGGCGGGCGTCTCCCGCCGCCAGTGCATGCAGTGGTCTCATGGCGGGGGACCGGCCAGCCAGTTCACGATCTGAATCCACCCGATACAGATTCTGAACTGGCGGACCGGACGCCGACGCCCCTAGACTCCGGCTCCGAGACTGGGTCCCCGATGATCTGTGAAGGGGATCCGCAATGGAGGTTGGGGATGACCGAGACAAGCTACCGACAGTTCTGTCCCGTCGCCATGGCGGCCGAAATCCTGTGCAATCGCTGGACCATGGTGCTGATCCGCGAACTGCTTGCCGGTTCGACCCGCTTCAACGCCCTGCGCCGCGGCGTTCCCCGCATGTCGCCGGCCCTCCTGTCGCAGCGCCTGAAGGAGCTTGAGGCGGTCGGCATCGTCGAAAGGCGGCCGGCACCCGGCGAGCCGGACGTTCTGGAATACGCGCTCACCGCTGCCGGCCGGGACCTGATGCCGGTCGTCGAGTCGCTGGGCTGCTGGGGCCATCGCTGGGTCGAGTCCCGCCTGTCGCTGGAGCACCTCGACGCCGGACTGCTGATGTGGGACATGCGCCGCAATCTCGATCCGACGCCGATGCCGCTGCGCCGCAACGTCATCCAGTTCAGCTATCCGGAACTGACGCCCGACCAGCGCCAGTGGTGGCTGATCGTGGAGCCGGACAGCGATGTCGACCTCTGCTCTCTCGACCCCGGCTTCGACGTCGACCTCTACGTCTCCACCGACCTCAGGACGATGACGCGCATCTGGATGGGCATGACGACGGTGCAGACGGAGCGCGGCGCGGACCGCCTGCATCTCGTGGGCCGGCGCGATCTGGAGCAGGCGATGCAGTCCTGGCTCGGCCTCAGCCCGTTCGCCGGCGTCGAACGCAAGGTGGCGTGACGGCGCGCGTCTCCCTAACCTATTGACATGAAATAATAATTGTTGTTCCCGCGAGAATCGGGGACCCAGAGCCACAGTGCGGTGCGCGCAGCCCGTGTCCCCGGGCGAGGCGGGGGCGATTTCGGGTGGCGTGGGAGAGGACGCCCGGTCGGTCCCGGGGCTGCGGCGCGGCACTATGCGCCGCACCGCGCACGGGACGACTCTCTTGATAGGTGATTCTGAAAAAAATGCGTCGTCCCGGCCGACCGAAGGGAGAGCCGGGACCGGTCGCCCGTCATCGCCGACGGCGCGACCGGCGTGCAAGGCGCGGTCAGGTTGGCGGTGTGCGTGGCCGCTGGCCGTCGCCTTCTGCCGTCGCCACACCTGCGGCGCCCAACTCGCCGATCAGTTCCCAGCGGGCCTGCAGCCAGTGGTCGATGGCGAAGCCCTCCGGCCGGCCGGCAGCCTCCCAGATGGCGCGCGCACGGGCGCGGATCGCCTCCTCGCTCGGTTCAGGAATGGGCACGGACCGCCGGCTCCCCGGTCTCACAGCACAGGCTCGGGAGCGAGAATGACCGGGGAACCGCGGCCGCGCAAGTGGCCAGGCGTGAGCCGGCGGGCTCAGGCCGCCGCGGCCACCTGCCCCTGGTCGCCGGCCAGCGCCGCCTCGCCGTCGAGCGTGACGGCAATGGCGTGCACGACCGCGGCGATGCGGATGGTGTCCTGGATGGCGTCCTTGGCGACGCCCTTCTTCAGCAGGACCTGCTCATGGCTGTCGATGCACATGCCGCAGCCATTCACCGCCGAGACGGCGATCGAGAACAGCTCGAAATCCACCGCGTCGACGCCGGAATTGGCGATGACGTTCATGCGCAGCCGGGCCGGCAGCTTGCCGTATTCCGCGTTCGAGGCGAGGTGGATGAAGCGGTAGTAGACATTGTTCATGCCCATGATCGCGGCGGCGGCCTTCGCCGCGCCGGTCGCCGCGGCGGAGAGGTGCGCCGCGGCGCCGGCGGCGACCGCCCGGATCACCGGGGCGCTGCGCGCGGCCAGCGCGGAGGCGAGGGCGACGCCCCAGATCTGCTGCTCATTCAGCGTCGGGCTCTGCAGAACATTTGAGAGGTTGAGCTTGAGGTCCTTGGCATAGTCGGGCAGGGCCGACTTCAGCTCGGCGATCGACATGTCGTCGGTCTCCTCGAGAGGATGTGGTTGGATGGTGGCGAAACGGCCGGACGACGACCCGCCGTCCGGCCGGCACGGGGTCACGCGGCCTGCAGGGTGTCCTGGCCCGGCTGCCAGTTGCAGGGGCACAGCTCGTCGGTCTGCAGCGCGTCGAGCACGCGCAGCACCTCCTGCGGGTTACGGCCGACATTCAGGTCGTTGACCGAGACGAAGCGGATGACGCCGTCCGGGTCGACGATGAAGGTGGCGCGGAGCGCCACTTCCTCCTCCTCTTCGAGGATGCCGAGCGCGCGGGACAGGTCCTTGCGGATGTCCGAGAGCATCGGAATCTTCAGATCGCTGAGATCCTCGTGGCTGTTCCGCCAGGCGAGGTGGACGTACTCGTTGTCGGTCGACACGCCATAGACCACGGCCTCGCGGTCGTTGAATTCCTCGGCGAGGTCGCTGAACGCCTTGATCTCCGTCGGGCAGACGAAGGTGAAGTCCTTCGGCCAGAAGAACACGACCTTCCACTTGCCGGCGTCGGTCTGGCTGTTGATCGAGGCGAAGGCGTTCGCCTGATCGCGCGAGACGCAGGCCTTGAGGTCGAATTCGGGAAAAGTCTTGCCAATGGTCAGCATTGCGGGCCGCTCCTGCCGTCGTGTTGCGAATTAGAACAGGTCCAGATTTTGCCCGAAGCGCCGATTCTTCAAATCGCATGCTCCTATCGCCGCGATAGGCGGGCGCTATGGAGCGGGTCTTGACGTCATAACAGACCAGTTGGTATGTTTGCCGGACATCGAGACGGTCACCGCCCACCGGGCGGCGCCGGCGCGCCGAAGGAACTCCTGCCCATGTGGATGACCGCCAATCCTGCGATCACCGGCGACTGCGCCGAGGCGATGCGCTGCTACGCCGAGCTGCCCGGCGATTAGGCACCCCCTGGATCACCAACTTGCGAGCGTCCGGCCCGAGGGCCGCGTCCCGCCCGCGCCACCAACACCGGAGAGAACCCATGTCCGAGATCAAGGCGCTCACCCCCTGCCTCTGGTTCAACGGCAATGCAGAGGAGGCCTTCCAGCACTATCGCGACGTCTTCACCGACACCGCCGAGCACAGCGTCAGCCGCATGCCGCCGGGCGAGGACGGCAAGCCGGGAGCGGCGCTGATGATGTCCGTCGCCATCGAGGGGCAGGACCTGCTGTTCCTCAACGGCCCGCACGAGGCGCCCTTCACCGAGGCCTTCTCGCTGGTCGTCACCTGCCGCGGCCAGGGCGAGCTCGACCGGGTCTGGGAGGCCCTGCTGGACGGCGGCGAGCCGATGCAATGCGGCTGGCTGAAGGACCGCTTCGGGCTCTGCTGGCAGATCGTGCCCGAGGGCATGGGCGAGATCCTCGGCGGCCCCGACAAGGCGGGCGCCCAGCGCGCCCTGCAGGCGATGATGGGCATGGTGAAGCTGGACATCCACGCGCTCAGGGCCGCCTATGACGGCGCCGGCGCCAATACCGGCGCCAATACCGGCGCCGGCGCCTGAGGGAGAACGAGCATGGCCTATGTCGACGCCTACGCCGCTGCGGTGCCCAACGCCAACCGCGCGGCCTATGTCCGGATGACCGAAACCTCCCGGGAGATTTTCACCGCCAACGGCGCGCTGCAGGTGATCGAGTGCTGGGGCGATGACGTGCCCGAGGGCACCCTCACCTCCTTCCCGCTCGCCGTCAAATGCGGTCCTGACGAGACGGTCGTGGTCGGCTGGGTGGTCTGGCCCTCCAAGGCGGTCCGGGACGCGGGAAACGAGAAGGCGATGGCCGACCCGCGCTTCACCGCCGCGAGCATGCCCTTCGACGGCAAGCGCATGATCTTCGGCGGCTTCGAGGTGATCTCCGGGCTCTGATCCCGAAAAGCAGGGCCGGTGCGGTCCCCGGTCCCGCCCTTCGCATGGCACGGTCGCGAATCGGAATTCTTCAAAACAATCGGCAAACGCCTTATCTGGAAAGGTACTTTTCCCCTGCTCCGGATACGCCGCCCGTGATCGAGCCCATCAACCTGCGTCAGCTCCGCTACCTCGTCGCGGTAGACGATTTCCGCCATTTCGGCCAGGCTGCGAAGGCGTGCAACGTGTCGCAGCCAAGCCTGTCGGCGCAGATCCGCCAGGTCGAGGAGCGGCTGGGCTTCGCCATCTTCGATCGCGGCCGGCGCGCCATCGAGCCGACACCGGGCGGCCAGCAGGTGATCGCCCGGGCGAGACGCGTGCTGGCGGAGATGGACCGTCTGGTGGCCGAGACCCTGCCCGGCAATGCGCCGCTGTCCGGCCCCTTCCATCTCGGCGTCATCCCGACCATCGCGCCCTACCTGCTGCCGCGCATCCTGCCGGCGCTGCGCCGCCTGGCGTCCGACCTCAAGCTCTACCTGATCGAGGAGACGACCGACCGCCTGCTCGAGCGCCTGCGGCGCGGTACCGTCGACGCCGCCATCCTGGCCCTGCCGATCGATGAGCAGCGCTTCCGCACGGTCCCGCTCTATGACGAGCCCTTCCTGGCCGCGGTGCCCGGCGACCACCGGCTGGCGACGAGAGAGACGCTGTCGGTCGAGGACCTGAAGGGCGAAGCGGTCCTGCTGCTCGAGGACGGGCACTGCTTCCGCGACCATGCGTTGGCGGTGTGCCGGCAGGCGGGCACCCGGGATGCCGGCTTCGACGCGGCCAGCCTGACGACGCTGTGCGAGATGGTCTCCGGCGGCCTCGGCACCACGCTGATCCCCGCGCTCGCCGCCCGGGGCGCGTCGGAGGGCCGGGTCACCATCCCCTTCGCCGAGCCGACGCCGTCGCGCCGGGTCGGCTTCGTCTGGCCCGACGGTTCCGGCCGGCGCCGCACCGCCGCCGCGGTCAGCGCCATGTTGCAAACGCTGGTCCCCGATGCGCTCGGCACGGCGGTGCGGCCCTTGCCAGCCGGCGTTTCGGCCGTATAGTCCGGCCCGCATCCGCAATCTCGACAACCTGTATCTTCGTTCCGGAAGGGGCAGTCCGCCATGGATCTGCGCAACATCGCCATTATTGCCCATGTCGATCACGGCAAGACGACGCTGATCGACGTGCTGTTGCGGCAGTCCGGCGCCTTCCGCGAGGGCCAGCTGGTGGCCGAGCGCGCGCTCGACAGCAGCGACCTGGAGCGCGAGCGCGGCATCACCATCCTGGCCAAGTGCACGTCGCTGGTCTGGAACGACACGCGCATCAACATCGTCGACACGCCCGGCCACGCCGATTTCGGCGGCGAGGTGGAGCGCATCCTGAACATGGTTGACGGTGCCGTCGTCCTGGTGGACGCCGCCGAGGGCCCGCTGCCGCAGACCAAGTTCGTGCTCTCCAAGGCGCTGGCCCAGGGCATCCGCCCGATCGTGCTGATCAACAAGATCGACCGTCCCGACGCCCGCCCAGACGAGGTGCTGGACGAGATCTTCGACCTCTTCGTCGCCCTCGACGCGGATGACAACCAGCTCGACTTCCCGGTGCTCTACGCCTCGGGCAAGGAAGGCTGGGCGGCCGCCGATCTGCAGGCGCCACGCGAGACGATGGCGCCGCTGTTCGATCTCGTGCTGTCCCATGTGCCGGCACCGACGGTGGAGCCCGGCACCGCCTTCCGCATGCTCGCCACCACCATCGAGGCGAACCCCTATCTCGGCCGGCTGCTGACCGGCCGCATCCTCTCGGGCAGTGTCAGGCCCAACCAGGCGATCAAGTCGCTGACCCGCGACGGCGCGCTGATCGAGCACGGCCGCATCTCCAAGGTGCTGGCCTTCCGCGGCCTGGAGCGCCAGCCCATCGAGGAGGGCGCGGCCGGCGACATCGTCGCCATCGCCGGCCTTTCCGAGGCCACGGTGGCCGACACGATCTGCGATCCGGCGGTCGTCGCGGCGGTGGCCGCGCAACCGATCGACCCGCCGACGCTCTCGATGACCTTCTCGGTCAATGACGGGCCGCTCGCCGGCACCGAGGGCGACAAGGTGACGAGCCGGGTGATCCGCGCCCGCCTGTTCCGCGAGACCGAGGGCAATGTCGCCCTCAAGGTCGCCGAGACCGAGCAGAAGGACACCTTCGAGGTGTTCGGGCGGGGCGAGCTGCAGCTCGCCATCCTGATCGAGACCATGCGCCGCGAGGGCTTCGAACTGGTCATCGGCCGGCCGCGCGTGGTCTTCCGCAGCGACCCGCAATCCGGCCAGCGGCTGGAGCCGGTGGAGGAGGTGCAGGTCGACGTCGACGAGGAGTTCACCGGCACCGTCGTGCAGAAGCTTTCCGAGCGGCGCGGCGAGCTGATGGACATGCGTCCCTCCGGCGGCGGCAAGCAGCGCCTGATCATGCACGTGCCGACCCGCGGCCTGATCGGCTACCACTCCGACTTTCTCACCGACACGCGCGGCACCGGCATCATGTATCGCCTGTTCCACGCCTATGTGCCCTACAAGGGCCCGATCGCCGCGCGCCGCACCGGCGTCTTGATCGCCAACGCCGAGGGCGAGGCGGTGGCTTACGCGCTGTGGAATCTGGAGGATCGCGGGCCGATGTTCATCCAGCCGCAGACACGCGTCTATGCCGGCATGGTGGTGGGTGAGCACACCCGCGGCAACGATCTCGAGGTCAACGTGCTGAAGGGCAAGCAGCTGACCAATATCCGCGCCGCCGGCAAGGACGACGCCGTGCGCCTGACCCCGCCGGTGGAGATGACGCTGGAGAAGGCGCTGGCCTTCATCAATGACGACGAGGTGGTCGAGATCACGCCCAAGTCGATCCGCCTGCGCAAGGCGATCCTCGACACCCACGAGCGCAAGCGCGCCAGCCGCCGGACGGACGCCGAGGAGCAGGCCAGGGCGTCCTAGGGGCAGCGTCGTCGACGGCGAGGACGGGCCCGAGATCCCTGTGTGTTGGGGATGTGTCAGTATGGGGCGGGCGGGAGATCGTGAGATCCCAGGTCGTTTGAGACCGTGAGCCGGCTGCGATCCCCGCCCGCGTACCGTTACCCGAACCTGAACAGTTGCTGGAGGCCGTGTTGGCGGACCTCGTAGCACAAGGGACAGGAGCCATGGGCATACGCCTGTGCGCGATCGGATGCGACGTTTCCAAGCACACCCTGCGAGAGGGCCATCGCCCGGGCCATCGAGGCCGAGCCTGCCCACACCGCCGGCCAAAACTGACAACGCCTCAACACAGTTGCCTGGTCGGCAGCGCACCAATTCGTGCTGCGCACGGGACGACGATGAATTCATCCGAAAACAACGGTGTCGTCCCGGGCGCGATGCGGCGCGAAGTGCCGCTTCGCAGACCCGGGACCTCCAGCCCGTCCTCTCAGCCCCTCACGCCATGGCGTGGTGGTCGAGGGCGGCGTAGCGGCCGGTGACGAAGTGCTCGAGCTGGCGCTCGATGTCGCCGAGCAGGGAGGAGGCGCCGAAGCGGAACAGGCCAGGCTCCAGCCAGGGGCGGCCAAGCTCCTCCTTCATCAGGAACTGGTAGGCCATGGCGTCTTTGGCGGTGGAGATGCCGCCGGCCGGCTTGAAGCCGACGATGTGGCCGGTCATCTCGCGATAGGCGCGGATCGCCCGCACCATGGTGAGGGAGACGGGCAGGGTGGCGTTGACGCCCTCCTTGCCGGTGGAGGTCTTGATGAAATCAGCCCCGGCCATCATGGCGACGAACGAGGCCCGGGCCACGGCGCGCAGGGTCTTCAGGTCGCCGGTCGCCAGGATCGCCTTCAGATGGGCCTCGCCGCAGGCCGCCTTGTAGGTGCGGACCTCGTTGTAGAGCGCCGACCAGTTGCCGGTCAGCGCATGTTCCCGGGTGATGACGATGTCGATCTCCCGCGCCCCGGCGGCGACCGAGGCCTCGATCTCCTTGATCTTCAGGCCGAGCGGCGACAGGCCGGCCGGGAAGCCGGTGGACACGGCGGCGACCGGGATGCCGCTGCCCGCCAGCGCCGCCACGGCGGTCTCGACATAGCGGTGGTAGACGCACACCGCACCCGTGGTGATGCCGAGGCCGCCGACCCCCAGCGCCTCGACAAGGTCGTGGCGCAGCGGCGTGCGGGCCTTGGCGCAGAGCCGGCGCACCCTGCCGGCGGTGTCGTCGCCGGCCAGCGTCGTCAGGTCGATGCAGGTGATCGCCTTCAGCAGCCAGGCCGCCTGCCACTGCTTCTTCACCGTGCGCCTGGTCGCCAGCGTCGCCGTCCGCCGCTCGACGGCCGACAGGTTGACGCGCACCCGTTCCACCGCGTCGAGGTCGAGATCGCTGCCGGGATTGGCCGGGTGGGCGGGCGGGGGATCGTTTCCGGCCATGGTGCCGAAGGGTGTCTGCGGACGCAGGATCCTCGCGGACTTCTCTGATTGAGCCATTGTGCTTCTCTGTACGTTTCCGGCCGCAATCATCTCACTACGGCGTCGCCGTTTCCATCGCCGATGAGAACATCGATCTCGACAGCAAACGCCGAATCATTTAATAGAATTACTAGTTTATAAAACATTTATTAATTGCATACAGGAGTATTCACGATGCCCGAATATCGGCGCCGGAATGGAAGCGATACCTGGCACTGGTGCACCAACTGTTCGAACTGGCCGACCTCCGATTATGAAAGTCGGCAGTCGAAGCCGACATCCGGCGAGCTGGATAACGAGTGCCAGGCGAAGGAGCGGTCCGGCACCTGTCGGACCCGCTAGGCGAGCCCTCCCACCACGGCCGTCACCAGGGCCTGCAGCTTTTCGCCGGCCTCGGCGGCGGCGCGCAAGGTCTGGTCGTGGTTGACCGGTTCGTCCGAGAGGCCGACGCCGAGATTGGTGATGACGGCGGTGGCGGTGACCCGCAGGCCGCAGTGCCGCGCGACCAGGCATTCCGGCACCGTCGACATGCCGACCGCGTCGGCGCCCAGCCCTTTGATCATGCGCACCTCCGCCGGGGTTTCGAAGGCGGGGCCGAGCCAGGCGGCGTAGACCCCGTCGGCGAGCGCGATGCCCAAAGTCTCGGCGGCCCGGCGCTGCAGGGCGACGAGGTCGGGATCGTAGGCATCGGCCATGGGCGGAAAACGCGGGCCGAAATCGTCGTCGTTCGGGCCGGTGAGCGGGCTGCCGCCCATCAGGTTGATGTGGTCGGTGATGGTCATCAGCGAGCCCGCGCCCACTTCCGCGCGCATGCTGCCGGCCGCGCAGGTGAGGTAGAGCACCTCGGCGCCGATCAGCTTCATGGCGCGCACCGGCGCCTTCATGGCGTCGATGCGCCCCTCATAGGCGTGCTTGCGCCCGGCCAGGCAGGCGACCGGCTTGCCGGCGAGCAGGCCCAGGATCAGTTCGCCCGCATGGCCCTCCACCGCCAGTTCCGGAAAGCCCGGCAGGTCGGCATAGGGGATGCGCAGGGGCTCTTCGATCCGGTCGGCCAGCGGGCCGAGGCCGGAGCCCAGCACGATCGCCGCCCGCGGCACGAAGCCCGGTGCGGCCTTCTGGATCTGGCGCGCCGCCTCGACGGCGTCGGTTGCCTGGCTCATGGGGTTTCCATTCTTTCGGCGCCTGTCGGTGAAGGAGCGATCCTGCTTGTTCCGTTGACCTGGGGAGTGTGAGTCATCATATTTCCTGACGGAGGCTTTGTGGCGGGCAACCGCTGCATTGCCTTTTCTTTATTGTGGGCTCGTACTGGTCAACGAATTGATGAGTTTGAAGCCCCAAATGTCGTGTCCATTGGGGTTGGAGACGCGATAGCGAAGTTGCAGAACCTGACTGGCGTGCGTACCGAGATTGTCGCGTGCCGGATCGCTCATGCCCCTGATCCGAACACCCCAGCTTATGACATAGGCGACGAGATCGACCATCTGGATCAGCGTGGTAAGGTCGCTGTGAACGAAGAAAGGTTCGGGAATTATTCTTGAGGAGCGGCGCATGCCCGTGCGGGTCTCGAGGAAATAGCGCCGCATTTGCCCAAGCAGTATGTGGCTTTCCGACTTCTCCAGCTCGTCGAATATGACGATGCCCTGCTGCCCTGGACCGGAGCGGTCAAGCAGATCATGAAAGCGTTGAAAGAGATAGGCGTAGTCCTTTCTGAGGAAGTCACCCTTGGGCCTGGGTGTGGATTTGGGAATGATGCTTGCGAAGGCTTGGCAGCCGGCTCGGCGGCACAGTTTCAACGCTTCTTCGCAGTAGCTGATTTTTGCCTGCGCGAGCGCGGCAAGCGCCTGTCTGGACGCCGTCTCACCCTTCGTGAGCGCCGCGTGCGCGAGCGATGAACGCTCGGCTGACGCAATTGACTCCGACCAGGACGCCTGGCGAAAGACTTTTGTCTTGAGCAGCTTGGTCGCCTTGGCCTCAGCGCCGTAGGCGTCGAACAGTTCGATACCGAAATGTCTTCTCTGAAGACGCCGGATCTCGACGATCAGCGGCCACAAGCGCCAGTCCTCGACGGCGAGTCCGGCGAGAACCTCATAAGGCGACTGGCGTCGGTCCTGTCCGCTTTCATCGATGAAGAGCAGCCATGCCATCCGTCCCTATCCTCCGGCGAGATTATCCGGTCCGAAGGAGTGGGGGAGGAGTTCGGCGAGCGTGGTCTCGAGGCGCAAGCCTTCAGGGCCGCAGACATAGAGCGGGCCCGAGAGGTCCATGAACTCGCGCAGGCGCTGGCGGCAGCCGCCGCAGGGCGTGCAGACCATGCCGTCGCCCACCTCGCCGCCGATGACCAGGGCGGCGCTGATGCGGGTCGCGCCCTCGGCGACCATGCGGCCGATGGCGGTCGCCTCGGCGCACTGGCTCTGCGGATAGGCGGCATTCTCCACGTTGCAGCCGGCGATCACCCGGTCGTCGTCGGTCAGCAGCGCCGCGCCGACCTGGAAGCGGCTATAGGGCGCATAGGCGCGGGCATGGGCGGCCCTGGCCGCGGCGAACAGGCGCTCGAAGCGGTCGTCGGCGGCCGCGCCCCGCGCGCTGGCGCTGGCCGGCACGGCTCAGCGCTCCTTGACGTAAGGAATGCCGCCTGCCTTCGGCGCCACCGCCTTGCCGATGAAGCCGGCCAGCACGATGACGGTGAGGATGTAGGGCAGGGCCTGGATGAACTGCACCGGGATCTCGCCGATCACCGGGACCGAGACGCCCTGCAGCCGCGCCTCCATCGAGATCAGGAAGCCGAACAGCAGGCAGGCGAGCAGCACCGGCCAGGGCCGCCACTTGGCGAAGATCAGCGCGGCCAGCGCGATGAAGCCCTGACCGGCCGTCATCTCGCGCCCGAAGGCGGCCCCCTGGGCGGTGGAGAGATAGGCGCCGGCGATGCCGGTCAGCACGCCGCAGATGATGACGGCGCGGTAGCGCATGGCGTTGACGTTGATGCCGGCGGTGTCGACTGCCTCCGGGCTTTCGCCCACCGCGCGCAGACGCAGGCCGAAGCGCGTGCGGTAGACCACATAGGCGGTGAGCGGAACCATCAGGAGCGCGACATAGACCAGCAGGTTGTGACCCGACAGCAGGTCCGAATAGATCGGGCCGATCACCGGCACGTCGGCCAGGGTGTCTGCAAGCGGCAGACGGATGTCGAAGAAGCGCTCTGCCCTTGCCAGGTCGACGAGGCCGTTGAGGAAGTCCTGGAAGCCGCCGAAGGCCCAGGAGATCACCGGGACCGGGTCGGCCGAGACGCTTTCGAGTGCGGTGTTGAAGGCCTCGATGCTGCCGTCGGCATCGGCGCTTTCCGCAGCACTTTCCAGCCGGCCGACGGCGCGCCGGCCGAGCTCCTCGTCGGTTTCCGCGAGATAGGTGACGAAGGCGGTGAAGCTGTCCCAGCTCTGCGGCGCGTCGGCCGGCATGTTGGCGAGCCGGTCGGAGACGTAGTCGAGGTCGCGCGGGTTGCGCAGGTCGAAACCGGCGGCCGCCATCTGGCTGCCGAGCTGGCTTGCGTCCGCCGGCACGAAGGGCAGGGCGACGCCCTGATAGGGCTCGGGGTTGGAAAGCGACGGCGTCTGGCCGCCGCGGCGGAACCAGGCGTGGCCCAGCGTCGTGGTGAGGCCGAGCGCCAGCATGTTGATGGCGACGCCCGAGACGATCTGGTTGCCGCGATGGGTGATGCAGGCGAAGCCGTGGATCAGCGCCATGCCGACGCCGGTCAGGATGCCCACGGCAAGACCGGCCCACACGCTGCCCAGCACGGCGGCCGTGGCCGCGGCGGTGAAGGCGGCGGCCAGCATCTTGCCCTCCAGCCCGATGTCGAAGACCCCCGAGCGTTCGGAATAGAGGCCGGCCAGGGCCGCCGGGATCAGCGGCGTGGCGACGCGCAGCGTGGCGTCGAGGATCAGGATGATGTCATTGAAGAATTCCATCAGCCGCCTCCTATTCCGCCGCCTGCGTCGCGGGATCGGCGCCGCGCCGGCGGAACAGGCCCTCGATCTGCGGCCGGAACAGGTTCTCCAGCGCCGCGGCGAAGAGGATGACCAGGGCCTGGATCACCACCACCATCTCCCGCGTGATCGCCTGCATCTCGAAGGCCAGCTGGCCGCCGCCCTGGTAGAGGGCGCCGAACAGGATGGCGGCCAGCACGATGCCCACCGGATGGTTGCGGCCCATCAGCGAGACCGCGATGCCGACGAAGCCGTAGCCGGCGACGAAGTTGAGCAGCAGGCGTTCCTGCACGCCCATGATCTCGTTGATCGCCACGAAGCCGGAGAGCGCGCCGGAGATCGCCATGGCCAGCATGATGTTGCCGCTGACCGAGATGCCGCCATAGACCGCCGCGCGCTGGTTGGCGCCGACGGTGCGGATCTCGTAGCCCCAGCGCGTGCGCCAGATGAAGTAGTAGACGATGACGCAGGTGACGAGCGCCAGGATGAAGGAGATGTTCAGCGGCACGCGCTGGAAGTCGATGCCGAACAGCCCGAGGATCTCGTGCAGGCGCGGCAGCGTCGCCCAGGGTTCGAACGGTACCGATTCCGGCGATTGCTGGCCCGGCGCGATCAGGATGTTGACCATCAGGTAGACCATCAGCGCCGAGGCGATGTAGTTGAACATGATGGTGGTGATGACGACGTGGCTGCCGCGCTTGGCCTGCAGCCAGCCGGGGATGAAGGCCCAGAGGCCGCCGAACAGGGCCGCGGCGACGAGCGCCAGCGGCAGCAGGAGCGGCCAGGGCAGCACATCGCCCAGCGCCAGGCAGGCAAGGCCGACGCCGAGCCCGCCGATATAGGCCTGGCCCTCCGAGCCGATGTTGAACAGCCCGCAATGGAAGGCGACGGCGAAGGCGAGGCCGGTGAAGATGAAGTTGGTGGCGTAGTAGAGCGTGAAGGAGATGCGCTCGACCGAGCCGAAGGCACCGCCGATCAGCACGCGCACCGCCCGCAGCGGATCCTCGCCGATGATCACCACGACGAGACCGGCGACGATGAAGGCGAGCAGGAGGTTGACCAGCGGCACCAGGCCGAGACTGACCCAGCGCGGCGCCGCGGCCGGCTTGCCGAAACCGCTCATGACGAGGCCCGTCCCTGCTCCAGCTTCACGTCGCCCGGCGCCGGCGCGGCGCTGCCGGGCTGCTGGTCCGCCGGCGCGATACCGGCCATCATCAGGCCCAGCATCTGTTCCGTGGCGTCTGCGGCCGCCACCTCGCCGACGATATAGCCGTCGAACATCACCAGGATGCGGTCGGCCAGGCCCATGACTTCGTCGAGTTCGACCGAGACCAGCAACACCGCCTTGCCGGCGTCGCGCATGGCGATCAGGCGGCGGTGGATGAACTCGATGGCGCCGATGTCCACGCCGCGGGTCGGCTGGCCGACCAGCAGGATGTCCGGGTCCTGCTCCATCTCCCGGGCCACCACCAGCTTCTGCTGGTTGCCGCCGGAGAAATTGCCGGCCTTCAACAGCGGGTTGGGCGGCCGGACGTCGAAATCCTCCATGTAGCGCCGGCAGGTGTCGACGATGGGCTGCCCCTTCATCAGCAGGCGGTCGTTGCAGGCCGCGCCGTTGTGGTAGCCGAGGATGGCGTTCTCATAGGCCGGAAAGTCGATCACCAGCCCCTCGTGCTGGCGGTCCTCGGGCACGTGTCCCATGCCCAGCCGGCGCATGCCGGCGGCATCGCGCACACCGGCTTCGCGCACGTCCCGGCCCCTGACCAGGATCTGCCCCTTGGCGGGCTGCATGATGCCGGAGATGGCGGCCAGCAGCTCCGACTGGCCGTTGCCGGAGACCCCGGCGATGCCGACGATCTCGCCCGCGCGCACGGCGAAGCCGACATCCTTGACCCGGCGCACGCCCAGGCGGTCGACCACGTCGAGATGGCGCACCTCGAGCAGGGTTTCGCCCGGCCTCGCCTCGCCCTTGTCGACGCGCAGCAGCACCTTGCGGCCGACCATCATCTCGGCTAGATGCTCGCGGTCGGTGTCCTCGGTGGCGACATTGGCCACCACCTCGCCCTGGCGCATCACGGTGACATTATCGGTGATCGCCATGATCTCGCGCAGCTTGTGGGTGATCAGGATGATCGTCTTTCCCTGGGCGCGCAGCTGGTCGAGGATGCGGAAAAGCTGATCGGCCTCCTGCGGCGTCAGCACGCCAGTCGGTTCGTCCAGGATCAGGATGTCGGCGCCGCGGTAGAGCGCCTTGAGGATTTCGACGCGCTGCTGGAGGCCGACGGGCAGTTCGCCGGTGATGGCATCGAGCGGTACGTCGAGCGCGTATTCCCGCTCAAGCTCCTCCAGCGTCCGGCGCGCCTTGCGGCGTCCCTCGCGCAGGCGCCAGCCACCCTCGACGCCGAGCATGATGTTCTCGAGCACCGTGAAGGGCGAGACCAGCATGAAGTGCTGGTGCACCATGCCGATGCCCTGGGCGATGGCGTCGTCCGGGCTCTGGATGCCGGTGGTCGCGCCATTGACCCTGATCTCCCCCGAATCGGCCTGGTAGAAGCCGTAGAGGATGCTCATCAGGGTCGACTTGCCGGCGCCGTTCTCGCCGATGATCCCGTGGATGGTGCCGCGCGGCACCGACAGCGAGATGTTCTTGTTGGCGTGGACCGGGCCGAAGCTCTTGTTGATGTCGATGAGTTCGATGGCCGGCGTCGTTCCGCCGGCCATCGCCTCATCCGACTTGCCGTCGCTCACTGGCAATCGCTGGACCCTTGGTCTTGCGCGCTCACTCGACCGGGCAGGAGCCGGCCTCGCGGTAATCGACGACCTCGATCTCGCCATTCATGATGCCGATGATCGCGGAATTCGCCGCGTTGATCATCTCCGGCGTCATCAGGTCCCAGTTGTACTCGTCAAGCGAGTAGCCCACGCCTTCCTCGGCCAGGCCGAGCACCTGCACGCCGGGCTCCCAGGTGCCGTTCATGGAGTCCATGAAGGCGTTGTAGGCGGCCACGTCGACGCGCTTGAGCATCGAGGTCAGCATGGTGCCGGGATGCAGGTAGTTCTGGTTGCTGTCCACGCCGATCGCCAGATTGCCGGTGTCCTCGGCCGCCTGGTAGACGCCAAGGCCGGTGCCGCCCGCGGCGGCGTAGACGATGTCGGCGCCGCGGTCGAACTGGCTGCGCGCCAACTCCCCGCCGCGGCCCGGGTCGTTCCAGGCGGCGGGCGTGGTGCCGGTCATGTTCTGATAGATGTCGATCTCGGGATCGGCGAAGCGCGCGCCCTGGGCGTAGCCGCAGCCGAAGGCCCGGATCAGCGGAATGTCCATGCCGCCGACGAAGCCGACGGCGCCGGTCTCCGACGCCATGGCGGCGAGCAGGCCGACGAGGAAGGAGCCCTCCTCCTCGCGGAACACCACCGAGCGCACATTGGGCAGGTCGACCACGGCGTCGATGATGGTGAAGTTGACGTCCGGGAACTCGGCCGCCACGATCTCGACCGCCGGCGCCTGGGCGAAGCCGACGGCGATCACCGTGTTGGCGCCGTTCTGCGCCATCTGCCGCAGCGCCTGCTCGCGCTGGGCCTCGTTGGTGACCTCGAACTCGAGGTACTCGATCCCGGTCTCGTCGCTGAAGCGCTCGACGCCGTTATAGATGCCCTCGTTGAACGAACGGTCGAACTTGCCTCCCATGTCGAAGACGACGGCCGGAGAGATGTCCTCCTGGCCGTAGGCCGGCATGGTGATGGCGATCGCCGTCGCGGCGGCGGCGATGAATAGCTGTCTCATGCAAATGCTCCCTGCACTGGTCGATGTAACGCTCCCCCACCCCCTGCGGCAGTCCCCGGCGGGCGGGACGTCGTGTCGGTTCTTGTCATGCGGTCCGGTAGGCGCCGGTCGTCCACGCATGGGCCACAACCATAGCGCCGTTGCCCTTTGCGCCATAGCGGCTTTTCACACCCGGTTCAAGGCCGCGAGCGTGCCGTGAACGGCGCCTCGCAACGGCGTCTGGGGGCAGGTCGTTTGGTCACGGCAACGCCGCAATCGCCGCCTAGACAGGCCGGCGACCATCGGGGGAGTAGCGTGAGATGGCCGAGCGGCCTCTTCACATCGGCAGCGCGGTGTGCGACCAACGGTCTCGCAACGCATGTCCGGCGTACCGGCCGCGGCGGCGACCTGACGCTCCGCGCGGCCGGGGCCGCCCCGATCGGCCGGCAGCGCTCCCGTAACAACCGCCGACAGGACCATGAACACAGCGCCCCTGAAAAAGCTCGCGACGACCGTGTCCCTCCTTGCCCTGGCCAGTGGAACCGCCATGGCACAGGACAACACCGCCGGGGGCGAGCCGGAATTCGCCTACGCCATCGATGCCGCAGGGTGGCGCGGCGGCGCCTTCACCCGGCCGGACGGGACGACCTTCAGCCACTGCGGCATCGGCCGCCAGTACCAGAACGGCATCACGCTCCTGTTCACCCGGACACGGCGGGAGGAGACCAACCTGGTGCTGCTCTCCGACCAGTTCGAGATGAACGAGCAGACGCCGGCCTTCACCGTCCGCGTGCAGGTCGACGAAACGGCCTGGGACGAGACCTATCCGGCAGTTCCGGCGGGCGCCACGGCGCTGGCCATCCCGCTCGGCCAGGCCGGCGGCCTGATCGAGCAGCTGCGCGGCGGGACCGCCATGAGCATCCGCACGCCGCTGGTCGCCTTCGAGTTCGCCCTGTCGGGCACCTTCAACGCGCTGCCCCGGCTGGAGGAATGCATCGCCGCCGCCAACGAGGCGCTGCCGCCGTTGCCCGAGCCCGAGAGCGCCGACATCGAGGTTCCGGAGTTCCAGGGCATGACCCGTGACTCGCTGTCCTCGCTGCTCAGCGCCGCCGGGCTTGACGAGGTCGAGATCGTGCCGGCGGAGCAGATCCCCGACGACGATCTCGGCCTGCAATACGCCTGGACGCTGGGGCCGATCATCGGCGGACTTCAGCAGTTGCCGCGCAACACCGAGGGCCTGTCCATGGAGCGCTTCATGGAGCGCTTCATCGGCCAGATCGAGGAGCGTTGCAGCGGCGAGTTCGGCGCCCGCATCACCGACAGCGTGGTGCTGCAGGACCGCTACGCCATCGCGCTCGCCGAGATCCAGTGCGCCGGCGCGGAGGACACCAGCTACATGGCCAGCACCTTCGTGCTGGACGACAACTTCTACTCGGCCTTCTTCCACGAGGGTCCGCTGGAAAATGTCGACATGGCGCGCGGGGCGTCGGGCGCCATCGCCGCGGTGATCCGCCGGCTCGCCGGACCGCCGGAAGGCGGGCAGAGCACGCCATCCGGACCGGGCCCGGGCGACGGCGAGGCCGACGGCGATCTGAGCGGCGGGGGGACCACCTTCGACGATCCGTCCGCCGGCGACACGCCCGACCTGCCGCCGGGGGACGGCGCGGATGGCGACGACGCCGATGACACTGGCGATACCGGCGACGACACTTCCGGCCAGGGCAACTGATCCGCAGAGCAACTGGTCCGGGGAGCAACTGGTCCGGGGAGCAACTGACCCGAAGACCGGCCGCCGAACCGGCGGCGAAGCATTGACGGATCGCCTGCCGGCCTTACCCTGACCTTTCCGCCCGTGTCGAAGGGAGACATCCATGTCGACGACGGACGCGCCGCTGAGCGCGCCTGAGAGCGTAAAGGCGATCGCCGGAGGCCGGCACAGCGATCCCTTCGGTTTCCTCGGTCCGCACACGACGCCGGGCGGTCTCGTCATCCGCTGCTTCCTGCCCCGGGCAGAGGCGGTCGCCGTGGTCGACGCGGCGAGCGGCGCCGCGCTGGGGGCGCTGGATCGCGTGGCCGGCACCGACCTCTTCCACGGTCGCCTCGCCGGGCGAACGGCGCCCTTCGCCTACCGCCTGCGGGTGAGCCGCGACGGCGGCTCGCACGATATCGAGGATCCCTATCGCTTCGGTACCGTGCTGGGCGATCTCGATGCCTATCTCTTCGGCGAGGGAACCTGGCGCCGGGCCTATGAGCGCATGGGCGCCCACCCTATGACGCTCGACGGCGTCGAGGGGACCGGATTCGTCGTCTGGGCGCCCGCCGCCCGGCGGGTCTCGGTGGTCGGCGACTTCAATGGCTGGGACGGCCGCGTCCACCCCATGCGGGTGCGCCATGGCACCGGGCTGTGGGAGATCTTCCTGCCGGGCGTCACCACGGGCCAGCGCTACAAGTTCGAGATCGTCGGTCCGCAGGGCACCCTGGTGCCGCTGAAGGCCGATCCCTTCGCCCTTCAGGCGGAGATGCGGCCCTCGACCGCCAGCATCATCAGCGGCCTGCCGGCGGCGGATTGGCGGGATGCCGACTGGATGGCCGCGCGCGGCGGCCGCCAGGCAACGGACGCGCCGATCTCGGTCTACGAGGTGCATCTGGGGTCCTGGCAGCGCGGTCCCGACAACCGGTTCCTGACCTATCAGGAGATCGGCGACCGGCTGATCGCCCATGTCAGGCAGCTCGGCTTCACCCATGTCGAGTTCATGCCGGTCTCCGAGCATCCGTTCGACGGCTCCTGGGGCTACCAGCCGATCGGTCTGTTCGCGCCCACCAGCCGGCACGGCACGCCGGAGGATTTCCGCACGCTCGTCGACCGTCTGCACGGCGAGGGCATCGGCGTCCTGCTCGACTGGGTGCCGGGACACTTTCCGACCGATGCGCACGGGCTCGCCGGTTTCGACGGGACCCATCTCTACGAACACGCCGACCCGCGCCAGGGTTTCCATCCTGACTGGAACACGCTGATCTACAATTTCGGCCGCCGGGAGGTCAGCAATTTCCTGCTGGCCAATGCCCTGTTCTGGCTCGACCGCTACCACATAGACGGCCTGCGCGTGGATGCGGTCGCCTCGATGCTCTATCTCGACTATTCCCGCAAGGCCGGCGAATGGGTGCCCAACCGGCATGGCGGGCGGGAGAACCTGGAGGCGATCGAGCTCTTGCGCGCGATGAACAGCGAGGCCTTCGGCGGCTTCGCCGGCGCCACGACCATCGCCGAAGAATCGACCGCCTGGCCCGGCGTCTCGCGGCCCGTCTACACCGGCGGTCTCGGCTTCGGGTACAAGTGGAACATGGGCTGGATGCACGACACGCTTCAATTCATGTCCCAGGACCCGATCCACCGCCGCTATCACCATGGCGAGATGACCTTCGGCCTGCTCTACGCCTTCACCGAGAATTTCGTGCTGCCGCTCAGCCACGACGAAGTGGTGCACGGCAAGGGCTCGCTGCTCGCCAAGATGCCCGGCGACGACTGGCAGAAGTTCGCCAATCTGCGCGCCTATTACGGCTTCATGTGGTGCCACCCCGGCAAGAAGCTCCTGTTCATGGGCGGCGAGTTCGGCCAGTGGAAGGAGTGGGACCACAACCACTCGCTCGACTGGCATCTGGTCGACCAGGATTACGGCCATGGCTGGCGTCCGCATGGCGGGCTGATGCGCCTGGTGGGCGACCTCAACCGACTCTACCGGGAGACGCCGGCCCTGCACCAGCGCGACTGTTCGGCCGACGGCTTCGAGTGGATCGAGGGTGGCGACCTGGACAACAGCGTCTTCGCCTGGCTGCGCAAGGGCGAGGGCGCGACGCCTCCGGTGCTGGCGGTGAGCAATTTCACGCCGGTGCCGCGGCGCGGCTACCGGGTCGGCCTGCCGTCGGGTGGTCTCTGGCGCGAGGTGCTGAATACCGACGCCGCCGTCTATGGCGGCAGCGATGTCGGCAATCCCGGCACCAGGCAGGCCGACGCCATCGCCTGGCACGGACGCGGCCATTCGATCGCGCTCGACCTGCCGCCGCTTGCAACCATCGTGCTGAAGCCCGAAAACTAGGGCGCCAAGGGGGCATCGGCCCCCCGTCCGGTTCCCGCCGCATCCTCCGTCTGGCCGCCCTATCCGGCATGCAGGAAGTCCGCACCATGCCCCGCTCGCCCGCGCCGATCCTTTCGCGCATCCTTCCCGGCCGTCCCCGCCCGCTCGGCGCCTGCTTCGACGGGCGCGGTGTCAATTTCGCCCTGTTCTCCGCCAACGCCAGCAAGGTCGAGCTCTGCCTGTTCGACGAGGCGGGCCAGCGCGAGGTCGACCGCATCGCGCTGCCGGAGAAGACCGAGGACATCTGGCACGGCTACCTGCCCGACGCCCGGCCAGGCACGGTCTACGGCTACCGGGTACACGGGCCGTACGAGCCCGATGCCGGCCACCGCTTCAATCCGAACAAGCTGCTGCTCGACCCCTATGCCAAGGACCTGGTCGGCACCTTCCGCTGGACCGATTCGCATTTCGGCTACCGGGTCGGCTCGCCGCGCGGCGACCTGTCGTTCTGCCGCCGCGACAATGCCCGCTCCATGCTCAAGGCCCGTGTCGTCGACCCCTCCTTCACCTGGGGCCGGGACACCAGGCTGGGCACCTCGCGGGCATCCACGGTGATCTACGAGGCGCATGTGCGGGGGCTGACCATGCGCCATCCGGCGGTGCCGGTGGGTGAACGCGGCACCTTCGCCGGGCTCTGCCACCCGGCGCTGATCGACCACCTGGTGCGACTGGGAGTGACGGCGGTGGAGCTGCTGCCGGTGCACGCCTTCCTCGATGACCGCTTCCTGGCCGACCGGGGGCTGCGACAGTACTGGGGCTACAACACGCTGGCCTTCTTCGCGCCCGAGCCGCGCTTCCTGGCCGGCGGTCACCTGGAGGAGGTGAAGACCGCGATCGCCCGGCTGCACGAGGCGGGGATCGAGGTGCTGCTGGATGTCGTCTACAACCACACCGCCGAGGGTGACGAGAACGGGCCGACCCTGAGTTTCCGCGGCATCGACAACGCCAGCTACTACCGCCTCGATCCCGCCAATCCGCGCCGCTACGTCAACCACACCGGCTGCGGCAATGCGCTCAACACCGCCAACCCGCAGGTGCTGCGCCTGGTGATGGACAGCCTGCGCTACTGGGTCGAAACCTTCCACATCGACGGCTTCCGCTTCGATCTGGCGACCACGGTCGGCCGGCAGGCGGAAGCGGCGGGCGGCGCGTTCGCGCCCGACGCGGCCTTCTTCCAGGCCGTGCTGCAGGATCCGGTGCTGTGCCATGTGAAGCTGATCGCCGAGCCCTGGGATGTCGGGCCGGAGGGATACCGGCTGGGCCAGTTCCCCGCCGGCTGGTCGGAGTGGAACGACAAGGCCCGCGATGCCATGCGCGCCTTCTGGCGGGGCGACGCGCACGCCGCGCCCGGCCTCGCCTCCGCGCTGACCGGCTCGGCGCATCTCTTCGAGCACAATGGCCGGCGGCCGCAGGCGGGCATCAATTTCATCACCGCCCATGACGGCTTCACACTGGCCGACCTCACCGCCTACGAGGCCAAGCACAACGAGGCCAATGGCGAAGGCAACCGGGACGGCCACAACCACAACCTGTCGCTCAACCACGGGGTGGAAGGCGCCACCGAGGATCCCGAAATCCTGGCGGCCCGCGCACGCACAAGGCGCGCGCTGATGGCCACCCTGCTGCTCTCCCAGGGCACGCCCATGCTGCTGGCGGGGGACGAGTTCGCCAACGGCCAGGCGGGCAACAACAACGCTTATTGCCAGGACAACGAGATCGGTTGGCTGGACTGGGACGCCGCCGATGGCGCGCTGACCGACTGGTGCAGGCGGGTGGTCTCGCTGCGCCAGCGCCATCCCGTCCTGCGCCAGCCCCGGTTCCTGCACGCCGACACAGCCAGTCCGGCGGGCGTGCCAGACATCGGCTGGCACGACGAGGACGGTCCCATTATCGACTCAGCTCATTGGCACGATCCCGAGGCCGCGCATGTCGGCGTGCTGCTGAGCGGCCGGGCCGGGCGGCGGCCGCCGGATCAGGGTGCGCCCGCGGCGACACTGTTCCTCGTCTTCAATGCCGAGGAGAAGCCGCTCGCCTACCACCTGCCGGAAGTGCCGGCCGCGGGTCCCTGGTCGCTGCTGCTGGATTCCAGCCGTCCGGACCTGGCCGAGGGCGCCGAGGAAGCGCCGCCCGGCGGCAGCGTCGAGATCCCGCCCAGGGCCGTGCTGGTCTTCGCGATCGCGGAGCCGGCCGGTTGAGCGCGCGGGGCTGCCGGCGTCCGGGGAGAAGGCGATGACCGATGTGAGAACCCTGGCCTTGGCGGCGGGTGTGGAGGATGGCTTTCATGACATCTTCGGCAACCACTACCCGCTGGGCGAGGCGACCGCGGCGGCGATCGTGACGGCGCTCGGCTATCCGGCGGACAGCGAGAGCGAGCGACGGGCGAGCCTCGCGGCGATCGAGGAGCGGACCTGGCGCCGGGGCGTGCCGGGGACGGTAGTCGTCGCCTGGGAGAGCCAGCCCGGCCACATCGAACTCTGCCTGCCGGAAGGGACATCCGCGGTCTCCTACATCCTTCGGCGGGAGGATGGCGGCACCCTGACCGGCGTCTTCCCGCTCGACGGCCTTGACCCGGTGGCCTGGCGAACGGTCGACGGGCAGAAGCTGGTCCGCTTGCGCGTCGCGCTGCCGCCGGGGCTGCCCCAGGGCTACCACGACCTGGAACTCGAGATCGGCGGCACCGCGCGGCGGACGCGCGTCATCGTGGCGCCGCCTGCATGCTGGCAGCCGGAGGACGCCGCGCCGGGGCGTCGGCTCTGGGGAATCGCCGTCCAGCTCTACAGCCTGCGGGGCCGGGCCGACCGGCCCATCGGCCAGTTCGGCGATCTCGACCTGGTGGTCGAGCAGGCAGCCGCGAAAGGCGCCGACCTGATCGGCCTCAACCCGCTGCACGCGCTCTATCCCGCCGATCCGGAGAACAAGAGCCCGTACTCGCCCGCCCATCGCGACTTCCTGAACGTGCTCTACATCGATCTGGAGCGGGTGCCGGAGGTTGCCGCCAATCCGGCGGCCCGTGCCCTGCTGGATGCGGCGTCGGGCGCGTCCGATCTGGTCGACTACCGCGCCGCCACCGAGCGGCAGATGGCGGCGCTTTGCGCTGCCTTTTCGGACTTCGGCGGGAACCGCGAACGCCGCCGCCGCTTCGAGGTGTTCCGCCAGGCCGGCGGCGAGGCGCTGGAGCGTTTCGCCCGCTTCCAGGCCATCCACCGGCACCTCGTCGCGACCGAAGGCGTTTTCGACTGGCGGCAATGGCCGGAAGACCTGCGCGACCCGGCCGGACAGGGTGTGGCGGACTGGGCGGCGGCCAATGCCGACGCCGTCGCCTTCCAGGCCTGGCTGCAATGGCTGGCCGACGAGCAGCTGGGCGGCGTCGCCCGCCTCGCCGGTGCGCAGGGCATGGCGGTCGGCCTCTACCGCGATCTCGCGGTCGGCGTCTCGCAGTCGAGCGCGGCCGCCTGGGCGGCGCCCGACCGGCTGGTGCAGGGTGTCACGGTCGGCGCGCCGCCCGACCTCCTGAACCGCCGCGGCCAGAACTGGGGCCTGGTGCCCTTCGACCCGATGCGGCTGTGGGATGACGGCTTCTCGATCTGGGTGGAGGCGCTGCGCGCCAACATGCGCCATGCCGGCGCGCTCCGGATCGACCACGCCATGGCGATGATGCATGGCTACTGGGTGCCCGAGGGGCTGAGCGCGGCCGAGGGCGCCTACGTCACCTTTCCGTTCGAGGCGATGCGCCGCATCCTGGCGCTGGAATCCCGCCGCAACCAGTGCATCGTCATAGGCGAGGACCTGGGCACCGTGCCCGAGGGCTTCCGCGAGGCCATGGCGTCGAGCGGTATCCTCTCCTACCGGCTCCTGATGTTCGAGCGGGTGGAGGGCGGCCTGTTCGCCCGCGCGGCCACCTATCCGGAGGAGGCCATGGTGGCCTTCACCACGCACGACCTGCCGACCCTGCGCGGCTATTGGGAGGGTGTCGACCTGGAGGTGCGGGCGGCCCACGACATCTATCCCGACGCCGCGACGCGGGAGGCCGACCGGGCCGACAAGG
Source organism: Azospirillaceae bacterium (assembly GCA_040226215.1). Lineage (GTDB taxonomy): Bacteria > Pseudomonadota > Alphaproteobacteria > DSM-16000 > Inquilinaceae > JAVKFF01. The sequence goes on from JAVKFF010000068.1 coordinate 30,677, forward strand.
CGGCCGACCGGCGCCGTCTCGTCGACGCGCTGATCGATGCCGGGCTGTGGCCGGCCGACCCGCCGATCGATACCGAAGAAATGCCGTTCTCCCCGGAACTCGCTGAGGCGGTGCACCGTTTCCTTGCCAGGGCGCCGTCGCGGCTGATGATGGTGCAGATCGAGGACCTGATCGGCGAGCGCTACTTCATCAACCTGCCGGGCACGGTCGACGAGCACCCGAACTGGCGCCGCCGCCTCTCCAAGCCGGTCGACGCGGTGTTCGACGATCCGCTGGCCGGGCGCATCCTGTCCGCGGTGGCCGAGGAGCGGGGCTGAGCGGCCTGTCGACGCCGAGGCGCCTGGGCGGCGACCGGAATTCATCGTTGCGGGCTGGATTCCGCATCCCGCCTCTGCCACTTTAGGCGGATGGAGAAATAAATAACCGGCTCTGGATCAGTCGATCTTGCGTTTGATCGCAGAAACCGGGCGAATTTTCGTGAGAGAGGGCAGAAGATGCAAGGCGACAAGGACGTTATCGCGCAGTTGAATATCATTCTCAAGAATGAACTGACCGCGATAAACCAGTACTTCCTGCATGCGCGCATGCTGAAGAACTGGGGAATTCTCAAGCTGGCCGAGCACGAGTACGATGAGTCGATCGGCGAGATGAAGCACGCCGACTATCTGATCGAGCGCATCCTGACGCTGGACGGCCTACCCAATCTGCAGGAACTCGGCCGCCTCCATATCGGCGAGTCGGTGCCCGAGATCCTCAAGGCCGACATGGCCGCCGAGACCAACAACCAGGGCTGCCTGAAGACCGCGATCGCCGCCTGCGAGAAGGCGCATGACTATGTCTCCCGCCAGATCCTGGTGAAGATCCTGGACGAGACCGAGGAGCATATCGACTGGCTGGAGGCCCAGCTCGGCCTGATCGACACCGTCGGCCTGCAGAACTACGTCCAGGAGCGCATGGGCGGACCGGAGGAGTAGGCGCTCCGCCTACCCGCGCCGGGCGAAGGCCAGCGCCGCGCCGGCGCCGATCAGCGCGGTGCCGCAGCCGCGGTTGAACCAGCGCCTGGCGGTCGGCCGGCGGAACAGCCAGGCCGCCTGGCGCCCGCCGAGCGCGTAGAGCAGCACCGCCACCACCTCCAGCGCCAGGAACACCGCGCCCATGGTCGCCAGCTGCGGCCAGGCCGGCTGGCTGGTCACCAGGAATTGCGGGAAGAAGGCGGTGAAGATCAGAATCGCCTTGGGGTTGCTGGCCGCGATCGCCGCGTCCTGGCGGACGAGCTGGCCGATCCGCGGCCGGGCGACGCCCGCCTCGACGCCGTCGAGCCCGTCATGCCGGGTCAGCCAGAGCCGCAGGCCGAGGAAGACGAGATAGGCCGCGCCGACCCACTTGATGACGAGGAAGGCGGTGGAGGAGGCGGCCAGCAGGGCGCCGAGCCCCACCACGGTCAGCACGATCATCGCCGCGAAGCTGGCCATCCGGCCCATGCCGCCGATGAAGGCGGGGCCGAAGCCGAAGCGCACGCCGTTGGACAGCGCCAGCAGGTTGTTCGGCCCCGGCGCGACGTTGAGCGCGAAGGCGGCCGGAATGAAGACGAGCAGCAGGTCGAGGGACATGGCGGGCGTATCTGGCGCGGTTGGCCCCCTCAGCCCTGACCCTTCATCGCCCGCAGCTGGGCCTGCAGGTGGTCGAGACGCTCCTGCAGGGTCTTCAGGTCATCCTCGCCCGATTCGGGGCCCGGCTTCGGGTCGGAGGCCGCCGCCGGTGGCGCGAAGGGCGTGAACATCTGCATCGCCTTCTCGAACATGGCCATGTTCTGCTTGCCCATCTGCTCCAGCGCCGAGAACGGGAAGATGCCGCCCATGGTGGACTGGAAGTAGTCGCTCAGGCGGTCCTGGTTCTCCGCGAAGGCGCGCATGGAATATTCGAGGTAGTTGGGCACCAGGAGCTCCATGTTGGAGCCGTAGAGGCCGATCAGCTGGCGCAGGAAGTTGATCGGCAGCAGGTTCTCGCCCTTGGCCTCCTCCTCGACGATGATCTGGGTGAGGACCGATCGGGTCAGGTCCTCGCCCGACTTGGCGTCGACGACGACGAATTCCTCGCCGTCCTTGACCATCCGGCACAGGTGGTCGAGCGTCACATAGCTCGACGTCGCCGTGTTGTAGAGGCGCCGATTGGCGTATTTCTTGATCTTTATGGGCTCCCTGGCGGCCTCCTCACCGGCGGCTTCGCGAGTGGATCCCGTCGCACTGGATCGCGCCATGGGCTTCATCCTCTACCGTGGGTGGCTCGGCGAATGCGCCGCGTTTCCAGCCCTTTGAAGGGTGCCTTTACAGTGGTACTCCTCGTCCCGGGGACGACGCAAGCATTACGGTGCAGCGCACAAGCCGCGGTGCAGCAAGCCGCCCGGCCGCAAGGCGCGACACCGGCTCGGGCCCGCTGACGGGAGGAGCAGACGATGGCGCAAAACGCGAAGAAGCCGTCCGCGCAACGCCGCTCCGCGCAGGACGACGGCGCGCAACCGGCCGCGGCGTCCGAAACTGCGGAGGCCGAAGCTGGGCCATCCGATGCTGGGCCATCCGAAGCTGGGCCGGAAGGCCTGGCACGGGACTATCTCGACCTCTGGCAGCGGCAGCTCACCGCCATGCTGAGCGGCGGCGAGGCGTCGCGCGCGCTGGTCCCCGCGCTGCAGATGTTGCAGGCCTGGACGATTGCCGCCGCGACGCCGCCCGCCACCGGTTCCTTCGCCGCCGGTCCCATCGCGGACGGCACGGCTGTTGGGGGAGCGGCCGGCACGCCCTGGTGGCTTGCGCCCTGGGCGGCAACCGGGGCACCCTTCACCGGTCCGTTCCCGTCTTCACCTGCAGCGACCAACCATGACAGCGCACGCGGCCGAGACGAAGGAAACCAGCCGGCTGGGGCCGCGTCCGCTGCCGCTGCACCTGTTTCTGGCCAGCCTGCTCTGGGGGATGTCGCGCGCCGCCTTGCCAACCTCGAACGCCGTCTGGATGACATTGCCGCCACCCTGGAGCGACTTGAGCGCGCGGGCGGCGGCAAGCGATCCGGCGGAGCTGGCCGGCGCCCTCGATCGTGAGATCGCCCGGCGGTCGGATCGCTTTTTCGCCGGCCTCAGGCGATATCGCGACCACCCCTTCCGCCGCGCCCTCGCCGACCCGCCATCCATCCTGGATGACGGCGCCACAAGGCTGCTCGACTATGGCGAAAAGGGCAGGCCGGTCCTGTTCGTGCCGTCGCTCGTCAACCGCTGGTACGTGCTCGACCTGGCCCGGAACAACAGCCTGGCGCGCTGGCTGACCGGTCAGGGTGTGCGCCCGCTGATCGTCGACTGGGGCGCCCCCGACGCGCATTCGCGTGGCTTCGGCCTGACCGAGATGATCGCCGGCCGCCTGGAACGGGCGCTGGACACCGCGACCGATCTGGCCGGCGGTCCGGTGAAGGTGGTGGGCTACTGCATGGGAGGGCTGCTGGCGACTGCGCTGGCCACCCGGCGGCCGGACCGGGTTGCCGGGCTGGCGCTGCTCGCCACGCCATGGGACTTCCACGCGCATTCGCCCACCGAGGCGCAACGTCTTGCCGCCGCCTACCGGCTCTGGCAGCCGGGCGTCGCGCTCTTGGGCGAGCTTCCGGTGGATGCCATCCAGATGCTGTTCGCCAGCCTCGATCCCTTCCTTGCCCTCGACAAGTTCACCCGTCTCGCCGGCATGTCGGCCGAAGACCCGCGCGTCGAGGCGTTCGTGGCGCTGGAGGACTGGCTGAACGACGGCGTCGCCCTGCCGGCCCGGGTGGCCGAGGAGTGCCTCGTCGGCTGGTACGGCGAGAACCGGACGGCGCGGCGCGAATGGCGCGTGGCGGGGGAGATCGTCGACCCGTCGGCGCTCGACATGCCCTCCTTGCACCTGATCCCGGCCAATGACCGCATCGTGCCGCCGGAGTCCGCCCGGGCGCTGGCCGCGGCGATGCCCGGTGCGGCGGTGGCGACACCGCCGCTCGGTCATATCGGCATGGTGGTCTCCTCGCGGGGCCGGCGCGAGGTCTGGCCGAAACTGGCCTCCTGGCTCGTCGGGTGACGGCGACGGTGGTTGTATCCCCGCCCGCGCCTGATATCGTTCGATGGAGAGGATCGGTGACGAGGCGGCGAAACGCGGGAGCCTTCACCGAAGCGGGGCCTGGACGGGTGCCGGAAGATCGCCATCTATGCCCCAGACCGAAGTCTAAGGAGACCAGGCAACCATGACAGACATCGTTATCGCCGGCGCCGCCCGCACCCCGATCGGGGCGTTCAACGGCTCGCTCACCCCACTTTCCGCCGCGGAGATCGGCACCGTGGCCGTGAAGGCGGCCCTGGAGCGTGCCGGCGTCGCCGCCGAGGAGGTCGACGAGGTGGTGCTGGGCCAGGTGCTGACTGCCGGCGCCGGCATGAACCCGGCGCGCCAGACGGCGATCGCCGCCGGCGTGCCGAAGGAACGCACGGCGCTGACCATCAACCAGGTCTGCGGCTCGGGCCTGCGCAGCGTCGCCATGGGCGCCCAGGGCATTCAGACCGGCGACAACGCCATCGTGGTCGCCGGCGGCCAGGAGAGCATGACCAACTCGCCCCACTGCATGCACCTGCGCGCCGGGGTGAAGATGGGCGACGCCAGGATGATCGACACCATGATCAAAGACGGGTTGTGGGACGCCTTCAACGGCTACCACATGGGCAACACGGCGGAGAACGTGGCCCAGCAGTGGCAGATCACCCGCGACGATCAGGACGCCTTCGCCCTGGCCAGCCAGAAGAAGGCTGCCGCCGCGCGCGAGGCCGGCCGCTTCAAGGACGAGATCGCGCCGGTGACCATCCAGACCCGCAAGGGCGAGATCGTCTTCGACGCCGATGAGTATATCCGCGGTGACGCCTCGGCCGAGGCGCTGGCCCGGCTGCGGCCGGCCTTCAACAAGGACGGCACGGTCACGGCCGGCAACGCCTCGGGCATCAACGACGGTGGTGCCGCCGTGGTGCTGATGAGCGTCGACAACGCCGCCAGACGCGGCATCAGGCCGCTTGCCCGCATCGCCTCCTGGGCGACGGCCGGCGTCGACCCGGCGGTGATGGGCTCGGGTCCGATCCCGGCCAGCCGCAAGGCGCTGGAGAAGGCCGGCTGGTCGATCGACGATCTCGACCTGATCGAGGCCAACGAGGCCTTCGCCGCCCAGGCCTGCGCCGTCAACAAGGATCTGGCCTGGGATCCGGACCGCGTCAACGTCAATGGCGGCGCCATCGCGCTGGGTCATCCGATCGGCGCCTCGGGCTGCCGGGTGCTGATCACGCTGCTGCACGAGATGCAGCGCCGCGACGCCAAGAAGGGGCTCGCCACGCTGTGCATCGGCGGCGGCATGGGCATCGCGCTCTGCGTCGAGCGCGACTGAAACCGCAAGACGGGCGGCGGCCGGATCCTCGGGGATGGCCGCCGCCGACAATGAAGG
>JAVKFF010000069.1:0-5697 GCA_040226215.1 Azospirillaceae bacterium
AGCAGCCAGAGCAGGAAGGTGGCGTAGAGCTGCGGCGCCATCATCAGCCGGTCCGCGGCCAGCACGTTCACCATGCCCCGGCCCCGCCGGTCGGTGCGCAGGAGGTCCAGCAGGTCCAGGGCCGGCTCGCCGAACAGCAGGGCGCCATCCTGGCGCTGCAGTTCCAGCAGCCGGCGCTGGATCGCGCCGATCGAGGCGGCGGAGACATGGCCATAGCTGGTGCCGATCGCCTGCCGCCGCTCCGCCAGGTCGACGAGCAGCGCCCGCAGGTCCTTCAGGTCCAGCAGCAGCAGGCCCTCGTCGTCCGCCACCTGGAAGGCGAGGGTCAGCACACCCTGCTGGGTATCGTTCAGGCCGAGGATGCGGGCCAGCAGCAGCGGCCCGATTTCCGACACCGTGGTGCGGACCGGATGGCCCTTCCGGCCGAACAGGTCCCAGAACAGGACCGGCGGCGCCTCGAAGGCATAGTCCTGCAGGCCGATCGTTCCGGCGCGCTTCGCCAGGAAATCCTTCGGCGCGCCCGGCTGGCAGAGCCCGGACAGGTCGCCCTTCACGTCGGCCAGGAAGACCGGGATGCCCGCGCGGCTGAACCCTTCGGCCAGGATCTGCAGGGTCACCGTCTTGCCGGTCCCCGTCGCGCCGGCGATCAGGCCATGGCGGTTGGCCCGCTTCAGGGACAGGTATTGGGGGTCGCCGCCGCCGTCGCCCGCCCCGACAAAGATCGCACCCTCGACATCCTGCGCCATTGCTGCGCGACCCCTCATCCGTTCGCGCTGACATAGCACATCGCCCTCCGGGCCGGAAGCGTCCCGGCCCGGTTCCCGAAGCGCGCCATTTACAAACAGTCAGAACTGTTTGTAAATTGAGGTGTCGGTTTCCCGGGGGCCGCCGCGACGGCGCTCCGGATGCAACGGCAAGCAATCAACAAGATGACGTCCGGACCCACCGGGCCGGACATATGGGAGGAAACGATGCGGTCAGGAATGCGCACTGGAGTCATGGGAGCGGCGGCGGCCGCCATGCTGCTGACGGCCGGGATGGCCGCGGCCGAGCCGAAATACGATACCGGCGCCAGCGACACCGAGATCAAGGTCGGGCAGAGCGTCCCGCTGAGCGGCCCGGCATCGGTGTTCGGCACCTACAGCCATGCCTGGAAGGCCTATTTCGAGCGGATCAACGACCAGGGCGGCATCAACGGCCGCAAGATCAACCTGATCCTGCTGGACAATGCCTACAGCCCGCCCAAGGCCGTCGAGCAGACCCGCAAGATGGTCGAGGAGGACGGCATCCTGGCCGAGGTCGGCACGGTGGGCACGGTGCCCAACGTGGCCACCCAGAAATACCTGAACGGCAAGAAGGTGCCGCAGCTGCTGATCTCCGCCGGCGGCAGCCGCTTCAACGATCCGGAGAACTTTCCCTGGACCATGTCGTTCTACCCGCCCTTCGAGATGGAAGGCGCGATGTACGGGGTGCATATCCTGAAGACCAACCCGGACGCCAGGATCGCGGTGCTCTACCAGCACGACGATTACGGCAAGGACTATCTGAAGGGCCTGCGGAATGCGCTCGGCGACAAGGCCGACAGCATGATCGTCAAGGAGGAGAGCTACCAGCTCACCGACCCGACCGTGTTCTCGCAGATCACCGCCCTCAAGGAATCCGGCGCCGACACCTTCCTGCAGTTCACCACGCCGAAATTTGCCGCCCAGGCGATCCGCCGGCTGGACGAGATCGACTGGCATCCGGTGCATTATGTCGCCAGCCCCTCCACCTCCATCAAGGCGGTGCTGGAGCCGGCCGGCCTGGACAAGTCCAAGGGGATGATGACGGCGACCTTCGTGAAGGAGCCGAGCGACCCGATCTGGGCGAACGACGAGGACATGAAGCAGTACCAGGCCTTGATGAAGCAGTACCTGCCGAACGAGAATCCCGGCAATTCGCTTGCCGTGTCCGGCTACATCAACGCCGCGATGTTCGAGCATGTGCTGCGCGAGGCCGGCGACAACCTGACCCGGGAGAACCTGATGAAGGTCGCGACTTCCCTGGACGGGGTGGAGATCCCGATGGTGGTCCCCGGCATCAAGCTGCAGAACGGCCCGAAGAACTACAATCCCTATCACCAGCTGCAGTTGCGCAAGTTCGACGGCACCAGCTGGGTGCCGGAGGGCGAGCTGCTGTCCGAGCCGGCGATGAACTGAGGCATCGCCCCACTCCCCTCGTCACCCGCGGGCTGGTCCCGCGGGTCCATGGCGCCGCCGGGCCCAATCGATTGAGACGGGCCTCGACATGGACCACCGGGACAAGCCCGGTGGTGACGAGCGAAGGGGTCTGGCTTCAATGCGAGGGCATCGCGAACTCTGAGTCGGAGCGCGGCGGAACGGGCGACCGTAGCCGCTTCAAGCCGAAGAGTGGAGAATGCCCGGGATACGGGAGGAGATGACGATGACCATGCAAGGCGATCACGACCGGATGCTGCTGGTGGATCACGAGAAGAAGCTCTTCAAGGTGTCCCGCCGCAGCTTCACCGACCAGGATATCCTGGACGCGGAGCGCGCGCGGATCTTCGCGCGCTGCTGGCTCTATCTCGGTCATGTCTCGGAACTGCCGAAGCCCAATGACTTCCTGACCCGGGACGTCGCCGGCCGGCCGATCCTGTTCAACCGCGACGGCAAGGGCGAGCTGCACGCCTTCTTCAACACCTGCCCGCATCGGGGCGCCCAGGTCTGCCGCGAACGGTCGGGCCGCGCCAAGTCGTTCCAGTGCTTCTACCACGGCTGGACCTTCACGCCGGAAGGCAAGCTGCGCAGCTGGCCTGGCGAGGAGGATTATCCGAAGGACTTCAACGCCGATGGCAGCGTCGACCTGGTGGCGGCGCCGCGCTTCGAGGAATATCGGGGCTTCTGCTTCATCTGCTTCGACCGCGACGCGCCCGGCCTGGCCGACTATCTGGGGGCGGCGAAGGAGTATATCGACGTGATCTGCGACCAGTCCGAAGCCGGCATGACGGTGGTCGGCGGCACGCAGGACTATTCGATCCGCGCGAATTGGAAGCTGCTGACCGAGAACAGCATCGACGGCTATCACGCCGCCACCACCCATGCGACCTATTTCGCCTATCTGCAGAACACCACGGGCGGCCTGGCCAAGATGGGCGTCGCCGGTGTCGGCCGCGACCTGGGCAACGGCCATGGCGTGGTGGAATACACCGCCCCCTGGGGGCGGCCGGTCGCGCAGTGGATCCCGGCCTGGGGCGAGGACGGCAAGCGCGAGATCCAGGCGATCTACGACAACCTGGTGGCGCGCTACGGCAGCGAGAAGGCCGACCGGATCGCCGGCAAGAACCGCAACCTGTTCATCTTCCCCAACCTGATCATCAACGACATCATGGCGATCACGGTGCGCACCTATTTCCCCAGCACGCCGGACCTGATGCAGGTCAATGCCTGGGCCATCGCGCCGAGCGAGGAGAACGAGTGGGCCCGCAAGTACCGGCTGTCCAACTTCCTTGAGTTCCTCGGCCCGGGCGGCTTCGCGACACCCGACGACGTGGAGGCGCTGGAGCAGTGCCAGCGCGGCTTCATGAACCGCCTGGAGGCACCCTGGCAGGACATCTCCAAGGGCATGGGCAAGCCCGTCGCCAAGACCGACGACGAGGAGCAGATGCGGGCGTTCTGGACGCAGTGGAACGACCGGCTGTTTCCCGACAGTCCGACCGCGCGGGTCTCCCACCGGGAGGCAGCGGAGTGATGGACGGGATCAGCCGCATCGAAGTCGAGGACTTCCTGTTCTGGGAGGCCGAGCTGCTGGACGACTGGCGGCTGAAGGACTGGCTGGCGCTGTTCACCGACGACGCCCACTATTACGTGCCATCCACCGACCTGCCGCCCGGGGCGTCGCCGGACACCAACCTGTTCTATATCGCCGACGACCGCTTCCGCCTGGGCGAACGGGTCGAGCGCCTTATGAAGAAGAGCGCCCATGCCGAGTTTCCGCGCTCGAAGACCCGTCACCTGATCTCCAACGTCCGCATCCGCGAGCGGCGGGAGGACGGGCTGGAGGTCGGCGCGGCCTTCGCCACCTATCGCTCCAAGGGCGAGACCACCGACGTCTATGTCGGCTCGATCCTGTACCGGATCGTCCCGCAGGACGGGGCGCTGCGCATCCAGGAGAAGCGGTGCCAGCTCGACATGAATGGCCTGAAGCCGCAGGGCCGGATCAGTATCATCCTGTAAGGAGCCGGCCAGACCATGACCCTCCCCTTCCGCTACCGCCGCCTGGGCTATGCCGCCCTGAACGTCACCGACCTGGAGCGCTCGATCCCGTTCTACCGCGACCTGGTCGGCCTCAACCTCAGCGAGGCGGATGACGGCCATGCCGCGTTCCGCTGCAGCAGCGACCATCACAACCTGCTGCTCTACAAGAGCGACGCGCCCGGGCTGAAGCGCATCGCCTTCGAGATGGAGAGCGATGCCGACCTGGCCGCCGCGGAGGCCCATCTGAAGGCACAGGGACTGGCAGTGGACGCGGTCGCGCCCGACGAACTGGCGGCGCTGAAGATGGGCCGCGCGATCCGCTTCCGCGAGCCCAGCTCCGGGCTCTGCCTGGAACTGTTCCGCGGCATGCAGCACATGGCAATTCCCTATGCGCCGCCGCATGCCCAGATCGAGCGGCTCGGCCATGTGGTGATCAGCGTCACCGACCTGGCGGCGGTGCATGCCTTCCTGACCGGGACCTTGAATTTCCGGATCTCCGACTATGTGCCCGGGGTCGTCGCCTTCATGCGCTGCTTCCCGAACCCGCTGCACCACAGCCTGGCGATCGCGGCAGGGCAGGAGAACCGGCTGCACCATGTGAACTTCATGGTGACCGACATCGACGATGTCGGCCGTGCGCTCCACCGCATGCAGAAGAGCCAGGTCGAGATCGTCTTCGGCCCGGGCCGGCATCCGCCCTCGGGCAGCATCTTCCTGTACTACCTGGACCCGGACGGGATGACGGTGGAGTACAGCTTCGGCATGGAGGAGTTTCCCGAGGAGCGGCCCCGCGACCCCCGCATGCTGGAGCCCGTGCCGGCCTCGCTGGACACCTGGGGCGCCACCCCGGCGCCGAACTTCGCCAAGGTCGGCGCCATCGAGGTTGCCGGCAGCGGCGCGTGAGGACAGGCAGCGGGCGCCGGAAAGCGCACCATCGCCGCCGAATCTTCTCTCCCCTGCCGGCGCAATGACATGACGCGAGTGAGGCTGGCAATGCCAGGACTGCAACAGAGACGCCCGCGCACCGCAGGGCCGTCGGGCGGCCCGGAACCGGATGACGCGAAGCGCGCGGCGGGCGGCCGGAAGACCGCCTCGGACCGGGGTGCGGGCCGTGCCGCGCCCCGCGGGGCCGGCCGTCCGAAAGCACGCAAGACACAGGCCGAGCGCAGCGCCGAGACCCAGCGGCGGATCCTCGAGGCGTCTGTGCGGCTGATCCGCGAGCGCGGCTACGCGAATTTCCGGACCGCGGAGGTGGCGCGCCTTGCCGGCGTCTCGCGCGGCGCCCAGCTGCACCACTACCCGACCAAGGAAGACCTGGTCTACGCCACCCTGCAATATCTCTATGCCAACTCCCTGGCCCGCACGATGCAGCAGGTCAGCCGTCCGCGCACCGGCGAGGATGTGCTGGAAGGCATCATCGAGGATGCCAAGGCGTTCTTCTTCC
>JAVKFF010000070.1:0-45949 GCA_040226215.1 Azospirillaceae bacterium
GGTCACGCTGGTGGAGAAGGAGGCGGGCGTGGTGATCGACTACCGCGCCTCCACCTTCCACCCGCCGACGCTGGACCTGCTGGAGCAGTCGGGCATCACCGCGGCGCTGGTGCGCATGGGCCTTATCGCCCAGACCATGCAGACGCGCGACCGGCAGACCGGCAAGGTGGCGGAGTTCGACCTCTCGGCGCTGAAGAACGACACCGGCCACCCCTACCGGCTGCAATGCGAGCAGTTCAAGCTGGTCGACCACGCCTATGGCGAGTTGCGGAAGGCCGACAACGCGACCCTGCATTTCGGCACCGAGATCGTCGATGTCGGCCAGGACGCCGACGGCGTGCATGCAACGATCCGCCGGGACGGGGCGACCGACCGCATCGAGGGGCGCTACCTGATCGCCGCCGATGGCGGGCGCAGCGTGGTGCGCAAGGCGCTTGGCATCGGCTTCGAGGGGCGCACCTATCCTGAGCAGTTTCTGGTCGCCGGCACGCCCTTCGACTTCAAGGCGCACATGCCGGACATCTGCTCGGTCAACTACACCGCCGATCCGGTGGAGTGGTACCTGCTGCTGCAAATCCCCGACATGTGGCGCGTGGTGACGCCGGTGGATCCGTCGATGCAGCCGGAGGACGCGATCTCCGACCGGCACCTTCAGAAAACCCTCAAGAACCTGCTGCCGCGGGACGAGGACTACGAAATCGTTGTCAAGGCGATCTACCGGGTGCACCAGCGCGTCGCCGACCGCTACCGGTCCGGCCGCATCCTGCTGGCCGGCGATGCGGCGCATCTCAACAATCCGCTTGGCGGTATGGGCCTGAACGGCGGCCTGCACGACGCCATAAGTCTGACGCGCCGGCTTGCCCGCGTGCTGAAGGGCGAGGCGGATGAGTCGATCCTCGACGATTACGAACGCGAACGCCGGCCCGAGGCGATCAACGCCATCAACGCCATCACCGACCGCAACAAGCGCATGCTGGAGGAGCGCGACCCCGAGATCCGGCGGGAACGGCTCGACCGGATCCGGCGCACCGCGGCGGACCCGAAGCGCGCCTACGAATACATGCTGGAAGCCTCGATGATCACCTCGCTGCGCCGCTCGGGCCTGATCGGCGGGGCGCGCTCGGCGGCTTGACGGCAGCGGGTCGTGATCGCGATACACACTCTCCTGGAAGTACCCCGACCGGACGGAGCACCATGGGACGCATGCTAGACCTCATCGCCGCCGACGGCTTCCGCCCCTCGGCCTACCGCGCCGACCCCGCGACGACGCCGAAGGGCGCGGTCGTGGTGTTGCAGGAAATTTTCGGCGTGAACGGGCATATCCGCGCGGTCTGCGACCGGCTGGCTGGAGAGGGATATGTCGCCGTGGCGCCGGCGCTGTTCGACCGGCAGGTGCGCGGCTTCGAGAGCGGCTATTCCGAGGCCGAGGTGGCCGAGGCCAGGAAGTTCCTGGGCACGATCGACTGGGACGCCATGCTGGCGGACACGGAGGCGGCCCGCGTCGAGGCGGCCGGCGTCAAGGTGGCCGGGACGGAGAGCGCCGAGAAGGGTCTTCCCGCCGCCGTGATGGGCTTCTGCCTGGGCGGCTCGATCGCCTTCCTGGCGGCCACGCGGCAGGACGGTTTCGCCGCCAGCATCTGCTATTATGGCGGCCGCATCGCCGGCTTCGCCGACGAGGTGCCGCGCTGCCCGACGCAGATGCATTTCGGCGCCACCGATCACTCCATCCCGATGGCCGATGTGGAGACGGTGCAGGCCAAGCGGCCGGATTGCGACATCCATGTCTACGACGCCGGCCACGGCTTCAATTGCGACGAGCGGGGCAGCTACGACGCCGGGAGCGCGGCGCTCGCCTGGCAACGCTCGATGGCGTGGCTCGACGAGCACCTGCGCTGACGGACCGGCTCAGCCGAGTTCCTCGCGAACGATCCGCGCGCCCTCGACCATCGCCTTCATCTTGCCGAAGGCGACGTCGCGGGGCAGGTATTTCAACCCGCAATCGGGCGCGACCACCACCCGGGCGGCGTCGACATGGGGCAGGGCCCGGCGGATGCGCCCGGCCACCGTCTCCGGCGTCTCGACCTCGGGTGTGGAGAGGTCGAGCACGCCGAGGATGATGGTCTTGTCGGGCAGGCTCTCCAGCACGCTGCAGTCCAGGTTCGACTGGGCGGTCTCGATCGAGACCTGGTCGATGCCGGTGCTGGCCAGTTCCGGCAGGAAGGAGTAGCCGGACGGCCGCTCGTGGATGATCGCGGCATAGCCGAAGCAGAGGTGCAGGGCCGTCGTGCCCTCGACACCTTCCAGCGCCCGGTTGACCGCGTCGACGCCGTAGTCGCGCGCCTTCTCGGCCCGCGCCTGCATGTAGGGCTCGTCGAGCTGGACGATGTCGGCGCCGGCGGCGAACAGGTCCTTTATCTCCTCGTTCACCGCCACCGCGTAGTCCATCGCCATCGCCGCCGGATCGCCGTAGTGGTCGTCCTGGGCCTGCTGGGACATGGTGAAGGGCCCGGGGATGGTGACCTTGACCAGGCAGTCGGTATTGGCCTTGAGGAACTTCACCGCGTCGACCTCCACCGGCCGCATCCGCCGGACCGGGCCGACCACGCGCGGCACCGGGTTGGGGTGGCCGGAGCGGTCGAGCGCGGTGCCGGGATTGTCGAGATCGACGCCCTCCAGCGCATTGGCGAAGCGGTTGGAGTAGCTCTCCCGGCGCATCTCCCCGTCGGTGACGATGTCGAGGCCGGCGCGCTCCTGGTCGCGGATCGCCAGGAGAGTGGCGTCGTTGCGTGCCTCGTCCAGCCATTCGGGATCGACCCGCCACAACTCGCGTGCCCGGACCCGCGGCGGGAAGCGCCCGGCCAGGTTCTTGCGGTCGATCAGCCAGTCGGGCTGGGCGTAGGACCCGACCAGGGATGTCGGAAAGAGGTGCATGGGTTTCTCCCGGTTGCGGCGGATGCGCGATATCGTTTCAGCCGACGGCGCGATCGGGCGCGCCCGGCCCGGCCGGGCCAGGCCGCGATGCGCGCCAGAGCAGCAGCGCACCGAGCAGGAGGCCGGCGGGATTGGCCACGTACTCGACCCCGATCAGGGTATGGAGAGGCAGGACCGCGATCAGCCCGGCGGCGATCAGCCCGGCCCGCTCGGCGACGATGAGGGGGCGGGACAGGTGGCCGTAGATGCCGGTGGTGACGAAGACGACGCCGGCGAAGGCCGAGACGGCGTGCCAGACGATGGTCAGTGGCTCGGCCTGCATCACCAACCCCGGCTCGAAGACGATGACGAAGGGGATGAGGTAGGCGACCCAGCCCATGCGGATGGCCCGCCAGCCGGTGCGCCAGGGATCGGCGCCGGCCATGGAGGCGGCGGTGAAGCTGGCCAGCGCCACCGGCGGCGTGATCATCGACAGCATGCCGTAATAGAGCAGGAACATGTGCGCCGCGATCGGGTCGAGGCCGGCGCGGGTCATCGCCGGGCCGATCAGGCTGGCAAGCAGCACGTAGACGCCGACCGTCGGCATCCCCATGCCAAGGATCACGCTGACGCCGGCCGCCGCGATCAGCAGGATGATCAGGCTGCCCTCGGCCAGGAGGACGAGCTGCTGGGTCAGCGAGAAGGCGAGGCCGGAGATGTTGAGCGCGCCGATGACGAGACCCGCCGCGGCGGCGATGACGATGATGTCGAGCACGGCGAAGCCGGTGCCCGGCAGCGTTCCGGCGAGCGTCCTGAGGCCGACCCGCTGTCCGCGATAGCCGCGCAAGGGGCCGAGCACGGCGAGCGAGGCCGAGGCGGCGAGCGCCGCCAGTTCCGGCCGCCAGTTCAGCCCGAACAGGCCGTAGATCAGGATCACGAAGGGCAGGACGAAATGCCAGCCGTCCAGCAGGACGCGCCAGAAGCGCGGCACCTCGACGTCGCGCGGCAGGTAGATCCTCTTCGCCAGCGCCTCGATGTCGACATAGACGAAAAGCGCGAAGTAGTAGAGCAGGGTCGGCAGCACCGCGGCGGCGACCACCGTGGCGTAGGAGACGCTGAGATATTCGGCCATCAGGAAGGCCGCGGCCCCCATGATCGGCGGCGCGAGCTGGCCGCCGGTCGAGGCCAGTGCCTCGACCGAGGCCGCCACGTGCGGCGGGTAGCCCGCCCGCTTCATCAAGGGAATGGTGACGACGCCCGAGGAGGCGACGTTGGCGACGGCGCTGCCGGAGATCGAGCCGAACATGAAGGAGGAGACGACGGCGATCTTGGCCGCGCCGCCTCGGGTGCGTCCGACCAGCGACAGGGCGAGGTCGTTGAAGAACGCACCGCCCCCCATGCGGGCGAGCAGCTGGCCCATCAGGATGAACGGAATGACGACGATGATGCCGACATTGAGCGGCAGGCCGGTCATCGCGTTGGTGTCGAGGGCGAGGTAGATCGCCAGCCGGTCCCAGGCGACCGGCCGCGTGGCGAGCGGCCCGGGCAGCAGGTGCCCGACCAGCGCGTAGACCACGAAGAACAGGATGACGATGGTGAGGGCGATGCCGGTGGTGCGCCGCACCGCCTCCAGCGTCAGCAGCACCAGGACGACGCCCACCACGAGGCCGTCGAGCGGCTTGTAGACCAGCTCGGTGAACAACAGCGGGTAGTAGAGCGCCATGTAGCCGCAGGCGGCGATGCCGGCGGCCGCGGCGGCGCGGTCGATCCAGCGCCAGGGGCCGCGAAACAGCGGATAGGTCAGATAGACCAGCGCCAGGGTGATGCCGAGGCCGAAGAACAGGTACTGCTCGACGAACAGCGCCCAGTCGAGGCGCCGCGGCAGGTTGGCCGTGTAGAGAATGGCGGCGCCGATCAGCACTCCGGCCAGTGCCGTGGCGATCGGGCCGCGGCGGCCGGCCGACGGGTCAGCGCTCATGCCGATCGTGCCTCCGAGAGGTCGTCGTGACGCCTCCCGGGGGGGGGTACGGCGACACGACGGTTTACCGGTCTACTGCCCCATCTCCTCGAAGGCGGCGAGCGCGCCGTCATGGAAGGCGACGTCCGCGTCGCCACGCATGCGCTCCGGATCGAAGCCGCGGAAGGGCCCGAAGGCCTCGATCAGCGCCTGGCGATTTTCGGAAAGGATGCGCACCACCTCGGCCACCGTCTCGTCGGGCACATGGGCGCCGGCGAGCAGCATGTAGTCGTAGGCCATGGCCGGGATCGGCTCGTCCACGCCGGTCAGGCCCGGCGCCGGCTCGACCGTGGCGATATAGGCTTCCGGGATGATCGCCTGCATGCGCGCCAGCGCCTCGGGCGAGTCCTCCAGCGGCAGCCAGCGCACGCCGCCAACGGCGGCATCCACCTCGGTCACCTTGCCGGAGCCCATGGCGAAGAAGGCGGCGTCGGCGGCGCCCGCCGCGAACTGGTCGGCGCCGGCCACCACATTGGGCACCATGACCGGGTCGAAGTCCTCCTCGCCGAGTTCGGCGGTGGCAAGCAGGGCGTTCAGCACCCGGTTCAGCGTCACCTGGCTGGTGAAACCGTAGGTCAGAGACGTGCCCTCGAGGTCGGCTACGCTCTCGATCTCGCTGTCGTCCCGAACGAAGACGCCGACCCGGAACGGGTAGAGGACCGCGACCGCGCGCAGACTCTCCAGTGCCCGCCCCTCGAACGGCCCGCTGCCGCCGATCGCCTCGCTGGTCTCGATGATGTTGGCGATGCCGAAGTCGAGTTCGCCGCTGTCGAGCAGCGGCAGGTAGGCGCTGGTGCCGGCCGAGGGCTGGACCAGGGCCTCGACGCCGTTGGCGGCGAGCACGCCGGCGATGGCCGAGCCCATGGAATAGCCCGAGGTGCCCTGGCCCATGGTGCCGATGCCGAGTTGCTGGGCCGTGGCCGGCACGGCGGCGAAGGCGAGCGCGGAAACGGCCGCGATGGCGGTGGTCTGGATCTTCATCTGGACTGGTCCTCCCTTTGGTCCCTGTTCTTGGCTCCGCCGATGGCGGTCTCTCACCACCGCCGCCGGCGCCCGGCCTCGCGGGCCGGCATTCGTGGGTCGCAGCATAACATCTCGGTCACGGGATGGGGCGACCCGGTGTCCATCCCCCGGTTGCGGTCTCCGACTGGACCCGTTGTCTTCTCAAGCCGGCTGGCCGGCGGCCCGCACGCGGTCCGTCCGGCCGCCGGCTGCCCGCGGCGTGTCCTCGATACCGCCCAGGCTGCGGCTGATCGTGTGGGCGGCCTCGCGCAGCGACCCGGCCATGGCGCCCTCGGGCCTGGACTCCACCATGGATCGAAGCCCGAGGATGGTGATGGCGGCGAGCAGTTGGCCGTCATGATCGAAGATCGGCGCGGACAGCGCCGCGAAGCCCTCGTTGACTTCGCTGTCGGAGGAGGCGATGCGGGCCCGGCGGACCGTCTCGCGCACCTCGTCGACCTTGCCGAGGGCGGCCGGACGCAGGATGCCTTCCTGCCCGGCGATGTCGCGCCATTCCCGCTCGGGCAGGAAGGAAAGGAAGATGCGGCCGGTCGCCGAGGTCAGGAGCGGCAGCACGAAGCCGACCCGGATGGCGAGCGGCAAGGGCATGGGGCCGTCGATCTTCTGGATGATCGTCGGTCCCTTGTTGCCCCAGATGGAGAGCGACACGGAAACACCTGTGGTCTCCTGCAGCCACTCCATGTGCTCGCGGGCGACGTCGACGAGGTCGAGCTGGTTGATGGCGGCGACGCCCAGCTGGATCGCGTAGGGGCCGAGGCTGTAGCGCGTGGTGACCGGATCCTGGATGACCAGACCCAGGCGCGAGAAGCTGACCAGGTAGAGATGCGCCTTGCTCGGCGGCATACCCGCCTCCTGCGCGATGGTCTTCAGCGGCAGCTTGCGCCCTTCGCGCTCCAGCACCTCGATCAGCTTGAAGCCGACTTCGATGGACTGGATACCGCGCCGGTCGGCTGCCTTGTCGGCCTTGCTCAACCCGGTGGCCAATGGGATCATCCTTGTCGCCTGCGCCGAAGCAGTCAGGCGATACTACTCATACTGAACGCCGTTCAACAATATCAAATCCCTTTGCCACGTCCCTCACTCGATGTCACCGACCGGGCAGCGCGGACGGGCCAATGCTGCCAGCCCGCGCTGCCCGGATGGTTCAGTCCACGTTCGTGGCGTCGACCAGCCGGTGGTCGATGAACACTTCCTGATCGGGGATGGTGCCGCCGAAGATCGTGTCCATGGTGTCGACACCCAGCCGTCCCCAGGCCACCGGGTTGAGCTGGACGGTGAGGCCGAGATCGCCGTTGCGCACCGCGGCGATCGCCGGCGGGACGCCGTTCATGCCGGTGATGACGATGTCCCCGGACATGCCGACGGCGGCCACCGCCTGCGCCGCACCCAGTGCCAGTTCGTCATTGCCGCCATAGATGCCGTCGACCTCCGGATGGGCGACCAGGATATCCTCGGCCACGCGCAGGCCTTCCTCGCGGGTCAGCGGCACCTCGGTCTCGAAGACGATGGTGACCGCGTCGTTGGCGTTTACCACCTCGCGGAATCCCTGGGCCAGGTTTCGGAATGTGGCCGCGCCCGAAGGACCGGCGATCATCGCCACCTCGCCCTCGCCGCCGATCGCCTCGATCAGCCAGTCGGCAATGTCGCGGCCGATCTGCACCTCGTCCATGGCGACGAACAGGGTCTGGAATTCGGAGGAGGAATGCCGCGCGACGGAGACGATCGGGATGCCGGCCTCGTGCGCCGCCTCGTAGGCCTGGTTGGTGGCCACCGCGTCGATGGGCGAGATCAGGATGCCGTCGACCTCGCGCGCCACCAGGTCGAGCACGCCGTCGACCTGGGCCACCACGTCCTCGTCGACGGACACCGTGACCACGTCGTGGCCGAGTTCGGCCGCGCGCTCCTCGATGCCGCGCTGCATGGCGATGTAGAACGGGTTGGTCGTCGAGGCGAGAGCAACTCCGATGGTCTCGGCACCGGCCGGCGACGAGAGTGCCGCCATGCCGGCGAGCGCGGCGGAAAGGGTCAGCGTGCGTATCATGATGGTCACCTCCACTGTTGACGGGCACTGTTGACGGGTCGTTCGGGTTTCGTGCGATGGGCGCGGCCGGCTCACCTGAGGCGGTGACGCAGCTGGTCGACCGACGCCGCCAGCAGGATGACGGCGCCGATGGCGATGTCCTGCCAGTGGCTGTCGACGTCCATCAGGTTCAGGCTGTTGGAGAGCACGATGATGATCATCAGCCCGATGATCGTCTTGTAGAGCCGCCCCTCGCCGCCATAGAGCGAGGCGCCGCCGAGCACCACGGCGGCGATGGAGAGCAACTCATAGAACTCGCCCGAGGTCGGCTGGCCGCTTTGCAGCCTCGCCGCCAGCATGACGCCGGCCACGCCGGCCAGCGCGCCCGACCAGACATAGCTCGACGCCTTGATCCGCTTCACCGGGATGCCGGCCAGAAAGGCCGCCTCCGGACCGCCGCCCGCGGCGTAGAGCTTGCGGCCGTAGGCGGTGCGCTCAAGCACATAGGCAAGGATGAAGAAGAGGACGATCGGAGTCCAGGTCAGCAGCGGCAGGCCCAGAAAGCGCTCGCGGCCGTAGAGCACGAAACTGCGCGGCAGGCCCTCGTCGCCGACGATCGGCTGGGCATGGGTGATCAGCAGCACGAGACCGCGGATGGCGACCATGGTGCCCAGCGTGGCGATGAAGGGGTTCAGCCTGAGATAGGCGACGAAGAAGCCGTTGACGGCGCCGACCGCGGCGCCGATCACGACCCCCGCCAGGGCTCCGACGACGGGGCCGAGTTCCAGCATCACCATGGCGCCGATGCAGCCCGACAGCGCCACGATGGAGCCGACCGAGAGGTCGAAGCCGCCGGCGATGATGACATAGGTCATGCCCATGGCGACGACGGCCAGGACCGAGGCCTGCAGGGTGATGTTGGTCAGGTTGATCGGCGACATGAAGCGCGGCTCGTTGAGCACCGTGGTCAGGCACAGCGCCACCAGCACCAGCAGCGGCGCCTGGTTGAGCAGCACGGAGAGCGCGGCCGCGAACGGCCGGCGTCGGGGCGTATCGGACCCGGTCGCCTGATCGGTGCTGGTCATCTCATCCGCCCAGTTCGTTGCGCAGGGTCATCTCGGCATAGTCGGGCTCTCCGCGCTCGACGCGCCGGGTGATGCGGCCATGGCGCATGGTCAGCACCTCGTCGGAGAGCTTGAGCAGTTCGTGGAACTCCGAGGAGGTCATCATCACCGCACCGCCCTCCTCGGCGAACTGCCGGATCAGGAGGTCGATGCGCGCCTTGGCGCCGATGTCGATGCCGTGCGTCGGCTCGTCGAGCAGCAGGACCGTCATGCGTTCCACCAGCCAGCGGGCGAACAGGACCTTCTGCTGGTTGCCGCCGGACAGCGAGCCGGCACGCAGGGTGGGGTCCGCCGGCCGGATGTCGAGCTGCCGCGCCACTTCGCTCGCCAGCGCGCGGATCGCCCGCCAGGAAAGTCCCCGGGCGCGCCTGAGCCGGTCGAGATGGGGCAGGGCGATGTTTTCCCAGACGGCGAGCGAGGGCACGATGCCGAGCGACCGCTCGCTGGGCACGAAGCCGATGTGCCGGTCGATGGCGTCGCGCGGGCTTTTTACCGTCACATCCTCGCCACCGGCCTGGCAGGCCTGGCGCCCGCGGGCGCCGTAGAGCGACAGCATGGCCTCCGTCGCGCCGCTGCCCAGCAGGCCAGCGACCCCCGTCACCGTGCGTTCGGACAGGCGGACCGGGTGCGCCTGCGCATCACCGCCCGGCAGCGCCGCCTCGAGCACGACCGCACCCCGGTCGGCGGCGTGCGGCCGGTCCAGCACTTCCAGGCTGCGGCCGGTCATGTCGCGGATCAGGTCGTCGGTGGTGAAGGTGCCGCGCCGGTAGCGGGCCACCACCCGGCCATCGCGCAAAACCGTCGTGCGTTCGGCCAAGCGGTGGATCTCCTCCAGCCGGTGGGAGACGTAGACGATCGCGGTGCCGCCAGCCTTCAGTCGGTCGATGAGGCTGAAGAGGCGCTCCACCTCGCGGCTCTCCAGGGAGGCCGTGGGCTCGTCCAGGATCAGGCAGGTGGCCCGGTGGTTGAGCGCGCGGGCGATGACGACGAGCTGGCGCTCGGCGAAGGGCAGGGTGTCGGCGCGGCGCCTGGGGTCGATGTCGAGGCCGAGTTCAGCCAGCAATGTCCTGGTCCGTTCGCGCATGCGGCGGGTCGAGACCGGTGCCAGCGCGCCACCCAGGCGCGCCGTTGGCCAGACGCCGAGCAGCACGTTCTCGGCCACCGTCATCGCCGGCACGACCCGCAATTCCTGCGGGATCAGGACGATGCCGGCCTGCTGGGCGTCGGCCGGCGAGAGCGGGCGAAACGCCCTGCCGTCGAGCAGGACGCTGCCGGCATCCGCCCGGTAGACGCCCGACAGGATCTTGATGAGGGTCGACTTGCCCGCGCCGTTCTCGCCGACCAGGGCGTGCACCTCGCCGCGCGCGATCGTCACGTCGACCGCGTCCAGCGCCCGTGTCGCTCCGAAAGCCTTGGTCAGCCCCCGTGCCGCAACGAGTGCCGTGCCGTCGCCCGGCTCACCGTCGATTGCATCTGCAGGAATTTCGCGCTCGCGCACCCGGCATGCTTCCTTGGATCGCCCTTTATCCGTTATGATGAATATTAAACGGCATTCGCTTAAAGGAACAACGGCTAATGTTGACGCTTTATCACCTGCACCATTCGATCTGCAGCCAGAAGGTCCGCTTCTGTCTGGCGGAGAAGGGGCTCGCCTTCGAAGGCCGCATCGTCGACCTCTCCCGGTTCGAGCATCTGGAGCCGTGGTATCTCGAGATCAATCCCAATGGCGTGATCCCGGCGCTGATCGTCGACGGCGAGCCGATCGTGGAGTCGACGGTGATCTGCGAGTTCCTCGACGACTGGCGGCCCGAGCCGCGGCTGACCCCGCGCGATGCCTTCGGGCGCGCGCACATGCGCGAATGGCTGCGCTACATCGACGAGGTCCCCTCCATGGCGGTGCGCGTGCCGTCCTTCCAGAATGTGCTGCTGCCCGGCTACCAGGCGATGGACGCCCGGGTCTTCGACGACGCCGTCAAGCGCATGAGCAACCGCCGCGCCTTTTTCCGCCGCATGGGCCAGACCGGCTTCCCGCAGGAGGACTACGACGACGCCGTGCGCCTGCTGGGCGAGACCGTGGAGCGCATGGACCGTGCGCTCACCGCCGCGCCGTGGCTCGCCGGCGAGGCGTTCACCGTCGCCGACATCTGCCTGGCGCCGGTGGTCCAGCGCATGGAGGAACTCGGTTTCGGCCACTTCTGGGCGGAACGGCCCGCCGTTGCCGGCTGGCTCGACCGCATTCGTGCCAGGCCGGCCTGGGACCGCGCGCTCTACACCGGGTCGCGTTTCGCCGAAATCTTTCCCGCCGATGTCTTCCCCGGGCGGGTCGCCGCGGCTACATAGCCGGGCAGCGGACAAGCCGGAGGCGCGACGTGGCGCAGGTCAAGAAGGACGAAGTCAAGCAGGCGATCGTGCAGAGCGCCTTCCGCAACTTCGCCGAACGCGGCTACACCAGGACGAGCCTGGCGCAGATCGCCCACGACGCCGGCATCTCGACCTCGAACATCTACGTCTACTTCGGCAGCAAGCTGGAGATCGTGCTGGCCATCTTCCGGCCCTGGCTGCTGGTGAAGATCGACGAATTGGAGATGGAGCTGGAGGCGATCGACAGCCCGAAGCGGCGTCTCGCGCGCATCTTCGAGGTGCTGTGGGCCGAGATACCGGCCGCCGATGGCGCCTTCGCGGTCAACCTGATCCAGGGTCTGATCCTGGCCGGACCGAAGGACCGCTACTCGCGCGACCTGCTGCGCTATCTGGAATCCCGCATCACCGCGATGTTGGCCAAGTGCCTGCCGCCGGAGCGCCAGCACCTGCTGGCCGACGACGCCTTCGCCCATCTCGCCTTCATGGCCTTCGACGGCTTCATCGCCAACCAGCATATCCACGGCCGGTCGCGCCGGATCGAGGCGATCGTCGACCTTGTGGCCGATCTGCTGCTGGGCGCCGAGAAGGTCGGTCGGGAGGTGCCGCTCAGCGCCGTCAGTGGCGGCGCATCCAATTGACCGCGGGCGCCACCCAGGGACCGTCCGCCTCGCCGGCGGCAAAGCTGGCGCTGCCGTGGTTGCGGCCCGGCAGGACCAGGCGCTCGACATCGGCGCCGGCCGCCCGCATCGCCGCCTCGAACGCCTCGGCCTGGCGCATCAGATGCGGGAAGTCCTGGTCGCCATGGGCCACCAGCATGGGCGGCGCGTCGCCACGGACATGGGTCATCGGCGAGGCTTCGACCTCATTGCCTTCCGCCGGCGGACCGAGGAAACGCGGCCTTACCGACAGGCCGGAACCTTCGGTGAAGTAGAAGGTTCCGGAGATCGGCAGCGCGCCGCGGATGACGTCGGCGGGAAGGCCGTGGCGCGCCTGCCAGTCGGTCCTGAGCGCCATCAGCGCGGCGTAGTGGCCGCCGGCCGAGTGACCGCCGACGAAGAGGCGGGTGGGATCGCCGCCATGCCGGGCGATGTGGCCATGCACCCAGGCGATTGCGGCGAGCGTGTCCTCGAAGCCGGCGGGGAAGGTGTGTTGCGGCGCCAGCCGGTAACCGGCGGTCACGAAGGTGATGCCGGCCGCGGTCAGGGCCGGCGCCATGAAGCTCATCCACTCCTTGTAGCCATTGGTCCAGCCCCCGCCATGGAGGAAGACCAGCACGTCGCCGGCGCGGGCCTTCGGCTCGGCGGTGAAGACGATCAGGCGCTGGTATGGATCGTCGCCATAGGCGAACTCCTCGCCATCCAGCCCCTGCGACCGGCGGATCGCCTCGTCGTGATACTTCTGGGCGAACTCGCCCAGCGGTTCCTGCGGCGGGTAGTCTTCGATGCGCATGCGGATCCCACGCGGTCTCTTGGGTCAGGCGACCGAGACGCGCTCGACCACCATCTTGGGGTCGACCAGGCGTCCGGCGTCGATGATCACCTCCTCGTCGAGCGTCAGCGTGCAGTCGCGCATCGGCACGTCGTAGTGGCCGCGCGTCGCCCGGTTGCCGCCGCCCTGGGTGTTGGGGCCGGTGGAGAACAGGAAGTTGCCTGGGAAGACGCGGGCGGCCGCGCGGTTGCGCTCCGGC
Source organism: Azospirillaceae bacterium (assembly GCA_040226215.1). Lineage (GTDB taxonomy): Bacteria > Pseudomonadota > Alphaproteobacteria > DSM-16000 > Inquilinaceae > JAVKFF01. Next base: position 13,143 of record JAVKFF010000070.1, read on the forward strand.
GTGTCGCCGTTCAGGCCGATGCCGTACCAGCGCGCCTGCGGGTTCATGCCCCAGCCGAGATGCGAGACGGCGTAGGGATCCCGGTCGTCCCCGCCGTCCTTGTTGTCCTCCAGCCAGTCGCGCATCAGCTTGGCGTCGAGGCCGCCCTCGATCGCCGTGATGAAGCCGTCCTCGACGGTCAGGTGCACGGCGTCCTGTACGTAGCGGCAATAGGGCAGGATGACGATGTCGCCGGGCTGGAAGACGACGGTGCCGTTGGCCGAGCGCTCGTTGGGGAAGGTGTGGATGTGGCCGCCGCCCCAGTGGTCGAAATGGCCCGGCTCGTCGGCGAAGCCCCACTGGGTCATCACCGGATACTCGCCGCACTCCCAGGTGAAGTCGGTGCCCGCGGCGCTGGTGACCCGCGCCTTGCGGGCCTTCTGGTAGCGGCCATGGGCATAGCTCATCGCCTCCTTCAGGCCGGGCGGCGACATCAGCTGCTCCAGGTCGTCCGGCGCGTCGATGATCATCAGCACCCGCGTGCCGCCATCCATCACCTCCTTCAGCCAGCGGGTGAACAGCGGCACGTGGAAGACGACGATCAGGTCGGCGGCCTTCACAGCCTCCAGCGTGCCCTTGCACTTGCCGATCGTCGGCACGCCGACCTTGGTCCAGCCGGGGATGGAGTTCACGCACATCTCGTAGATGTCGGCCCCCAGGCTTTCCGCGGCGGCGAAGGCGGACTGGATGTATTCGCGCCTGGTCGCCAGGTCGCTGATGCAGGCGATCGTCTCGCCCGGCCGGACCTTCGACATCTCGAACTGCCGGCGATAGAGCGGGGTCAGCTTGCCGGGGTTCATCTCGATCGCACGAAACGCCGCTTGCATGGACATCGCGGATCTCCTCCTGAAGGATGGGGAACTGAGCCTGAGAGCAAAGGCGAGCGGGCGACGGGTGTCAATACCGAATAGAAGTCTTTTTTCCCCATGACGATTTCTCTAGTCTGACAGACAACGAGCAGAGGCAGGGCGGGCAGCGGTATGGCGACGACGGCGAGCGGCCGGGGCGACCGGCATGGCATCGGGCACGAACGGATCGGGCCGGCGCCCTTCATTGCGGTCGACCATTCGGGCGCGGGCGCCGGCGAACTCGTGCTGTTCATGCACGGAATCGGCGGCAACCGCACCAATTGGACGGCGCAGGTGCCGGTCTTCGGCGCGCGTTACCACGCTGTCGCCTGGGACGCGCGCGGCTATGGCGCCAGCGACGACTATGTCGGCCCGCTCGCCTTCGGCGATTTCGGCGACGACGTGCTTCGCGTGCTCGACCATTTCGGGGCCGAACGGGCTCACCTGATCGGCCTCTCCATGGGTGGCCGCATCGCCATGGACGTGGCCGGACGTTATCCCGGGCGCGTGCGCAGCCTGATCCTGGTCGACACTCATATGGGCTTCGGCGACTTCAGCGAGGCGGACCGGCAGGCCTTCCTCGACCTGCGCCGCAAGCCGCTGCTGGAGGGCCACGAGCCCCGAGACATCGCCGCGCCGGTGGCCCGCTCGCTGCTGGGACCCAAGGCCAGCGAGGCGCATTTCCGCCAGTTGCATGACAGCCTCTGCGCCCTGCACAAGGAAAGCTACATCAAGAGCATCGAGGCGACCGTGCTGCAGGACCGCTTCGACCATCTGGAGGGCATCGCCGCGCCCACCCTGGTGCTGGCCGGCGCGGACGACCGGCTGACGCCTCCGGACATGGCACGACGTATCGCGGCACGCATTCCGGGGGCCGAGTGCGCCATCATCCCCGATGCCGGCCATCTCTCGAACATCGAGCAGCCGAAGATCTTCAACCGGCGCTGTCTCGATTTCCTGTCACGGCTTGGCTGAGGCTGAGGAGGGTGCTTGAGGCGGGCCGGAGTCTGCGTTAGTCTGCGCGGTAATAATGAATAATATTCTGTTTTAGTCGGAGAGGGCGAATGGGAGCGCTTCGGGGGCGTCGGGATCGATGAAACCCCCCTTGTTCGATTTTCAGCGCGCGGAGACGGTCGACCACGCCATCGCCCTGCTTGGCGAGCACGGGGACGAGGCGCGGCTGATCGCCGGCGGGCAGAGCCTGATGGCCTCGCTCAACTTCCGTCTGTCCAGCCCGGGCCTGCTGATCGACATCACCCGCCTCGACGACCTCAAGGGACTGACCGCTGGCGCGGACGGCCTCAGCCTCGGCGCGTTGACCTGTCACAGCGAGATCCTCCTGAGCCAGGACATCGCCCGGAACGCGCCGCTGATGACCGCCGCGGCCCCGCACATCGCCCATGAGGCGATCCGCAACCGTGGCACAATCGGCGGCTCGATCGCCTTCGCCGACCCGGCGGCGGAGTGGCCGGCCTGCGCGCTGGCGCTCGACGCGACGATCGAGATCGCCGGTCCGGCCGGCATCCGGCGGGTACCGGCGACGGACTTCTTCAAAGGTCTCTACGAGACGGAACTGGGGCCGGGCGACCTGGTGCGCGCCATCCACGTCCCGGCGCGGCCGGCGGGGGAACGCCACAGCTTCCAGGAACTCACCCGGCGGCATGGCGACTACGCCATCGTCGGTCTGGCGGCGCTGGCGGTCTGGCGCGACGGCCGCCTGGCCATGCCGCGTCTCGCCTTTTTCGGCGTCGGCGCCAAGCCGGTGCTGGCGACGGCGGCGATGGCGGAACTCGACGGCAGCGCCGGCGACGCCGCCGCGATGGGGCGGGCCTGCGAGGCGCTGACCGCCGAACTCGACCCGTTCGACGACCTCAACGCCTCGGCGGAGACGCGGCGGCATCTCGCCCGCACCCTGCTGCGCCGCGCCGTGGCGCGCCTGACCTGGGAGGGCGCGGATGCCTGAGTCCATTCCCGTTTCCCTGACCGTCAACGGCCGCCGGGTAGAGGCGACGATCCCAGCCAGGCTGACCATCGTCGACTTCCTGCGCGACCATCTCGGCCTCACCGGCACCCATGTCGGCTGCGCCCACGGTGTGTGCGGCGCCTGCACGGTAAGGGTCGACGGCGCGATCATCCGCGGCTGTCTGACGCTGACCGCCCAGCTCGACGGCGGCACCATCGAGACCATCGAGGGCGTGGCGGATTCCGGCGAGATCGCCGATCTGCAAGAGGCCTTCTATGCCCGCAACGCCATGCAGTGCGGCTTCTGCACGCCCGGCATGCTGCTGACCGCCGCCAGCCTGAAGGCGCGGGGGCGACCGGTCAGCCGGCAGGAGATCCGCGATCACATCTCCGGCAATCTCTGCCGCTGCACCGGCTACCAGGCGATCGTCGACGCCATCGACACGGTCGTGAATACGGATGGGGTCAACGCCGACAGCGACGGAGGCAGGCGATGACGCCCCCGGACAGCGCCAGCGTGCGCGCGCCCATCGGCGAGCCTTTGCCGCGCCCCCAGTCCCGCCGCTTCCTGTTCGGCCGCGGCCGTTATGTCGACGATGTCGCGGTGGCCGGCGTGGCGCATGTGGTCTATGTCCGCTCCCCCTTCGCGGCGGCGGACATCACCGGCATCGACGTGGCGGCCGCGAAGGCGGCGCCGGGCGTGATCGCCGTCGTCACCGGGTCCGAGATCGCCGAGTGGCACGATCCGTGGGTCGCCACCATCACCAACCTGCCAGGCCAGAAATCGCCGCCGCAGCACGCGCTGGCCCTCGACCGGGTGCGCTTCCAGGGCGAGCCGGTGGTGGCCGTGGTGGCGGAGAGCCGGGCGGAGGCCGAGGACGCGGCCGAACTCGTCGAGGTCGACTACGCGCCGCTCGAGGCCGTGGTCGACATGGAGACCGCGCTCGATCCGGCGACGCGCGTCGTCAGCCCGGAGCTGGGCGACAACCTGTTCTGGCGCATGGACATCGATCCGCCGGGGGTGTCGGAGGCCTTCGCCCGGTCGACCACGGTTGTGGAGGAGACCTTCCACATCGGCCGCCAGACCCTGGCGCCGCTGGAGCCGCGCGGCATCGTCGCCGACTACGACCCGGCCGAGCAGCGGCTGACGCTGACCTTCGCCACCCAGGTACCGCACATCATGCGGTACGTCTTCGCCAAGCACCTGCGGCTGGACGAGCACCGCGTCCGCGTCGTCTGCCCCGATGTCGGTGGCGCCTTCGGGCTGAAGATCCACACCTATGGCGACGAGGTGGCGACGGCCATCCTGTCGATGATGCTGAAGCGACCGCTCAAGTTCATCGCCGACCGGCTGGAGAGCTTCGTCTCCGACGTGCATTGCCGGGATCACCGGGTGAAGGCCCGGCTCGGCCTCGACGCCGAAGGCCGGATCACGGCGCTGGAGATCGACGACCTGACGGCGATCGGACCCTTCTCGGTCTATCCCCGTTCCAGCGGGATCGAGGCGCTGCTGGTCTGCACCTTTACCGGATCGCCCTACCACCTGCCGGCCTTCAAGGCGGCGGGCAAGGTGGTGTTCACCAACAAGAACGTGATGTGCCAGCTGCGCGGGGTGGGCATGCCGATCGCCTGCTCGGTGGGCGAGGGGATCATCGACAAGGCGGCGCGCGCGGCCGGTATCGACCCGCTCGACTTCCGCCGCCGCAATCTGATCCCCGACGACGCCTATCCCTACACCACCGCGTCCGGCATGCCGTTCGAGAGCCTGTCCCAGCAGGCGGCGCTGGAGAAGCTGGCGGCGCTGATGGATTATGACGGTCTGCGGCGCGAGCAGGCCGAACTGCGCGAACAGGGCGTCTATCGCGGCATCGGCCTTGCCTGCTTCGTCGAGGGCACGGCGCCCAGCCCGGCGATCTATGGCGAGGGCGGCGCGCCGATCAGCGCCCAGGATACCTGCACCGTGCGGCTGGAGCCGTCGGGCGCGCTGACCTGTCTGGTCGGCGTGAGCGAGCAGGGCCAGGGCGCCGAGGCGGTGATCGCCCAGGTGACGGCGGCCGCCATCGGCGTCGCCCACACCGATATCCGCGTGCTGATGGGCGATACCGATGCCACACCCTATGGCGGCGGCACCTGGGCCTCGCGCGCCACGGCGATCGCCGGCGAGGCGGCGCGCAAGGCCGGCGTGCGCCTGCGGGCGAACATCCTCGGCCTGGCCGGCCAGCTGCTGCAGGCGCGCGGCGAGACGCTGGACATCCGCGCCGGCACGATCGTCGACGCCGCGACGGGCGAGGCGCGCATGACCTTGCGCGAACTGGGCCACGCCATCCATTTCCGCACCACGGAGTTCGCGCCCGACACCCATCCGGAGATCGCGGTGACCGAGCAGTTCTCGGTGCGCAGCCGGATGTTTCTCTACACCAACGGCGCCATGGGCTGTCACGTGGAAGTCGATCCGGAGACCGGCTTCGTGACGGTCTTGAAGGTCTGGTGCGTGGAGGATTGCGGCACGGTGGTGAACCCCATGCTGCTCGACGACCAGATCCGCGGCGGCATTGTCCAGGGGATCGGCAACACCCTCTACGAGGAACTGGTCTATGATGGAGAGGGGCAGCTGCAGAACGGCTCCTTCATCGACTACCTGCTGCCGATGGCGGGCGAGATGCCGGACATAGAGGTCGCGCATATCGAAACGCCGACGGCCGAATCCGGTCTCGGCGCCAAGGGGGCGGGGGAGGCTGGCATCATCGGCGCCCCGGGTGCCGTGCTGAACGCCATCAACGACGCGCTGGCGCCGCTCGGCGCCTCGGTGTCGCGGCAGCCCTACACGCCGGAGCGCATTCTGGCCGCGCTCGGCAAGGTACCGTCGCGGGACTGATCCCGCCGGCATGCAAGCGGAACAACAAGGCAATCGTAGGGACGAGGGAGACAGGGAATGAAGGCTGAAAGGTTCTTGGGAGCGGCGATCGCCACCAGTGCCATCGCGCTCACATCATCGCTGGCCGCGGCGCAGGAGCCGGTCAGGATCGGCTACTCGATCTCGCAGACCGGCATCTTCGCCGACGCGGCGGTATCGCAGCAGACCGCCTACGAGCTCTGGCAGTCGGAGGTGAACGCCGAGGGCGGCCTGCTGGTCGACGGCGAGCGCCGCCCGGTCGAGTTCGTGGTCTATGACGACCAGTCCGACCAGGGCCAGGCGGTGCGCATCTACGAATCGCTGATCACCGACGACGAGGTCGACCTGCTGGCGGCACCCTGGGGCACGGCGCTGCATTTCCCCATCGTCGGCGTGCTGGAGCGCTACCAGTTCCCGGTCGTCGGCAACACGGCGGCCTCGGTACAACTCCAGGAGGTGGCGCCGGGCAATATCTGGTTCCCGACCTCCGCCATCCCCGACCGCATCGCCGCGCGCCTGGTCGAGATCATCCAGGAGAACGGCTACAGCCGCGTCGCGGTGATGGCGCTGCAGCTGCCCTTCTCGCTGGAGGTCTACGAATACGTCGTGCCGGCGCTGGAGGATGCCGGCATTGAGATCGTCGTCGACGAGACCTTCCCGCCCGGCACCAACGATATCACCGCAATGCTGGTGCAGGCACAGAACGCGCAAGCCGACGCCATCCTCTCGCTCACCTATCCGGGCGAGAGCGTGATGTACATGAACCAGGCCCGCGAGGTCGGCATCGAGGCGCCGTTCCAGTTCGTTCTGGTCGGCCCGACCATCGCCTTCTTCAGCCAAATCTTCGGCGAAGGGGCGAACGGCATCGTCACCATCGGCCACTGGTCGCCGAACCGGGACGACTGGCCGGGGGCGCGCGCGTTCTTCGACAACTACACCGAGACCTTCGGCTTCCCGCCCGACTATCTCGACTCGGTGCTGGCCTACATGTCGATGGAGATCCTCGAGCAGGCCGTGGCCGAGGCCGGCCTCGACCACGATGCGCTGCGTGAGGCGATCTCGACAGGCACCTTCCAGACCATCAACGGCGACATCGCCTTCGACGGCGTCCAGAACGCCACCACGCCGACGATGCTGCTGCAGCTGCAGGGCGGCGTGGCGGAGATCGTCTGGCCGCCAGTGGAAGCGACGGCCGACTACCAGCCGATCGGCGAATAGACGCTGGTCCCGGACGCGCGGCGGATCGGGTTGTCCGGCCCGCCGCGCGTCCGGGCAGCTCTGCCCCCAGGCGGATGATGGACCTCCTTCTCTCGCCCCAGCTCCTCGCCTCGGCGCTGGTGCTGGGGACGCTCTACGCGCTCCTGGCGCTCGGTCTCAACCTGATCTACGGGACCATGCGCCTGTTGAACATCGCCCATGGCGAGATCGTCATGATCGGCGGCTATGTGGTCTATTGGGCGTCCACGCTCCTGAGCCTGCATCCCTTCATCGCCACCATCGCCGCGGCGCTGGGCGCAGCCTTGCTGGGTGTGGCGCTGTTCGGCTCGGTGCTGCGGCCGATGCTGCGCTCGGGCGAGCTGATGGCCAGGGTCGAGGCGAACTCGCTGCTGATCTTCTTCGGCGTCTCGGTCATCCTGCAGAACCTGGCCGCGCTCGCCTTCACCGCCAGCCCGCGCGGCATCTCCTTCCTCGACGAGATCGTCGAGATCGGGACATTGCGCATCGGCGCCGACCGGCTGGTGGTCATCATCGTCGGCCTCGCCGCCTGCTTCGGCTGCCTGGCGTTGTTCCGGCTGACCACGCTGGGTCTGGCCATCCGGGCGATCATCCAGCAGCGCGACGCGGCCGCGCTGGTCGGTATCGACATCGCCCGCACCAACATGGCGGTCTTCGCGCTCGGCTTCGGCGTCGCCGGTCTGGCCGGCGGGCTGGTGGCGATGATCGAGCAGGTCTCGCCCTTCATGGGCTTCCCCTACACCATCGCCGCCTTCATCGTGATCATCCTGGGCGGGCTGGGCAACCTCACCGGCAGCCTGGTCGGCGGCCTGCTGCTGGGCGTGGTGGAGACCTACGGCGTGGCGCTGACCTCCGCCAGCTACCGCTCCATCCTGCTCTACGGCGTCTTCATCGCCATCCTGCTGATCCGGCCCGAGGGCCTGTTCGGCAAGCGGCGGCAACGATGAACCGGACGGCAATCCTGCCGCTTGTCCTGGCGCTGCTGTTCGCGGCCGGCCTGCTGCTGCCGGCGCTGACCACCGGATATTGGCTTGGCGTGGCGCTCACCTTCTTCATGTGGGTCGGGCTGGTGCAGAGCTGGGTGATTCTCTCGGGCCTCACCGGCTATCTCTCGCTCGGACATGCCGTGTTCTATGGACTCGGCGCCTATGTGATGGTGCTGACCTGGGGCCAGATGCCGTTCGAGCTCGCCATCCTCAGCGCCGGGCTCGCCTGCGTCCTGCTCGCCGTCGCCATCGGCGTGCCCTGCCTGCGGGTGCGCGGTCCCTATTTCGTCATCCTCACCTTCGGCGTCTCCGAGCTCGTCAAGTTTATCGTCGTGAACATCGAGGCCGGGCTCGGCCGCGCCGGGCGGCTGATCTTCGGCGCGCCGCTGATCGAGACGCTCTACTACTGGATCGTCGTGCTGGCGCTGGTCGCCACGGCGCTCGCCTTCCTCGTCTCGAACAGCCGGCTTGGCTCGGGCCTGCGGGCGATCCGCGAGGACGAGACGGCGGCGGAAACGACCGGCGTGCCGGTGACCCGCCTCAAGGTGATCGCCTTCGCGCTCTCGGCCTTCGTGCCGGGAATGGTCGGTGCGGTGATGGTGCTCAGGACCACCTATTTCGAGACCATCCACGTCTTCAACCCGATCACCTCCTTCACCATCGTCACCATCGCCATCATCGGCGGCAGCGACGACGTGCGCGGGCCGATCCTGGGCGCCGCCTTCCTGATGATCCTGTCGGAAACCCTGCTGGTGAACGCGCCGGAGGTCTACATGATCATCCTTGGCGCGCTGCTCATCCTTTTCGTGCTGCTGGTGCCAAAGGGTATCGCGGGCGGCCTGAGCGGCCTGTTGGCCCGGCGCCGGCGGGAGGGGGCGCCGTGAGCCTGCTCGCCATCGACCGGGTCTCCAAGCAGTTCGGCGGCCTCGCGGCCTTGAGCGATGTCAGCTTCGATGTCGGCGCGGGCGAGATCGTCGGCCTGATGGGTGCCAACGGCGCCGGCAAGACCACGCTGCTCGCCCTGATCGCCGGAAATCTGAGGCCGAATGGCGGGCACATCAGCTTCGATGGCGCGCGCATCGACGGATTGTCGCCTTCGGCGATCTGCCATCGCGGCATCGGCCGCACCTTCCAGATCGTCCGGCCCTTCGCGGGCCTGAGCGTGCGCGAGAACGTTGCCATCGCGGTAATGTACGGGCCGGGCGGCGAGCGGCACCGCAGGCGGGCGGAGGAGAAGGCGCAGGCGATCCTCGATGCCTTCGGTCTCGGCCCGCGCGGCGACGACCTCGCCGGCTCGCTCACGCTCGCCGGCCGCAAGCGCCTGGAAGTGGCGCGGGTGATGGGCACGGGGGCGAAGCTGCTGCTGCTTGACGAGGTGATGGCCGGGCTGACGGCGGCGGAGGTCGCCGAGACCATCGAGCTGGTGCGCGACCTGAAGGTGCGACACGGCATGACCATTCTTATCATCGAGCACGTGATGAAGGCCCTGCTGCGGCTGTCCGACCGGCTGGTCGTCATGCATCACGGCCGCGTCGTGGCGATCGGCGACCCGCACGAGGTGGCGGGCAGCGCCGAGGTGATCGAGGCCTATTTCGGCAAGGGGCGGGCGTGACGGCGCTGCTCAACCTCACCGGCATCGTCGCCGGATACGGCCCCAGCACCGTGCTGCAGGGCATCGACCTCGCCGTCCGCGAGGGCACGATCACGGCGGTTATCGGCAGCAACGGCGCCGGCAAGACGACGCTGATGCGGGTGCTGGCCGGCCTCATCCCGGCGCGTGCCGGGGCGATCCGGCTCGACGGTCGCGACATCGTCCGCGAGCCGACGCACAAACGGGTCGAGCAAGGCCTGGTCCTGGTACCGGAAGGCCGCCTCGTCTTTCCTGACATCGCCGTCGAGGACACGCTGAGGCTCGGCGCCTTTTCCCGGCGCGCGCGGGGTGAGCGGGAGGCCACAATCGAGGCGATGTTCCAGCTTTTCCCGCGCCTGAAGGAGCGCCGCCGCCAGGTCGGTGGCAGCCTGTCGGGCGGGGAGCAGCAGATGCTGGCGCTCGCCCGCGGCCTGATGGCCCGGCCGCGCCTGCTGCTGCTCGACGAGCCGAGCCTGGGTCTCGCCCCGAAAATGGCCGACCTGGTCTTCGAGACGGTGGCGACGATCCGCGACCAGGGCGTCACCGTGCTGATCGTCGAGCAGGACGTCGAGACGACGCTGGGAATCGCCGATGACGGCTACGTGCTGGAGAACGGCACCATCGCGACCGCGGGACGGGCCAGCGAGCTGCTCGCCATGCCCGACATCCGCGAGCGCATTCTCGGGCTCTGAGCCCTCAACCAGGAGCAACCGCCGCCATGCCCGACCAGTCGCCGCCGACCGACGAGCTCGCCAGCTTCCCCTATTACGAGCACGGCAAGACGCCGCAATATCACAAGTACCATGCCGAGGTTTCCTATCTGGACGAGCTGGAGTTGATCTGGGGCAAGCCCTGGGGCGCCCAGGGCATCGGCCGGCTGCGCGAGGTGGCGATGGTGCCGCCGACCGAGACCGAGGTGAAGAAGATCTACGAGCGCGACAGCGCCTTCTTCGTCTTCGACGGCAACACGCCGGACCTGTCCCTGATGCAGGAGCAGCATGCCGCGCTGGCCGATCTCTACCGCTCGCTCGACATCACCGTGCACTACCAGACATGGGCTGACGATCCGCCGCGCTCCGCCTACGGTCCGCTGAAGCGCAGCATCTCGGCCGCCGCCGGCTTCGTGATCAATGGCGGGGCGATCATCCCCAGGGAATCCGCGCCCTACTGGCGCGGCCGGTCGCGCTACGTGTCGAAGTTCCTGATGGAGATCGGCTGCCCCATTCTCTACACCGTGCACGGCCACGGGGTGTGCGAGATCGGCGCCTCGACGCGGATGAGCGACGACTTCATCGTGCTGATGCTGTCGACAGACTGCAACATGGAGGGCGCCAAGCAGGTCATCCCGATCCTCGAGCGTGCCGGCTATCGCGAGGTCTGGCTCGCCCGCTCGCCGGGGCCGCTCTACCGCTACGAGGAGAACGTGCCCGGCTGGATGCATGCGGACATGTGGATCGCCCCGATCGACGCGCGCACGGCGCTGATCTACCCGCCCTGGTGCGATTACGAGACGATCCGCCGCCTGCACGCCATCGGCTACGACCTGATAGAGGTGCCGCACGAGGAGATCTGGCACTTCCCGACCAACGCCATCACCATCGAGCCCCGCCGCCTGATCATGAACGCAGCGGCGGAGAAGACCCGCAAGATGCTGGAGGCGCGCAAGGTCGAGGTGATCCCGATCGACTACAGCGAGGTGCACAAATATGGCGGCGGCATCCGCTGCAACACCATGCAGCTGATCCGTGACGAGGGGCCGCGGACGTTCGACTAGGGCAGATTGCGACCGAATGGACCCATTCGGTCGCAAAAAATCTGCCCGATTCTCAATAGCTTAGAGCATCTTGTCTGCGCCCGTTCGGGCGCAGGATGCTCTAGCCGGTCGAAGAGAGCCTTCGAGGGCTGGTGTGCCGGTGCGGCATTCGTCTAGCATGGCGCGCCATCACCCAAGAACCCGAGTATAGAGAGTCAATGGATCCCATCGGCAAGCTCACCGACGGCTTTCGCGCCTTCAGATCGGGCCGTTTCCAGGAGGAGAGAGGCACCTACGAGAAACTGGTCGACCAGGGGCAGCACCCGAAGACGGCGCTGATCGCCTGCGCTGATTCCCGGGTCGACCCGACGATCGTGCTGCAGGCCGATCCCGGCGATCTGTTCATCGTGCGCAACGTCGCCAATCTGGTGCCACCGTTCGAGGAGGGCGGCCAGTATCACGGCACCAGTGCCGCGCTGGAATTCGCCGTGCGCCATCTGAAGGTCGATCACCTGGTCGTGCTGGGCCACGCGCATTGCGGCGGCATCCGGTCGCTGTTCAACGAGGCGCCGTCAGGGGCCGGGTCGGACGATTTCATCGCGCCGTGGATGAGCCTGGTGCGCTCCGCCTATCTAAGGGTCCAGGGCACCATGCCCGACGCCAGCGAGGAGGAGAAGGCGCGCATCTGCGAGCAGAGCGCCGTCCTCGTCAGCCTGGAGAACCTGATGACCTTCCCCTTCATCCGCGCGCGGGTGAGCGAGGGCAAGCTCAGGCTGCACGGCTGGTACATCGATATCCGGTCGTGCGTGTTGCGCGTCTACGATCCTGCCCGGCAGGCCTTCGAGACGGTGGACTGATCCGCCCCGTCACCCGGGCCAGGAAAAATGGCGGGCCGCGCGCACCAGGGCGGCCTTGGCCGGGCTGTTGGGACGACCGGGCATGCTGGCGAGCACGACGCTACGCGAGACTTCCGGGTCGATCAGCGGCCGCTGCACCAGTTCCGGCAGGGTGACGGAGTATTCCGGCACGAAGGCGAAGCCGATGCGAGCCAGCACCATCGCCTGGACCCAGTCCTCCCGCTGCGAGCGAAAGCGGGCGTAGAGCGCGATGTCCGAACGTTCGCAGACCGCCATGACCATCTCCCGCATCTCGCAGGAAAGCCGGTCGACATAGTTCTGTCCGGCGAGATCGCGCAGGCGGATCGCGTTGAGCGGCGCCAGCTCGTGATTCGGCGGCAGGATGACGATGTAGCGCTCCCGGTAGAGGTCGATCGTGTTGAGGGTCTCGCCGAGGCCGTCGAGGGGGTTCAGCACCGCCAGGTCGAGATCGCCCGCGTCGAGCGCGCGCTTCAGCTCCTCGAGACTGCCCTCGCTCACCGCCACCTCGACGCCCTCGTGGTCGCTCTGAAACCGGGCCAGGAAGCGCGCCAGCCGGACATGGCCGATGGTGGACAGGATGCCCAGGCGCAGCGGTACCTTGTCCAGCAGGCGGAAGTTCTCCGCCAGGGTCTGCGCGGCCTCCGTCTCGCCGATGATGCGTTGCAGATTGGGCAGGATGGAGCGGCCGAACTCGCTGAGCAGCACGCGCTTGCCCTCCCTGTAGAAGAGCGGCGCGCCGAGTTCGGCCTCGAGCGACTTCACGGCCTTGGTCAGCGCGGGCTGGGAGATGTTGCAGTCCTGCGCCGCGCGGGTGAAATTGAGCGTTCGCGCGGCGGCGAGCGCATAGCGGACCTGGAACAGCTCCATCGACAGCCTCCGTTGGCAGACGGGTCGAACAGGCCGATCCGACGGATGGGCCCGGACCGCGGCCAGTGTAGCCCGTTCTTCGATAACCGGGAGCTATCGATCGATAGCGAGGAACTGCTGTCGGCGATGACGCGGCAGGCGTTTGATGGACGCCCGACCATCCCGAAGCAGGAGGAAGCGATGAGCGTCTACATGGTGGAGCGCGAGTTGAAGGGCATCAGCATGGACAATCTTGCCGGCGCCCAGCGGGCGGCGATCGCCAAGGCGGCCGAGATGACGGCGGGCGGTACGGCGATCAGCTATATCCGCACGACCTTCGCGCCGGAAGACGGGCGCTGCATGTGCCTGTTCGAGGCGTCGACGGAGGCCGAGGTGCGCCGGCTCAACGACGAGGCCGGCATACCCTACAGCCGGGTGGTCCCGGCGCTCGATCTGACGCCCTGAGGCCGGCAGAGCGCGAGGAACCGACTAACCGGGTCCGCTCCGTCGGCGGGCGGGCAGGCGCACATGATCGCCACGGCGAAGCCGATGGCGGAGCTGGTGCGGTTGTGGCCGGAGCGGCCGCCGGCCGTCAGGTCCATCACCAGGGTGGGGCAGGCGAAGAGTGCGGCGCGCACCGTCGCCTCCCAGTCCGCCGCGAGCCAGCCGCGCGCCGCGAGCTCGCCGAGCAGGGGGCGCCAGAAGCGCGTCGCCTTGCTCTCCAGGAAGGCCTCGCGCAGCGGTCCGGGGGACCAGTCGGTCTCAACCGAGATGACGCCGTCCATCACGGTGACCGTGGCAAGATAGCGCCGCGCTGCCTCCGCGGGCTCGTAAAGCCAGAAGGGGTGGGCGAGCGCGTTGTGGAAGGTCGCCTTGACCTCGGCCAGCAGTGCAGGGATGTGCCGGCCGGCGAAGGCGGGGTCGAACAGCACCAGGCGGTCCTCCGCCCCTTCCTCGAACCAGACATTGGCGTTGTGGGCATCGCCATGGGCGGTGACGGCCGGTCCGGGGCCGAGCCTGGCGGGGTCGAGATGCTCACGAACGAAGTCAAAAGCTTCTGCGAGTGTAACGGGATAGCTATTACCGTTGATTCTCCATGTGAAGTTGCGGATCGCCCGCCAGTCGCCCGACCAGTCGCCCGAGGGGTCGGCGAAGTCGAACCGGCCCTCGACATAGAAGCGCCGTGCCCGGCCGCCCAGCAGGCCCGGCACCCCGTCATCGACGACCCGTCGGTGGAAGAGCTGGTGGATCGGCTCCCGGGCGATCTCCGCCGCGCTCGCCCGGTGCAACGTCTCCAGCGCGATCTTCGCGACCCTTGTGTCGGCCCGCTGCTGCGCCGCCACCACGCGGCGGAAGAGGGCGTCGTCGGCCTGGCGTTCGAGCGCGCTGCAGACATCCGACAGACGCCGGTCGTGGCGCCGGCGATAGGTCAGGACCTGACGGCCGGGACGGTGGGAGGCGGCAAGCGGCAGGTCGACATCGTAGCCGGCCTCGCTCAGCACCCGGGCGTTGTAGTACTCCGCAACGCCTGCCTCCTCGCCTTCCTCCTGATGGAACTTGAAGAAGATCGCCGTGCCGTCGGCAAGCTTGGCGAAGCCGTTGACCGAGTTGAGGGAGTAGATGTCCCGGTTGATGGTGCAGGCGGTGACCGGCTGGCCAATGGCCTCTGCCAGCAGGTCGGCGGCCAGCTCCGCGGCCCGCTCGACCTCGCCGCTCAGCATGGCCTCCCGGATGGCGCCTGTCGTGGCCGGGCCGGGAGCGGTGGTCTCTAGGTCAGCCACGGGTCTATGGTCGCCTTGATCACCGCGCTCTCGCCCGACAGCAGGTCGGAATAGGCGCCCGGCACGCCGCTTATCGGCACCGGTGCGGCGGCAAGGCATGCGAGGCGGTCGGCCAGTGGCGTCAGCAGGGCAATGGCCTCGCCCAGCTCGTCATCGAAGGCGGCGCAGCCGACGATGTCGAGCCCACGCTCCACCACGGCGTTCATCGGCAGGTCGGCGGTGCCGTGAAACAGGCCGACCAGCGCGATGCGGCCGCCGCTCTCCAGTTCGCTCAGCGTCTGCCCGACCGCGGCCGCCGAGCCGGTGGCGTCGATGGCGAAGGCCGGCCGGTGCGGCAGGTCGCCGAGCGAGACGGGCAGCGCGCCACTGGCCGCGGCGGCCCGGTCGAGGCGCCGGGCGTTGCGGTCGACCAGCATCACCGTCTCGACACCCCGATGGGCCAGGATCAGTGCCGCCAGCGCGCCGATGGGCCCGGCGCCGACGACCAGCACCGGCCGGTCGGTCCGGGCGCCGAGGCGGTTGACCGCGTGCAACGCCACCGCGAGCGGTTCGGCGAGCACCGCGACCTCGGCCGGAAGCGTCTGGTCGGCGAGGGCTGAGACCTGGCGGGCGGGCAGGGTGACGAAACGCTGGAAGCCGCCATCGTTGACCTCACCGACGAAGCCCATGGCGGCGCAGTGGATGGGATGGCCGGCGAGACAGGCCGGGCAGCGCCCGCAGGTCACCCGGCTGTCGGCCACCACCCGGTCGCCGACGCGCAGCGCGGCCACCCCGTCGCCGACCGCCTCGACCCGTGCCACGAACTCGTGCCCCGGGATGGAGGGGGAGCGGGAGATCCACTGGCCGGTCCGGAAATTGTGCAGGTCCGAACCGCAGATGCCGGCGCGCTCGACCCGCATGCGCACCTCGCCCGGGCCCGGCGCAGGCGCCTCCTCGACGCTCTCGATCCTGAGATCGCCCGGGGCGTAAAGGCGGATGGCGGCGCTCATGACCCGCCGCCCCTGGCGAAGGCTTCCGCGCGCAGGTCGGAGACCGCGTTGGCGTGCGCGTCGAAACCTTCGTAGGTGGCGAAGGTGTGCACGCGGCCGGCGACGCTGTCATAGCCGGCGCGGGTGACGTAGCCCACCGACATGCGCTTGAGATAGTCGAAGACGCTGAGGGGCGAGTGGGTTCGCGCGGCCCCGTTGGTGGGCAGCACGGCGTTGGGGCCGAGCACGAAATTGCCGATGCACACCGGCGTATGCTCGCCCAGCAGCACCTCCCCGGCATTCTCGATGCGGCCGAGATGGGCGAAGGGCTCCCGGCTCTGGATTTCCAGGTGCTCGGGCGCGTACTCGTTCACGAAGGCGATGGCGTCGTCCATGTCGCGGGCCAGCACGATGCCACCGCGCGGTCCGCCGAGCACAGTCGATGAGAACCCGACGCGCTGAGCCCCCATGCGCTGCCAGTAGCCGGGGATCGCCGCCAGCGCCTCCTCCGCGACGCGGCGCGAGCCGGTCACCAGATAGGCAGAGCTGTCCGGCCCGTGCTCCGCCTCGATCAGCAGGTCGAGGCCTGCGACATGGCCGTTGGCGGTGTCGTCGGCGAGGATGATGGCCTCGCTGGGGCCGGCCGGCGGGCCGGGATCGATGCGGTCGGCGAGCAGCCGCTTGGCGGCGACCACCCAGGGGCTGCCCGGCCCGACGATCTTCACGCAGCGCGGCACCGTCTCGGTGCCGTAGGCGACGGCCGCCACGCCCTGGGCGCCGCCGGCCTTGTAGACCCGGTCGATCCCGGCCATGCGCGCGGCCACCAGCGTGGCATCGTCGATCCGGCCGTCGGGGCCGGGCGGGGTGATCACGACCGGGTTGGGCACGCCGGCCACCACCGCCGGGATGGTGGTCATCAGCACGACGCTGGGGAAGGCGCCCTTGCCGCGCGGCACGTAGCAGGCGACGCTGTCGATCGGACGCACCTTGTCGCCGGCGAACAGGCCCGGCCGGATCTCCTTCAGCCACATCTCCTCGGGCATCTGCGCTTCGTGGAAGCGGCGGATGTTCTCCGAGGCGAATTCCAGCACCGCGATCATCTCCGGGTCGAGGGCCTCGAAGGCGCGCTCGAAATCGGCCTTGGTGGCGGCGATGGCGTCGGGCTCCACCGGGCTCTTGTCGAATTCACGGGCGAAGCGGGCCAGCGCGACATCCCCCTCGTCGCGCACGGCCTCGATGATCGGGCGCACGCGGTCAACGAAGCCGTCGAGATCGGCCTCCGCCCGCACGGTGAGGCGGGCGCGCTGCTCCGGCGACAGGTCGGGGAGAACGTGAAACGCAATAGGCGCTGGCTGGGTCATCGGTTGTTCCGGACAGTGGGGTTGCGGCTCATCGCGAGCGCAGGAAGATCTCGAGGCCGACGATGCGGTCGAGCAGCCAGACGGCGACGACGGCGAACAGGATGTAGACCACCGAGACGGCGGCGAGGTCGGGGGTGATGACGCTGCGGATGTTGTTGTAGATCTGCACCGGCAGGGTGACGATGCGGCTGTCGACGAGGAACAGGCTGACCAGGAACTCGTTGAAGGCGAGCACGAACATCAGGAGGCCGCCGGTGATGATGCCCGGCGTCACCGCCGGCAGGGTGACGGTGAGGAAGACCTGCACCGGGGCTGCGCCGCAGTTCGCCGCGGCGTTCTCCAGCTCCGGGTCGAGGCTGTTCACCGAGGCGCCGACCGCCCAGATCATGAAGGGCAGGTTGATGACGCACAGCGCCACCCCGACCGGCCAGAGCTGGCCCAGGATGCGCACCTCGCCGAACACCAGCATCAGGCCGATGCCGGAAACCACGAGCGGGATGGTGAAGGGCAGCAGCAGGTAGACCTGCAGCGTGCGCCGGAAGCGCAGCCGATAGCGAATCGTGCCGATCGCGGCCAATGCGCCGACCGGGATGGCGATCACCGTGCAGATGACCGAGACGTAGAGCGAGCGCCAGAGCGCGTCCTGGAAGCTGTCGAGGCTCCACAGCCGCTCGTACCAGCGCAGCGAGAAACCGTCCGGCGGGAACTGGATGATCTCCCCGGCGGTGAACGAGGCGCCGATGATGATCAGGGTCGGCAGGCTGAGCGTGACCAGGCAGAAGCCGACCACGGTCCACAGGAAGACGGCCTTGCCGCGGCGTCCCCTCACCGGCCGGCCCCCTTGTCGGCGCCGGTCATGCCGAGCGTGCCGGTGCCGACCAGAATGAACATGCCGGCGGCGAGCACGCTGCCGATGCCGACCAGCACCATGGCGATGGCCGCACCCAGGCCGAAATTCGAGATCTGGAAGAAGCTGTCGTAGATCGACGAGGCGATGAAGTCCGAGGTGCCGCCGCCGAGGATCTCCGGCATGGCGAAGTCGGTCAGCGAGAGCGTGAAGACGACGATGCCGGCGCCGATGAAGCCGGGCCTGGCCAGCGGCAGCACGACATGCCGAAAGGTCTGCATCCAGTTGGCGCCGAGCCCCTCGGAGGCCAGTTCCACCTCCTCGCCGATCGCGGCGACGGCGGGCACCATCATCAGCACGGCGAAGGGCAGCATGTACTGCGTCAGCCCGAAGATGACCGCGGGGTAGTTGTAGATCAGGTCGAGTTGCGGCAGGCCCAGCGTGCCGAGCGCGGAGTTGATCAGCCCCTCGCTGCCCAGCACGATCAGCCAGCCATAGGCGCGCACCACCTGTCCGATGAAGAAGGGCAGGAAGAGCGCGATCAGCAGGAATTTCCGCGTGCGCGCCGACGGCGTACGGACCATCAGATAGGCGTAAGGGAAGGCGAGCGCGAGGGCGAAGACGGTCACCAGAATGGCTGCCAGCAGCGTACGCCAGAAGACCCTGAGATAGACCGGCCGGTCGGCGATCGTCTGGTAGTTGACGAGGCTGTACTCCTCGACCAGGCGATAGGTCGAGGTGTCCAGTTCGTGCAGGCTGTACTCCGCCATGTAGCCGAGGCCGATGGCGAGCAGGCCGATCAGCAGCACCGCCGGGGTCAGCATGAGGTAGCCGACCTGGCGCTTCCAGCGCCTGGGCCAGACGAGCCGGGCCGCCCGCTCGGCAAGGTCGAGCAGCCGCCAGGTCAGCGGGTAGGACTGTCGGCCGGCGCGGGCCATGCGCGAGCGTTCCTTCGACAGGAGCGGTGGATCGGGACCAGATGAGCGCCAGCGGCGGGACGCCCGCCGTCAACCGGCGGGACATCCCGTCACGCGTCGATCAGCCCTGGAAGATCTCGTTGAAGCGCTCGAACCAGATCGGCTGGTTCTCCACCAGGACCGGGCTCGGGATGCTGACGAGGCGGGCGAAGTCCGCTTCCGTCGTCGGGTATGCGGGATCGCCCACCAGGTCCTCGGGCGGCTCCAGCCCGGGATAGACCGGCGGCAGGCCGAGCGCGGAGCACCAGGCCGCCTGCGCCTCACGGCTGAGCGCGAAGTTGACGTACTGCTTGGCCCAGTACTCCTCGTTCTCCGGCAGGCCGCGCGGCACCCAGAGACCGTCGGTGTCGACCTTGCAGCCCTCCTCGGGCACGGTCCACTCGACGTCGATGCCGCTCTGGCGCGCGGCGCGGGCGTTGACCGAGATGGTGCAGGCGATGTCGATCTCGCCGTTCTGGAACCAGGAGGTGAAGTCCGGGTCCTCGCCCAGCAGCGGCTCGTTCTCGCGCAGCTGGCGATAGAACTCCCAGCCCGCCTCCATGTTGTCGGGGATATCGTCGATAGTGCCGCCGCCGGCGATCACCGCGATCGGGTTGAAGCCGATGCCGTCGTCATAGAGCGCGATGCGGCCGCGCAAGCGCGGCTCCAGCATCACCCGCCAGGACTGCGGCGGGCCATCGGGGAAGGCTTCCGGGCGGTAGGCGCAGACATAGACATAGGCGTAGGTGTTGACGAGCGGATAGCCCTCCAGCCCGACCGGCCGCGAGAGCGGCAACAGGCCCTCGAGATTGGGCAGGTCGGAGAGGTCGACCGTCACCTCGCGCAGGGAGGAGATGGTGGCGTTGGTTGAGGTGTCCCAGTTGACGTGGATCGGCGGCACCCGACCCTGGTCGACCGCGGCCCAGATGCGCGGCCGGATCTCGTTGTCCTCGGTGTAGTCGAAGCGCACGTTGATGCCGGTCATCTCGGTGAAGGGGTCGGCGACGCCGGTGCGCATGGCCTCGCCCCAGGCACCGCCCCAGACGCGGACGATGATCTCCTCCGGCTTGTCCTGGGCCAGCGCCGACCTCGGTCGCGCCAGCATGCCGGTGCCCAGCGCGGTCGTACCCAGCGCCGCGGTTCCGGCGAGCCCGGCCGAGCCCTGCAGGAAGGTGCGGCGGGGAAGAATGAAACGCTTGTTCGCCATTTCTCAATGCCTCCTCTGGTTCACGTTTGGTGACGGTATGGTCGGCTGCCGATGGCCGGTCAGCCCTCCTTGGGGAACAGGAACAGGTCGCGGGCATTCCAGCAGAGCGTGACTGGGGCGTCGACGGCATGCCGGCCGTGGTCGGTCGGGTCGTGGTCGAAGGCGAAGAGCCGCGCATCATCAAGCGTCGGCACGGCGACCTCGTAGACCATGCGCTCGCCCTCGAAGATGCTCTGGGTCACCCGTCCCGCAACCGCGTTCTCGAAGGCGCCGGCGCCGTCGCCATTGGCGATGACGCGTATCTGTTCGGCCCGGACGCAGCAGTCGACCAGTCTGCCGCTCGCGAGCGCCTCGCCGGAAGGGCGGGCCTTCAGCACGATCTCACCCGTTGCGACCTCGACCGTCTCGCCATCCGCCCGCTCGACCGTGCCCGGGAACATCGAGGTTAGGCCGATGAAGCTGGCGACGAAACGGTTGCCGGGCTGGCGGTAGATCTCGACCGGGGTGTCGGCCTGCTGGATGTGGCCATGGTCCATCACCACCATGCGGTCGCTCATCACCAGCGCCTCGCGTTGGTCGTGGGTGACGTTGATGGTGGTGACGCCCAGTTCCTGCTGGATGCGCCGGAATTCCAGCTGCATCTCCTCGCGCAGCTTGCGATCGAGGGCGGACAGGGGTTCGTCGAGTAGCAGCAGGTCGGGATTGATGGATAGGGCGCGGGCAATGGCGACGCGCTGCTGCTGGCCGCCCGACAGCTCATGCGGGCGGCGGTCGCCGAAGCCCTCCAGGCGCACCAGTTTCAGATACTCGTTCACCCGGTCGGGGATGGCGCGGGCATCGAAGCGCCGCATCTTCAGCGGGTAGGCGATGTTCTGCGCCGCCGTCATGTGCGGAAACAGGGCCAGGCGCTGGAACACCATGCCGATCGACCGCTCGTTGGCGGGCACGTTGGCCATTGGCCGGCCGTCGATCAGGATCTCGCCACCGCTCGGCTCCAGGAAGCCGGCGATCATCCGCAGAATGGTGGTCTTGCCGCAGCCGCTGGGCCCGACGATGGTCAGGAACTCGCCCTTCGACAGGCTGAAGCTGGCGCGGTCGACCGCCAGCGTGTCTCCAAACGCCTTGGAGACATCGCGGATTTCCACCATCGGCGGAGCGCTATCCTCGACCAAGCGGCCAGACCTTCTTCGCGGGTGCAACAGGAAGCCTTGCAACCCCGGCCGGGGCTGTCAAGCATTGTATATACAGGCGCCACGGAGGCGGCGTATCGCCCGGCAACGTCATGGCCTTGCCACCAGGTCGCTGGGCCTGAGGCGCACGGTGACGCGGTGGCGCTCGCCCGGATGGCAAAAGCTGGACAGGGTCACCACCGTGTCGCCGACCCAGGTGCGCCGGCGCACCCGCAGTACCGGGTGCTCGTCGGAGATGTCCAGCAGTCCGGCCTCGCCCTTATCGGGCAGGGCCGCCTCGACCATGTGCTCCAGCTCGGAGACCGGGGCGATGGACTGCAGGTAGTCGTAGACCGACACCCGCTCGAAATCGACCGACAGAAGATCGGGCGCGAAATCGGCGCGGACCAGGCGGCTCTCGATCTGCAGCGGCCGGTCGTTCTCGCAATGCAGCAGCCTGACGAAATGGGCGGTGGTGGCGGTGGGCACGTCCATCAGGTCGGCCTCCGCCGCCGTTAGGGCCTTGCGCCCGGCCTCGATCAGACGGCAACTGTGCCGGTTCCCGCGCTCGGCGATGGTCTCGCGGATGTCGCGGATCTCGATCAGCGAGGTGCTGTGCTGCGGCTCGCTGACGAAGGAGCCCACGCCCTTGCGGCGGGTGATGACGCCGTCGCGTACCAGTTCGCGGAGCGCCCGGTTGATGGTCATTCGGCTGGCGCCGAAGCGCCTGACCAGCGCACTCTCCGACGGCAGACGCGCGCCGGGGCCGAAGGTGCCGCGGCTGATCCCGTCGGTGATGTGTCGCTTGACCAGTTCGTAGAGCGGTGTCGACTCCCCGGGCTCGGAGCCGGGCGTGACCTGGCGCTTGGCGTCGCCGTCGGCCATCACAACGCCGCCATGTAGCCGCCGTCGACATAGAGCATCTGACCGGTGACGTAGCGCGCGGCGTCGGAGGCAAGGAAGACCGCCGCACCGGTCAGGTCGTCGAGCTCGCCGAAGCGGCCGGCGGGGATGCGCGCCAGCATGGTGCGCTGCCAGTCGGCGTCCCGGTAGAAGGGCTCGGTCATGGCGGTGCGGTAGTAGCCGGGGCCGAGGGCGTTGACCCGGAGGCCCCTGGCGGCCCATTCGGTGGCGAGCACACGGGTCATGCCCAGCACGCCCGACTTGGACGCCGTATAGGGCCCGGCGGTCGGAATGCCGACCTCAGAGGCGAGCGAGCCGAGATTGATGATCGCGCCGCCGCGGCCGGTTGCCAGAAGGGCGGCGGCGAACCGCTTGGCAGTGAAGAAGGCACCCTTGAGGTTGGTGTCGACGATGCGGTCCCAGAGCGACTCGTCGACATCGAGGGAGGGTCGCACTTCCTCCGTCCCGGCATTGTTGACGAGGATGTCGGGGGTCAGCCCGTCGGCGGCCAGTGCGTCGAACAGCCGGTCGATCGATGCCACCGAGGAGACGTCGACCGGGTGCGCCACCGCGCGGCGCCCGGTCGCCTCGACCGCGGCGACCGTCTCGGCAAGCGCGTCGGCGGTGCGGGCGGCGGCGACGATGTCGGCGCCGGCCTCCGCCAGGCCGAGAGCCAGCGCCCGGCCGATGCCGCGGCTTGCACCGGTGACAAGGGCGAGGCGCCCTTCGAGGCTGAACGCCGCGAGTGCCGGTGCCGGGGTCACGACCCGCCACCCGTCGCGCGGTCGAGGGCCGGCAGGACGAGGCCGTGGCGGTGCGCGCAGTCGACGGCCGTCTCGTAGCCGGCATCGGCGTGACGCATCACGCCGCTGGCCGGGTCGTTCCACAGCACGCGTTCGATCCGTCTGGCCGCCTCCGGCGTGCCGTCGGCGCAGATCACCATGCCGGCGTGCTGGCTGAAGCCCATGCCGACGCCGCCGCCATGGTGCAGGCTGACCCAGGTGGCGCCCGAGGCGCAGTTGAGCAGCGCGTTCAAGAGCGGCCAGTCGGAGACGGCGTCGGAGCCGTCCTTCATCGCCTCGGTCTCCCGGTTGGGCGAGGCGACGGAGCCGGAGTCGAGGTGGTCGCGGCCGATCACCACCGGTGCCTTCAGCTCGCCGCTCGCCACCATCTCGTTGAAGGCGAGGCCGAGGCGATGCCGGTCGCCGAGCCCGACCCAGCAGATCCGTGCCGGCAGGCCCTGGAAGGCGATGCGCTCGCGCGCCATGTCGAGCCAGGTGTGCAGGTGGCGGTCGTCGGGCATCAACTCCTTCACCTTCTCGTCGGTGCGGTAGATGTCCTCGGGATCGCCCGACAGCGCCACCCAGCGGAACGGCCCGACGCCCCGGCAGAACAGTGGACGGATATAGGCCGGCACGAAGCCCGGAAAGGCAAAGGCGGTCTCCAGCCCTTCGTCCTTCGCCACCTGGCGGATGTTGTTGCCGTAGTCGACCGTCGGCACGCCGGCGTTGTGGAAGTCGACCATGGCCGCGACGTGGACGCGCATCGAGGCGCGGGCGGCCTTTTCCACCGCGTCCGGGTCGCTCTCGCGCCGCGCCCGCCACTCGGCCAGGGTCCAGCCCCGCGGCAGATAGCCGTTGAGCGGGTCGTGGGCGGAGGTCTGGTCGGTGACGATGTCGGGCCGGACCCCGCGCCTGACCAGCTCGGGGAAGATGTCGGCGGCGTTGCCCTCGACGGCGACGGACCTGGCCTCGCCGGCCTCGGTCCAGCGCCGGATGCGGGCCAGCGCGTCGTCGAGATCGACGGCCTTCTCGTCGAGATAGCGGGTGCGCAGGCGGAAGTCGATGTGCTCGGGATCGCACTCCACGGCGAGGCAGCAGGCCCCGGCCATCACCGCCGCCAGGGGCTGGGCGCCGCCCATGCCGCCAAGGCCGGCGGTGAGGATCCAGCGGCCGGCGAGATCGCCGCCATAGTGCTGGCGCCCGGCTTCGGCGAAAGTCTCGTAGGTGCCCTGGACGATGCCCTGGCTGCCGATATAGATCCAGGAGCCGGCGGTCATCTGGCCGTACATCATCAGCCCGCGGCGGTCGAGCTCGTGGAAATGCCGCCAGGTCGCCCAGTGCGGCACCAGGTTGGAGTTGGCGATCAGCACGCGCGGCGCGTCGGCATGGGTACGGAAGACGCCGACCGGCCTGCCGGACTGCACCAGCAGCGTCTGATCGGCCTCCAGGTCGCGCAGCGCCGCGACGATGCCGTCGAAATCCGCCCAGGTGCGCGCCGCCCGTCCGATGCCGCCATAGACGACGAGTTCGTTGGGGTTCTCCGCCACCTCGGGGTCGAGATTGTTCATCAGCAGGCGCAGCGGCGCCTCGGTCAGCCAGCTCTTCGCGGTGATCTCGGGACCGGTCGCGGCGCGCACGGTGCGCGTGTTGTGGCGGGGGTCGGCCATGTTCAGCTCACTCCTTGCCTCAGGCTGCCGTCGCGGGCGAGGCGGTCCAGCCGGTCGAGGATCCGGGCCAGCACGGGCCGCAGGCGGTCGGCCCGCGCCGTGTCATAGGGGAAGGGCACCCGCTCGTCGGCGAGATAGGTTGACTGAGCCAGCTCCATCTGCACGGCGTGGCAGCGGGCGTCCGGCCGTCCGTGCGTCCGCGTCGTCCAGCCGCCCTTGAAGCGGCCGTTCGCGACATGGCTGAAACCGGTGGCGCCGGCGGCCTCCTCGACGACCGCGGACTGGATTGCGGCGGCGCAGCTTCGCCCATCGGCCGTGCCGATGTTGAGATCCGGCAGCGTGCCGTCGAAGAGGAAGGGCAGGGTGGAGCGGATGGAGTGGCAGTCGTAGAGGATGGCGACGCCATGACGGTCGCGCACCCGGGCAATCTGGGCGCGCAGGGCGGCATGGTAAGGCGCGTGCCAGGTTGCTATGCGCTCGGCGATCTCGTCGTCGGACGGTTCCTCGCCGGTCCGCCAGATCTCGTTGCCCTCGAAGTCGACCAGCGGGCAGAGGCCGGTGGTGTTCTGCCCCGGATAGAGGCTGGCGCCATCGGGATTGCGGTTGACGTCGATCACGTAGCGGTGGACGTCCATGCGGACGGTCGTCGCGGCCGGCGCCAGTCCGTCATAGAGCCGGTCGACCCACCAGTCCGTGTCGGCGAGCGTCTGGCCCAGCGGGTTCAGCCGGGCGAACACCGGCGCCGGCACATGGGTCCCGACATGGGGGAAGGCGAGGATCAGCGGGCCGTCACCCTCCCGCACCTCGACGAAGGCGCTCACGATCTCACCTCCAGCACGGGCAGCAGGTCGTGGTCGATGGTGTCGAGCAGGGCGCCGGAACCGATCAGCCCGGCCGCCCTGCCGATATCGTCCGACAAGGCCCGGTCCTCGTCCAGCGCCGGCACGTGGGAGCGCAGGAAGCGGGCCACCTGCCGGAGCGCCGGGCTTGTCTCCAGCGGTGCGCGGAAGGCGATACCCTGGACGGCGCAGAGCAGTTCCACCCCCAGGATGACCTCGAGATTGCGCAGCATGGCGTGCAGCCGCCTGGCGGCGTGGCAGGCCATCGCCACATGGTCCTCCTGGTTGGCCGATGTCGGCGTGCTGTCGACCGCGCAGGGCGAGGCCATCTGCTTGTTCTCGGCCATCAGGGCCGCTGTCGTGACCTCGGCGATCATGAAGCCGGAGTTGAGGCCGGGTTTCGGGGTCAGGAAGGGCGGCAGGCCGTAGCTGAGCGCCGGGTCGACCATCATCGCCACCCGCCGCTGGGCGATCGAGCCGGTCTCGGCGATGGCCAGCGCGATGGTGTCGGCCGCGAAGGCGACCGGCTCGCCGTGGAAGTTGCCGCCGGAAACGATCTCCCCCTCGTTGCCGATGACCAGGGGGTTGTCGGTGACGGCGTTGGCCTCGATGACGAGAGTGCGGCCGGCCTGGCGCAGCAGGTCCATGCAGGCGCCGGTCACCTGGGGCTGGCAGCGGATGCAGTAGGGATCCTGCACCCGCTCGTCGCCCTCGCGGTGGGAGGCGCGGATGGCCGAGCCTTCGAGCAGGGCACGCATTGTCCTGGCCGCGTCGATCTGGCCCTGGTGCCCGCGCAGTTCGTGGATCGCCGGGCGCAGCGGCGCCGTCGAACCCATGCTGGCATCGGTGCTGAGCGCCGCTGTGACCAGGCTGGCCCGGGCCGCGCGCCAGGAGTCGAACAGGGCGGCGAGGGCGAGGGCGCAGGACACCTGCGTGCCGTTGATCAGGCCGAGGCCTTCCTTGGGGCCGAGGCTGATCGGCTCGAGGCCGGCCCGGCCGAGCGCGACCGCCGCCGGCAGGCGCTCGCCGTCGAGCACGGCCTCGCCCTCGCCCATCAGCACCGCCGTCATGTGGGCGAGCGGCGCCAGGTCGCCCGAGGCGCCGACGCTGCCCTGCTCCGGGATCACCGGCGTCACGCCGCGGTTGATCAGCCCCTCGATCAGTTCCAGCACCGGCCAGCGCACGCCCGAGGCGCCCCGGCCGAGCGACAGCAGCTTCAGCACCATCAGCAGGCGCACGACCGGCGGCGACAGCGGCGCCCCGACGCCGCAGCAATGCGAGCGAATCAGGTTGCGCTGCAGGGCGGCGGCGTCGGCCGCCGGGATCTTTACCGAGGCCAGCTTGCCGAAGCCGGTGTTGACGCCGTAGACCGGAGCGTCGCCGGCGGCGGCCCGTCCGATCACCTTCGCCGCCGCCTCTACGCCCGGCCGGCAGTTGCGGTCGAGCGCAACGGGCGCGTCGGAGCGGTAGACCGCCTCCAGCGCCGCCAGGGTCATCGCGCCCGGGACCAGGGACAGGGCTTCAGCCATCGCGGCCTCTCCAGATCCGTCTCTTGAGCGGCCGCTGGCCGATCCAGTAGGCGAGTTCGTTGGGGTGGCGGACATCCCAGACCGCGAGGTCGGCCGGCGCCCCCGGCTCCAGGCGGCCTGCCGGTGCGGTAAGGCCCAGCGCCCGGGCGGCGTTGCCGGTCATGCCCGCAAGCGCCTCGGCCGGGGTCAGGCGGAACAGGGTGCAGGCGAACTGCATGGCCAGCAGCGGCGAGAGCAGGGGCGAGGAGCCAGGATTGCAGTCCGTCGCCACGGCGATCGGCACGCCGGCCGCCCGCAGCGCCTCGACCGGCGGCAGGGTGGTGTCGCGCAGGAAATAGAAGGCGCCGGGCAGCAGCACGGCGACGGTGCCGGAAGCCGCCATGGCGTCGACCCCCGCCTGGTCGAGAAACTCCAGGTGGTCGGCCGACAGCGCCTGGTAGCGACAGGCGAGCGCGGCGCCGCCCTGGTTGCTGAGCTGTTCGGCATGCAGCTTGACCGGCAGACCGAGGCGCGTCGCGGTCTCGAAGACCCGTTCGATCTGCGCCGGGGAAAAGCCGATGGTCTCGCAGAAGCCGTCCACCGCGTCGACCAGTCCCTCGCCGGCGAGCGTCGGCAGCGCCTCGGCGCACACGAAGGCGATATAGTCGTCCGGCCGGCCGACGAACTCCGGTGGCAGGGCATGCGCGCCCAGGAAGGTGGAGACGACGTCGACCGGCCGGAGCGCGGCGAGGCGCCGGGCGGCCTGCAGCATGCGCCGCTCGGTCTCCAGGTCGAGGCCATAGCCCGACTTGATCTCCACCGTGCCGATCCCGTCGGCGAGCAGCGCGTCGAGGCGGGGCAGGGCGGCGGCGACCAGGTCATCGACGCTGGCCGCGCGCGTGCTGGCGACGGTCGAGCGGATGCCGCCGCCGGCCCTCGCGATCTCCTCGTAGCTGGCGCCGGCCAGGCGCTGCTCGAACTCGTCGGCCCGGTGGCCGCCGAAGACGAGGTGGGTGTGGCAGTCGATCAGGGCAGGGGTGACGACGCAACCGGCCAGGTCGTCGACCGGCAGTCCGCGGTAGCGCTCGGGCAGGTCGCGCGATTGACCGACCCAGGCGACGCGGCCGGCCTCGATCGCCAGCGCGCCGTCCTCGATGAGGCCGAAGCCGGAGCCCGCCGCCATGGTCGCGACCGTGCCGTGCGCCAGGACGCGATCCTCGGCCGGATGGGTGGAGGGCTTGTCCACGGACTGCCTTCCTCCTGTGGTCGTCGGTCCAGTCGATCGGGCTTTCGAGGCTGGACGGTGCGTGATACGCTGACATGTATATACAGGATGAGTCAACGGGACGCGAACCGCCGATGCCGACGCCCTCTCGAGCCGCCAGTCTGCACGCCGCCCACGCCCTCCTGCCGCAGGGCTGGGCGCGGGACGTGCGGATCGTCATCGACGCTGGGGGCGGGATATCGGGCGTCGAGGCGGACAGCGCGGCGCGGGTGGAGGACACGGTACTGGCGCATGGCGTGCTGCTGCCGGCACCGGCCAACCTGCATTCCCACGCCTTCCAACGGGCCATGGCCGGGCTGACGGAGCATCGCAGCGGCGGCACCGGCGACGATTTCTGGTCCTGGCGGCGGCTGATGTACGCCTTCCTCGACCGGCTGACGCCCGAGGATGTGGAGGCGATCGCCGCCCAGGTGCAGATGGAGATGCTGGAGGCCGGCTATGCCGCCGTCGCCGAATTCCACTACCTGCACCACGGTACCGACGGACGGCCCTATGCCGACCTGGCGGAGATGGCGGCGCGGGTCGCCGCCGCCGCCGGGCGGACGGGCATCGGTCTCACCCTGCTGCCGGTCCTCTATCGCCAGGGCGGCCTCGACGGCGCGCCACTGGAAGGCGGCCAGCGCCGCTTCGGCTGCGACCGCGACAGCTATGCCGACATCCTCGCAGGCGCGGAGACGGCCCTGGCCAGGTTGGGTGGCGATGACGGGAGGGTCGGCGTGGCGCCGCATTCCCTCCGCGCGGTCGGGGCGGACGACCTCGCCTGGGCAGCCGGTCTGCGCCCGGACCGGCCGGTCCACATCCACATCGCCGAGCAGACCGCCGAGGTCGAGGCGATCGAGGCCGCTTATGGCGCCCGCCCGGTCGCCTGGCTCCTCGACCGGTTCGCGGTCGATGGCCGCTGGTGCCTGGTGCACGCCACCCACATGACGGCGCACGAGCGGGACCGACTGGCCACCAGCGGTGCGGTTGCCGGCCTGTGTCCCGTCACCGAGGCCAATCTCGGCGACGGCCTGTTCGACGCCGCGGCCTACCTGGAGCGTGGCGGGGCGTTCGGCGTCGGTTCCGATAGCAATGTGCGGATCGACCTGGTGGAGGAGTTGCGGCTGCTGGAATACGGCCAGCGCCTGCGCCATCGTGGCCGGGCGTTGCTGGCGTCCGAGGGGCGCTCCGTCGGCCGCACGCTGCTCGACGCGGTCACGGCTGGCGGCGCCCGGGCGGCGGGGCGCAATTCGGGCCGCATCGCGAAGGGCGCGGTCGCCGACCTGGTGGCGCTGGACGGCCGGCACCTGGCGCTTGACGGCCTTTCAGGCGACCGCCTGCTCGACGCCTGGATCTTCGCTGGCGACGGCCGCGCCGTGGACCGGGTCTGGTCGGCCGGCCGGCCCTGCGTCGCTGGCGGCCGTCATCACCGACACGAGGCGATCGAGGCGGCGTTCCGGCGGACCATGGCGCGACTGCGCACCGACCTGTGAGAGCGGAGAGCGGCGTGTCGGTTCAGTCGCCGTAGCAGCCGGCGACGCGGCCGCGCAGCTGGATCAGGGCCAGCACGGTGTCGATGGTCGGCGTCGGCACGCCGGTCAGGCGGCCCATCTCCTGGACGCCGGTGACCAGTGCGTCGATCTCCATCGGCCGGCCGCGCTCCAGGTCCTGCAGCATCGAGGTCTTGTGGGAGCCGACGGCGGCACCGCCGTCGATCCGCTTGTCGACGTCGATGGGGAACTTCACGCCCAGCGTCTCGGCGATCGCCTGCGCCTCGACCATCATCGCTCGGGCCACGCCGCGCGTGCCGGGATCGGTGCACAGCACGTCCAGCGTGGCGTGGGTGAGGGCGGAGATCGGGTTGAAGGAGAGGTTGCCCCACAGCTTCACCCAGATCTCGTCGCGGATCTTCGGGCGCACCGGCGCGCGCAGGCCGGCCTGGCCCATCAGCGTGGACAGGGTCTGCGCCCGCGCCGAGCGCTCGCCCGACGGTTCGCCAAGCGAGAAGCGGTTGCCCTCGAGGTGCTTGACCACGCCCGGTTCGATCACCTCGGCGGCCGGGTAGACGACACAGCCCAGCACGCGCTCCGGCCCGATGCCGTTCCACTGCACGTCGCCGGGGTCGATGGCGGGCAGGCGGTGGTTCTCGTACGGCCCCTCCAGGCCGTAGAAATACCACCAGGGCACGCCGTTGACCCCCATCACCACCGTGGTGTCGGGGCCGATAAGGGGCCGCAGCCGGTCGACCACGCCTGGCACCGAGTGGGCTTTCAGCGTGATGAAGAGATAGTCCTGCGCTCCCAGCGCCGCGGCGTCCTCGACGGCGTTGACCGGGACCGTCTCGTCCCTGTCCGCCTCGATCAGGCGCAGGCCGTTCGCCTGCATGGCGGCGAGATGGGGGCCGCGCGCGACGACGCCGACCTCCGCGTCGGTCCGGGCCAGCTTGGCGGCGAGGTGGCCGCCGATCGCCCCGGCGCCGAAGATGCAGATCTTCATGGCGCCAGCCCCAGCTTTTCCGCCAGGCCGATGCGCTGCAGCTTGCCGGTGGCGCCCTTGGGGATCTCCTCCAGGATGACCACCCGGCGCGGCACCTTGAAATCGGCCAGCCTGCCGGCGGCGAACTGGCGGATCTCCTGTTCGGTCGCCTGTGTCTCGGGCCGCAGCACGACGGCGGCGGCGATCTCCTCGCCCAGCTTGTCATGCGGCATGGCGAAGGTGACGACCTGCTGCACCGCCGGATGGTCCATCAGCACCTCGTCGACCTCGAGCGGCGATACCTTCTCGCCACCCCGGTTGATGATCTCCTTCAGCCGGCCGGTGATCCGGAGATAGCCCTCCTCGTCCAGCGTGCCCTGGTCGCCGGTGCGAAACCAGCGCCGGCCGTCGAGCTCGAAGAAGGACTTGGCGTTGGCGTCGGGGTTGGCTTCGTAGCCCGGCGTGACGTTGTCGCCGGAGATCACTACTTCGCCGGTCGCGCCGGTATCGAGCAGGCGGTTGCCGGCCTCATCGGCGATGCGCACCAGCGGGCCCGCCTCGACGCCGACGGAGCCCGGCTTCTGTGCGCGCGGTGGCAGCGGGTTGGAGGCCATCTGGTGGGTCGCCTCTGTCATGCCGTAGCTCTCGATCACCGGCGCGCCGAAGGTCTCGGCCAGCGCCTTCATGACCTGGGGCGGCAGGGAGGCGGAAGAGGAGCGGATGAGGCGCAGCCGGCTCGACGCCACCGCATCCTTGTTGCGCGGCGCGCGTGCCAGGATCGCCTGGTGCATGGTCGGCACGGCCGTGTACCAGCTGGGCGCGGCCGCCTCCAGCCAGGTGAAGAACTGCAGCGCGTTGAAGCCGGGCGAGCACCACACCGAGGCGCCGGCGGCGACTGAGGAGAGAACCGCCGCGATCAGCCCGTGAATGTGGAACAGCGGCATGATGTTGAGGCAGCGATCGGCCGGCGTCAGTGCCAGCGCCGTACCGATATTGCCGGCCGAGGCGGCGAGGTTGCGGTGCAGCAGCGGCACGATCTTAGGCCGCGAGGTGGTGCCGGAGGTGTGCAGGATCAGCGCGATATCGTCGGCTTCAGCCGGCCCGGCGCGGTCCGCGGGTAGCGCCGGCACCGCGCTCTCGCCCTCTGCCCGGATCTCGAACCATCCGGCCGGTTGGTCGGCGGCGCTCACCAGGCGCAGTACGCGGATGCCCAGTCGGCCGGCGACCGCGAGCGCCGGTCCGTCGTAGTCCTCGGCGACAAGCACCGCCTTGGCCTTGAGGTCCTCCAGGTAGAAGGCGAGTTCCTCCTCCCTGTAGGCGGGGTTCAGCGGTGCCGTGGTGATCGAGGTTGCCAGCGTGATGAAGGCGCACGCCATTTCCGGCCCGTTGGGCAGCACGATCGCCACCCGGTCGCCCCGGCCGAGGCCCAGCGCGCGCAGCGACGCGCGGGTCGCGGCCTCGAGATCGCGGAGCGCCCCGAAATCGAGCCAACCGCGATCAGGCGCGCCGATGGCCCGGGCGCCGGCCGGGTGGTCCCGCAAGAGATCGCTGACGGTTTCTGACATTCCATCTCCTCGTGGTCAGGGGGATGCCCGTCGGGGCGCGCAACCAAGCACGAAAGGGGCCGGACGGACCACCCCGGTCGGGGGGCGGCCTTCCAGTGCATAGGCATGCGGCCAGCGCGGCTCAACGATATTCTGCCACGCGAGAGCGTTGTCGAGCGGGCATGCGCTGTGCCATATCAACGGCGCGGCCGTGGCTTGCATCCGCCGCCGCCCTGCCAGGACCGCAGAGCAGGCCGCGGCGGGGACGTCCTCGCAGTCCACCCCCAATGCCGGAGCATTCGAGACGCCATGCCCGACTCTTCCACCGTGACCGATTCCCGCTACGCCGTCGCGCCGCCGCCGCAGGTGGCGCTGCCGATCGCCGGGGATGCGGCGCTGTTTCCGGTGCACCGGGTGTACTGCGTGGGCCGCAACTACGCCGCACACGCGGTGGAGATGGGGCAC
>JAVKFF010000071.1:0-4377 GCA_040226215.1 Azospirillaceae bacterium
GAACAGGGTGAGCGGCAGGGTGATCGCCAGCCGGTCGCCGATCAGGTCCCAGACCGGCACCTGGTAGGTATAGCTCTGGCCGAACTCGCCGGCGGCGATGCCGCCCAGCCAGGCCAGGTAGCGCTCCACCGGCGGGCGGTCGAGGCCGAGCTGGCTGCGCAGGCTGGCCACCGCTTCCGCCGGCGCGTCGATGCCCAGGATCAAAAGGGCCGGGTCGCCGGGCAGGATCTCCATCACCGTGAAGACGATGGCCGAGGTGAAGACCAGGGTCAGCACCAGGGTCGCGAAGCGTTTGGCGATGAACAGGCTCAACCGGCGCGCCTCCGAGGGCCTGGGGTGGGCTGGCGGGAAGCTAGTCGCGGCCGGACCGCCGGTCAAACAATGCAGCAGTCGGAATTGTGCAGGCCCCGCGGAAAATGCCCAGATCTTGCCTTATTTCCGACCAACGCCCGCCGCAAACCGCCCAGATATTCATAGGCAAGACACGGAGCGCGGTTCGGCCCAGCATTCGGACGTATCCCCCCCTCCGTCCGTGGTCCCCCCCCGATGGGTCGGGTTCGCGCTCCGTGTCCCCCCAATTTGCGATCTGCGTAGACGACAACCCCTCCTGACCTTCGCGCCGCGGCGGCCCTGGCTGCCGCGGCGTTCTTCTGCCTGCGCCGCTTCCGGCCCGACAGCCTTGATGCCGCGGCCGCAAATGCCTATGTCGGTTCCGCTATTCCCGGACAGGCAGAAAGAAGGGCCCAATCCCCATGACCGACCAGACGATGCAGTTCCAGGCTGAAGTGGCGAAGCTGCTGCACATCGTCACCCATTCCCTGTACAGCGAGAAGGAGATCTTCCTGCGGGAGCTGATCTCCAATGCCTCGGACGCCTGCGACAAGCTGCGCTATGCCGCGCTGACCCAGGGCGACCTGCTGGCCGAGGACAGCGAGCTGCGGGTGCGGATCGTGCCGGATGCGAAGGCCGGCACCCTGACGATTTCCGACAACGGCATCGGCATGAACCGCGACGACCTGGTCGAGAACCTGGGGACCATCGCGCGCTCCGGCACCGAGGCCTTCTCCCGCCAGCTGGAAGAGGCCGCGAAGGCGGCCCAGGCGGCCGGCAAGCAGGCGGACGACAAGGGCAAGGCGGGCACGAAGTCGACCGAGGCCGGCCAGCTGATCGGGCAGTTCGGCGTCGGCTTCTATTCCGCCTTCATGGTCGCGGACAAGGTCACGGTGACCTCCCGCAAGGCCGGCGATGCGCAGGGCTGGCGCTGGGAATCCGAGGGCACCGGCAGCTACACCATCGGCGAGGCGGAGGATCTGCCCCGCGGCACCAGCATCCAGCTGCATATCGCCAAGGCGCAGAAGGAGTTCCTGGAGCCCACGCGGCTGCGCACGGTGATCAAGACCTATTCCGACCATATCAGCCTGCCGGTGATCCTGGTCGACCCGGCCAAGGGCGAGGAGGAGGAGGGACGCGAGGAGCAGGTCAATGCCGCCGGCGCGCTCTGGACCCGGCCGAAGTCGGAAATCGGCGAGGAGCAGTACCGCGAGTTCTACCACCATGTCGGCCGCGCCTTCGACGATCCCTGGCTGACCGTGCATGCCCATGTGGAGGGCAAGCTGGACTTCACCCTGCTGCTGTTCGTGCCGTCGCGCCGGCCCTTCGACCTGTTCGACCCGGACCGCCGCCATGGCGTGAAGCTGTTCGTGCGCCGGGTCTTCATCACCGACGATTGCGAGGGGCTGGTGCCGCCCTGGCTGCGCTTCCTGCGCGGGGTGGTGGATTCCGCCGACCTGCCGCTGAACGTCAGCCGCGAGATGCTGCAGAACAACCCGCTGGTGGCGAAGATCCGCTCCACCCTGCAGAAGCGCGTGCTGCGCGAGCTGGAGCGCAAGGCGGAGAAGGAGCCCGATGCCTATGCCGAGTTCTGGGATTCCTTCGGCCCGGTCCTGAAGGAGGGCCTCTACGAGGACCGCGAGGCGCGCGACAGCCTGCTGAAGCTGGCCCGCTTCCAGTCAAGCGAGCATGACGGGCTGATCTCGCTGGCCGACTATGTGGCCGGCATGAAGGAGGGGCAGGAGGCGATCTACACGATCTCCGGCGAGAGCCTGGAGGCACTGCGCCGCAGCCCGCAGCTCGAGGGCTTCCGCGCGAAGGGGGTCGACGTGCTGCTGCTGACCGACGCGGTTGACGATTTCTGGCAGAACTCGGTGCCCGATTTCGACGGCAAGCCGTTCCGCTCGATCACCCGCGGCAATGCCGATCTCGGCGCCATCAAGGGCAAGACGGCCGACGCTGCCGGCGAGGACGAGGCCAAGGCGGAAAAGGTCGAGGGCGCGGCGCTCGGCACCCTGATCGCCGCCCTTAAGCAGAGCCTGGGCGAAGCGGTGAAGGATGTGCGCGAGACCGACCGCCTGACCGACAGCGCGGTCTGCCTGGTGGCCGGCGATGCCGATCTGGACATGCACCTGGCGCGGATGCTGAAGCAGCACCAGCGGCTGGACGAGGCGCCGGCGCGGATCCTGGAGATCAATCCGGGCCATCCGCTGATCCGCCGCCTGGCCGACCGCGCCGGCGAGGCGGGCGGTGCCGAGGCGCTGGAGGATGCCGCCCACCTGCTGCTGGACCAGGCCCGCATCCTGGAGGGCGAAAGCCTCCCCGACCCCGCCGCCTTCGCCCGCCGCCTCACCGCGGTGATGACGCAAGGGGTGGCGTAAGGGGCGGCGAGACCCTCCCGCCCCCGCCATCGTCACCCGCGGGCTCGTCCCGCGGGTCCATCGGGCCGCACCCTCAATCGATTGAGGTTGGCCTCGAAATGGACCGCCGGGACAGGCCCACTGCTGTCCGGTTGAGCATGGCCGGCATTCGCTCAAGGCCGCGACTTTACTGGGCTTGCGGGGTCAAGCGTTGCCGGTGGTCACGGATGTCCTGGCGTTCCCCCTATCGTCACCACCGCGCTCGTCGCGGTGGTCCATGGTGCCGCCAGGTTCGATAATGGCCTGATCTTATTGAGCTGCGGCGCGATGGGTTGCCGGGCATCGCCCGGCGACCGGGACAAGCCCGCGCATGACGAAGCTATAAAACGCATGAGGCCGGAGAACGGCACTTAACCGGACACCAGTGGGACACGCCCGGCGGTGACGAAGCGGCGGAGCGTCCGGGGCTACTCCCTGCCGAAATACCGCTCGAACAGGTCCTGCCAGGTCGGGATGCCGGCCTCGATCAGGTTGACCTTCCATTGCCGCGGCCAATGCTTGATCGTCTTCTCGCGCTGGATGGCAAGCGGCATGGCGGCATGCTCTTCGAGATGAACCAGCAGTTTCAGGCCGTAGCGCGCCGTATGCCCGGCGACCGCCCCGGTACGATGCTCCCAGATCCGCTTCGCCGGGTCCGACGTCACGCCGACATAGAGCGCGCCATTGGGCCGGTTGGCCATGATGTAGACCCAGCCGCCTGCCATGGCGCCACCGTCACCGGAAATGCCCTCGACCGCCTGATTTCCTCGTCATGCGCGGACTTGTTCCGCGCATCCATCGGGCCGTCACCCTCAATCGATTGAGACTGCCACCGGCATGGACCACCGGGACGCGCCCGGTGGTGACGAATAGGGCCAGGGCCGGACCTCCTTCGGCTCTCTATTTGGCGATCCGCTCCACCGCGATCTCGCTGACACGGTAGCCGGCATCGGCGGGGATGCGCAGGACGGCGCCGCCCGGCGCTGTCTTGTCGAGGACCGGCTCCACCGTGACGATCGGCCGGCTGGCGGCCTGGGCGAGGGCCTCGGCCGCAGTGGCGGCGCGGCCCAGCATCTCCACGTTCAGGCGGGTCGCCACCACCATGGCGAAACGGCCGTCCTCCGCCCCCCGCAACGCCTCCGCGGGCGAGATCCACAGCGAATCGACGGACTCGCTGCCGTCGTGGCGGCCGATTTGCCCGGCCGGCGCCGGCGCGATGTAGAAGGCCGTGTCGAAGCGCTTCGGCATGAAGGTCGGCGTGACCCAGTGGGCGAAGGGCACCAGCTGGTCCAGGGCGAAGACCAGCCCCTCGGCCTCGGCAAAGGCGCGCATGCCCACCTCGCCCTTGTCCAGGCGCGGGCGCCAGGGTGCCAGGGCATGGGCGCGGGCGGCATCCAGCAGCGCCTCCTCCCCCTTCGCGCGGGCCAGCAGGAGGCCGGATTCCTCGAACGCCTCGCGGATCCCGGCGATCATCATGCCGCGCTCCGTGACATCGGGGATCACCGGCCCGTCCTGGCAATGGCCGGCCAGGGCCGCATCCTGGTCGCCCTCGGCCAGCTTGCCGCCGGGAAAGACCAGTGCGCCGGAGGCGAAGTCGATGGCGTGGTGGCGTTTCACCATGAACACCTCCAGCCCGCCGGCATCGCCG
>JAVKFF010000072.1:0-4327 GCA_040226215.1 Azospirillaceae bacterium
CGGCGATTGCGCTGATGCGGCTGACCGCCATGGTCGAGCGCCAGTCGGTCGAGCTGCCGGGCCCGCGCTGGCTGCATCCCGCCGCCGCCGGCGTGGTCGTCGGCATCGTGGCGCTGTGGTACCCGGAGATCCTGGGGGTCGGCTACGAGGCGACGGACGAGGCGCTGCGCGCCGCCTTCGGCCTGGCCCAGCTGATCGTGCTGCTGGTGCTGAAGACCGCGGTGGTCTCGATCACCCTGGGCTGCCGCTTCGGCGGCGGCGTGTTCAGCCCGGCCTTGTTCGTCGGCGCGATGGCGGGCGGTGCCTTCGGCCTTGTCGCCGGCATGATCTTTCCCGACCATGCCGCCAGCCACGGGCTCTACGCGCTGATCGGCATGGGGGCGGTGACGGCGGCGGTGCTGGGCGCGCAGCTGACCACCACCCTCCTCATCATCGAGCTGACCGACGACTGGCGGCTGGCCGCCGCCCTGATGGTCTCGGTGGCGGTCGCCACCCTGATCTCCAGCCAGGTGTACGGCCGGTCGTTCTTTTCCCGCCAGATGCGCCGCCAGGGCCTGGACCTGGTCGGCGGGCGGGAGCGCCGCCTGCTGCGCAGCCGCCATGTCGACGAGGTGATGGACCGCCGCTTCGAGCGGCTGCGCGCCGACCTCTCCCTCGCCACCGTGCAGAACGCCATGCGCACCGCGCATTACAGCGACTTCATCGTGGTGGACGAGGAGGGCCGCCTGGTCGGCCGCCTGACCTTCCCGGAGCTGCAGGCGGCCCTGCCCGAGGCCGACGAGGCGGCGGCGGAGGCCGGCGCGGACCCGCTGGTCGAGGAAAAGACCCGCACCGCCGCCGACATCGCGCGCCGCCGCATCGGCTATGTCGCCCTGCACGAGGACCTCGCCCACGCCCTGAACATGCTGCAAACCAGCGGCGAGCCCTGGCTGCCCGTGGTCGACGACCGCGACAGCCGCAAGGTCGTCGGCGTGATCCGCCAGGCCGACGTCCTGCTCGCCTACAACCGCGCGCTGCTGCAGGCGCGCGCGGAGGAGCGCGGGGAGGACGGGCCGGGGCGGGAGAGGTAGGGGGCGGTTCCCTACTGTTTGAAGCAGTTCTCCCGATGCCACTGCAAGAAGCGCGGATGCGGGCGCTCGGTCATTCGAAGTGGCGCACGGGCATGGCCGTCCTTGTTGATGAAGGCCCGCACCGCGTCCGGGTCGTTGACCTGACGTGACACGAGGATCTCCAGGTCGTCCGACAGGCCGATCAATCCACGATCGAACATCCAATGGGCGGTGCCGGACAAGGCGATGCCGTTGCTGACGGTGTCGGGACCATCGGCTTCGACAGGTCGAATATGCGCCGCATCGACTTCGGCGCGACCGCCGCCATTGATCAACTTGAGCCCGCTGACCGCGCAGCGCTGGTCATAGGCCCGCAACACCACACGGCGGAAGACCCGATCCCGCACGATGCGCGAGGCAATGAAGCTCACACGCTCCCGATTCTGCTCGAAGCCGAACGGCAACTGCTCGTCCTGCAAGCCAGGCACCTGCACGTCATCGCCAAGTCGCGGCAGCAGGGGCGTGTCTTCGAGCAATCCGAGGGCCACGATCCGGTTGAAATCCTCCGGTGCCAGAGGGCGAACCGCCGACTGAGCGCGACCGGAAATCTTTCCCTGGGGATTCAGGACGCCAAGCTCGACCACCTGGCCGTCGCGCTTGAATGGAACGGAATCGGCGAAATCGAGATAGCTGCCGGGCTCGATCAGCGCGCGGTACATGCCGGGGGCCGACGGGTCCGAAATCACTTGCTGGACCTTCGCGACGGCAAAATAGCCGCGCGCGCCTCGCACTTTCTGGGGCTCGTAGTAGACGATCCAATCGCCGACACAGGCGTTGACTCGGCCGAGATACTGCCTGGGAAACTGGTATTGCACCGCCGGGCTGTCATCGTAGATCGAGTCCGAACGGTGAATGAAGACACCGAAGGCCATGGCCACCCCCGACCCGATTGAATGCCCACCCGACAGCATCGAAGCACGATGAGGCGCTTCAAGGAAGCGAAGGAGCAAGCAGCTTGCCGCGCTGAATTCCCCCGCCTAACCTGCCCCATGTAACCATCTGGTTGACAGTGAACGGGCGGGGCGAGGAAACGGCAGCATGGCGGTCTATGACGGGATCATCCTGGGGGCGGGGCATAACGGGCTGATCCTGCAGGCCTATGCCGGCAAGGCGGGGCTGTCGGTGCTGTGCATCGACCGGGCCGACCAGGCCGGCGGCGGGCTGGCGACGGTGGAGGATCCGCGTCATCCGGGGTTCCGGCACAACACCCATTCCTTCTTTCACCGGGCGATCACCCAGATGGCCTGGTACCGCGACCTGGAGCTGGAGCGGCACGGGGCGCGGTATATCGAGCCGGAGCTGAACGTGGCGCTGCTGCTGCGCGACGGGCGGTCGTTGCAGTGGTGGACCGACTTCGAGCGGACGCATGCCTCCTTCGCGGCGATGAGCGGGAAGGATGCCGCGACCTTGAAGCGCTGGCATGACGATTTCCGGCCGATCGTGCAGGGGATCCTGGTGCCGGAGGGGATGTCGCCGCCGCTGCCGCGCGACGAGCGGCGGCGGCTGCTGGAGCGCACGGCCGAGGGGCGGCTCTTGCTGGAGGTCTCGGCACTGTCGCCGCTGGAGTTCGTCACCCGCGAGTTCGAGAACCCGGCGATCCAGGCGGGGCTCTTGTTCTTCAACGGCCTGCGCGAGGTCGACCTGCGGGTGCGCGGCTTCGGCCATCACATCGCCGCCCTGCTGGCCAGCACCGCCAAGGCGCAGATGGCGGTCGGCGGCGCGCGCGGCCTGGCCCGCGCGCTGGAAGGCGCGGTGACGGAGAGCGGCGGGACGATCCGCACGCGGGCAGCGCCGGTGCGGATCCTGGTGGAGGGCGGCCGCGCGGTCGGCGTGGCGCTGGCCGACGGCAGCGAGCATCGCGCGCGCAGCTTCGTCGCCTCCAGCCTGAACCCGCAGCAGACCTTCCTGGACCTGCTGTCCCCCGGCGACCTGCCCGAGGATTGGCGGCGCCGCGCGGAGGGCTTCGAATACAACCTGATCGCGCCGCTTTTCGCGCTTAACCTGAACCCCACGGCGCCCCCGGCCTATGGGGCGGCGGCGGCCGACCCGGCGCTGGATTCCGCGCTGATGACGATCCTGGGCCTGGAGCATTTCGACCAGTTCCCGGAGATCGTGCGCCATCACGAGGCCGGCACGATCCCGCCCACGGTGATGTGGGGCGCCTGCCCCACCCGCTTCGATCCCAGCCAGGCGCCGCCCGGCCGGCACACCGCCTTCATGTGGGAGAAGCTGCCCTATCGCCTGCACGGCGATGCCGCCAACTGGGATGCGGCGAAGGACGCACATGGCCGGGAGATGCTGAAGCTCTGGGCGGACTATGCGCCGGGCCTGCAGGACCAGGTGCTGGACAGCTTCACCCGCAGTGCGCTCGACGTGGAGCGCAGCTTTCCGTACATGCGCGAGGGCGACCTGCTGGTCGGTGCCTTCACCAACGGGCAGATCGGCCATGACCGGCCGTTTCCCGGCGCGGGCGAGTACCGCACCCACCTGCCCGGCCTCTATCTCTGCGGCTCCGCCTGCCATCCCGGCGGCAACATCACCGGCCTGCCCGGCTACAACGCCGCGCAGGTGATCCTGGCCGACCTGGACCTGCCGCGCCCCTGGGCGCCGCCGCCGATCCGGGAACGGCTGGGCGGGTAGCACGCCGGGGAGCCGGCTTCACCGGTTGGCACGCGGGGAGGCGCGGCGAGGCTCCCCGTTGCCGTCGGCCCGGGCCTGAACCGGGACCCATGGCGCGGGCGGCGAGGCCATGCGGCGGTGCCGTTTCGTCGCGATCCCGGCTCGGGGGCCGGGATGACGGCAAGTGGGGAGGCGCGGCGGGGCTCCCTGCGGTTTCGCCGTCCCGGTCCTGACCGTCGTCGAGCGCTGCTCGACAACCCATGGCGCAGGCAGCGAGGCCGTGCGGCGGCGCCGTTTCGTCGCGATCCCGGCTCGGGGACCGGGATGACGGCATGTGGGGATGCGCGGCGAGGCTCCCCCGTTGCCGTATGGCGCTGCTTCCAGAGGCTCGCGCCCGCCTTCAATCCTTCGGCCGGCAGCTGCCGGCGAGGGTCGGGGTCTGCGCCGGGGTGTAGTGGCAGCTGCCGGCATCGGCGGCCATGGCGGCCTTCAGGACCGTGGTCTTCCAGGGCGAGTCCGGCTGGTCGGTCGGAAAGGCCTTCGGCGGCGGGCGGTGGTTCCGGTCGTCGGCCTTGAACGCCGCCGGCAGGGTGAAGCTG
>JAVKFF010000073.1:0-6001 GCA_040226215.1 Azospirillaceae bacterium
GGCCCGGGCCGGGGCGGAACCGCGTCATCTCCGACGTGATGGCGATGATGCGGACTTCGGGACAGGGCGGCGGCG
This sequence comes from Azospirillaceae bacterium, assembly GCA_040226215.1. Taxonomy (GTDB): domain Bacteria; phylum Pseudomonadota; class Alphaproteobacteria; order DSM-16000; family Inquilinaceae; genus JAVKFF01. The sequence continues at coordinate 76 of JAVKFF010000073.1, forward strand.
GCTTGGACTTGCTGCAGCCGGCGGTCGCCGCCGCGGCCAGCAGCAGGAGCAGGAGGGCGGCAGCGCGGACGGATGGGACCGGAAGGAATCGCATGACTGTCTGGGCTTCCAGGTTCGTTCGAGGGGCTGGCCGGAAAGGCGCAGCCGCGGGCGCGGTCGCAGCGGGTCCGCAGACATATCGGCGGCAGGCGCCGGCCACAACATCGCAATGATGATGCCGGACCCCGCCGCCGGGGTTTCTTCCAACCCGGCGGGCAGTGAACTAGGTTCCGGGATCGACGAAGTGTAGAAGAGCCCCGCCGGGGCAACAAGGAATGCAGGCCCGCCATCTATCGGCGCGGGCAGGATTGGCAGCATGGGCGTGAACGACAGAATCGGACGGAAACCGGGCGACGATGGCAGGGCTCCCGCCGGGGAGAGCCATGCCCTGCCGCCACTGACCCTGCATCTGGCGAAGCCGCGCGGCTTCTGTGCCGGCGTCGACCGCGCGATCAAGATCGTGGAGCTAGCGCTGGAGCGATTCGGTGCGCCGGTCTATGTGCGGCACGAGATCGTGCACAACCGCTTCGTGGTGGAAGGGCTTGAGGCGCGCGGCGCCATCTTCGTCGACGAGCTGGAAGAGGTGCCCGCCGACATGCCGGTCGTGTTCTCCGCCCATGGCGTGCCGAAATCGGTGCCGGCTGAGGCGGAGCGGCGCAACATGCTGTTCGTCGACGCCACCTGCCCGCTGGTCAGCAAGGTGCATCGCGAGGCGGAGCGTCATCATCGCGACGGGCTGCATATCCTGCTGATCGGCCATGCGGGGCATCCGGAGGTGGTCGGCACCATGGGCCAGCTGCCCGACGGTGCGGTGCAACTGGTGGAAACCGTGGCGGATGCCGCGAGCATCGCCGTGCCGCAGCCGGACCGGCTCGCCTATATCACCCAGACCACCCTGTCGGTCGACGATACGGCGGAGATCGTGGAGCGGCTGCGCGCGCGTTTCCCGGCGATCGTCGGGCCGCACAAGGAGGATATCTGCTACGCCACCACCAACCGCCAGGACGCGGTGAAGGCGATTGCCGCCGACTGCGACATGGTGCTGGTGATCGGCGCACCGAATTCCTCCAACTCGCTGCGCCTGGTGGAGGTCGCCCGCAAGGCCGGCTGTCCGGCCGCCGCGCTGGTGCAGCGTGCCGCCGATATCGACTGGGAGGCCCTGGCCAGCGCCCGCGCCATCGGGCTGACCGCGGGCGCCAGCGCGCCGGAGGTCCTGGTGCAGGAGGTGATCGCCGCCCTGCAGGCCCGGTTCGACGTGACCGTCAAGGACGTGACGGTCACCGATGAGGATGTCCATTTCAAGCTGCCGCGCGCGCTGCAGCAGGCATAGCGGCGACACCGGGGATGGCGGTCTATACCGAAGTTGACGACGCGGCGCTGGAGGCGCTGGTCGCCGAATACGACCTGGGCCGGCTGCTGTCCTGCAAGGGGATCGCCGAGGGGGTGGAGAACTCCAACTTCCTGCTGGTGACCGAGGCGGGGCCGCATATCCTGACCCTCTACGAAAAGCGGGTGAAGGCCGAGGACCTGCCCTTCTTCCTGGGACTGATGCAGCACCTGGCGGCGCGGGGGTTCATCTGCCCGACGCCGATCGCCGGGCGCGACGGCCGCGCGCTGCGCCATGTGGCCGGGCGCCCCGCGGCGATCATCAGCTTCCTGCGCGGGGTCTGGCCGCGGCGGCCGACCGCGGTGCATTGCGCCGGCGTGGGCGCGGCGATGGCGGACCTGCATCGCTGCGCCACGGATTTCGGCCTGCGGCGCGCCAACGACCTGTCCCTCGCCGGCTGGGGCAACCTGCTGCGCTCCTGCCAGTCGCAGGCGGATGCCTTCAGCCCGGGGCTGAGCGCGGAGCTGACCCGCGAGCTGGAGGCGTTGCAGGCGGCCTGGCCCGACCCCGCCGCCCTGCCGCGCGGGGTGATTCATGCCGACATGTTCCCGGACAATGTCTTCTTCCTGGAGAACCGGCTGTCCGGCGTGATCGATTTCTACTTCGCCTGCAACGACATGCTGGCCTACGACCTGGCGGTGGCGCTCACCGCCTGGTGTTTCGAGCGCGACGGTGCGTTCAACGTCACCAAGGGGCGCGCCCTGCTGGAAGCCTATGTGCGAAGCCGCCCGCTGACCGTGGCGGAGCGCGATGCCCTGCCGCTGCTGGCGCGCGGCGCGGCGCTGCGGTTCCTGCTGACCCGCCTGTACGACTGGCTGAACCAGGTGCCGGGCGCCATGGTGAAGCCCAAGGATCCGACGGAGTACCTGCAGAAGATGCGTTTTCATCGCGAGGTCGCCAACGCGGCCGGCTACGGCCTGGAATACGCCCCGTGACCGGCGCGCCGGTCGAGATCCATACCGACGGCGCCTGCAGCGGCAATCCCGGCCCCGGCGGCTGGGCGGCGCTGCTGCGCTTCAACGGGCCGGACATGGCACTGGCGGGCGCCGAGGCCCAGACCTCCAACAACCGCATGGAGCTGATGGCCGCAATTGCCGCCCTGGAGGCCCTGAAGCGCCCGATGGGCGTGCGGCTGCACACCGACAGCCAGTATGTCCGCACCGGCATCACCGAGTGGCTGCCCAAGTGGGTCCGCAACGGCTGGAAGACCGCCCAGAAGAAGCCTGTGAAGAATGCCGACCTCTGGCAGCGCCTGCAGGAGGCCGCGCGGCCGCATGACGTGGAATGGATCTGGGTGCGCGGCCATTCCGGGCATCCGGAGAACGAGCGTGTCGACGAACTGGCCCGCCGCCAGATCGAGATCCTGCGCCACACCCGGTAGCGCCGGCGCGCCCGGCCGGTCGTCCGACCATCGGGCGCGCGCCGCGGGCCGGTGACAACCGCACGGGGAACTCTCCGCTGCGTTTGCGCGTTGTGTGGAAAGCGAACCGGGGCCCTCGGGGGCCATGGGCCGGTTGGCGCGGGACGATGGCGGGAATTCCCCTGCCCACGAACGCGGGCCCTCGGCGGACTTCCGCCGCGGCCCGGCAGGGAGCGACCGCCATGACGCAGCCGCCCGACGCTGCCCCCCGGGACCGTATCAACCCGGTCGTGGTCTATGGCTCCACCACCTGCATCTTCCTGTTCGCGGTCTGGGTGATGGTCTTCGCCGACTCCGCCACGGCGGCGAACGGCGCCGCGCGCGGCTGGGTCTCCGACAGTTTCGGCTGGTTCTATTTCCTCGCCATCATCGTCTATCTGCTCTTCGTCGTCGGCGTCGCCCTGTCGCGGTTCGGCCGGATCAGGCTGGGGCCGGAGCATTCCAGGCCGGAATTCCCGCTCTTGTCCTGGGCCGCGATGCTGTTCGCCGCCGGCATCGGCATCGACCTGCTGTTCTTCTGCGTGGCCGAGCCCGTGGCCCAGTTCCTGGCACCGCCGGTCGGCACGCCAGGCACCGTCGAAGCCGCCCGCCACGCCATGGAACTGACCCTGTTCCACTGGGGCCTGTCGGGCTGGGGGGTCTATACGCTGGTCGGCATGTCGCTGGCCTTCTTCAGCTATCGCCATGGCCTGCCCCTGACCATCCGGTCGGCCTTGTTCCCGCTGTTCGGCGAACGGATCAACGGCTGGATCGGCCACAGCGTCGACATCGCGGCCGTGCTCGGGACGATCTTCGGCATCGCCACGAGCCTTGGGATCGGCATCATCCAGCTGAACTACGGGCTCGACTACATGTTCGGCATACCGTCGGGACAGCTGACCCAGACCGTGCTGGCGGTCCTGATCGTGATCTTCGCGGGGCTTTCTGCCGCAACCGGGGTCGAACGGGGCATCCGCCGGCTTTCGGAACTGAACATGGCGCTGGCGGTCGGCCTGCTGCTGTTCGTGCTGTTCGCCGGCCAGACCCTGTTCCTGCTGAATGCACTGGTGCTGAACATCGGCGACTACGCCACGCATTTCCTGGCGATGTCGTTCGACACCTATGCCTTCGACCCGCCGACCGACTGGCTGAACGCCTGGACCGTCTTCTTCTGGGCCTGGTGGATCGCCTGGGGCCCCTTCGTCGGGCTCTTCCTCGCCCGCATCTCGCGCGGGCGCACCATCGCCGAGTTCGTCGCCGGCACCCTGCTCCTGCCCTTCGCCTTCATGCTGGCCTGGATGTCAATCATGGGGAACAGCGCCATCGACCTTGTCATGGAGGGGGCGACGGCTTTCGGCGACAGCGCCATGAACAATCCGGGTTCCGCGATCTACCTGTTCCTCGAACAATTGCCCTGGTCCACCGTGACCACGATCGTCGTTACCGTGCTGGCGATCATCTTCTTCATCACTTCGGGCGATTCCGGCTCCCTCGTGCTCTCGAACTTCGCCTCGAAGCTGCAGCATGTCGACCATGACGCCCCTGTCTGGATGCGGATCCTGTGGGCGGCGATGATCGGTATCCTGACCGTGGCCCTGCTGTTCGCCGACGGCCTGACCGCATTGCAGAGCACCACCGTGATCATGGGGCTGCCGTTCTCGATCGTCCTGCTGCTGATGATGGTCGGGCTGTTCAAGGCATTGCGGGTCGAAGTCATGAAGGAGGAGGCCCGCAGTCGCGGCCTTCCCGGCCACCGGTCCGGCCGAACCGGCGAGGGCCGGACGCCCGGGTCCTGGAACCGGCGGCTGAGCCGCGCGCTGAGCTTCCCCAGCCGCAAGGAAGCGGACGGCTTCCTGGACAGGGTGGCCCGGCCGGCGATGGAAGCGATCCGCAGCTCGCTCGAACAGAAGGGTCTGAAGGTCGAGATCGTGGAGGAAGACAAGGACGCACGTCACATCGACCTGAACGTCGATCTGGCGGGCGCACAGGACTTCACCTACCAGATCTGGCTGCGCCGCTGGCCGGTTCCAAGCTTTGCGATCCGCCCCGGGCACGACGGCGGCAGCTACTATCGCGCCGAGGTCCATCTGTTCGAGGGCGGCCTGGGCTACGACCTCATGGGCTACAGCGAAGAGCAGGTCATCGAGGACATCCTCGAGCAGTACGAACGGCATCTCGATTTCCTGCACATGCAGCAGCAGGCGCGCGACACCACCGCAATGCCGGACGAAAGCACCGACCCGGTTGCCTCTGGCGGCTGAAGGCCGGATTCGGCCCTGCACGAAAGGACCCGGGCATGACGACACCAGCGTTCGACGAGGAGTTCGACTATGTCATCGTCGGTGCAGGCTCCGCCGGCTGCGTGCTGGCAGATCGCCTCACCACCGACGGCAGCAGCAAGGTGCTGCTGCTCGAATTCGGCGGACGGGACAATTCGATCTATATCCGCATGCCCATCGCCTTCTCGATCCCACTGAACAAGCCGCGCTTCGACTGGGGCCTGTACTCCGAACCCGAGCCGGGCCTGCAGGGCCGCCGGATCCACCAGGCTCGCGGCAAGGTGATCGGCGGCTCCTCCTCGATCAACGGGATGGCCTTCGTCCGCGGCAATGCCGGCGATTTCGAGGAATGGGCGGAGAGCGGGGCGACCGGCTGGGGCTATGCCGATGTGCTGCCCTATTTCCAGCGGGCGGAGGCCTGCATCTACGGCGCCGACGATTATCGCGGTGCGACGGGGCCGGTCGGCGTCAGCAACGGCAACAATATGCGCAACCCGCTCTACCGGGCCTTCATCGCGGCCGGGCGGCAGGCCGGCTATGGCGAGACCTTGGACTATAACGGCGAACGGCAGGAAGGGTTCTGCCGCATGGACATGAGCGTGCGCGACGGCGTGCGCAGCTCCACCGCCCGGTCCTATCTGAAGCCCGCCTTGCCACGGGGCAATCTCGAGCTGCGGATGCATGCCCTGACCACCCGCGTCCTGTTCGAGGGCCGCCGCGCCGCCGGCGTCGAGTACCGCCAGGGCGACAGCGTGCGACGGGTCCGGGCCCGCCGGGAAGTGATCCTGTCGGCGAGCAGCTTCAACTCGCCGAAGCTGCTGA
>JAVKFF010000074.1:0-32123 GCA_040226215.1 Azospirillaceae bacterium
GCGGCACTACGCCCGCCTCGACGCGCGCTTCGAGAAGAGCTGGAAGAGCGGGCTGCGGCCACTGCTGTTCGAGGGTGTCTCGGGCGCCGTGCTCGACATCGGCGCGGGCACCGGGCTCAGCATTCCGTACTATCCGAGGGACGCGCGCGTGACCGCCATCGACCTGTCGCCGGAGATGCTGGCGATCGCGCGGGAACGGGCCGAGGAGGCGAACCGGCAGGTCGACTTCCACACCATGGACGCGACCAGCCTGGCCATGCCGGCGGCGCGCTTCGACCACGCGGTCGGCGCCTTCCTGTTCTGCAACCTGCCGGGCGAGTTGCAGCGCCCCGCGCTGACCGAGCTGGCGCGCGTGGTCCGGCCCGGCGGCAGCATCCGCCTGCTCGACTACCGGCTGGCCGAGCGCTGGCTCGACCGTCTGGTCATGCGCGTGCGCGAGCCGCTGCTGAAGCTGATGTACGGTGCCCGGTTCGAGCCGGAGACCGAACGCCATGTGCACGCCGCCGGGCTGGTGATCCGCGAGCACCGCGTCGTCGCCGGCGGCCGCGCCCGGCTGCTGGTCCTGGCCCACGCCTGACGCCAACGGCGCCCGCGACGTCTCGCCCCGGGGCGCCTGTTGGGGCGCCTGTTGGGGCGCCTGCTGGGACGCCTGCCGGGGCGCCTGCTCTGGGGCGCCTGCCGGGGCGCCTGCTCTGGGGCGCCTGCTTCCGGCGAGGGTGGGGCATCTTGGCCGTGGCGCGCGGCACGGCCTCGGCCTATTCTCGGCCGGTCGCGCTCTCATCGGGGGATCGGCCATGCCGCCGCTGGTTCGTTTCATCGTCCGCCACGCCCTGATCGGCATCGCCGTGGGCTGGAGCATGGTCGCCGCCATGCTGGTCTTCGATTTCGCCGGCCTCGCCGGGCTGATCTTCACAAGCGGCCTCGCCGCCGTCGCCATACCCATGCTGCTGATCGGCTTCGGCATCACCTTCGGATCGGTGCAGGTCGGCATCGCCGTGATGGGGCTGGACGACACGCCTCCGCCCCGTCGCGGGAGACCGCTGGCCCGCGCGATGACGCCGGTGCCGGTGCGGACGAGCCGCCGCCGCCGCTAGGCCTCCAGGTCCTGCCGGCAGGTGCCGGCCCGCCATCCCCTTGCCAACCATTGCCCCCCGGAGGAACCGCCGCCATGGCCAACCGCGCCCTTCTCGCCGCCTGCGCCCTCGCGCTCGCGCTGCCTGCCCTGCCCGCTCACGCCGCCGGGGACTGCCCCGTACTGCTGACCGTCGGCGGCGCCATCACCGAGAGCAACCGCGGACCGGTGGATGCCTTCCACGACCCGCTGCTCGACCGCTTCGGCATCGCCTTCGAGCAGGCCATGACCTTCTGCTGGGAGGATCTGGCCGCCCTCGACCAGACGACGCTGACGGCGAGCTATCCCAACTGGCCGGGCGAGGTGACGGCCTCGGGTCCGAGCCTGGCCGACTTCATGGAAGCGGTCGGGGCCGACAGCCCGCACATGACGGTGACCGCCTTCGACGGCTATTCCTGGGAGATCCCCGCCGACACCAATCCCGAGGAGGTGATCCTGGCGATCCACGCCGAGGGCGCGCCGCTGGCCATCGGCGGCCGCGGCCCGGTCTGGCTGTTCGCGCCGGCCGGCACGCTGACCCCGGAGGGCAGCGACGATGCCGGCCTGGTCTGGAGCGTGATGTATATCGAGGCGCTGGACTAGCGGCCGGCCGCCTTCTTCCCGGCGGCCGTCTTCCCGGCCGCCTCCTTCCCGGCGGCCAGCGTCTCCGCGATCAGGCCGACGAGGTCGTGCACCGGCAGGCCGGTCGCCCGGGCGATGGCGGTCCGGTAGGGCCCGAGATTGGTGCATTCCAGCACGATGGCCGCGATGTCGGGCGCGGCCGCGACGAGGCGGCGGGCGGCGTCGACGGCGTCAGCCTCCGCCGCCGCGATATCGAGCTCCGGCAGGTCGCCGCGGATGACGCGGGCGAGCTCCCGGCCCGCCTCGACCCCCGCCACGGCGTCGCGCGGGTCGTGATTGCCGCCGAAATGCGCCGGTGTCAGCGTGGCCGCGTCGAAGGTGAGGATGCCGAGACGGGCAGCGGCGCCGTGGCTGGCGCGGATATCCGGCAGTCGGTTGAGCGCGCTGGCGATCACCGGCACGTCCACGGCCGCGGCAAGGCGGTCCTGCAGCGAGCCCAGGAAGCCGCAGGAGGTGGCGATGACCGCCGCGCCCGCAGCGGCCAGTTCCCGCGCCGCATCGGCAATCGGCACCGCCACCGCCGGATCGAGCGCGCCCGACCGGACGACGCTGGCCACCGTAGCCGCCGGCACCCGCCGGATCAGCGCGTGGCCGCCGAAGGTCGCGGGGTTGCCGATATCGCCGTGGGGGCGCGGAAAGTGCGTGTCGAGCATGATGATGCCGACCGGCCGCGCCGCCGACCAGGGCGCTGCCGGGTCGTCAGGGGCGGGCGGGGTGGTGCCCAGTGGGACGGTGCCCGGTGGGACGGTGCCTTGCGGCGCGGTGTCTTGCATGGTGCCCGATTTGCCGGCAATCGGTAGGCTCGTGTCAATGCCCGCAGCACCGGAAGCCCGCCGATGACCGCCGCCCCCCAGCCCGGCCCCGATTCCGCCGCCGCGCCCTCCGTCCTCGTGCTGGGGGCCGGCATGGTCGGCATCTCCTGCGCGCTCTCGCTGCAGGCGCGCGGCTGGCGGGTGACCGTGCTCGACCGGCGCGGCCCGGGCGAGGAGACCTCCTACGGCAATTCCGGGGTGATCAGCCGCTCCTCCATCGTGCCGCCGAACAATCCCGGCATCTGGAAGCATCTCCGGCGCTATCTCGGCAACCGGCACGCGGCGGTGCGCTATTCCCTGCCCCACCTGATCCGCCACCGGCGCTGGACCGCCGGCTTCCTGAAGAACGCCACGCGCGCGCGGACAGCCGCCACGGCGACGGCGCTGAACGACCTGGTGGCGGGCAGCGTGGAGCTGCACACCGGGCGCATGGCGGCGGCGGGGATCTCCGGCCGCCTCCGCCATACCGGCTGGCTGCGCGTCTTCCGCGGCGAGGGCGGCCTCGCCGGCACGGCCTATGAGCGGGAATTCTACGACCGCTTCGCCATCGCCTACACCCTGTTCGACCGCGCGGGGCTCAAGGAGCTGGAGCCGCACCTGGCGCCGCTCTATGCCGGCGGCATCCTGTTTACCGACACCGCCTCGGTCGACAATCCGGGCGCCGTGACCAAGGCCTATGCGGCGCTGTTCGAGGCTGGCGGCGGCAGCCTGCGCCAGGCCCCGGTCAAGGCGCTGGACCCGGACGGCCGGGGCGGCGCGGCGGTGGTGCTGGAGGGCGGCGAGAGGCTGGCGGCCGAGCATGTGGTGGTCGCCCTCGGTCCCTGGTCGGCGGACCTGCTGTCGCCGCTCGGCGTCAGGATCCCCCAGGCCTTCGAGCGCGGCTATCACCGCATGTTCCAGACCCGCGGCAACGCCGTGCTGGGCCGACCGGTGCACGACGCCGATGGCGCCTTCGTGCTCTCGCCGCAGGAGGCCGGCATCCGCCTGACCACCGGGATCGAGCTCGCCCACCGCGACGCCCGGCCCAATCTGGCGCAGATCGAGGCGGTGCTGCCCCGGGCCCGCGAGGCCTTCCCGCTCGGCGCGGCGGTGACGCCGGAGGGCCGGCCGGAAACCTGGCACGGCAGCCGCCCCTCCATGCCCGACGGCCGCCCGGCGATCGGCCCGCTGCCCGGCCACCAGCGCCTCTGGGCCGCCTTCGGCCACGGCCATATCGGCTTCTCCACCGGCCCGCGCACCGGCGAACTGCTCGCCCGCCTGATGACCGGCGAGGACACCGGCATCGACATGGCGCCGTTCGATCCGGGGCGATTTTGAGGGACTAAGTCGCGTTCATTTGTCATCCCCAACTCGATTGGGGATCCAGGCGGACGGTGCAGCTGGCACTGAACCCTAGGTCCCCGCTTTCGCGGGGACGACAAGGCGACGTGGCGCCTTCGTTCGAGCGGGCGCTCGTGACGGTCAGGTCAGCACCACCGTCCGAAATGTCAGGGACACCCGGCGACCACGCGGGACACGAACGCCGTCGACCACGTCGCTCTTGCGCGCCGCAATACCGTGCCGCCAGCGATACCGCGCATCGCCGGAGAGGACGAGCAAACTGCCCGGATGCAGGCGAAGATCGATGGTTTCCTCTTTGTCCTCACCATTCCGAGCGGGACCGGTCAGCCGCATCGTGCAGGCCGAGCCGAGCGACAAGCTGGCAATAACCGGACCGAAGCAGGGTATGCAGTCGGTATGAGACGCGATCCCTTGGCCGGGAAGGTATTCGTTGACGATGACTTGATCTGGCGGCACGGCGAAGATCCCATCATCGGCCAATTGTCGGGCAAGCCCAGACAATGGCTCCGGCAGCGGTCCGAGGGCGTCCCGGGTATCGATCGACCGCACCTTGTAGTCGTAGCGATAGCCATGATGCTGAACCCGTCGGCTGAGATCGTGCAGCCAGCTAATGCGATACTGCCCATCGATCTCCTGGAGGATCGAAAGACACTGCGCCGCCGGCAGATAGGCGGGAAGTAAGCGCAATCCGATGTCCGAGCGAGAAGGCCTCTCCATGAGCCGAAATCATCACATCGGCGTCACCTGCGAAAGCAAATTGAGTCAAGGTTTCCGGCGCATGACGGACACCGAGAAGACGGTCGGGAGATCCCGGATCGCCGCTGCGCGTCGTCCGGGATGACGGAGATGCTGTTACGTTCCCTATACACCGTCATCCCGGCCAAGCGTCAGCGCGAGCCGGGATCGGCCTCCCGTCTTCACCCCTTGCCCCGTCCTGCCGGCCGGGCCACATTCCGGCCTCTCGGGGAAAAATCGTCCAAAGCCGGAATCATGAAGGTCTTCGCCTGTCCCGCCTGTGGCGGGGCGCTTTATTTCAGCAATGTCGCCTGCGCCTGCGGGGCTTCGGTCGGGTACGATCCGGAGGCGGAGGCGTTCGTGCTGGCGCCGGATGGGGGCGGTTCTGCCGACACCGCGTGGTGCACCAATCGGGAGGCGATCTGGTGCAACTGGATCGCCGAGACGCCGCCGGCGGTGGATGGCGGGCGCTTTTGCCGGTCCTGCGCCATGACCGATGTGATCCCCGACGCCTTCCACGGCGAGAACCTGGGTCTGTGGGCGGAGGCCGAGCGGGCCAAGCGCTGGGTGCTGGCCAATCTCGGCCGCTGGGGCTGGTTCAAGGCGGCCGACCCGGGCCCGCGGCCGGTCTTCCACCTGCTGGCCGAGGAGAGCCGCATCGGCCGGGTGCCGGTGGTGATGGGCCATGCCGGCGGCCTGGTGACGATCAACGTGACGGAGGCCGATCCGGCCGAGATCGCCCAGCGGCGCGAGGCAATGGGCGAGCAGCTGCGCACCATGACCGGGCATTTCCGCCACGAGCTGGGCCATTTCTTCTTCGAGCGCTGGCGCGAGCGCCCGGGCTTCATCGACAGCTTCCGCGCCGTCTTCGGTGACGAGCGGGCGGATTACGGCGAGGCGCTGGCCCGGCACTATGACGGCCGTGCCCTGCCCGAGGGCTGGGCCGACCGCCACGTCACGCCCTACGCCGCCGCCCACCCGCACGAGGACTGGGCGGAGAGCTTCGCACACCTGCTGCACCTGACCGACATCACCGACAGCTTCCTGGCCGCCGGCCTGTGCTCCGACGAGATCGCCCGCGCGGTGATGGGCGGCACGGCGGCCGACGCCGCGGCGGTGGAGGCGGCCTACGACGCCTATGGCGAGACCGAGGCGCAGCGCCTGCTCACCCTCGCCGCCCATCTCGGCATCGCGCTCAACCACGTGAACCGGGCCATGGGCCTCACCGACATCTACCCCTTCGTGCTGACCCCGACGATCCGGGAGAAACTGGCCTTCGTGCATGGCTGGATCCGCGAGGCGGGCTGAGCCCTCCGCCGTTTTCGGCCTTGATCGGCGGGGCCGCGACCTGGATGCTTTGGTATAGGGTCTGGTGTGTGCGGCGATGTCGCCGCCACGATACCGGACCCGCCTGCCCGCCCCGGGGCGGGCATCAACCGCGCTGAAGCATTTCGGGCCAGAACAATCCAGGCCCAAACAATCCAGGCCCAAACAATCCAGGCAGGGGCGATGCGCTGGACGACGCAGGAGGTTCGCGACCTCATCCCCGGCGCCGACTGGGTGATGGCGCCCGAGATCGGCAGCACGGTCGGCGGCATCTCCATCCATGCGCCCACCTTCCGCCCCGACGATATCGTCTTCGTGCGGCCGGCCGAGGGTGGTCTTGGCATCCCGTCGGCGCGGCTGGCGGCCGACGGCATCATCCCGACGCTGGCGATCGTCGGGCCGACCGACAGGCGCGGCATCTCCGCGCGGGCGGTGCTGCGCGTTCCCAACCCGCATGACGCCCTGTTCGCCCTGGCGCGCGCGGCACGGAGCCGGATTGCCGGCCCGGTGGTCGGCGTCACCGGCAGTGCCGGGAAGACCAGCGTCACGGCGATGATCGCCCACTGCCTGGCCGGGGCGGGACCGGTCTACGCCACGCGCGCCGACGCCAACACCGCGCGCGGCGTGGCCTGGAACCTCGGCTGCGTGCCCGAGGACGCGGCCCACTGCGTGCTGGAGATGGCGATCGCCGAGATGACGTGGAGCACGAAGCTGGCCCGCGTGGACGTCGCCGTCTTCACCAACATCCACCCCGTGCACCTGATCTACCACAGGGACACTCGCACCATCGCCCAACGAAAGGCGCTGATCTTCGCCGGCATGCCGGACCACGGCGTGGCCGTGCTGAACGCCGACATGCGGGAGTTCGCGGTGGTGCGCGACGCCGCCCTGGAACGGGGCCTGCGCATCCTCACCTACGGCATGGCCGCCGGTGCGGACATCCATCCGGCCGGCGGCGTCACGGGCTTCAGCGGCGTGCGGCTCAGCGCCGGGGGAGAGATCTGCGACCTGCCGCTGCCGGGGCACGGGGCGCACGCGGTCTACAACACCATGGCGGTCGCCGGCGCGCTGGCGGCGCTGGGCCTGCCGCCATCGGTACTGGGGCAGCGCCTTGCCGGCTTCACCGCCATCGCCGGCCGCGGCCGGCTGATCGAGCTTGCCGTGGGCGGCGGCACGGCCCGCCTGCTCGACCACTCCTACAACGCCAATCCCGGCTCCATGCGCGCGGCGATCGACGACGTGCTGGCACTGCCCGGACCCGGACGGCGCATCGCCATCCTGGGGGAGATGGCCGAACTGGGCGAGGCGAGCGCGGCCGAGCACGCGCAACTCGTCGCGGAACTGCAGCGCGCGCCCTTCGACCGCGTCTGGCTGCTCGGCGACGGCTTTCTCGCCTGTCGTGACCAGGCGGCCGGCGACCCGCGCTTCTGCTTCATCGGCCTTGACGATCTGGACCGGATCCTGCCGGGAGCGCTCGCCCGCGACGACCGGGTGGTGGTCAAGGGCTCGCTCAGCACCGGGCTCTACCGCTTCATGCAGCGCTTCCGGACGACGCCGGATACAACCGGACGGCAATCGCCGGCGCCCGGCGCGACCGCCGCGCCGTCCCGCCGCCAGTCCGCCTGAGCCAGCGAGCGGTCGGCCAGGACGCGGCGAGCGGCTTGCAAGCCAGCGGAACTATGACGATAATCCTATAAGTGCGTGCCTGGTCCCGAGCGCCCGAGCATCGCGGAATGCTAAGTTTTGCTAAGGTTTGTTAACGTTTTTCGCGCCGGCGCGCGGTTGCCGCACCCCCATGGCACGGTGGAGCGCATCAAGGATTTGCCGGAGGACCTGTCGGGAGGATTTCCCAGGCCGCGCGGGGCGTGTACCATCCTCGACTGGTCCGCCGGCCCTCGCGCGCAAGCGAGGCGGCGCCGAGCCGGGAGGAACCCGGCCGGCGTGCCGGTGGAGCCCGACCGAACGGGAAGCTGCGGAGCGCCGGCCTTGTCGCCGGACAGCGCCGGAACCATAGGGAGACTTCGACGATGACGTTCGCGACCACCCGACTGCTCGCCGCCACCACCGCTCTCGGCCTGGCGCTTGGCGGCGCCGCAGCGGCCCAGGCGGAGACTTGGGACATGGCGCTGGCCTACGCCGCCTCGAACTACCATTCCGAGCTGGCGGCGGAATTCGCCGCGGAGGTGACCGAGCGCACCGGCGGGGAGCTGGAGATCGTCACGCATGCCTCGGGCTCGCTGTTTCCGGGCGGCGAGATCTACGGTGCGGTCCGGCGCGGCCTGGTGCCGATCGGCGAACGGCTGATCTCGGCGCTCGGCAACGAGGACCCGCTGTTCGAGATCGACTCGATCCCCTTCCTCGCCACCTCGTTCGAGGACGCGCGTACCCTCTACGACGTCTCGCGCCCGGCGCTGGAGGAGCTGCTGGCCGAGCAGGGCATGATGCTGCTCTACTCCGTGCCCTGGCCGCCCCAGGGGCTCTACATGGTCAGCCCGGTGGAAAGCGTGGCCGACATGGAGGGCGTGCGCTTCCGCGCCTACAACGCCGCCACCTCCCGGCTGGCCGAGCTGATGGGCGCGGTGCCGACCCAGATCGAGGCGGCGGAACTGTCCCAGGCCTTCGCCACGGGCGTGGCGGAGAGCATGATTTCCTCGGGCTCGACCGGTTACGACCGGCAGATCTGGGAGCATGTCGACTACTGGTACGACATCCAGGCCTGGCTGCCGCGCAACATGGTGATCGTCAACCAGGACGCCTGGGACGGCCTGTCGCCGGAAATCCAGGAGATCGTGCTGGACGCCGCGGCGAGCGCCGAGACGCGCGGCTGGGAGACGGCGCAGGAGCTCTCCGGCTGGTATGCCGAGCAGCTGGCCGAGAACGGCATGACCGTCGAGCCGCCGTCAGATCAGCTGGCCGCCGACTTCGCCGCGATGGGCGAGGTGATGACCGAGGAATGGCTGGCGAGCGCCGGCGAGGCGGGGGCCGCGATCGTCGAGGCATACCGGTCGGCGCGCTGAGTCCCCGAGGACCGGCCGGGGCGGTCCGCCGGGCCGCGGTCCCGGCCCGCTCCCGCAGATCCGGCATGAGGGCGTGAGACGATGTGGGGACGGCTCGACCGCGGGCTCGACGCCCTCTACCGCTGGTGCGGCGCGGTGGCCGCCGTGCTGCTGGTGGTGCTGACCGGCCTGATCCTGGCCAGCATCCTGGCGCGACTGCTGAGCGTCTACATCCCCGGCGTCACGGCGATCGCCGGCTATGTCATGGCGGCGGGCGCGTTTTTCGCCATGGCCTATACGTTGCGGTCGGGCGGGCACATCCGGGTGGCCCTGCTGGTGCGCAACTTTCGCGGACCTTTGAAGCGGGCCAACGATCTGTGGTGCTTCGGCGTGCTGGCGGCGGTGACGGTCTATCTGGCGGTCTACACCTGCCGGCTGGTCTGGTTCTCCTACAGCTTCGGCGAGCGCAGCCAGGCGGCGGACGCGGTGCCCCTGTGGATCCCGCAGAGCTTTCTGGCAGCCGGGGCCGTCGTCTTCGCGGTCTGCGGGATGCACAGCTTCGTCCGCGCGCTGGTCGACCGATCGATGATGGACCGCATCGAGAAGCCGGGGAGGCCGGAAGCATGAGCCGCAGCGCCATGTTCCGCCCATGACAGAGGCGCTCGCCACCGGCATCTTCATCGCCGCCCTGTTCTGGATGCTGGGCTCCGGCGTCTGGGTCGGCATCAGCCTGCTCGCCTGCGCCATCATCGGCATGATGCTGCTGACCAACCGGCCGGTCGGCGACAGCCTGGCGACCAATCTGTGGTCGGGGCAGTCCTCCTGGACGCTGACCGCCCTGCCGATGTTCATCTGGATGGGCGAGATCCTGTTCCGCACCCGGCTCTCGGAGGTGCTGTTCAAGGGCCTGACGCCGTGGATGAGCCGGCTGCCGGGCGGGCTGCTGCACACCAACATCGCCGGCTCGGCGATCTTCGCCGCGATTTCCGGCTCGTCGGCCGCCACGGTGGCGACGGTCGGAAAGATGGCGATTCCAGAGCTGCGCGCGCGCAAGTACCCCGAGCGGATGATCATCGGCACGCTGGCCGGCGCCGGCACGCTGGGCCTGATGATCCCACCCTCCATCGCGCTGATCATCTACGGCGTGACCGTCAACCAGTCGATCGCCAAGCTGTTCATCGCCGGTATCCTGCCCGGCATCGGCCTGGCGCTGCTGTTCATGGGCTATGTGGCGATCTGGGGCCTGCTGACCGGCCAGCGCGACGAGGCGGCGCGCTTCTCCTGGCGCCAGAAGCTGGTGGCGCTGAAGGATTTGGTGCCGGTGCTGGCGCTGATCGTCGCCGTCATCGGCTCGATCTACACCGGCGTCGCCACCGCGACGGAGGCGGCGGTGCTGGGCGTGATCGGCGCGCTCGGCCTGTCGCGGCTGCAGCGAAGCCTGAGCTGGGAGAGCTTCCGGGAATCGCTGATGGGCGCGGTCAGGACCTCGGCGATGATCGCGCTGATCCTGGCCGGCTCCAGCTTCCTGTCGCTGGCCATGGGCTTCACCGGCATCCCGCGGGCGCTGGCGACGGAGATCGGCGGCTGGGATCTGACGCCGCTGGCGCTGATCGCCATCCTCACCGTGTTCTACATCGTGCTCGGCTGCTTCCTCGACGGCATCTCGTCGATCGTGCTGACCATGGCGGTGATCGAGCCGATGGTGCGGGCCGCCGGCTTCGACATGATCTGGTTCGGCATCTACCTGATGGTCGTGGTCGAGATGGCGCAGATCACGCCGCCGATCGGCTTCAACCTGTTCGTGTTGCAGGGCATGACAGGGCGCGACATGGGCTTCATCGCCCGCGCCGCCCTGCCGATGTTCCTGATCATGTGCCTGGCGGTGGTGCTGCTGGTGCTGTTCCCGGAGGTCGCGACATTCCTGCCGGGCCAGATGTGAGTGGACCCGCGGCTCAGCCGGCGCCGTCCGGCGATCGCGCGGTGATCAGCGCGGCCAGCAGCAGGGCGCCGGCGGCCACCAGCGACGGGATCAGGAAGCTGCCCGTCCAGTCGCCGAGCAGGCCGGCGAAGGCGGGACCTATGATCTGGCCGGCGCCGAAGGAGGCCGTCATCAGGGCGACCGCCCGGGTCGGGTCGCCGCGCGTCACCTGCCGTGCCGCGGTGAGGCCCAGCGCGGCGATGCCGATGAAGGTGCCGCCGAGCAGGAAGGCTGACGCCAGCACCGGCACGATGCTGGCGTCGGCAACGCTGAGCGTCACGCCGACCGCCTCGATGGCGCAGGCGAAGGAGAGCGCGCGAACTTGGCCGAGGCGCCGCCCGGCCCACTGCCAGACCGCGATGGACGGGGCCGCCGACAGGCCGACCACGACCCACACCGTTGTCTCCAGCGGGGCCAGGTCCGGCGCGCCGCGCACGATGGCGACCAGGAAGGTCATGGTGATGACATAGCCGAAGCCGTAGAGGCCATAGGCGGTGATGAGGCGAAGCAGCGTCCGGTCCGGCGGTCGCGACGCTGGCGTCGCCGCGACGGCGACCGGGCCCACGCCCGGGATCAGCATCGGGACCATTGCTGCGGCGAGGAGCGCGATGACGCCGCCGGCGATCCAGTCCGCCCGCCAGCCGCCGCCCAGCGCATGGCTGGACGAGATGGTGAGCGCGGACAGCGCGATGCCGACACCGACGCCGGAGAACAGGACCGCCGACAGGCCGGCATGGCCGCTGCCGGCCAGGCGTTCCAGCACGATGGCCGAGGCGAAGACGAGGGCGAGGGCGCTCGCCACGCCGGCCACGAACCGGACCGCGAGGAAGGCGGGCATGCCGTCGACCAGTCCGGTCGCCAGCGTCGTCGCCACGCTGACACCGAGGCCGGCCAGCAGCCAGACACGCGGCCGCCGGGAGAGCGCTGGAATGGCAGCGCCGACGGCACCGAGCAGGTAGCCGGCGAAATTCGCCGAGGCGATGAGGCCGGTCTCGCTGGCGCTCAACTGCTCGCTCGCCGCCATATGCGGCAGGATCGGGGTGTAGATGAAGCGGCCGATGCCCATCGCGGCGACCAGGGCAAGCAGGCCGCCGACGGTGAGCTTGAGCGCGGATGTCTTGGTCATCGGCACCGGAGGGGCGAAACCGTTGGGCAAGGGACCATCGGCCAGCCGGTCAGGCGCGATCAACCGGCCTTCCGGCCATGGCCGGCATGCGCGCACCGTCTCGACAGGTGACTTGAATTCGCGCTATCGCCGGCACCAGGGGAGATTGGCATGAACGACGCGACGGCCGGAGAGCGACGGCGGATCACCCTGATCGGCGCACCCGTCGACGAGGGGGCCGGCCAGAGCGGTTGCCTGATGGGACCCGACGCGCTGCGCGTGGTGGGCTTGGCCGAGAGCCTGCAGGACCTCGGCTACGACGTGGCGGATGTCGGCAATCTGGCACCCGAGCGCGTCAGCCTCGACCGCGCCGCCGGCGGCCGCGCGCGCCACGCGGAGATCATCGCCGGCTGGACACGGGCAATCGCCCGGCAGGTACACGACACGCTGGCCGAGGGCGCGATCCCGCTGGTGATGGGCGGCGACCACAGTCTCGCCATGGGCTCGGTGGCCGGTGTTGCCCGCTTCTGGCAGGGCCGCGACCGTCCGCTCTTCATCCTCTGGCTCGATGCGCATGCGGATTTCAACACGCCCTTCACCACGCCATCGGGGAATATGCACGGCATGCCGATCGCGGCGCTGACCGGCGAGGCGGAACTCGGCTGGCTGTTCGGCGATGACGGCTTCACGCCCCTCGACCCGGCACGCTTCCACCTGTTCGGCATCCGCTCCATCGACCGGGAGGAACGCGACCTGCTGGTCGCCCGCGGCGTCAGCGTCAACGACATGCGGCGCGTCGACGAGTTCGGCGTCGCCGTGCTGATGCGCGAGGTGATCGAGGCGGTGGCGGCGCAGGGCGGCGTGCTGCATGTCAGCCTGGATGTCGACTTCCTCGACCCCGGCGTCGCCCCGGGTGTCGGCACCACCGTGCCCGGCGGCGCCACCTGGCGCGAGGCGCACCTGATCATGGAGATGCTGCACGACAGCGGACTGGTCGGTTCCTTCGACATCGTCGAGCTCAATCCGATTCTCGACGAACGGGGGCGCAGCGCCCGGGCGATGGTGGAACTCGCCGCCAGCCTGTTCGGCCGGCAGATCATCGCCCGGCCGACACGGACGCAATGGTGACCGCCTACTGCCCCTGCCCGAGAGAGTAGCCGCGTTCACCGTCGAAGGTGTGCAGGAGCTCGGTCATCACGAAGTCGATGCCGGCCGTCGCCAGGCGCGAAAGAAGGTCGACGACCGTCCGCCGATCGATGTCGCCGCCCTCGGGGACCTCGAAGCGACAGCGCCACTCGTCCGTCTTGTAGGCTTCCGGCGCGCCCCGCGGCCAGACGCTCATGCCGCGATTGCTGATCATCACCAGGGGCAGCAGGCCGTCCGCCGCCGCCTCAACCCGCCCGGCCAGTTTCTCGGCGTCCGGGTCGGTCTCCTGGACATAGACATCGACGCCGACCAGCCGCCGCACCGCCGGTTCGCGCCTGATCGGTTCGGCGATGGTGATGGCGCCCGAGCCCTCACCCAGCGAGACCACGGGCAGACGCGTGGGAATGCGGCCCAGACGGGCGATCACCGCCTCGGCGAATGCCCGCGTCCCCACCCGCTCGCGGGAGATGTCGGGGGTGAAGATGTCGCCGGTGTGCACGCCGTCCTCGATCGTGGTCAGCCAGGCGTTGTGGATGCGCTCGGCGACGTCCTGCTGGCCGATATGGGTCAGCATGGTGACACCGGCCAGCAGCAGACCGGAGGGATTGGCGATGCCTTGACCGGCAATGTCGGGGGCCGAACCGTGGATCGCCTCGAACATGGCGCCGTGGCGGCCGATATTCGCCGACGGCGCCAGCCCGACCGAGCCGGTGATCTCCGCGGCCACGTCGGAAATGATGTCGCCGTAGAGGTTGGGCGTGACGATGACGTCGAAGCGCTCCGGCCGGGCGGCGAGGCGCGCGGTGCCGATGTCGATGATCAGGTGTTCGGCCTCGATCTCCGGATAGTCCGGCGCCACCTCGTCGAACACCTTGTGGAACTGACCGTCGGTCAGCTTCATGATGTTGTCCTTGGTCATGCAGGTCACGCGCCGACGGCCATGCGCCCGGGCATAGTCGAAGGCATAGCGGACGATGCGCTCGCACCCGGCGCGCGTGATCACCTTCAGCGACTGAAAGACCTCGTCGGTGACGCGGTACTCGATGCCGCCGTAGAGATCCTCCTCGTTCTCCCGAACGATGACGACGTTCATGCCCGGATGCCGGGTGCTGACGAAGGGCGCATAGGCGACGCAGGGCCGGACATTGGCGAACAGGCCGAGGGACTTGCGTAAGGTCACGTTGAGGCTCTTGTAGCCGCCGCCCTGCGGCGTGGTGATCGGCGCCTTGTAGAGCACATGGGTACGGCGCAGGCTGTCCCACGCCGCGTCCGGAATGCCGGTGCTGATTCCCTGGCGATAGACCTTCTCGCCGACCTCGATCTCCTCGATGGCGAGATTGGCGCCCGCCGCCTCCAGCACCCGCAGGCTGGCGTCCATGATCTCCGGCCCGATGCCGTCGCCGCGCGCCACGGTGATCGGTGTCGGTTCGGATGAAGGCGTCGTCGCTGAAGATGTCATGGGTCGTGGCTCTCCGCTCGGTGGTCACGATGGCCGCAGGGCCGTACCGGAAAAGATGAGGGCGGCCGGACGCGGAAGGAATGGATCATTCTGAATAGGCCTTGTCGGAACCGGGGCCGTCCAAGTCAGGTGCGTTCTAGGAGGGCGGCGACCAGCCCCTCGGGATCGGAGAGCATCACGCAGTGATCCCCCGGCATGAGCGCCTGCACCAGGCCGGCCTTGGCCGCGAAGGCCGCCGCCGCGTCCGGCGGGAAGGTGCGGTCGTCTTCCATCGCGAGGTAGCGCGCCGGAACCGCCATCTCGTCAGCCCCGTGCCTTGCCGGCGCGAGATAGGGGCCGAGGGGTTGAGGAGTGAGCCGGACATAGGCGGCTCGGGCAGCGCTCTCCGGCAGGTGGTTGAAGAAGCGCCGCCAGGCTTCGTCGAAGGCAAGGGTCAGCGTGTTGTCGCGCGATTGGGCGGCCATCTCGAAATAGGCGGGTCGGCGCGCGGCGGGAATCTGGTCAATGCCGCGTTCGCCGCGCCGCAGCGTCAGGGCCGCCAGGAAGACGACGTCGGCGACAAGGCCCGGCCGCGCCGCCGCCGCGCCGGGCAGGACCATGCCTGCGATGGAGTGGCCGACGAGGGTGACGCTACGCGGTCCGAGACGATCGAGCGCCGCCGCGGTCGCCCTCACATAGTCGTCAAGGTCCAGACCGGCACGCGGCGTCGGATCATCGCCGGCGCCGGGCAGGTCGATGGCATGTCCGTTCACCCCGTATCGTGCCAAGGCCGCGATCACGGCCTGCCAGCACCAGGCCCCGTGACCGCCGCCATGAAGAAAAAGCATGTCCCCGATCATCGGCATAGCTGCCACGAACCCCATCCTGTTGCGGCCATCAGCGGACCCGTGTCCTCCTTCCGACAATGCCACAAGGAGAGGAGAGAGCCTGTCATGATCGCCGTGATTTTCGAGTTCGAGCCCAACGACAACGCACGCGAGACCTACCTCGAGACCACGGCGGCGATGCGCAGCCTGCTCGACACGATCGACGGCTTCATCAGCATCGAACGATTCGAGAGCCTCACCACCCCCGGCAAGATCCTGTCGCTCTCCTTCTTCCGTGACGAGACGGCGGTGCGCGCCTGGCGCAACCTGCCGCAACACCGTAAGGCCCAGGCGCTGGGCCGCAGCCGGCTGTTCCGGGAGTATCGCCTGCGCGTCGCGGAGGTCTTGCGCGACTACACCAGGGACGACCGTGCCGAAGCACCGGAGGACAGCCTGGCGATTCACGGTTGAGCCCGTCGCGCACGCTCCCTGTGCCGAAGCTCACTGAGCGGGCCAGCCGATCCGGCTAGTCTCCTGCCACGCCGGGCATCGTGCCGCCGGCGTCTTCTGGGAGAATTCATATGTCACGCTCGATCCTCGCGGCCGCGGCCGCCTTTGTCGCACTTTCCGCCTTCGGCGCGCCGGCGCAGGCGCAGCTCACGCTCACCGCCCAGGGCGCCGATCTGGTGCCGATCCCCAGCCGCATCGTTCACGGCGCGGTTTCGATCCGCAACGCCGGCACCGCGCCGTCGCAGCCGGGCGTCGCCACGGTGGTTTGCCAGCCGCTGACCCGCAGCCCGTGCGCGGAGTCGCCCGGTCTGGCGGAATATGCCGACCCGGCCTATCCGAACGCGGCCGTCGTGGCGATCCCCTCGATCCAACCGGGACACGTCCATACCGCCTATTTCGGCTTCTGGAACGGCCTCAGCTGGTCGTCGGGCAACTACCAGTTCACCATCACCGCCGATGCCGGCGGCAGCACGGGCGAGACCAACGAGGGGAACAATGTCGGCCAGCATGTCATGAACGTGCCCTAAGGCGGTTTCTGCTATTCTGTGGTCCCCAGGCAGTCGCCAGGACCGCTCACCGGATCGGGAGAGGATGAGATGCGCATCGTGCTCCTCGTGACCACCGTACTATGCGTCGCCTGCACCAATCAGCCGGCGGCGCAGGATGCTGCCCCCGCCAGTTCCGCCGAGGAGGACGAGGGCTACGGCTTCCCCATCGACCAGCCGAACTGCGCCACCAACCGGTTCCTGCCGGAATGCTTCGCCGAGCGGGTCGGCGAACGGCGTGGCGGCAATGGTGGAAACGGCGTGGACTACACGAACGGTACCGTGCCCAACTGACGGGCATGGATAACGATTCGACCGATGAGGCGGCCGATCTCGAGGACTGGTTCCGGATCGAGGTCGCCCGCCATCGTCTGATCCTGACCGAGGCGGACCGCGCCGCCCTGCTGGCGGCGCTCGGCAAGCTCGACCGACTCGCGGCCCGCCTTCGTCGTCCGTCCGAGCCCGGACCGCTCAGGTGAGCGAGCCGACGGTCCACGCGATCGCCCGGTCGATCGAGGACGGGGAGCGGTCCTGCCGCGACTGGGTCGAGTTCTATCTCGACCGTATCGCTCGTGCAGACACCTGTCTGAAAACAGTCATCACGCCGACGACGGAAGCGGCCCGTAGCGCCGCGGACCGGCTGGACCGGGAACACCGGGAGGGCCGGCGCCGCGGACCGCTGCATGGCGTGCCCTACGGACTGAAGGACGTTTTCGACACCGCCGGCGTGCGCACGACGGCGGGTTCGCGACTCCTCCTCGAGCGCGTGCCAGGCGCGGACGCGGCCGCCGTCGAACGCCTGACGGAAGCGGGCGCGGTGCTGCTCGGCAAGCTGGAAACCGTGGAGTTCTGCCTCGGCGGTCCATCCGATGACGGCGCCTTCCCGCCGGCAGCCAACCCCTGGAACGCCGACTGCTACGCCGGCGGATCGTCCAGCGGCTCGGGCGCGGCCGTCGCCGGCGGATTGATGGCGTTCACGCTCGGCACCGACACCGCCGGCTCGGTGCGCCTGCCGGCCTGCTTCAGCGGCTGCACGGGCTTCAAGCCAGGCGCCGGGCGGATCGACCGGCACGGCATCGTCCGTCTCTCCGAAAGCCTCGACGAGATCGGCCCGCTGGCGCGCACCGCGCGGGACTGTGCGCTCGTCTTCGAGCAGCTAGCCGGCACGACGATAGGCGCGCCGGCGAACTGGCCAGAGCAGCCCCGCCTGGACGGCTGGCGCATCGGCTTCGTGCGCAACCATGTCGCGCCTTATGCCAGTGCCGGTGTCGCCGCCGCCGTCAGCGAGGCCATCGGCACGTTCGAACGGCTCGGCGCGACGATTGTCGAGCTCGAGCTGCCGGCGCTGGAGGACTACACGGCTGTCGCCCTGCTGATCTCGCTGGCCGAGGCCTACGCCCTGCACCGCGACTGGCTGGCCGACCGGGGCTTCGACTACACGCGCTGCACCCGCCAGCGCATCTCGCTCGGCGCCTTCGTCGACGGCGCCGACCTCGCCGACGCCTACCGGCAGCGCCAGGTGCTGGCATCGGCATGGGAGGGCGCCTTCGCGGATGTCGACCTGCTGCTCGCCTGCGGCGCCTTCGCGGGCGCCACGCCGGCGAAGCTGGTCGACGCCTTCTACTTCCTCGACCAGCCGCTGTTCGGCAGCGCCGCCAACGTGGCCGGCGCCCCCTCGATCGCCGTGCCGGCGGGTTTCGACGCGAACGACATGCCGGTCGGCATCCAGCTCTCCGGCCCGCGCGGCCACGACCAGAGGGTGCTGGAATCCGCGCACGCCTTCCAGGGTGCCACGCCCTGGCTCGACCGGCTGCCGCCGCTGCACGCGTCGTACCTGGCCGATTGACAGCCCGCGGGCCCCGGGAGCATCAATCATGCCGTCGGCAGCCGGTTCCAAGGCCGGCCCAACATCCGCCCAGTCCCTTTCGTGGATCGATCGCCCATGAGCGAGATCGGCATCGTTGGGCCCGCCACGGCCGCGCCCGGCGCGCCACTGACGCCCGATGTGGCGGCGTTTCTGCAATCCGCCGTCTCCATCCTGGTGGCCGCCGGCGGCCCCGACGGCCTTCCGGTGATGGCGCGCGCCATTGCCTGCGATCCCGACGCGGCGGCCGGCGAAGTCCGCCTGCTGCTGCGCACGGCCGATGCCGCCGCCCTGCTGGCCGCCATCGACCGCGGCTCGCCGGTCGCCGCCATGTTCTCCCGCCCGACGACCAACCGCACCCTGCAGGTGAAGGCGCCGTCCGCCGTCGTGGAGCCGCCTGACCCGGCACTCCTCGCCTGCCACCGGCAATACTTCGCCGGCATGGCGGCGGAGCTGGCCGGCCTCGGCTTCGACGCCCGCTTCATCAGCTGCGTCGTCTCCGACAATGGCAGCACGCTTGCCGCCGTCCGGCTGGCGGTCGCGGAGATCTTCGACCAGACGCCCGGCCCCGCCGCCGGCAGCGTCAAGGCGGTATGACCGGCGTGACCGCCATGCCGCCTGCCGGACGGCCCGTCGGCCTCGAGACGATCCGGCCCTGCCTGGAGGGCGTGATCCCGGTCGGCATCGCCACCATCTCAGCCGACGGCACGCCCAACGTCACCTATCTCAGCCAGGTGCACTACGTGGACAACGGCCATGTCGCGCTGTCCTACCAGTTCTTCAACAAGACGCGGCGCAACCTGCTGGCCAACGGCCAGGCGCTGCTGCAGCTCATCGACCCGGTGACGGCCGCCACCTGGCGCATCGCCGTGGCGCACGAGCGCACGGAGACCGAGGGGCCGCTCTTCGAGAGCATGCGCGCCAAGCTCGCCGGCATCGCCTCCCATACCGGGATGGACGGGGTGTTCCGGCTGCTCGGCGCCGACATCTGCCGCGTCGTCGCCATCGAGGCGGTGCCCGGCGACAGCCTGCCGGACCGCCGCGCCACCGTCGACTTCCTGCCGCCCCTGCGCAGCCTCGCCCACATGCTGGCGCGGGCCGGCGACCTTTCGGACGCGATGGAGCGGCTGACCGCCGGTCTGCACGAGCGGCTCGGCTTCACGCACACCGCCGTGCTGCTGCACGATCCGGGCAACGACACGCTCTACACCGTCGCCAGCCGCGGCTATGAAACCTCAGGCATCGGCGCGGAACTGCCGATGGGGGCCGGCGTCATCGGCACCGCGGCGCGGACGCGCACGGCCATCCGCATCACCCACATGACCTCCGACGTCGCCTATGCCAGGCTCTCCGGCGGCGAGAGCGG
Source organism: Azospirillaceae bacterium (assembly GCA_040226215.1). Lineage (GTDB taxonomy): Bacteria > Pseudomonadota > Alphaproteobacteria > DSM-16000 > Inquilinaceae > JAVKFF01. The sequence goes on from JAVKFF010000074.1 coordinate 19,743, forward strand.
GCTGGCCGCGCTCGGTCAGGCGATCCCCATGCCGGGCCTCGCCGACCCTGGCAGCCAGCTGGCCGTGCCGATCGAGGACGGCTGCGGCCTGCTCGGCATCCTGTTCGTCGAAAGCCCGGCCGACCTCGCCTTCACCTACGACCATGAGGACGCGCTCGCGGTCATCGCGGCCCAACTCGCCCCGATCGTCCGCCGCGGCATGGCCGACGCGCCGGACCTGCCGGAGGCGCAGCCTCGCCCCGTGCGGCCCAGCGGCCGGCCCATCGACATCCGCTATTTCCGCGCCAATGACAGCGTCTTCATCGACGACGACTACCTGATCAAGGGCGTCGCCGGGGCAATCTTCTGGATCCTGGCCCAGGCCTTCGCCAACGAGGGACGCAGCGCCTTCTCCAATCGCGAGCTCCGGGTCCACCCGGCGCTCCATCTGCCCGCCTACTCCGAGAACCTGGAAGCCCGCCTCCATCTCCTGGAGCGCCGGCTGGCGGAGAAGGCGGCGGGCATCGCCCTGGAGCGCACGGGTCGCGGACGCTTCAGGCTACGGGTGGACCGGCCGCTGCGGCTGGTCGACATGGCCTGCGCGCCCGCCTGAGGCTCGGCTGACCCGGCCCGCACGAAACCGTTCACGCCGCCCGGTCGAGACGGTCGAGGCACTGGTGCAGCTTCTGGCGGTCGAGCGGCGAGAGGGCGTCGCGGATCCCCTCCAGGATGGCCTCGAACACCGCCGCCGGCGCGCCGGCACGGATGTGGGCCAGCATCTCCGCCCTGTCGGCCGGCGTGGCGGCGAGCAGGATCAGCCGCACGCCCTTCATCGCCGCCTCCGGCGGCAGGGACTGGACAAGCTCGTGGTCGAGCCGGCGCAGCTCCTCGTCGCTGTAGAGCCGCCACAGGGCGCCGTTGTTCGCCGTCTCCTCGACCTCCATGTGCAGGAGGTTGTCGCCGACGAATACGGCCAGCCGGCGGTAGAGCCGGTGCAGGCCGCCGGCGCGCTCGGCGGTACCGGCCCGCCCGACCGCCTCCACCAGGGCCCGCAGCTCGACGAAATCGGCCGTGTGGTGATCGTGATCCGCCACCGTCGCCAGGGCGAAGCCGGGATCGCGGGCGAGGATGGCCGGATGGATGAAGGCGTTCTCGTCCGCCACGTGCATCTCGCACAGATCGATCAGCTCGCGCACCCGCGCCAGCGTCTCGTCGACCGAGGCCGGGTCTTCCGGATCGGCGCGGCCGACCGCCACCAGGGTCTCGCCCATGATCATGCGGAAGGCCTTGTGGATGGGCTTGTAGATGTCGAAACGGCTCTGGGTCATTTTCTTGTTCCATGGTTCGCGTGGAGGCAGCCGCCTAGTCCCGACGGCGCGCGGACCCTACGCCCGCCGCCGGGTAGACGGCTCATAAATCAATCCTCCGGAATCCTTAAAAAGCTCGTAACGCCGCCGTCAGGCCACCGCCGACCCCGGCACCGGCAGCAGGCGTGCCTGGTGCACGCCGACCATGCCGGCGACCCGATCGCGCATCGTCTCCGCCTGCTGCCGGCTGAGCCCGGCAAGCTGCATGTTGACGAAGAGCAGGCCGGCCTCGCCGGCACCGTCGACCTGCAGGCGCCGCGGATAGAGGCTGAGGCGGGCGACGGCGGTCAGCAGGCGCGGCAGGAAGCCGGGATCGGCCTCCGCCTCGATCAGGAATGCGTAGGCGCGCGGCTCCGCCGGCGGCAGCATGGCCGGGCGCGAGCTGACGGAAGCATGGGAACCGACGGTTGAACTGGAACTGAGTGCCTGGCGGACATCACCGCCGAGGACAGGTGAAGCGTGAGACATGGACGGTCTCCGAACGACGGAACGCGAAACGAGAAACGGCTCTAACCGGACCTCTTCAGGAGGCCCGGCCCGTAATTCGCTGCCCGATGCGGTCGTTGCGCTTCATGGTGCGATCAGCATGCCGCCAACCCGGCCCCGTTGTCAAAGCCCGTCGCGCGCAGGCCAGCCCCGCCCGCGCCGGCGGCGCCTCAGAGCGCCGACCGCAGCACCGCCAGGTAGTCGGCCTCGCTCATCTCCTTGGGGTTGCTGGCATGGCTGATGTCCTCCGGCGCGTAGCGTGCCGCCTGCAGCATCTGCGCCTCGTCGACGCCGATCTCGCCCAGCGTCGTCGGCAGGCCGAGGCCGGCGACGACGCCCTGCACGAACTCGACGAGGCCGCCCGGCTCGCAGTCGAAGACGCCGGCCAGCCGGCCCCACTTGTCGCCCAGCGCGCCGCGGTTGTGCGCCAGCACCGGTGCCAGCAGGATGCCGTTCAGGGTGCCGTGGTGATGGCCGTGCGCGCCCAGCGGATGGCTCAGCGCATGGACGGCGCCGAGGCCCTTCTGGAAGGCCATCGCGCCCTCCATGGCGCCCATCATCATGTCGCGACGCGCCTCGGGGTCGTTCGGCCCGTCCCTGACCGCCCGGCCGATGGCGCCGGTCAGCCGCTTCAGCCCGTCGAGCGCGATGGCCTCCGCCGGCGGGTTCACGCGCGGCGAGGCGAAGGTCTCCACGCAATGGCTGATGGCGTCGATCCCGGTCGCCGCGGTCAGATAGGGCGGCAGGTTCAAGGTCAGGTCAGGATCGCAGATCGCCGCCTTGATCGACTGCGTCCCCAGGACAACGGGCGCCTTGCGGCCGCTGTCGAAGATCATCAGCGTCGCCCGGCCGACCTCGCTGCCGGTGCCCGCCGTGGTCGGCATCAGGAAGATCGGCGGCGTCGGCGGTATCGCCGGGGTGTAGCCGGCGCGGTAGAAGGCGTGGCGCTCCAGCGGCCCGTCATCCACCGCCAGCACCGCCACCGCCTTGGCGAGGTCGAGGCTCGAGCCGCCGCCAATGCCGACGATGCCGTCGCAGCCGGCCTCGCGATAGCGCGCCAGCGCTGCCCGTCCGGCCGCCTCCGTCGGGTTGCCCGGCGTCTCGGCGAACAGCGTCACGCCGTCCGGGTCCAGCGCTTCCAGCGCCAGGTCCAGCGTGCCGCTTTCCAGCAGTCCCCGATCGGTCACCACCAGCGGCCGCGCCACGCCATGCCCGGCCAGGATCGCCGGCAGCAGTCGGCGCTCCCCGGCACCGAACTCGACACGTGTTAGATAGTTGATCGTCGCCATGGTCCCGTCTGCCGTCCCTTCCGCCCGATAATCATGCGCACGCCCGAAAACCTTAGCAAAACTTATCAAACATGATCATGCTGCCCGTGCCACCGCTCATTCTCGGCTGCCATCGAGAATCGAGGCCCTTGCATCAACGGCTCGGCCGCCTGGATTCCCGCTTTCGCGGGAATGACAATCTAAGTTATTGATGATTAAAAATATTCTGTCGTCCCGGATGCTGCGCGGCACGAAGTGATGCGCTGCTGATCCGGGACCGGCCGCCCGTCTTAGCCGACGCCCGCCCGCGCGAGCTGGCGAGGACGACTGGCCGATCCCGGCTCTCCCTGCGGTCGGCCGGGATGACGGGCGAATTTCTGGCTGAATCAACCCCTTCCCGTCATCCCGTGTGCGGTGCAGCACGTCAGTGATGCCCCGCAGACCCGGGATCTCCCACCCGTCTTCGCCGACACCGGTGCAACTCATAGGACAATATACCCAATCACGATGGCCCGGCGCAAGCGCGCGCGTGCTACCCGTTCTCCCCCGGCGCGGCCGGGACCAGTTCGAGCGGGCGGCCGTCGACCGAGACCACGACCAGGATGCGGGCCGGCTCGTCCGCCGCCGCCAGATAGGCATGCGCCACGCCGCCGTCGAAATAGATGCTGTCGCCCTGGTTCAGCGTGAGCGGGGCATAGAGTTCCGAATGCAGTATGATGGCGCCGTCCAGCACGTGGAGGAACTCCTCGCCGGCATGGCGGGCAAGCCCGCCGACCTCCTCCAGGGTGCGCGCGCTGATGGTGTTGATGGCCGGGTGCATGTCCTTGCGCGACAGATCTGCCGACAGCACTTCGACATCGTAGCGCGCGAAGTGCTCGCGCACGCCCTCCCCGCGGCGGCTGACCGAGCGCATGCCGCGGCTGAGCGGTGCGGAGTTGTCGGCGAAGAAATCGGCGATGTCGATGCCCAGAAAGCGCGCCAGGCTGAACAGGTGATGGGCGCTGATCGCCGTCAGCCCATGCTCGATGCGCGAGATCGTCGATTCCGAGACGCCGCAGGTCTGTGCCAGATCGGTCAGGGTCAGCCCGCGCGCCTTGCGAAGCTCGGCGATGCGCGCGCCGACCGCGCCCGGGGACTGGTCCCGCCGCGCCGGCGTGGCCGCTGCCTTGTGTCGCCTTCCAGCCCCGTCCTTCTCCGCCACGCCTCCGCGTCCCTTGCCGATTCGCCCCGGTCGCCTGGCCATCACTATCTCACACCTTCACCGCCTGGAACCGCTCGGCCCTCCAGGTCTCCTCGACGAGGATGGCCTTCAGCCGTCGCACCGCCTGCCAGATCTCGACGTGGCTGAGGTAGAGCGGCCCGAGCCCGAAGCGCAGCGCGTCGGGCTTGCGGAAGGAGCAGACCACGCCGGCCTCGACCAGCGCCTCGCAGACCGGCCCGGCATGGGGGTGGCTGACCGCGACATGCCCGCCGCGCCGGTCGTAGTCCGCCGGCGCGGCGATGGCGATGCCGAGATCGCCGCATTCCTGGTCCAGGAGCGCGATCAAGAGATCACCCAGCGAGCGATGCTTGGCCCACAGGGCGACCGGGTCGACCTCGGCCCAGATCTCCGCCATCGCCCAGAAGGCCTCGTTGGCGATCACCGGCGGGGTGCCGGTGGCGTGCCGGCCGACGCCCGGCATCGGCGCGTAGTCGCCGGCGAAGGCGAAGGTGTCGGCATGGCCCATCCAGCCGCAGATCGCCGGCCAGGCGGCGTCGCCATGGTCGGGATGGGCCCAGATCAGCGCCGGCGCGCCCGGTCCGCCGCAAAGATATTTGTAGCCGCAGCCGACCGCGAAATCCGCACCCGTGCCCATCAGGTCGATGGGGATGGCGCCGGCGGCATGCGACAGGTCCCACAGCGTCAGGGCATCGGCAGCTTTCGCCCGGGAATTGACCGCGCCCATGTCCCAGCGCCGCGAGGTGCGGTAGTCGACCAGGCTGAGATGGACCACGGCCACCTCCCGGTCGAGCGCGGCGGCCAGGTCGTCGTCGCCATCGACCAGCCGGATCTCCGGCGCGCCGCCGAGCAGGCGCGCCAGTCCCTGCAGCACGTAGAGGTCTGTCGGGAAGTTGCCGCGCTCGCTCAGGATGACGTGGCCGGACCGGCGAATGGTCCAGGCATGGGCCAGCAGCTTGAACAGGTTGACCGTGGTGTTGTCGGCGACGGTCACGTCCTCCGGCCGGGCGCCGACCAGCGGCGCCAGGGCCGCACCGATCGCCCGCGGCTTGTCCAGCCAGTCTGTGCTGCTCCAGGCCCGCCGCCGCTCATTGGTCCAGACTTCGCGGCACAGGCGTTCCAGGCGGGCCGGCACCATCCTTGGCATGGCGCCGACGGAGTTGGCGTCGAGGAAGATGCGGTCGCCGGCGGGCCGCTCGAAACGGTCGGCGAAGGGGCGGAGCGGATCCGCCGCATCCAGGCTCCGGCAGTGCTCGAGCGTGATCATTCCGTCGATCCGAACCTCCCTGATCTCCAGACCAACGCTAGCAAAATTAGCAATTCTTGCAAATTTGAAAGTTCTCCCACATTCTGCATCCGGCATCACCGACCACCAGCAGGGAATGGCATGCGATGGGCGCGGGCACGTCGACCCAGGCCGCGATACGCTTGGCCGCTGACATTGGCGGCACTTTCACCGACATCGTGCTGGAAGGCCCGTCCGGACGCACCACCACGAAGGTCCTGACCACGCCGCGCGCCCCGGAAGTGGGCGTCATGACGGGCATCGCCCAGGTGCTGGACCTGGCCGGCGTGACGCCGGGAGACGTCGCCATCCTGGTGCACGGCACCACGCTGGCCACCAACGCGCTGATCGAGCGCAAGGGCGCGCGCACCGCCTTCCTCACCACCGCGGGTTTCCGCGACATCCTGGAGATGGGCTTCGAGAAGCGCATCGCGCAATACGATCTCGATGCCGACCGGCCGGTGCCGCTGGTCCCGCGCACCCTGCGCTTCACCGCCAAGGAGCGCGTGGCGGCCGATGGCGGCCGGCTGATCCCGCTCGACGAGGACGACGTGGCCCGCGCCGGCAGGGCGATGGCCGGGGCCGGCGTCGGCGCCGTCGCCATCGGCTTCATCCACGGCTACGCCCATCCCGGCCACGAGCGGCGCGCGGCGGAGATCCTGGCGCCGCTGCTGCCCGACGCGACGATCTGCCTGTCCTCCGAGGTCTGCCCGGAGATGCGGGAATACGAGCGCTTCTCCACGACCTGCGCCAACGCCTATGTGCGCCCCCTGATGCAGGGCTATCTGGAGCGCCTGCGCACGGCACTCGACCGTATCGGCCTCACCGCGCCGCTCTACCTGATGATGTCGGGCGGCGGGCTGACTACGCTCGACCAGGCGGCGCGCTTCCCCATCCGCCTCGTGGAGTCCGGGCCCGCCGGTGGTGCCATCCTGGCCGCCGACATCGCCGCCGCGAGCGGACTCGACCGCGTGCTCTCCTTCGACATGGGCGGCACCACGGCGAAGATCTGCCTGATCGAGAAGGCGGTGCCGGAGACCAATCGCAGCTTCGAGATCGCCCGGGTCTACCGCAACATGAAGGGCACCGGCCTGCCGGTGCGCGTGCCCGTCATAGAGATGGTGGAGATCGGCGCCGGCGGCGGCTCCGTCGTGCGCGTCGACGCCATGGACCGCATCGCGGTCGGGCCGGACAGCGCCGGCTCGGAGCCCGGCCCCGTCGCCTATGGCCGCGGCGGCGGCGAGCCGACGGTGACCGACGCCAACGTCGTGCTCGGCAAGATCGACCCGGCGCGCTTCGCCGGCGGCACCATCGCCCTAGACCGCGACGGGGCGGAACAGGCGCTGGCTCGCACCGTCGGCGACCGGCTGTCGCTCGCCGGCTTCTGGCCCGCCGCCGGCGTGGCGGAGATCGTCGAGGAGAACATGGCCAATGCCGCCCGCGTCCACGCCATCGAGCGGGGCCGGGACATCGCCCGTCACACCATGATCGCCTTCGGCGGCGGGGCGCCGCTGCATGCCGCCCGGCTGGCGGAAAAGCTTGGCATCGACACCGTCGTGGTGCCCAAGGGCGCCGGCGTCGGGTCGGCCATCGGCTTCCTGCGGGCGCCGGTCTCCTACCAGGTCGTGCGCACATTCCGCGCCCTCGTCGACAGCCGCCAGCTCGGCCCGCTCAACGACCTCGTCGCGGCGATGAGCGCGGAGGCCCGCGCGGTGGTCGCCGAGGGTGCCGGCGGCGACCCCATCGGCGAGGAGCGGCTGATCGAGCTGCGCTACCAGGGCCAGGGCCACGAGCTCTCGATCGCCCTGCCCAACCGCCGGCTGGAGGCGGCGGAAATCGCCGACCTCACGGAGGCCTTCGAAGCGCTCTACGAGCGCATCTACGGCCTGCGCATCCCCGGTGTGCCGGTCGAGGCGGTCTCGGTCTCCGTGCGCGCCGCGACCCCGGGCGACCCCTCGCCGGCGCTGGCGGCCACCGACCGGGTCAACCCCGTGGCACCCGCCGGCCAGCGCCCGGTCTACGACGCCGCCAGCGGCGACATGGTCAATCACGGCCTCTACTGGCGGCCCGACCTGGCGCCGGGCGACCGGCTCGACGGACCGGCGGTGATCGCCGAGGACGAGACCTCGACCATCGTGCCCAGCGGCTTCACCGCGCGCATCGATGCCGCCCATTCCATCGTCCTGGAGCGCCGTCCCGCCGGCGCGGAGAACGCCCGATGACCGTGCAGTCCGCAAAGGCCGCCCTGCAGGCGATCCACGAGCAGGTGATGTGGAACCGCCTCGTCGCCGTCGTCGAGGAGCAGGCCCAGGCCCTGCTGCGCGCCGCCTTCGGCTCGGTGGTGCGCGAGGCCGGCGACCTGTCGGCCGGCGTCTACGACATCGAGGGCCGCATGCTGGCCCAGGCGGTCACCGGCACGCCCGGCCACGTCAACACCATGGCCATGGCGGTGTCGCACTTCCTGGAGCGCTTCCCGGTCGCCACCATGGCGCCGGGCGACGTCTTCGTCACCAACGACCCCTGGATGGGCACCGGCCACCTCTTCGACTACGTGGTGGTGACGCCGGCCTTCCAGGACGGCCGGCCGGTCGCCCTCTTCGCCTCCACCTGCCACGTCATGGATGTCGGCGGTCGCGGCTTCTCCGCCGACGCCAACTCGGTCTTCGAGGAAGGCACGCTGATCCCGCACATGAAGCTGCGCGACGGCGGCCGCCTGGACGAGAAGGTGCTCGCCATCATCGCCGCCAATTCGCGCAACCCGCTGGAGGTGCGCGGCGACCTCTTGTCGCTGGTCGCCTGCAACGACACCGGCACCAGGCGCCTCGTTGACATGATGGCGGAGTTCGGCCTCGCCGACCTCTCGCGCCTCGCCGGCCACATTCTCGTCGCGTCGGAGAAGGCGATGCGCGAGGCGATCCGCGCCGTGCCCGACGGCGTCTACCGGGCGGAGACCAGCACCGACGGCTATGAGGCGCCGATCCGCCTCGCCCTTGCCCTCACCGTCGACGGCGACCGCATCGGCCTCGACTACGCCGGCTCCTCGCGCGCCTCGCGCTTCGGCATCAACTCGCCCAAATGCTACACGGACGCCTATTCGGCCTTCGCGCTGAAATGCGTCATCGCGCCCGACGTGCCCAACAATGCCGGGTCGCTCGGCTGCTTCGAGGTGGCGGCGGAGCCGGGCAGCTGCGTGGCGCCGGAGCGGCCCTCGCCGGTCACCGCCCGGCACGTCATCGGCCAGATGCTGCCCGACGCCGTCTTCGGCTGCCTGGCTTTGGCGCTGCCCGGACGCATCCAGGCCGAGAGCGCCGGCTCGATCTGGGTGCTGCCCATGCAGCACGACGGCGACCCGTCCCGGCCGGCCGGCAACACCCAGCCGTTCAACGTGCTCAATGTCGGCCTTGGCGGCATCGGCGCCCGGCCGGGCCGCGACGGCGTCAGCACCACGGCCTTCCCGTCGGGCGTCGGCACCATCCCCATCGAGGTGACCGAGAGCGAGGCGCCGCTGGTCTTCTGGCACAAGGAGCTGCTGCCCGATTCCGGCGGCGTCGGGCAGTGGCGCGGCGGCCTCTCCCAGCGCATCCGCATCGGCCACCGGCACGGCCACGGCTTCCTCCTGTCGGCCGCCACCTGGGACCGCCTCGACACGCCTGCCCTGGGCCGCGAAGGCGGCGGGCCCGGCGCGCCCGGCGCTGCCCGTCTCGACGACGGCACGCCGCTCACCGGCAAGTCATGGCACCGCATCCCGCCCGGCCGCACCGTCACCGTCGACCTGCCCGGCGGCGGCGGCTTCGGCGACCCCGCCAAACGCGACGCCGCCGCCATCGCCGCCGACCTGGAGGCCGGCTACGTGACGGAGGACCGGCAGGGGTAGGCCTCGCGGCGACGCCGGAGCCCGGCCGCGCGAGGTTCCGGCTCTCGCTGACGCTCGGCCGGAACGACGGCGGTGGGGTTTGTGAATAACAAAACCCCGTCGTTCCGCACGTAGGCGACAGCCGGAGATGCGGAACCTCGCGCCTGTCTTCTCCGCGGTCTCGGCCCGCCCGCCTACCCCGCCGGCGCCGCGCCCTCCATCAGGCCCTTGAGCAGCAGGATCTCCGCCTCGTGAGTGACCTTCAGGCGGTGCCAGCGGTCGTCGTCCATGGCCGCCGGCCGCCAGGCGGTCAGCACCACCAGCGACGTCCCCGCGCCGTAGCCGAGCCCCGTCCCGTCATGCACCCGCGCGCTGATGCGGTGGGCGAGCGCGTCGGCCGACCCGCCGACGAGATAGTCGACAAGGCCGAGTTCGTCCCGGCGCAGGATCTTCACGAAGGCCTCGCCGTCGTCGAAGAGCGAGCGGCCGCGCCATACGTCGTCGGCGACGGGGACCGTTCCCCAGGCGCCGAGCGCCCAGCGGCCGAGCGTCCTGGGGTCGGCGAGCAGGTCGAGGCAGCGCCCGACCGGTGCCGCCACCACGGCCGCGCAGGCGTGAACCCGCTCGCGAATGTCCGACATGGCCCGCCCCTCCCCTCAGTCGAAACCCACCAGCCGGGGCAGCGTGGTCGACAGCGCCGGCACATAGGTGATCAGCGCCAACCCGACGACGTTGATCGCCAGGAAGGGTAGCGTCGCGCGGATCAGCGGCCCCAACCCGCACAGCGCGATGCGCTCGGCCGCGAACAGGCAGACGCCAAGCGGCGGCGTCAGCAGCCCGATATTCAGGTTCAGCACGATGATGGTGCCCAGATGCAGCGGGTCGATGCCGACGATCGCCGCCATCGGCACCACGATCGGCGCGAACATGACGATCGCCGTGGAGGGATCGATCAGCATGCCGATGACGAGGAAGAACAGATTGAGGACGACGAGGAAAGTCCAGGCCGGCAGGTCGAGATCGGCGACGAAGCCCTGCAGCATGCGCGGCACGTTCTCGTTCGCCATCACCCAGGAGAAGATCGCCCCGGCGCCGACGATGATGACGAGCTGGCCGGTGAAACGCACCGTGCGCGCCAGGATCGGCGCCAACTGCCTGACCGTGATCGTGCGGTAGATCGCCATCGCCAGCACCAGGCTGAAGATCGCCGCCGCACCGCCGGCCTCGGTCGGGGTCATGACGCCGCCGACGATCGAGACCACGATCAGCACGGGGATGGCCAGCGGCAGCAATGCGTCGCCGGAGGCCCGCACCACGGCCCGCGGCGAGCGGTCGACCTTGACCGCCTCGAAACCGCTTCTGTGCGCCTGCCAGGCCACCAGGACCATCTGCACCAGCGCGATGACGATGCCGGGCACGATGGCTGCGGCGAACAGTCCGCCGATCGAGGTGTTGGTGACCGAGCCGTAAATGACGATGACGAGGGAAGGCGGCACCAGCGGCCCGATGATCGAGGACGAGGCGGTGACGGCGGCGGCGTAGGCGGCGCTGTAGCCCTCCTTCACCATGGCCGGGATCAGCACCCGGCCGATCGCCGCGATGTCGCCGAGCGCGATGCCGGTGATGCCGGAGAACAGCAGCGAGGCGGCGATATTGACATGGGCGAGCCCGCCCTTCAGCCAGCCGACCACCACGTTGGCCAGATGGATCAGCCGGTCGGCGATGTTGCCGGCCCCGATCACCTCGCCGGTCAGGATGAACAGCGGCACCGCCATCAGCACGAAGATATCCATGCCCTGGTAGAGCCGTTCGGGCACAAGCGGCAGGAACTGGTAGTGTCCGCCCACCAGCATGTAGAGCACCGAGGAGGCGATCAGCGCCCAGGCGACCTCGAGGCCGAGCAGCAGCAGGGCCAGGAAGGCGGCGAAGAACAGCGCCAGTTCCAGGCTCATGCGCGGCGGCCCCGGACCAGGCCGAGCAGGGCGAACAGGAAGGCGAGGCCGAAATAGACCGGCAGGCCCATGAACGACCAGGCGAGCGGGATGCGCAGGCCCTGGCTGCGCTGGCCCCACATGAAGTCCACCGTCTCGATACCGTACCAGGTGAGGAGCCCGAAGAGGCCGAGCGCGATCAGCCGGTTCGCCCGGTCGATCAGCACCTGCAGCAGGGCGGGCAGGGCCTTGACGATGATGTCGAGGCGGATGTGCTCGCGCGTGTGCACCGACACCGCCGCGCCCATCAGCGTGGTGTGGATGAGGAGGTAGCGGCCCACCTCCTCGCTCCATTGCGGCGTGACGCCGAAGAAATAGCGGAAGATCACCTGGGCGCCGACGCCGATCACCAGAAGGCTCAGCAGCGCGACGCCCAGGATCTGAAGGATGGCGGAGACCCGGTCCGCCAGTCGATCAATCGGCGACGGCATCCACCGCCTCGAGGACGGCGTCGACGAAGGCCGGATCGCTGACCTCGTCCTGCAGCCACTCGATGACCGCGGGCTGGGTGAGCGCGGCCAGCTCGGCGCGCGCCTCGGCGTCGTACTCGATCACCGTGACGCCCTCGGCCTGCACGAATTCCAGCGCCTCGGCCTCGCCGGCCCGGCTGGCCTCGTGGTTGTACTGCACGGCGGCCTCGGCCGCGTCGTCGATCGCCTGCTGCTCCTCGGGCGTCAGGCTCTGGTAGAAGGCGTCGTTGATGATCACCGGCCCGAAGGAATAGACGTGGCCGTCGAGCATCAGATAGTCCTGCACCTCGTAGAGCCGGACCAGGCGGAAGACGTTGACGGCGTTGTCCTGGCCGTCCACCACGCCGGTCTGCAGCGAGGTGTAGAGCTCGTTGAAGGGGATCGGCGTCGCCGAGGCGCCCAGCGCCTCCACCGGGATGGCGAAGACCGGGCCCATCACCCGCATGCGCAGGCCGGCCCTGTC
>JAVKFF010000075.1:0-2290 GCA_040226215.1 Azospirillaceae bacterium
CCGCACCGGCGGCGTCCTGCCCCTGCAGCGGGGTCATTGCCAGCACCTCGCCATCGTGCCTCGCTTCGAGCAGGTAGCGGGCGACCGGCTGGAACAGGGTTTCGCCGCTGGTCGGCGTGGCCGGGTCGATCAGCACCCGCACCGTCGCGACCTTGAGCGACGCGATGCCCTGGCCGAGCCGCTCCAGCGCCTCCAGCATGTCCAGCCCGCGCAGGTCGATCTCCGCCTCCGCACGGCCGTCGCTGCCGAACAGGCGCCCGATATCGGTGGTGTCGTTGCCGCTCAAAATGCTGTTTCCTTCCGTCCGGCGTTCCGCCGGGGGAACCGTAGGCTGTCCTGGCCGTTACCTGGAGGCCGCTTCGCTTTCGCGCCCGCCCTCCCGTCAATCACCTTGCATCGCACGAGCGCTGGCGCAAGGGCCGGTTGCCGCACCGGGCAACGGGTGGGAGGCTACGGCGCGGCCTTGGCGGGATGCTATGGTGCACCTACATAGAAATTTGGAACGGATCTAAGGAGAGGGGAGCATGGCAAGCGAAGGCCTGCACGAGCGCTTCGATGACCTCACGCCCGAGACGCGCGACCGCCATCGGGCCATCGTGTCCCTGATGGAGGAACTGGAAGCGGTCGACTGGTACCAGCAGCGGGTGGACGGGACGAGCGACCCGGAGCTGAAGGAGATCCTGGCGCATAACCGCGACGAGGAGATCGAGCACGCCGCCATGGTGCTGGAATGGTTGCGGCGGCGCGTGCCGAAGTTCGACGAGGAACTGGGCACCTATCTCAACACCGAGGGAAGGATTACCGCGGTGGAAGGCGATGCGACGAGCGGGGGCGGCGGCGATCCGGACACGCCGACCGGCACGTTGGGCATCGGAAGTCTGAAGGAGTGAGCGTCATGAACGACCTGCAACGCGAACGCGCGCCGTTTTCCGCCGATGTCTGGGAAGAAATCGATGAGGAAGCGACGGAGGTCCTGAAGCTCCGGCTCGCCGGACGCAAGCTCGTGGATTTCAACGGCCCGCTGGGCTGGAACACCTCGGCGCTGGACCTTGGCCGGACCGAGAAGATCGACGGCAGCCTCGGCGACGGCGTGGAGGCCAGCCTGCGCCGCTCCCTGCCGCTGGTGGAGCTGCGCGTGCCGTTCCGCCTGGACCGCGAGGAGATCGAGGCGATCGAGCGCGGCGCCAAGGATGCCGATCTGGACCCGGTCGTGAATGCCGCGATGGCGTTGTCGCGGGCGGAGGACAAGGCGATCTTCTCCGGCTATCCGGGGGCCCGGATCGAAGGGATCATGACGGCGGCCAAGGGCGCGACCCTGTCCTTGTCGAGCGATTTCACGACGTATCCGGGCACGGTGGTGGAGGCCCTGCAGAAGCTGCGCGACGCCGGTGTCGCCGGGCCCTATGGCATCGCGCTCGGGCCGCGCTGCTATGGCGGCCTGACCCGCACCGTGACCAGTGGCGGCTATCCGATCCTGCAGCATGTCAAGCAGCTGGTCGACGGGCCGATCGTCTGGGCGCCGGCGGTCGACGGCGCGGTGGTGATGAGCCTGCGCGGCGGCGATTTCGAGCTGTCGATCGGGCGCGACATTTCCATCGGCTATTGGGATCATGACGAGACATCGGTCTCCCTCTACCTGGAGGAAAGCCTGACCTTCCGGACCCTGGGGCCGGAGGCGGCGGTGCCGCTGGTCTACAGCGACAAGGCCTGACATCCGGACGGCGGCCCGGCCGGCTTGCCGGCGGGGCCATCTGGGTTAGTCTGCGGGCGGCGCGGCGGCAGGGGCCCCGCGCCGCCCGCTGTCGTTTCACCAGACGCCGCGCGGGCCGGAGCGAACAGGTAGCGGGGGCGACAGCGTGAGCGACGACAAGCCGGCACGGATCGAGGGGGCGGAACGGATCGAGGGAATGTGGACCATTGCGGGCCTCGCGCGCGATCTGGCCACGGGGCAGGAGACCGCGACCCGGCTGGTCGAGACCTGCCTGGGGCGGATCGGCGACACGGCCGGCGAGGGCGGCCTGGCCTTCCTGTCGGTGGCCAACGAGCGTGCCCGCAAGCAGGCGGCGTGGGTCGACCAGGCGCGGCGCGACGGCCTGCCGCTGCCGCCCTTTGCCGGCATCCCGATCGCGGTCAAGGACCTGGCCGATATCCGCGGCGAGGTCACCGGCGCCGGCAGCCCGGTCCTGGCGCAGCGCCCGCCGGCGGCGGCCGATGCGCCGGCGGTGGCGCGCCTGCAGAATGCCGGCTTCATCGTCGTCGGCCGCACCAACATGACCGAGTTCGCCTATTC
>JAVKFF010000076.1:0-11923 GCA_040226215.1 Azospirillaceae bacterium
CGCCCATGCGCCGCCTCGGCCTCCGCGACCGCCGACCGGCAAGCCGCGACGCTTCCGAGGTCGGCGGCGGCGATCGAATCACACTTCCCGGCCAAGCCCTGGCGCGCCGCTGCCAGCCCTTCGCCGTTGAGGTCGACACCGTGGACGATCGCGCCGGAGGCCGACAGCATCCGGGCGACGGCCGCCCCCATGCCGCTGGCAGCCCCCGTCACCAGTGCGACCTTGCCCTCCAAGCCGAGATCGAGCGTCGGGTCGGTCATAGACGCCAGGTCTCCTTCTCCAGGCGGTCGGCGAGGGCACCGAGGAAGGCAGCCCCGACCACGCCGTCGACGACCCGGTGGTCGACCGAGAGGGTGAAGCTGGCACCCCGGGCCACCGCCAGGGCGCCGCCGCGGGCCACAGGCCGCTCCGCGATGCGCCCCATGGCCAGGATGGCCGTCTCGCCGGGGTTGATGATGGCCTCGAAGCGGTCGACGCCGTGACCGCCGATATTGGAGAAGGTGATCGCGGCCGGCCCCGACTGGTCGGCGCCCAACCGTCCGCCGCGCGCGGCTTCGACCGCCGCCCGGCGCCGTTCGGCGACAACCGCCAGCCCCTGGCCGGTAAGACCTTGAAGGACCGGGATCATCAAGCCGTCGTCGAGCGCCACCACCAGACCCACATTGCCCCCGTCGACAGTGTCGATCGCGGGCTCCGTCCCGTCGCGCCAGACGCCGGCGAGGCGAGGGTGGCGGGGCAGGATGTCGGCGATCGCCTGCACGATGAAATCGGTGACGGTCAGGCGCACGCCGCCGGCAGCCTCCTGGCGGCGGTTCAGCAGACGACGGGAGTCCTCGACGAGGTCGAGCGCGACCCAGCGGTCGAGCGAGAAGGACGGGATCACGCGCCGGCTCTCCGCCACCTGGGCGGCGATGCGGCGACGCATTGTGGACAGCGCCCCACCTGACACCGGCCGGGGCGACGCCAGTGCCCGGCCTTGTCCGGAAGCGGCAGCCCTTTCCACATCGCGTCGGCGGATACGGCCACGCGGGCCGCTGCCCCGGATATCCTCCAGCGCCACGCCGGACGCGGCGGCGATCCGCCGGGCAAGCGGCGTGGCCAATACGCGCCGTTGCGGTGCGGGACGCGGCCGACGCAGCCCAGGCATCGGCGAACCGGCGCCTGTCGGGACCGCAGACGACGAGGCAGTGGCTGATGGACCGGTATCCTCCAGCCGCTGGGCCTTGCGTGGCTGCTTGCCGCTCTCTGTCTTCCGGCCGGGCGCGGCGGCTTTAGCGGTGCCGCCCTTCACCGGCGGAGCCTCGGGCTCCAGCAGCGCCAGAACGGCACCGACGGCGACGACGTCGCCCTCCTCCGCGCGGCGTTCTGCAAGTACGCCGGAGCCGGTCGCCTCGACCTCCAATGCGGCCTTGTCGGTCTCCAGTTCGACCAGCAGCTCGCCGGCCTCGACCATCTCGCCGGGCGCCTTGGCCCAGCGCAGCACGGTCGCTTCCGTCATGGTCGCGCTGAGCTTCGGCACGGTGATCTCGATCGCCATCGCCGTGCCCCTCACGCCAGCAGGTCGCGGACCGCGGCGGCGATACGCTCGGCGTCGGGGATCGCGGCATCCTCCAGCGGCGGGCTGTAGGGCAGCGGATGCTCCGGCAGGCCCAGGCGCATGGGTGGGGCGTCGAGATAGTCGAAAGCCTCGGCGACGGTCTGCGCCACCACCTCCGCACCCCAGCCGCCCACCAGGGAAATCTCCTCGACGGTCAGCAGATGGGCGGTACGCTTGACGCTCTCGACGATGTCGCCGGTCTGCATCGGCCGCAGCGCACGCAGGTCGAAGACGTCGATCTCGATGCCCTCGCCGGCGAGGATCTCCGCCGCCTCCAGGGCCTTGGGCACCATCGCGAGACTGGCGACGACTGTGGCCCTGTCGCCCTCGGCGACGAGATTTGTGCCTTTGAGCGGCAACAGGTTGTCGGGGCCGACATGCACCTGTCCTTTGGTTCCGAGAAGCGCCTTGTGTTCGATGAACACGACCGGGTCGGGATCGCGGATGGCGCTCTTCAGCATGCCGTAGGCCTGCTCGGGCGTCGAGGCGGCGACGATCTTCAGGCCGGGGATCGGCAGCAGCCAGGTCTCGCCGGTTTGGCTGTGCTGGGCGCCGAAGCGCAGGCCGCCGCCGCCGATCACCCGGATGACCAGCGGCACGTCCATGCGGCCGCCCGACATGAAGCGGTGCTTGGCGATGGCGTTGACGATCTGGTCGTAGCAGACGCCCAGGAAGTCGGCGAACATGATCTCCACGATCGGCCGGTAGCCGCAGAGAGCCAGCCCGAGCGCGGCACCGACGAAGGCGTTCTCCGAGATCGGCGTGTCGCGAACCCGTGCGGGGCCGAATTCCTCGAACAGGCCCTCGGTCGTCTTCAGCGGGCCCCCGGAGGCTCCGATGTCCTCGCCCATGACGAGGACGGAGGGGTCGCGGCGCATCTCCTCGGCAACCGCCAGGGACAGGGCCTGTCTGTAGGTCAGTTCAACGGTGTCCATGACTGTCTCGAAGCTGCAACGGGGAGGAGCCACTCACGGCGCGGCGAAGGTTTCGGGGGTGAAGTCGCGCGGCTCCGGCCAGGGGCTAGCGGCCGCCGTCTCCGCCGCCCTGGCGGCCTCGGCGCGAGCCTCCTCGACGATACCGTCGAGGTCCGCTTTGGTTGCGTGCTTCTCCTTGACGAGCTGCCGGGCGAACAGCACCAGGGGGTCGCGGGCCAGCCACGCCTTGACCTCCTTCTCGTCCCGGTACTTGGCCGGATCGGTCCGCGAGTGGCCGCGATGGCGGTAGGTCTTGGCCTCGATCAGGGTCGGCCCCATGCCGGCCCGGGCCCGCGCAACCGCCTCCTCGGCGACGGCCTTTACCGCCAGAACATCGTTGCCGTCGACCACCACCCCCGGCATGGCGTAGGCGGCCGCACGGTCGGCAAGGTCCTCGACCGTGGTGGTGTGGTTGATGCGGCTGAACTCGCCGTAGAGATTGTTCTCCAGGACAAAGATCACCGGCAGTTTCCAGATCGCCGCCAGGTTCATGCTTTCGTGCACCGCGCCGATATTGGCCGCGCCATCGCCGAAGAAGGTGACACTCACCCGCCCCTTGCCGTCGAGCTGGGCAGCGAGACCGGCACCGACGGCACATGGCAGCCCGGCGCCGACGATCCCGAAGCTGCCGATCAGGCCCCGGCCGGCATCTGTCAGGTGCATGGAGCCGCCGAGACCGCGCGAGACGCCGTCGACACGGCCGAAGATCTCGCCGAGCGCCTCGGCCATGGACATGCCGCGGGCGATGCACACGCCGTGGCCGCGATAGGTGTAGGTCAGCCGGTCGTTCGGCTCGAGAGCTGCGGCAACACCGACCGACACCGCCTCCTGGCCCTGGCAGAGATGGGTGGTGCCGTGCACCAGCCCCTCCAGATAGCTCTTCTGGACCTGCTCCTCGAACTCACGAATGCGCGCCATCTCGCGGTAGAGCGCGACCAGCGCCTTGCCGTCAGCCTTGGTCCGGCGCGTTCTTCCGGCTTGTGCCATGCCCGTCTCTCTTGCCCCGAATTTCCGTTCCGGTTCGGACCGGCCGTGGTCGACGGCCGGCCGTTCCCGGTGCTCAATCGTGTCCTCAGTTGCCTTGCGCGCGCTCGATCCAGACCGCCGCGCGCGGACCGGAATCGGCGATGAAATCGTCCCACACCGGTGCCATCGCCTCGCGGAAACTCTCGATGTCCGGGTCGTTGTTCGCTTCCATCAGGCCGGTCAGTTCCTCATAGGCCTCGTTCTCGCTGGTCTGGATTTCCGCGCGGAACCACACGTCGAACGCCTCGTGCGCTGCCTCGCGGATAGCCGCCTGTTGTGACTCCGACAGGCTGTTGAAGCGGTCGAGGTTCATCAGGATATTCAGGTCGGTCATGATGTGGTTGGTGCGGGCCATGTAATCGGCAACCTCGGCGAATCCGGCGGTACGGATGGCGGCCGGCGGCCCCTCCACACCCTCGACCACGCCGGTCTGCAGCGCGGTATAGACGTCGCCCCAGGGCAATGGCGTCGCGTTCGCATTAAGTGCGGCGAAGGTGTTCACGTAGATCGGGATCTCGGGCACCCGGATCTTAAGCCCGTCCAGATCGGCGGCCTCGTTGACCGGCCTACCGTTGCTGAGGATCACGCGGAAACCGGCCGGTGCCCAGGCCAGGCGCTCGACGTTGAGATCCTCGCGCATAGCCGCGACCAGTTCGTCCTCCAACCCGTCCATGGCCGCGATGGCGCTGGCGAAATCCGCGAACATGAAGGGCAGGCTGACGAAGCTGTATTCCGGCACCCAGTTGCCCAGCGTGCCGCTGTCCACCCAGAAGATGTCGACCGTGCCAAGCTGCACTCCCTCCGCGCCGCCACGCAGGTTGGCGAGCTGCTCGGCCGGATAGGAGATGACCTCGACCTCACCATCGGTCGCCTCCGCCACCAGCTCGGCGAAGCGCTCGGAGGCGATCTGCATGGGATGGTTGGCCTGCTGCACATGGCCCAGGTGCAGGGTCACCGATTGCGCCGATGCCATGCCCGACCCAGCCGCCCAGACTGCCAGGCCCGTGCCCAGGGTCGTCGCCAGGGTCGCCAACAGCATGCCGGCGCGTGTCCCATGTCTCATCGTCTTCCTCCCGTTGAATGCTGATTGTGCTGGCAGCGGGACGCGGGCGGCTCGGCTGCCGCCCACGTCCCTTCGGCGCGTCGGCCTAATTGCTCTGCGTGGCGTTGATCCATGCCTCGGCCTGCGGACCGGCGTCGGCGATGAAGTCCTCCCAGACCGGCAGCATCGCCTGCCGGAAGCTCTCGACATCGGGGTTGTCGTTTTCTTCCAGCATCTCGGCCAGCGCCTGGTAGGCCACGTCGTAGTTCTCGCGCATGACCTCGCGCAGCCAGACGTCGACCGCCTCGTGCGCCGAGGTGCGGATGATCTCCTGGACCTCCGGCGTGAGGGCGTTGAACCGGTCGAGATTCATCAGCAGGTTGAGGTCGTTCATGATGTGGTTAGTGCGCGCCATGTATTCCGACACCTCGGCGAAGCCGGCGGTCTGGATGGCGGCGGGCGGCCCTTCCACGCCTTCGACGACGCCCGTCTGCAAGGCGGTGTAGACGTCGCCCCAGGGCAGCGGCGTGGCATTGGCGTTGAGCGCGGCAAAGGCGGCGACATAGACCGGAATTTCCGGCACGCGGATCTTCAGCCCGTCGATGTCGGCCGCCTCGTTCACCGGGCGCCCGTTGGAGAGGATCACGCGGAAGCCGCCGGGCGACCAGGCCAGACGCTCCACGTTGAGCGCCTCGCGCATGGCGACGGTGAGGTCGGGCGCAAGGGCATCCATCGCCGACACGGCGTGGTCGAAATCGGCGAAAATGAACGGCAGGCTGACGAAACTGAATTGCGGCGCCCAGTTGCCCAGCGTGCCGCTGTCGGACCACGCCATGTCGATGGTGCCGAGCTGCACGCCCTCCGCGCCGGCACGCAGATTGGCCAGCTGCTCGTTGGGATAGACGATCACCTCGACATCGCCTTCGGTGCGCTCGGCGACCAGTTCGGCGAAGCGTTCGGCGGCCTGGTGGATCGGGTGCTCGACCTGCGTGTTGTGGGCCATGTGGAGGGTGACGGACTGCGCCGCCACCGGTCCCGCAATGCCCATTATCGCGACGATCGAAAGACTGACAATCAGACGATTACGCATGCTCTTGGCCTCCCTTTATTGACTATCCGTTTCGTCGAAACTCACTGGTCGATGCGGTGCCGGGCGATCGTCCCCTCGTCGAGGACGAGACCCCAGCCGGGCCCCGTCGGCACCTCGTAGTAGCCGCCGCTGAACGCGGAGCGGTTCTCCACCAGCTCGTAGAACATCGGGTCGCGATCGTGGTGGAACACCTCCAGGAAACTGCCGTGCGGCACCGAGGCCAGCATCTGGGCGGATATCTGCGGCTCTTCGTGATGCGCCATCTTGACCGAGAAGGCGTAGGCCAGTGCGGCGACCCGGCGCCATTCCGTGGCTCCGCCGCCCCAGCTGGCGTCGAAGTTGCAATAGTCGATAGCCCCGTCGACCATCAGGTCGCGGCAGGCGGCAAGCGAGACTTCGCTCTGGCCGGCGGCGACCGGCATGCCGGTGACCGCGCGCAGCAGGGCCATACCGCGGCGGTCGTCGCGCCACTGGACTGGCTCCTCGAACCAGGTGATCGCGCAATCCTCGATGCGCCGCACCAGGTCTATGGCGTCGCGCACCGCGTAGCCCTGGTTGGCATCGATGGTCAGCACGAAGTCGTCGCCGACAGCGTCGCGGGCGATGCGTACCCGTTCGGAATCCTCCCGCGGCGAGCGGCCGCCCACCTTGAACTTGCAGCCCGCGAAGCCCGCCTCCTTCAGCGACGCCATTTCACGTCCCAGCTCCTGCAGGCCCTTGCCTTCCTCGTAATAGCCGGCGATGCAGACCACCGGCAGGCGATCGGCGCCGCCGCCCCAGAGCCGCGCGAGCGAAACGCCGCGCGCCTTGCCTACGGCGTCCCAGATGGCACTGTCGACGCAAGCCTGTGCCGATGTGCCGTAGAGACGCGGTCGCAGGATGTTGCGGGTGGCCGGCAGCATGGCCTCCCAGCAGTCCTCGACATTGAAGGCGTTGCGGCCGACCAGGCGCGGCGCGATCTCGTCATGGATGATGGCGAGGATTGCCGCTTGGCTCTCGTCTTCATCTCCGTTGTAGGCCTCGCCGACGATGCCGGCGTCGGTATAGACCCGCGTCAGAATGGTGCAGCGATGGGTCATGAAGTAGTTGCTGCCCTTGAAGGTGCGGGGCAGTGGCATGCGCAGCGGGATCGTCTCGATCCGCTCAATGCGCATTACGTCCGGCATCGCTTCGACGCCTTCCTCCGCCACTGTACGCCCATCTCGACGCATTCGTCCGCTCAGGCCTTCAGGGCGGACAGGTGCGCCGGCACGCCAGCAGCGAATCCGCAATCGTTGGCGCGGATGTGGGCGTTGCTGCTGGCGACTACGGCATCTCGCTGCCGCTGACCTCGCGCCAGCCCTCGAGCCGGGTGACTTGAGCGCATCGATACCTCCCCTTGCACCTCGTTCCTGGGTGTCCGACAGAAAATGAAACGTTTCAACAGCCCGGTCAACGGGAATCTCGCCCCGACCAGCTGCGGAGAGGAGGGTGACTTGATGAGCCAGCCAACGCGAATTATCCGGAAGCGCAGAGAATCTTGCGAAATAGCCGGTCCGGTGGCACCGTGAAGCAGGATCACACAATCCTGGCTGAAGGCTGGCACCAGATCCTTAATTCCACACCGGCATGTTGGATGTAAACGATATCGATGACCGCAACCGAAGCGACCGGCGCCGGCCTTCCTATGGTCGATCTGCACCCGAGACCCGGGCCGGATCTCGCCTGGCGGCGACTCGACCTTGCGTCGCCGGAGCGCCGGGAGATCGATGGCGAGCACTGGTTCAGTCTGCCCGGCGAGACGTTGCGGCAGCTCACCGCCATCGCCTTCGACGAGATCGAGCACCTGTTCAGGCCAAGTCACCTGGCCCAGCTTCGTGCCATACTCGACGACCCTGAGGCCTCGGAGAACGATCGCTATGTCGCAGGGGAACTGCTGCGCAACGCCGTCATCTCCGCAGGGCGTGAACTGCCGTCATGTCAGGATACCGGCACCGCCGTCGTGCTGGGATGGAAGGGCGAGCGGTTCCGCGTCGACGGATCGATCGTCGAGAATGTCTCCGCTGGCATCGCCGATACTTTCGGGGCACGTAATCTACGGTTCAGTCAACTCGCGCCGACCAGCATGTGGGATGAGCGCAACACCGGCAACAACCTACCGGCCCAGATCGACATTCACGCCTGTGAGGGCAATGCGCTGGAACTCCTGTTCATCGCCAAGGGCGGCGGGTCGGCCAACAAGACCTACCTTTTCCAGGAGTCCAAGGCGCTGCTCTCGCCCAGCCGATTCCTACCCTTCATCGATGAAAAGCTGCGCACCCTGGGCACCGCCGCCTGCCCGCCCTATCACCTGGCGCTGGTGGTCGGCGGGCTGTCGGCGGAACAGACGCTGCAGGCATTGAAGCTTGCCTCGACGCGGGCGCTGGATGGACTTCCCGAGGCCGGGGACGGCCTCGGCGGTGCCTTCCGCGACCGCGACTTGGAGCGGCAGATCCTCGGCATTACCCGCGACCTCGGCATCGGGGCGCAGTTCGGCGGCAAGTATTTCTGCCACGACGTGCGGGTGATCCGCCTGCCCCGGCACGCCGGATCGCTGCCCATCGGCCTCGGTGTCTCCTGCTCGGCCGACCGCCAGATCCATGCGCGTATCGATGCCGACGGCGTCTGCCTTGAGGCGCTGGAGACAGACCCCGCACGCTACCTGCCCGACGTCGACACGCCTGCAGGCGTGAGCGTCCCGATGGACCTCGATCAACCGATGCCTGCGATCAGGCAACGGCTTTCGGCCTTGCCAGTGGGCACGCGGCTCTCTCTCACCGGCCCCCTGATCGTCGCTCGCGACGTGGTCCACGCCCGGCTGCGCGACCGCTTGGAGGCCGGCGAGCCGCTGCCCGGCTATCTGCGCGACCACCCTGTCTACTATGCCGGCCCGGCCAAGACACCGGTCGGCCGGCCATCGGGCTCGTTCGGCCCCACCACGTCGGCGCGCATGGACAGCTACCTGCCCGCCTTTCAGGCGGCGGGCGCCAGCCTCGTCACAATCGGCAAGGGTAATCGTGGTCGAGCAACGATCGAGAGCTGCCAAGCCCATGGTGGATTCTACCTCGGCGCCCCAGGCGGCATCGCCGCGCGAATTGCCGACACCGCGATCCGACATATCGAAGCCATCGACCACACCGATCTCGGCATGGAGGCGGTCTGGCGTATCGAGGTAGCGGATTTCCCTGCAGTCATCATTACCGACGACAAGGGTAACGACCTCTACCGCAGCTGATTGACGCGATTTCAATGAGCAACCCGAGCTACTCCTCATCCGTTGGACAGGTTTGACGTGGATCATCGTCGAGTGCACGTCGAACCGGCTCGCCAGCTCGGCGACCGTCTGCTCGCCCTTCAACACTTCGAGCGCCACAGGCGCCTTGAACTCAGGCTTGTACTGCCTGCGCTTCGTCATCGCTGATCACTTCTCTGCGAAGACCAGCAGACACCGAACGCGTAGCTTAGCGTCACTGTCCGATTGCCGGGGAGTAGATCAGTTGTCGCGACGGCTACCCGAATGGAGCACACCATTTCTCTCGCCCACCCGTCCCGAGTGAAGCTGCCGAAGAAGCCAAGTTAAGCAAAACCCGATATTATCCCCTTTGAAACTTATTCCCTCTTCGATCGTACTCATGATTTGCCTGTCATGGCCGATAGACCGGCGGCGTCCGGGCGAAGAAGCCATAGAGGATGTCGTGGACCATCAGGTAGTTCTTCTGCTGGAAGGAGGCGTGCGAGATGCCGGGCATGACGGTGAACTGCTTGTCCGGGTTCGGCAGCTGCTCGAAGAACTCCAGGAGATCGTTGAAGCCGGCGATACCGTCGTATTCGCCGCGCATCACCAGGGTCGGCGCCGTGATCGCCGCGGGATCGTTGAGCGGCAGGTTGGCGCACATGTCGATATAGGTGCCGTTGGGCATCGAGTCGTCGAGCGCCGTGATCGCCTCGGCGAAGGCGTCCACGACCCGATCCTCCGCTGTTCCCGGATGATCCCGCGTGAAGATGGTCTGCACGAAGGCGCGGTCGATCGGCCGGCGCTCCCCCTCCTTGAAGTTGGGCAGCTTCTTTCGACGTTCCGCCAGGGTGGGGCTGCCCTTGCCGGTCCAGACATAGGCGTCGAGCGCCAGTCGGCTGACGCGCTCGGGATGCGCCTCGGCGAAGCTGGCTGCCTTCAGAGCGCCAGAGGAGATGCCATAAAGGCAGACCGGACTGCTCTGCCTCGTCCGTTCGATATAGTCCGTGGCGGCGGCGATGTCCGCCGCGCCCTCGGCAATGAAGGCGTTGAATCCGGGGGGCTTGCCCGACCGGCCGTAGCCACGCGAATCGAAGCACCAGGCGTCGAACCCGCGTGCGGCGAACCAATCCATCACCGAAGAGTGCGGCCGTCCCGGCACCTTCAGATCGAAGGTCGGCTGAGAGGCCATTGACGAGCCGCGCACGAAGACCACGGTGCCCCGCTTCTGCGCGCCGGCGAGTGCCGGCTTCTCGAACAGGAACAGATCGGAGCCATCGATCGTCGTCCAGTGGTCGTTGCCCGGGATCGGGTCATTCGCTGCGTCCGGCATGAGAGAAATTCCGTCTTGTTGGGAGCTGCAAGGTGACGTCCTCGCGCCAGGCGCGAGGCGACAAGGGGGGGCGCCCCCAGAACGACCGGGCGACCCCTTCGTCCGTGACTGTCGCTACTCGACGGCCCAGCGGCCCAGCCTACATTCGACCAGGGTTCGGAATGCATGGCCCCGGATGGCATGCCGACGAGCCCCGCAGCCGAGCCGACGCGTGACTATTCCGCGTGCATCATCGCGGGGGAACGGGAAGGGGTGTGGAACATACTCGACCTGTGGCGCGGGCACTTGGAGTTTGCTGCGCTCAAACAGCAGGTGATCACTCTAGCCAGACGCTGGCGCGCCAATCGGGTGCTACTCGAAGGTGACCATGTCGGCCGCTCTCTGAGATCCGATATCACCGGAAACCGTATGCTGCCGGCGGCGACTCAGCTCGTCCTGGTGCAGCCTGAAGGGGGCAAATTGAGTCGGATGATCGCTCAGACCGACAAGATCGCCGAAGGCCGCATTCTCATTCCCCGAGATGCGAACTGGCTGGAAGCCTTTCGCCGAGAGCTCATTGCCTTTCCGTCGGGAAAGTATGACGACCAGGTCGATGCTCTGTCTCAGCTTCTCAACTACGTCCACTCGAACAGGGGCCGGGCGCTCGCCAACACCAACCACGCAACGGGTCGTCGCGTGAGACGACACTCACGTCGCCAACGGTCGAGCCGCCTACGTTTGAGGTGACCCATGATACGGGTTCGGCTCCCGGGCATTGAAAGTCGCGGTTGGCCTGCGCATCCAGCCACTCATCGCGGATTGCGCTCGCTGTGGCGAGAATGGAGTGGACTTCTCCGCCGGTGAGAGCCGCAATGCGGGACGCTGGATTAAAGGCTGGCAGCCCTGCCTGTACGCTATCGGTGCGGGGCTTGGGATGGTGACGGTGCCTTGCCGCCGAACCCGAGTTGGAGAGCCATCCCCATGCCAGCCCGACAACTGACATTCGTTCCCATCGGCACTGTTGGATCGCATGTCTCGCAACAGGCTACGCTGCGTCGCAAACCCCATCCCGGCCACCTCTGTCTGATCGTCAGCCCTTGCTGAGCGGCAACTTCCATGCCTGACGACCTCATCCCCGCTCTGTTTGCACTCGCCACCGTCGTCGCCGAGCGCCTGCACGACACCGCGATCGCCGGTCAGGATGCCGGTATCGATCCCGGGAGGGCTGAGGAG
Organism: Azospirillaceae bacterium; assembly: GCA_040226215.1. Lineage (GTDB taxonomy): Bacteria > Pseudomonadota > Alphaproteobacteria > DSM-16000 > Inquilinaceae > JAVKFF01. The sequence continues at coordinate 11,525 of JAVKFF010000076.1, forward strand.
CTTGCGCAGCGCCTGAAGCAGCAGGCCGCGGATATCGATGCGCTTGCCAGCGCGATCCTCGTCGCAAACGACATCACGAGTTCCGATTTAAGGCCCTAAACGGACTGAACTTCCCCGCCCCGGCAAGCATTGCTGTCCCTATGGCGTGAACGCCCCGCCCGGCCGGCCGATCCGGCCCACAAGTCCGGGGCTCGGGGTGGTGCCGGGCACCGCCGATCTCCGACGGTGCCACGACACCCCGAGGAGGTCATGCCATGTCCAGGCTCACCGATACCCAGCTCGTCATCCTCTCCGCCGCCGCCCAGCGTCCGGACGGGACCGTCCTGCCCCTGCCCGGCTCGCTGACCATCAACAAGGGCGCCGCCGGCTCGGTGCTGAAGAGCCTCGTCAGGCGCGGCC